>NZ_JADEXG010000086.1 GCF_015207255.1 Vasconcelosia minhoensis LEGE 07310
GTTGGCAGTCTTATACAGATGTGGTCATTCCAGGAGTTACGCTGAGCGCAGGTACGCATGAAATGCGTCTGGATATGATAACCAGCGGATTTAACCTGAACTATGTTGAGTTCAGACCGCTACAACCTGCTGGTCCTGATGAAACACCTCCTACTGCTATCTTAGATACTTCTTCTACAGCTTTATTGCCAGATAGTACAGAAGATGCCATTTTCAGAATTACCTACTCGGATAATTCAGCAGTTCAAGTGTCTAGTCTTGATTCTGGGGATTTATCTGTTACTGCCCCTGACGGTGTAACGCAAATTCCTGTTGGCTTCATAATGCCTAGTAGCAGCAACAACTCTAGCTCCGTAACTGCGTCGTATACAATACCTGCTCCCGATGGAAGTTGGGATGCTATTGAAGCTGGTCTCTATACTGTATCTCTTAATGGAAATGAAGTAGTGGATACCAGCTTGAACCCAGCTTCCGCTGGCAGTTTAGGTACTTTTGAAGTTGCTGTCCAAATTCCTCCCTCAGATGGCATTATTCGCATTAATTCCGGATCTACTCAAGATAAAGTCGATTCCCTGAGTAAGTTATGGAATGCTGATACCTACTTTACCAATGGCAGCAATTTTGGACCCGTCACTAATGAAATTGCCGATACGGTTGATGATTTTATATATCAATCACAGCGCACAGGCACTAATTTCTCTTACGCTATCCCCATTGAAAACGGAAATTATATAGTCAAGTTCCATCTTGCCGAGTTGGAGTATGCAGATTTTAACCAACGCAAGTTTGACGTCTCAATTGAAAATGAACTGTTTTTTGACAACCTGGATATTTTCTTTGAGACGAAGAATGCATTTCTTGATGGATCCAATACCGCTAAGGTTCTAAGCGCATCAGACTTCTTCATTGTGCAGGATGGTGAACTCAATCTGGATTTCACCAGTGAACTGAATGCTGCAGCTATAGCTGGCCTCGAAATTCTTCCTATTTTGGGGCACAAGGTTCTCATTAAAGAAAGCAATGGTGACACTTTGGTTACCGAAGGCAGTAACAGTGATAGTTATGTTTTGTTGCTCAACAGCCAACCAGCTTCAGATGTCACAATAAACATCCAGTCTGGAACTCAACTTACAACTGACAAAACGAGCTTGGTGTTTACCTCTGCAAATTGGAATGTGCCCCAGACAGTTGCAGTGTCAGCAGTTGATGATTCTACGAAGGAAGGTTTTCAGACCTCAACCATCAGTCATAGCGTTGATACTATTGACACTAACTACAGTGGATTGACAATTCCATCCGTTTCGGTAGGTATTAATGATAATGACTCAGTTGAAGTTAAGTTTGAAGAAAAGCTGATTGGCAATATTGAATCACCTACAACAGTGACCTGGGGGCCAGATGGTCGGTTGTATGTAGGGACGGTGGTTGGTGAAATTGCCGCCTATACTCTTGATGATGATTACAGTGTGATAGCTACGGAAGTTATTGATACTCTGAGTGCTTTTAATGGGGTTTCTAACTCAAACATCTTGGGTATTGCATTTAATCCATTTGAGAATGTTGCAGGAAGTCAGCCTAGAATTTATGTTGCTCACAGTCGGCTATACGCAAATGGAGGGGCCGCCTTTGACCCTTTGACCACATTTTCTCCATATAGTGGACAGATTAGCGTTCTAGAAGGTCCAGACTTCTCTATAGCTCAACCACTGATTACAGGCATTGGTGTTTCTAATCATGACCATGGAGTCAACGGATTAGAATTCGACGATCAAGGTAACTTACTAATCACTGTAGGTAGTAATACTAACGCTGGTATTGCTGACCCTTTCATTGGCGGACTGGAAGAATCCCCCTTTACTGCTGCAATTCTCAAAGCAAATATCACCAATGAAAACTTTAACGGAACTATTCAGTATGAGTTCCCAGAAGGGTGGGTGGCACCAGATGGTCTCACACTAAATAACCCTGAAGAAAGTCAAGGCTTTGGGGGAGAGCATCTTGTAGTACCTGGTGTAGATGTCTCAGTTTATGCCAGTGGTTTCAGAAATCCCTATGACCTAGAGTGGACTACAAAAGGCATTCTATATGCAACTGATAATGGAGCAAACGAAGAATTTGGTGATGTATCGACTGGCCCTGATACTCAAGAGCCATTTGGAGAAGAAAAATTAGGGGATGAACTGAACATTGTCATTGAAGAAAACTATTATGGCAGTCCTAACCGCAGTCGCGGGCGTACGGATCTTCGCCAAAATGTTTACTATGCGCCAACTGAACCAAGCAATGAAATCTATACTTCACCTATACACGGAGATTTCTTGGCATCGACTAATGGATTAACAGAGTACCGCTCGACTACATTCGGTGGGCAGCTCCGTGGGAATCTGCTGGCGCAGAGATACAACTCATTGCTTTATAACGTAAAACTATCTGCTGATGGCACACAAGTTCTTGATGTTAATGAGATAAAGACGAATGCCGGTACAACAAGCAGTTTAGATATATTAACGGGGTTTTCAGGTGCAATTGTTGGCGCGGACTACAACGATGACAAGGTCATAGCAGCTTTGCCTGTAGATAGTACAGTTGGCAGTAATATGATTGCATATGACATTCTTGAATGGAGGGCACCGGCAACGGGCAACGGGCAATTTGTAATTGGAGGTACTAATTTTTCGGGCTCGGTATCAGATACTACTGTCACAATAGGTGATCAGCAGGCAACCGTCGCCTCTGTTACGAGTAGTAGGATCTTCGGTACATTGCCTACACTTTCATTTTCCGGCGATCCTCTTTTGGACATCGCAGTCAATAGTAATGGTCAAACTTCGACTATCACAGATGCCTTCCAGCCCCTGTTTGTTTAACGTTGATGTCTAAACTAGGTATGGATGAATCAGTTTCAGAGTTTGGAGGTCAGCGGTATGATGTAGTTTTTGGATGAATTTTAACTTTCTTACTACTTGGACTAAGGTTAATTCAAGTAAAACTGTAGGAAATTTGTTTCTAAAAGTTGCCGAAGTTTTCACAAGGCAGGCATTCTGTTTTGTAGACTTGTATGAGTTGAAATTTCGGCAAAATGTCTGTTCACAATTATCAGGAGCATACAATTTTCCTAAAATAGGCATAAAGTCTCAAATGGTTGATTAGGATCCGTTCGGAATTAAGCTACTGGATTGTTGATTCTCTATCATGCTAGGCTTATAGTTTCGGCAAATCTGAAATCGGTAGTTTATTTACGAACGACTCCTTAGCACCAAAGTAATTTATTTATGAAGAAGCTGAAAGATAATCAAGCTTCTATCATCAGGACCTCTATATTTTTCTTAAAGTTGTTTAGTGAGTCATGATTCATCAGAATTTGTTTATTTTGGAGAAGATAAGCTAAAGTCCATGAAAAATTTCTTAAATAGATTCTGGTATGTGACTCAGGGTAAGCACAAGCAGATTATGTTCATGATGGTTCTTTTCATCATAAGTTCCCTACTAGAGTTGATTGGAACAGGTCTTATCGGTCCATTTGCTGCCATAACCACTAATCCGGATATCATTGAAAGTAATAAGACTCTAAATTATATTTATAGTCTTTCAGGGTTTAGCTCTAAGAGTAGCTTTATAGTTCTTTTAAGTTTGTTGATAATATTAGCTTTCTCGATAAAAGCATTTGCAACTTTTGTTTCTCAAAAGTCAATAGCTCAGTTTACCTACAAGCTTAAAGGAGATCTTTCCACCGACCTTATGAAAGCCTATTTACAGGCCCCGTATACCTATCACTTAGGCAGAAACTCTGCCAGTTTAGTTCAAAGCATTGTTACATCTACTGATCAATTTTGTATTGGGTTGGTTCTGTCACTATTAACAGCTATAGCTAATTCCATTGTAATACTAGCCTTAGTATCCTTATTAGTTTGGACAAACGTATTTGCTTCCGTAGGAATTGCATTAATATTGCTCTGCTCATTTCTAGCTCTAAATCCCTTGAAGGTGCATTTGGCAAAGTGGGGTAAAAACGGATACGATGCTTCTGTAGAAATGGTTCGAGTATTAAATCATGGAATAGGTGGACTCAAAGAAACAAGAATAATTGGGTGCGAGAGTTTTTTTCAGCAAGAGATGAAAATTGCTGCTGATAGATACTCTGAGAACATGGGTTTGGCCTCAGGTTATGCTAATCTCCCGAGGTATTTTGTTGAAGCGCTTGTAATCAGTTTTCTTATCCTTTTTGCGGTAATATTTTTAACTCTCAATCAAGACAATAGTCAAAATCTGAGTTCTATTTTCGGAATTTTCGCAATTGCCTCAATACGTCTGCTTCCTGCTATGGGGAACACCATTTCCTGTCTCAATGTAATTCGCTACAATTATCATTCCCTTGATCAATTATTCATGGAATTTACAGAAATAAGAACTGCTCTGAATATTGGGGATAGTGGCGCCACCAAAGAATATAGTACTCCCTCTCGCGAGGCTGCTTCTCTGAGTCAGCATAAAAAGATGCTATTTTTTGATAATATTATTTTATCTGATGTTTCGTATTCTTATCCAAACAGCAATTCTAAGGCTCTCCGAGGAGTTTCTTTAGAAGTTTCTCGAGGCTCATCGATAGGATTAATTGGAAAGTCCGGCTCTGGTAAGACAACATTGGTAGATGTTTTAATGGGTTTACTTATAACTAAGGAAGGAAATATTTATGTTGATGGAGTATCCATTTATAAAGACTTAGAAGCATGGCAAGGATTGATTGGTTACGTTCCTCAGTCAATTTTTCTAATAGATGATACCTTAGAAAAAAATATTGCTTTTGGTGTTCCAGAACATTTAATAGATGTTGATCGACTAGAATCAGCTATTTCAGCGGCTCAATTAACTAATGTTGTTAATCGTTTGCCTAAAGGGATACACACCCCTGTTGGAGAAAGAGGCGTATTACTTTCTGGAGGACAGAGGCAGAGAGTGGGAATAGCAAGGGCACTTTATCATAAGCGCGAAATCCTTGTGTTTGATGAAGCTACAGCAGCGTTAGATAAAGACACCGAAAATCTTATAACAGAAGCGACGAAGTCATTGAGAGGTAATAAAACCATCATTATTATTGCTCATAGATTATCTACAATAGAGCACTGCGAAAAGATATTTCAGCTAGAGGATGGTTGTTTACTGAAGTCCGGTAATTATCAAGAAATTGTCTTGAATAATTAGGTAGAGGTAACTTTTCATCTTGAATGCCAGAAGCTTAATGAGAACTCGTGAAATTGATCTAGATATGAAAAGAACTATAAACGTAGCCTATGTAACTCACTATGATTCACAAAAGTTGGGAGGAGCTAACACATGGTCTGGCTTAGGATATTACATTGCTCAATCTCTTGCTATGCAGGGAATATCGGTTGAGTATCTTGGCCCTCTGAAAACCAGTATATTTGATTTTACTTTGTTAAAGGTAAAGCAATTATTTTATAGAAAATCTCGAGGAAAGCTATACGAGAAAGATGCCGATTTAAGAATTTTAAAAAGCTACTCAAGGCAGGTTTCACAAAAACTTTGTTCATCTAACTCAGACATTATTTTTAGCGCAACTATACGTTCGATCGCGTTTCTTGAGAGCAGTAAACCTATCGTTTTCTGGGCAGATGCAACATGTGCTAACTTACTAGACTTTTACTCTCAATATAAGGATCTTTGCGAGCAATCCTATAAAAACTGGAATATGATTGAAAAAATGGCACTTGAGAAGTGTTCTCTAGCTATATACAGCTCTGATTGGGCGGCTCAAAAAGCTATTGATTATTATGCAGCGGATCCATCAAAAGTAAAAGTTATCCCTTTTGGCGGAAATATTGATGATGTCAAAAGTCCGATTGAAATTGAAAATTTAATTACAATCCGATCTACAAGTGTCTGTAATCTTCTATTTTTGGGCGTTGATTGGTACAGGAAAGGCGGTGATATCGCTTTTCAAGTCGCTCGACAGTTGAATAAGAAAGGGTTAAAAACAAAGCTTACCACAGTTGGCTGTCAACCAGATATAGAAGGTGAATTGCCAGATTTTATTGAAAGTTTGGGATTCATTAGTAAATCGACTAATGCTGGTAGGCAAAAAATAAATCAGCTTTTTTCAGAGTCTCATTTCTTAATTTTGCCGTCACGAGCTGAATGCTTTGGTGTAGTCTTTTGTGAAGCCAATTCCTTCGCCGTCCCTTGTATAGCTAGAAAAGTTGGAGGAGTTTCAACAGTTATAAATCCGGGTCTAAATGGCCAGTTGTTTGACTTTGAGGCTGATGTCAGTGAATACTGCGACTATATAATAAAACTTTTTGATGATTATGAATCTTATAAGAGACTTGCTCTCTCTTCTTACAACGAATATCAAACTCGTCTTAATTGGAGTGTATCGGGTAAACGAGTGAATAGGCTTCTTGAAAAATTACTTGACAAATAATATTGTCTGTCATGAAAATCCCACATGTAAGCATCATTATTAGCAACTATAATTACGCTCATTTCTTGCATAAGGCAATTGATAGTTCTTTGAGCCAATCATATCCTAATATAGAAGTCGTTGTTGTAGATGATGGTTCCACAGACAATTCTCGGGAGGTTATTTCAAAATATGGATGTCAAATTATTTCTGTGCTTCAAGAAAATGGAAAGCAAGCAGCAGCGCTTAATAAGGGTTTTGAAATTAGCCAAGGCTTCATTGTTATTTTTCTAGATGCTGATGATTATCTTTTCCCTACTGCAGTGGAACGAATTGTTGAGTCATGGAACCCAGAAATATCAAAAATTCACTACAGGCTGGAGGTAGTAGATGCTGAAGAGAATCCCTTAGGTTTTTCATACCCCCAAGGCCAAAAACCTTTGGCATCTGGGCAAGTATGGAAAACCCTGTTACGCGAAGGCAGTTATCAAAGAACCCCAATGAGTGGTAACGCATTAAGTAGGAATGCCTTAAATAAAGTATTTCCCATTCCTGACAAATATAAACTTACAGCAGATGATTATCTCTGCATCCTTCTACCCTTCTATGGTAAAGTCGCGGCTATTGAAGATCCATTAGGAGCTTATCGAATCCATGGCAGCAATCAATGGGCTTTAACTACAGTAACTGTCGATCGCTTTCGCCGCTTTGTTCAGCATGACTTGCAGAATTATGACTTGCTTGTTAGCAAAGCTAAAGAACTAGGGCACGAAGTCCTAGAGGATCTGGACCAAAGATCTATCGGCAGAATATGGTCAAGGATCATCTCGCTGAAACTGGATCCGGGTAATCATCCGGTAAAGACTGATACTGTATTAAATCTCACTTATCAAGGAATCCGGTCTCTCTGGAAATATTCACCTTTCACTGTTATGAAGCGTATTGTTTATACATTATGGTTTCTTTGGGTTGGCTTCCTGCCTTTGCCTTTAGCTAAACTCGCTATTACCTGGTTATATGCGCCTCACATGCGACCAAGCGTAATCTCCAAAATAGCGAAACGACTTAAAGCGCTGCCCATTTGAAGAGACTATAAAGCTTTCACCTAATCAATTTCTAATTTTATAGAAGAGTCCAATAATTGTTTTAGCTGAACGTTCAACTGAAACAATTATCAACAAGTAGATGTCTACCTAATTACTAATCCTAGACTTAGGCATAGGAAAAGTTAAAACTTATACTTCTTTATTATGACTATTTCTAAAGTTAAAAGTGAAAAGGAAGCTTATATTGCTCAAAGTTCTGTGAAGATAAAGGTTTTGGTAGTTAGCCATGCTTATGTCACTGGCGTCAACCAGGGTAAATGGGACTCTGTTGCTGCCATTGATGGAATTAAAGTAGCCCTGTTAATACCTACTGGTTGGAAAGCGGTTGGATGGAAAAAGTTATTGACCTTAGAAACGCCTTATCCAAGGCTTAAAATTTATCCAGCTCGTATTCTTTTCTCGGGTAGAGTTGGTGCCTATTTTTATATGCCATGGAAGATCTGGCAGGTTTTAAGAGACTTTAACCCAGACATTCTGCATGTTGAACAGGAAGTTTTCTCTATTTCTGCTTTCCAGATGGCTTTTTGCTCGAAGTTATTTAAGAAACCACTGGTGATTTTTGGCTGGGAAAATCTGGATCGCCAGTTATCCCCATTTCGCCATTGGATACGTCGATATGTACTGGATACAGCTAAAGCGATCGTCTCCGGCAATTATGAAGGAAAAGAATTAATTGACAAATGGGGATATGAAGGAACTGTTGAAGTAATGCCCCAAATGGGAGTTGATTCTAAGTTGTTTGCGCCTCGAACTAAAGCTGATGGTTTTACATCCGCCAACCTTGACCCATCAAGTGAAGGATTTCGCGTCGGTTATATGGGGCGATTGACGTATCAGAAAGGATTAGACACCCTATTTGTAGCAGTTAAGAAGCTTAGCCAGGTACATGACAATATCAAGCTCGTTATGTGCGGTTCTGGGCCTGATGAAACATCTCTAAGAAAGGATGTCGAGGAGCTGGAAATCGCAGATAGAGTTGAATGGAAAGGGGGCGTGCCCCAAGCGAGCGTTCCGGACGAAATGGCAAACTTTAACGTTTTAGTTCTGCCTTCCAAAACGGGACATACTTGGAAGGAGCAATTTGGGCATGTCTTGATTGAGGCTATGTGTATGGGTATTCCTGTCGTTGGCTCGACCTGCGGAGAAATACCTAATGTAATTGCAAATCCTGAACTTGTTTTTCAGGAAGGGGATACAGCCCAACTGACGCAAACTCTTGAAAGACTACTGGTTGATAAGGAGTGGTACAGCCAGGCTAAAAGCTTTGGTCTCTCAAGAGTTCACCAAAATTATACTCATGAACGTATCGCGAGCCGCTTGGTTGATCTTTGGCAGCACATACTACATTAATCTGGTCAAACCCTCTGAGGATTTAAAATGCGTATTGCTCTGCTCCGCCCTCCACGGAAATTCTCTTTCAGCATGGACGTCTATGCTGACTCTTTAGTCAGAGGCCTCAAAACCACTTGCCCTGACTGGGAGTTCATTGAATTTACCCCTAGCTTAAAGGTTGACCATAATGAACACAAGACATGGAAAGCTGGAATCAAGAAATACTATAGCCGATATTACTCTTTCCCAAAGTCCTTGAAGAACCTGGAAGTAAATTTATTTCACATTGTTGATCACAGTGATGGGCATTGGGTGTATTGGCTTAGTTATTTTAACAAAGCCTCAGTCTTAACTTGCCACGATCTAATCAATTTGACGCAACCAGAAACTTTTCAGGGGAAAGCTATTTTCCCAATGGTCAGCATGGCCTCTTGGAAGTTTTCTGTGTCGGGCATGAAAAAAGCCAACCGCGTTATTACCGTTTCTTCACACACAGCCAAGGATGTCGTAAAGTACTTGGACGTACATCCAGATTTAATTGATGTCATACCAAACGCCGTTGACTCAGTTTTTTCTCCTTTACCAACAGATACAGTTCAAAGAAATCGTAGTAGGTACGGACTTGATAGAGAGACACTGTGCCTCCTCAACGTAGGGTCAAACAATCAGCGGAAAAATATTATTACTATACTAAAGGTATTAGAGACTGTTCGGAGTAAGTCAATAAAAGTAACATTTTGGAAAACTGGAGGTGATTTTACCCAAGAGCAAAAAGAGTTTATTCGCAAAAATTCTCTTGAAGACTGTGTCTATTACATGGGAAGACCTTCTCAAAATGAACTTATAAATATCTATAACGCAGCTGATATTTTGGTAGCACCTTCTCTGTATGAAGGTTTTGGACTAACAGCCTTAGAGGCAATGGCCTGCGGCACTCCAGTGATTACCTCTAATGTTACCTCAGTCCCTGAGGTGGTAGGTGATGCTGCCATTTTGACAAATCCCTTAGATGTAGACGAGATAGTAGAAAAAGTTTTGCTTATCCATCAGGATCAGTGTAAGCGCAATGACCTCATTCAGCGCGGAATAAAAAGGGTACAGCCATTTACCTGGGAACGAACAGCAGAACAGGTAGCTACGGTTTATGAAAAAGCATTAGCTTGCTTGTGAGTATACTTATGAGTTATCAGGCACACAATGTTGCACGATTGCATGCTAGAGACTTAATCTTCTTTATTCGCTATTTAAAGGAAGTAGTAGTGAATTTAGATCGCTCAAAATCATTTTTGATTTGCAATTCATACCCTAAATCTGGTACACACCTCCTGTACCAGATTTTGTACACTATTCCTGGTTTTTTAAAATGGGATGATATTGTTTCCGTACAAGCACTTTGCGGCATTATGAATACCGCATCTCATATTAAATGGAAGCTAGGTTCAGCGCCAACAAATTCAATTATTCGCTCTCACTTAACTTACTGCGATGAAGTCCTTGATGTTTTTAAGGAGCATGATTGCAAGACCTTTTTCATTTATCGTGATTTGCGTGATGTCGCGCTTTCCCATGCTAGATGGGTCTGCAACGAAGAAAGGATATTTTTGCATGAACTTTACCTGAAACATTCCTCTTTTGATAAGAAACTTATGAATTCTATAAAGGGCGTGCCCCTCGGTACTCCTTTTGGTTCCAATGCTTCTCAACCAAACATCGGGGAAGATTTTTCTCGCTGGCTTGGTTGGATTGATGATCCTAATACAATTGCTATTAAATTTGAAGACTTAGTCGGTGAAAGGGGAGGTGGATGTGAGGAAACGCGTTTGCACCTGATTGAAAAGATTTTAGCCCATCTCGAAACTAATTTGTCTACTCAAGAAATCAAGGCAAAATTTTCTTCTTCAGGTATGAACCCCAGAGAATCTCATACTTTTCGAAAGGGAGCTAAGGGGAGCAAAGGAGGGTGGAAAGAAGCTTTTACTGAGGCTCACAAAGATGCATTTAAAGAGGTGGCCGGTGAACTATTAATTCAGCTAGGATATGAAAATAACTCTAATTGGTAAGATTGCCAAATTCTATTCTTAAAAACTTTAAAGTCAAACAGCCATCCAAATTAAATTACAGGGTTTACAGGTATGAAGGTTTTAATATCAGCTTATTCATGCGAACCGGGAGTAGGTTCTGAAAGAGGTGTAGGATGGAACATTGCTAGAGAAGTATCGAGATATCATGAAGTTTGGGTACTAACGCGCCCAGATGAGAGCAAGGAAGCAATTGAGTCAGAACTAGCTAGAGACCCGAATCCAAATTTGCATTTCGTTTACTTTACTTTACCCGTTTGGGGCGGAGGTTGGAAACTTGGCTCTAATGGAGCTATGCAAATTCATTACTATCTTTGGCAAGTTCAGGCTTATTTTGTTGCTCGTCGTTTACATAGCAAAATTGGATTTGATGTAACTCACCATGTAACTTTCGTAAAATACTCAAATCCGAGCTTTATAGCTTTTTTACCAGTACCTTTTATCTGGGGACCGGTTGGGGGTGGTGAGTCAGCTCCCCTTCCATTTTGGCAAGACTTCTCAGCGCGAGCTCGAGTATATGAAATTGCTAGGCATATAGTGAGATGGATAGGAGAAAGAGATCCATTTGTATATTTAACAGCTCAAAGAAGCGCACTTGCAAGGGCTACTACAGAAGATACTGCTCGAAGACTGTATAGAATGGGAGTCAAGCATGTACAAATTTTGCCCGAGTCTGGGCTCCCTGAGAAAGAAATCGAGCAACTCAGTAGTTACGAACTACCTAAGGATGGACCAGTGTGTTTTATAAGCATGGGACGTTTACTCCACTGGAAAGGATTTCATCTTGCTTTACGAGCTTTTGCAGCGGCTAACTTGCACGATGTAGAATATTGGATCGTAGGAGACGGGCCGGAGTCCCAGCATTTGCGAACCTTAGCAAAAGACCTCAAGATTGACAATAAGGTAAAATTTTTGGGAAGAGTTCCGCGTCATGAACTCATAAAATTATTACAAGACTGCCACATTCATGTACATCCTAGCCTTCATGATTCAGGCGGATGGGTTTGTATGGAAGCAATGGCAGCAGGTCGGCCTGTTATTTGTTTAGACCTTGGTGGGCCAGGTGTTCAGGTCACGGCCGAAACAGGAATCAAAGTAGCGGCCCACAGTCCTGACCAAGTTGTCAGGGATCTGTCTAAGGCAATGCGACTACTTGGTAGTAATAGCAAAATAAGATATGAAATGGGAAACGCGGGTCGAACATTGGTGCGCCAGCATTATAGCTGGAAAGCGACTGGAGAAAAGCTGAGCGGTATTTATGAAAAATTAGTTGAGCCGAAGTAATTGCCTTCGAGACGTAGTTGCTTCAAAGAAAATAATAGCCTGTTTTTTAAACCTGTTTCCCTTTTTAACTCGTATAATAATGCATATTCTAATACTTGCTCTACATAGCCCTACAGAACCAACCGGAGTATGTAGATATGCTGTAAATCTTGCTCATTGCCTTGCTGACCTAGATTTAGTTAAAAAAATTACATTTGTGACTGGTTCATGGCAAAGATATTATTATGAGGAATTCTTTTCCCTATCATCAAGCAAAATCGAATTAGTCGATGTAAATATTAAAAACAACTCGCCTTCGAGAAATCTTTGGTTTCTCTTTGAATTCCCTAATCTTGCAAAGAAGTGCTCAGCTGAAATTATCCACCTGGCTTTTCCCTTGCCTTTTATACGATCAAGGTTTTCTTGTCCAGTGATAGCCACAGTTCATGATTTCTATCCATACCAGCTACCTGAAAATTTTGGACGCAAGAAGGCATTTTTTAATCGTCTTATTTTGAAGCAATGCGTGCATAGCAGTGATGGGCTAGCATGTGTATCCAAAACAACTTTAGGAGATCTGAAAAAATATTTTCCCGTTAAAAGTAATCAGAAGCCTTTGGCGGTAACCTATAATTTAGTTAATTTTGAAAATGTAGTCGCAAAGCCACCCAATTTTACTAAGGAGAAATTTAATAGGTCCTTTATTTTATCTGTTGCACAACATCGTAAGAATAAAAACCTTGATCTTTTAATTAGATCTTTCTCAGTCCTGAAAAAGGATGACGTATTCAGACAAAAGACACCATTATGTTTAGTTCTTGTAGGTGCTTCAGGCCCAGAGACCAATCGGTTAAATCAGTTAGTGAAAGATTTATCCCTTGATGCATCAGTCTTTATGATTTCTGCTATCAGTGAAAGTGAGCTTTGCTGGCTTTATCAAAATTGTGAGGTGTTTGTAATTGCTTCTTCTATAGAAGGGTTTTGTATACCTTTGATAGAGGCCCTATATTTTTCATGTAAATCCGTATGCTCCGACATACCAGTACTTAGAGAAATCGGCCTATCAAATTGTGTATACTTTGATCTAAAGAGAAACGCCCTAGATAACCTAACTCAAGCCATAAGGAAAGCTATATCTTCAGAAAGTTGCCATCAAACTGCAGTAAGGGAAGAATTAAAAAATCGATTTTCGAAACAAGAAACAGTTAAAGAATGTATAAACATATACTCAAAAGCTATTAACTCCTGATTGCAAAATAGACATGCTAAAACATCCAATAGATGAGATATATTAAAAACTCTAACTTAATTATAGTAGCTTTTTCTAGCGTATTTTATTCACGCATTATTTCTACTACGCTAGGATCTTCTTTAATAAACTTGTTACATTTTGGCATAGTTCCTTTTATTTGCTTCTCAGTAATACTTTCCAGTCGTAATAAAAGCCTAAGGCAAAGGCATATAAATTTTCTGATGATATCTGGCTTGCTTATTTTACTTGGGGCAATTGTCGCCAGTGCTATATGGAATGATGCAGGACTAATTAATGCAATCGTAAGTTTTATGATACTAGGGGAACCTTTTTTATTTCTAATTGCACTGAATTCATTGCCTACTTCTCCTAGTACTCTTCATGTCCTTAAAAAGTTTTTGTATGTTTCAGTGCTGATAAACTTTTTACTTGCTGCAATACAAAAACCATTAATTGATAGCGGCCTACTTTATGCAAAAGGTTTTAATGGCACCGATGGTTGCGGTGGTGTTTTCTTTGTGTCTGGGGCGGGTAACTATATTTCAGCAACTGTATCTTTTGTATTCGCTCTCTATTGCTTGGTTAATGAAAAGAAGTTTCCAAAAGTTTTCCGTATATTTATTCTCTTAGCTTCTTTATGGCATGTACTTTTTTCTGACTCCAAACAACTTGTGATTGGATTTGGTGCTGCTTGGGTATTGTTGATATTATTAGATTTTCAGGATCTTGGCAAAACTATTAAATTTTTGACATGTATCATTCTTTTAGTCATGATTGGCGTTTGGGGAGCGCAAAATATTGAAGCTCTGAAAGCTTTTGCCGCTTGGGCTCGCCCGGAACTTTACGGATCGGATGGCTTAGCCTGGTATGCAAAGTTTTACTCCGTCAATCTTATCTTAGATAATTTTCAATCACCACTAAACTGGTTGTTTGGTTTGGGACCTGGTCATACCGTCAGTCGCCTTGGTGGATGGTTTCTCCAAGATTACTCATCAGTTTTGGATCCCTTAGGGGCTACTACAACATCTATAGGCCAAGAGTCGCGAGATTTTGTTATGGGTTTTTGGTTAACCAGTGGTTCTAGTTTTTTTAGTCCGCTGTTTGGTTGGGCCGGTATATGGGGAGATTTAGGAATTTTTGGTCTTGTAGCTTATTTATTTTTAGGATATCTGGTCTGGAAGTTCTTTTGTACAACTGATGTGTTAAAGATATTACTTTTTAGTATACTTATTATTGGATTTATTTTCACCCAAATGGAAGAGCCAGGTTACATGCTATTCATGGCCTTTATTTTTGGATTGGCTTCCCACAATCAATCATTAAGGACACACTCAATAAAGCCAAGCTCAATCAATATAAAAAAGCCTAAAGTATGCATTTCAAAACAAAAACTGATTGAATTTTAGATAACTAGGTTATTTTTTTAGAGATTCATCTAATCTTTATTCGATATATAGCTATTAATGAATGCAGTTTCTAGGCAGTTTTTTAAGATATTCACAATTCCTAATATTGGTATGATTTTATCAAGTCTTAGACTGGTTTCTAGTTTATTCGTTCTGGTAGTTATGTACTAGAAATGACTATTAGGGTAATCGACATGAACAAAAATTGCACAAATACTTTAGAGCCTCTTGGCTCAAAAAAGCAAAGGCATTACGGAATTGATTTTATGCGTGGTTTTTCCGCTTATGCTGTTGTACTTTATCATTCAGGAGATGCTACTTGGGGGAGTACTGGAGCTGATGTATCAGTTTTGAGAACTTTTTTTGGGTTTGCAGTCCCTTTCTTCCTTGCTGTATCTTTTTACTTCTTAGTTCCAAGCCTGCTAAGAACTCAACAAAAATATTCTGATCTACAAAGCCTGTTTATCACGCGTGCGAGAAGAATCTTGCTGCCTTTTTTTGTGTGGACTGCTATTTACTGCGGCTTTAAACTATTTTTTTTTAATGTCAGTGCTCAGCAAAACAGGCTAGCTGAAATAACTGGAGATCCTTTGGGCGTTTTGCTACTCGGAGGTGCAAGCTATCACCTTTATTTTTTACCATTACTGTTAACAGGAATATTTTTTGCAGCTATAATTCGCGCATTAATTCCCGCAGAAAAACTCTCTCGACCTGTAGTAGTGATTTCTTTGTTATTGTTAGCTTCCCTAGTAAGGATTCTGGTTGAAATTTCTGGAAATTCTTTTATGTTAGGTCCAGATGTTGCTTTTACTAATGCTTTAGATTACGAAAATCCAAGCGATATAGCATCACTATTAAGGATCGTTTTGGTCTATGTATCCTGGTCGACACTGCTCATACCATATTTGATGGCCGGTATTCTTTTTTATTTAATTTTATTGAAACTAAAAGTAATTTGCAATGGACGACTTTGCTTGGATAAAATAACTGATCGCCATCTCGGTATAGCAACTTTCTTATTCTTTGCGGCTACTTTGATAAAGATGTTTACTGCGCATCACTGTGCTTTGCTCAACATCATTCTTGCTTACGCATTAGTATTCATAGCCTTATCTCTTGATAGATGGATGCGCAAGGAGTGGATTCAGAAGACGGCTTTAGAAATCGGGGCTTGCTCTTTAGGAATTTATCTGATACATCCTATAGTACTAGCATGTATCAAATACGGAACTCAAATGATTTTCCCAAATGTTTTCAATCAAGTCACTATTTTTTCTATCTTCTGTCTATCGCTATTAGGCTTTATTGCTAGCTGGATTATTGTGCGTAAATTGTTAAATTTCCCTATATTAAGTCGTTTACTGTTTTCTCGTTAAATACTGAACTATTCCTTCTCTTTTACCCAATCTAACCGCCTGAATCCTTTCTTTTATAGCAGTTCTCATTCGGATGAGGTATACTCTAGACGCCTGATATTTGGACTTTCTTAAAGGACTGAAAATTCATGGTCAACAAAGTTTCTAGCGATGCTTTGTGGGTCGTATTGGCCTGCTCAATACAAGTGTTAATCGCGTCCTTGAAC
>NZ_JADEXG010000148.1 GCF_015207255.1 Vasconcelosia minhoensis LEGE 07310
CTTCCTGACGACCTTCCTGACGACCTTCCTGACGACCTTCCTGACGACCTTCCTGACGACCTTCCTGACGACCTTCCTGACGACCTTCCTGACGACCTTCCTGACGACCTTCCTGACGACCTTCCTGCAAGCCTTCCCGCAAGGCTTCTTCCCTCAGCTCCCGATACAGCCGGGTTTCCTGAAACGTAATATCTAGCATTGCCTCTATCTCCCTTGGACTCAGCTGCTCAAACCGATACGACATAATCGTCGCTACCATCTCTATAATGGCACGACTCGCTGGCGCTGGTACTTCCTGCCGCGAACGGCTCAGTAGATACCGGGCGGCCTCAGGCGCTTGGGTCTCCTCAACCGTCGTCAGCACCATCAGCCCTAGCCAGACCGGCAGCTGCCGAATATCGCCGAGCTCATTGAGATAGACCCGATGCATCTGCTCGCTGTTGAGAAACGTTCGATGTGGGTACAGGTTGCTCTGTTCAAGGCGGCGTGACGGATAGATGATGACGATCTGCCAGTCTCTAAACCGACCGCGGCTGCGGTAGAAGTACAGCATCGATTCCGCAAAGACGCGTTCGTAGAGCCGCTCGTCTTTTTGGAACTGCACCTCACAGAAGTAGACGGTGCCCGTACTTTCCTCCGGCGGCAGAAACACGCCGTCGATTTCAAAGGTCGGCTCTTTGACGGCGACGGACTCGAATCTGTAGGCTGTGGCATTGGCCGGCGCATCGGGTAAAAGCTCGAACAGGAGAGTTGGTGACTGCTGGAACAGCTTATAGAAGATGGAGTCTCGTCGCATAGAGTGACAGTTTGAAGGAAGCCTTTAAAAAACGGAAATTATACTGTGCAATGCGTGGTTTTGCTGAGATAATGGCTCAGCGGTTACAATTCTCCCATGGGTAAAGATGCGTTAATAACGGTTCGGACTAAGCAATTTTCGCTGCGGGTGATTAAGGCCTGCCATTTTTTAGAGCGGTCGGATGGGGTCTTGGCTCCCCTATCTGAGCTGCTTTTGACTGCGGGTACGTCGATTGGCTTGAGTATTCGCAAGGCGCATTATGCCCGGTCTCAAACAGAATTTTTGCACCGGCTGGAGGTTGCGCTCAAGGCCGCGCGGGAAACTCAGTACTGGCTGGAGCTGATCATTGAGTCAGATTTGGTCGATGCTTTGCGGTTTTATCCCTTGCTAGATGAGGCTGCTATGCTACATAAGATCTTTGTTGCCTCCATTCACAAGCTTCAGAATAGAGGCAATTCCGCTTCCGAAAAAAGCTAGCCTCAAAAACTAGAGCTGCCAGGGTTCTGTTTTTAAAATATCTAGAAAGGCAAAAACGGCTCTCGGCAGCAGCGTGTCCTGGAGAATTGCAACGGCAATGGCTCGGCATAGGGGAACGGGCAGCGATCTCACCTGAATTTCAGTGGGGATTGGCGCTGCCACCAGTCGAGGCGTAATCGCTGAGCCCAGACCTTTCTTCACCATGCTAATCAGGGTGGAGTCTTCGCGGACGTCATACTCAACGCTGAGCCGGTAGCCTAATGCTGCCAGGTGAGCTTGAACCCGCTGGTTATCCTGGGGCGATCGCGAGCGACGAGGACAATGCCGAGATGGTTTTCTAGCGCCGCGATTGCGTGGCTCACCGTAGATTGGGCTAGCCCCAAATGTAGCGCCGCGACGCTAAAGTTCCGATGTTGACATGCTCCCCGCCCTGAAGGCGCGGGGATTCTCCGGCTAGGAAATCAGACACAGCTGTTCTCCGTACGGGTGGCTAGACAGCTCAACGCCCACTGCCCCTAACGGGGTCTGACACGGGCTCCC
>NZ_JADEXG010000149.1 GCF_015207255.1 Vasconcelosia minhoensis LEGE 07310
TCATTGGTATAACCGACAAAGACTGCATCAGTCGCTGAATTATCGAACACCAGATGAGGTTTATGCAGAAAGTAGATGAGAAAGTCAGTTGATGTGTCATACTCGTTGAAAGCGTATTAACTACGTAGATCTTTCAGAGCTTAACTGCCCTTTCATGTTGTTCAGTCTCTGGGGTCCATTTCAGTTTAGACCAGTTTGCTCGGGCACTGCCGAAGACCCAGGGCGGCAAGTCAAACCCAGACCGGGCCGCTGCCTTTCAGCAAGCCTGGGAAGCTTATGAATTCAGCGACTACGCCTTGCAGGGCTATGCCATTCGTATTCGTAACGGTGGCGGCAGCTGGATTGGAGCCCATATCGACGCAGATACCGCGCAGAAGCTGGGAACCCGTGCTTGCAAGCGGCTCGAAAACTCCCCCTAGGCCGAGCAAGGCGGGTTCGGTTCAAGGGTAAAAACCAGCTCGATTCGTTAGAGGGCAAGTCTGAGCGCTCGGCGATGAAGCGGCGAGATGAATTTTCGTCTGGAAAGGACTGATGCTGAAACCGCTCATCGCACAGCATGACCCCGTCATCTTGCACGGCCTGAACAACCCGGTGAAGTAGGTCCGCCTGGTGCGTCGAAAGCTAAATGGGAAAAACCGGTTCTATGTCCAGCTAGTTAACTAAGGAAAGCCCTTTCAGAAGCCTAAGCATACAATTTGCCAGCAGGTCGTTGGCGCTGATATCGGTCCTTCGACTACATCCCAATCCGCTTGCCAAGCCGAGAAATGGTTAAGAAGCCTATCACTTTGCAGAGATAGGCGATCGCGTTAGAGCATCTCTAGCCGCCTCTAGCGTAGCATTGAGGTGCAGCAAAGTAAGTCTGGTCGCAGCTTCGGCATCTCGGTTAAGGTAAGCCTGAAGAATGACTCGATGCTCCTGCTCAGAGTCTTCTTTTTGCAGTGGAACGATCGAGAACGATAAGTTAACGTAGATTGCTGAAAGGTCAGAGAGTCGCTGCAAAACATGCCGAATCTGCGAAGTTTGCCCTAGATCATCGAGCAGATTATGAAACTGGCGGTTGAGCTCTACCCAGCGAGTCTGATCGGTTTCGGCTTCCATTTTTATCAGCAAAGCTTCAAAAGGCTTTAACTCAGATTCAGTTAGTCGGGCAATTGCTCGATTCACACTTAGCGGAATGAGCAGCGATCTCATCTCATAGAGCTCTTCTAGCTCCTCAAGAGACGGCATATGTACTATTGCGCCACGAAACGCATCCAGGTCTACTAATCCCTGAGTACTCAGCTCGCGTAAGGCCTCCCGAATAGGTGTGACGCTGACATTGAGTGCTTCAGACAATTCTGACTGCACTAGCCGAGTCCCTGCCGGAAGCTGACCGAGCAGAATGGCCTTGCGAAGCTGCTCAGCCACAGTAGCATGGGTCGTTCTAGGCGTTCCTGATAAGGACGTGAGCCGAAGTTTAGCCAAGCCCTTTACTCCACGAGTAGTTTGAGCACATTATACACTCCTTCAATAAATCGTAGATCATATATGGTCTATTCTATACTTTGTAAAATGCACTACATTTTTTGTTTGAAATTCCCCTATATTGATTCCCATCCCTTGATCAGCTATACTCTAGCCGGTTCGGGCTTGAACTAATTCTATAGTCATGGTGAAATTGAGTTAGCCCACCCAAAAGACACCGCGGTCATGATTCAACTAGAGTTCAGCGAAGCCGACATTAGCGCACTTGAATACGAGCGCTATCACCACCCT
>NZ_JADEXG010000087.1 GCF_015207255.1 Vasconcelosia minhoensis LEGE 07310
CTCTCGACCCGCCACCCCCCATGCCCGCCACGGACCCCCCAAAACCCGATCCAACCTTCGGCATCCCCGAGCGCCTCGCCAAGCACACCGTCCGCCACGCCGACTATCGCGCCGTCAGTCGGGAGCAGATGACGCCGATGATGCATCACTACGCCGAAGTTAAGGACCAGTATCCCCACGCGCTGCTGCTCTACCGGGTAGGCGATTTTTTTGAAACCTTTTTTCAAGACGCCATCACCGTTGCCCGTGAGCTGGAGCTGGTGCTGACCAGCAAAGATGCGGGTAAAGAAATTGGCCGGGTGCCGCTGTCGGGTATTCCCCACCATGCCCTAGACCGCTACTGTGCGCTGCTGGTGGAAAAGGGTTTTGCCGTCGCCATCTGCGACCAGGTGGAAGATCCAGCTCAGGCTCAGGGCTTAGTTAAACGGGCCGTCACCCGGGTGATTACGCCGGGGACGGTGCTGGAAGCCGGGATGCTGAGCGCTCGCCGCAATAACTTTTTGGCGGCGGTGGCGATCGCAGGTGAGCATTGGGGCCTAGCCCATGCCGATGTCTCCACGGGGGAATTTCTCACCACCCAGTCCAGCGACCTGGAACAGCTTTGCCAGGAACTAATGCGGCTTCAGCCCGCCGAGATCTTACTGCCGACGAATGCGCCCGACCTGGGCGGGCTGCTGCGGCCCGGCGAAACCTCCGAGCATGTGCCCGACTGGCTGCCGACGCAGTTCTGCTACACGCTGAGATCGCAGACCCCCTTCACCCAGACCGAAGCACGGCAACGGCTGCTCCAGCATTTTCGTCTGCGTTCCCTAGAGGGGCTGGGCTGCGACCATCTGCCCCTGGCCGTTCGTGCCGCTGGGGGGCTACTGGAATACCTGGAAGACACCCAAAAGGCCACCCAGGCTCCCCTCCAGCCCCTCGCTACCTACGCCCTGACCGAATATCTGGTAATCGACCACCAGACCCGGCGCAATTTGGAAATCACCCAGACCGCCCGCGATGGCATCTTCCACGGGTCGCTGCTGTGGGCGCTGGATAAAACCGTCACGCCGATGGGCAGTCGGGCGCTGCGGCGCTGGCTCTTGCAGCCGCTGCTCAGCCTGGAGGGTATTCAGGCCCGGCAGCAGACGATTGCCGAGCTGGTGGCCAACGGGGCGTTGCGGCAGCAGCTCCAGCAGCTGCTAAAGCAAATTTACGACCTGGAGCGACTGGCGGGTCGGGCCGGGTCGGGGACGGCCAACGGTCGCGACCTGGTAACGCTGGCCGAATCCTTTGCCCGGCTGCCGGATCTAGCGGCGCTGGCGGCCCACGCCGACTCGCCCTACCTGCGCGCCTTACAGCAGGTACCGCCGGTGCTGGAGCAGCTGGGGCAGCGGCTGCGATCGCACCTGGTCGAAAGTCCGCCACTTTCCCTGACCGAGGGCAATCTGATCCGGGCAGGCGTCAATGCGCACCTGGACGAGCTGCGCCAGCGGGTCAGCGGCGACCAGCAGTGGATCGCCAACCTGGAGGTAACGGAGCGCGATCGCACCGGCATTTCCAACCTCAAAGTGGGCTATACCAAAGCCTTTGGCTACTACATCAGCATCTCCCGGGCCAAGTCAAAGGATGCCCCGGAGGACTACATCCGCAAGCAGACCCTGACTAACGAAGAGCGCTACATCACCCCCGACCTAAAGGAGCGCGAGGCCCGCATTTTTACCACTCAGGAAGAGAGCCAGCAGCTGGAGTACGAAATCTTTGTCGGACTGCGGGAGGAGGTGAGCCACCAGGTCGAGCTGATTCGTAAGGTGGCCGCCACCGTGGCCGCCGCCGATGTGCTAGCTGGGCTGGCCGAGGTCGCCATTTATCAGGGCTACTGCCGTCCGCAAATGGTGCCGGGCCGACCCATCCAGATCGAAGCGGGCCGCCATCCGGTGGTGGAGCAGTCGCTGCCGGCGGGGTTTTTTGTGCCCAACTCGACCGGGCTGGGGTCGGCTGAACCCAAGGCCGCCAGCCCGCAGTCTCCCGATTTAATCATCCTCACCGGCCCTAACGCCAGCGGCAAGAGCTGCTACCTGCGGCAGGTGGGGCTGATCCAGCTGATGGCTCAGGTGGGCAGCTTTGTCCCGGCGGCGGCGGCGACGCTGGGGGTGTGCGATCGCATTTTTACCCGAGTTGGCGCGGTAGACGACCTGGCGACTGGCCAGTCTACCTTCATGGTCGAGATGAACGAGACGGCGAATATTCTCAACCACGCCACCCCCCAGTCGCTGGTGCTGCTGGATGAAATTGGCCGGGGTACGGCCACCTTTGACGGTCTCTCGATTGCCTGGGCCGTGGCCGAGCACCTGGCGACGGACATTCGCGCTCGCACCATTTTCGCCACCCACTACCACGAGCTGAACGAGCTGGCCTCCATCCTGTCCAACGTCGCCAACTATCAGGTGACGGTGAAAGAGCTGCCCGACCAGATTATCTTTCTGCATCAGGTACAGCCCGGTGGGGCCGACCGCTCCTACGGCATCGAGGCCGGGCGGCTAGCCGGACTGCCTCCCAGCGTGATCAGCCGGGCCCGGCAGGTGATGGGCCAGATCGAAAAGCACAGCAAAATTGCCGTCGGCCTGCGCACTGGCAGACGGGCCAAATCTGCCCAGGAGGCTCCGGGTTTGTACCCAGATCCTGAAGCGCAGCTGGATATCTTTGGTTAATCTCTAGGCTGAGAAAGATACATCCCGCTAGCCCATCATCGACCATCGGTCTTGTACCATCTAAAATCAGGCGGATTTAGATTAACTTATGAGACCTCTGCTCGGCCTAGCTCAGACCTCGCAGCCGACGGCTTTTGACCAGTTTTGGACGCTGGTGCGGGGAGCGCTGGCGCTGAATCAGCCGACCTTTCAGCTGATCCATACCATCCCCCTGAGCCTGCTAGCGGCGCTGGTGGTGGTGCTGCTGGCGGGGCTTTCCCAGTCGGTTGGCCAGAGCGTGGTGCTGTTTATCAACCAGGTGCGACCGCTGCGCTTTGTCTTCAGTCTGCTGCTTTCGGCGGTTTTGTTTGTCTTTGGCTATAGCTTTTGGGCGCTGAGTACCTGGGTGATCGTGCATTTTGTCTTCGCTGGGGACGCCACGTTAATCGAAGTGGTTCGCACCCTGGGTTTTAGCTATGCGCCGCTGATTTTTAGCGCCCTGATGGTCTTTCCCTACCTGGGGATGCCGATTTTTGTGGTGCTCTCGATCTGGAGCCTCTGGGCTATCGTCGTCGGTATCGACGCGATTACGGCGTTGGATCGCTGGGAAACCTTTACCAGTACGGCCCTGGGCTGGGCGGTTTTGCAGCTGCTGCAGCGGACGGTGGGCCAGCCAATCGTCACCCTGGGCCGCTGGCTGACGAACCAGGTAGCGGGGGGACGGCTGATCCGCGATCGCTCCCGGCTATCCCAGCTGCTCCAGGCCGGGCTGACCCCGCCCGACCCGGCCCTGACCACACTCCAGTCCGAAAGCGAGTCAGAAGAACTGTGATTAAGCAAGCGATCCGGCTAGTCGCCCTGATTCTGATTGCGCTGGGGCTGATTACGCTGCTCTCACCGGCCAACCCGGCCTGGGTGCAGGGCTATCTCTGGCTGGGCAACAAGCTTTGGCAGCTGCTGCTGGACCTGGCCCGGATTGGCCTGATTACGCTGATCTTTGCCGGGCTGCTGGCCCCGTTTGAGTCCCTGGGCTGGTGGGCGGGCTGGTACGGCGACGACCCGCCCGCTGAGCAGCTGCCGACCCTAGCCGAAGCAGCGGCAGGTCTGCCCGATCTGCCCCACGAGCCCAGCCGCCAGCGCTATGTGGTTTACCTAGACGGCATTTCCCAAAACTCTGAGGAATACGCGCCCCGGGTGCAGGGATTTCTAGAGCAGCTGGCTGCGGAACTGCCGCCAGAGATGCTGCTGATCCAGGACATCATGACCTACTCGGTGACCAATCGCCTGCTTACCGATAGCCGCCCGCTGGCGGCGTTCTGGCGCTGGGTGAACCAGGTCAGGGCAAAGCGGCTGAAGAATTTTCTCGGCCTGTTTGTGAACGTGCGCAACCTCTACCAGGTGGCCGTTTCTACCGACAGCCGCTATGGGCCAATCTTCAACCGCGGCACGGCGGAGGTGATTTTAGAAGGCCTGGTGCAGCACGGCTATCCCCTGGGCAGCAGCCTGCCGGTGACGCTGGTGGGCTACAGCGGCGGGGCGCAGGTAGCGCTGGGGGCGGTGACCTATCTGAAAGGCGCGATCGCGGCACCCATCGAAGTGATCTCAATCGCCGGGGTGATCAGCGGCAATACCGGCGTGCTAGAGCTGGAGCGGCTCTACCATCTGGTCGGCAACTACGACCCGGTGGCCAAGCTGGGCGCAGTCATGTTTCCCAAGCGCTGGCCGCTGCTTTCCTGGTCAAACTGGAACCTGGCCCGCAGCCGTGGCAAGATTAGCTTTATCTCCCTAGGGCCGGTAGACCACGATTCCGCTGATGGCCCCCTAGATGCAGACGCTGACCTGCCCGACGGTCGCTCTAATTTGCGCCAGACCCTCGATATCATCCACGAAATTCTCACCCGCGCTGACGGCGCTGACCCCTTTGAGCCGGAACTGCCGTCGCGAGAGCTAGAAAAGCTTTTTGCCGGGCCGCGCACCCCCAGTAACTATGAAATTTTCCTTCAGGCCCCATTCAACCGGCCTGACTATTACCACCTGGAGCCGCCCGATCCGTCGGTCTACCGACCGGTGAGCGACTGGCTGGGGCGGCTGATTCTACCGCCCCGAGAGCAGCGGCAGGATATTAACCAAATTTTGTTTGAGGTACACCACGCGCCGCATGACCATCAGAACTTGGTGGGGCAGGTGGTGACGCTGCGCTGGCAGAATCGCCCGGCGACTAAAGCCTATATCCGCCGCGTCAGTACCGACCTCTACTTTAATGACCAGGCGGAGGAGAGTATTCATCAGGGGCGGGTCCACCCTGAGCGGCTGAACCATTGGCGGCAGGTCAACCCGCTGGAGTCGCTGGTGGGGGCGCATCCCATTGATGACATTGTGGTGCGGCTGCGGCAGCCGGTGGTGGCCGACCCGCAGTCGTCCCAGCCATCGCTCGCCCTGAGCCGCGAACCCGTGCTAATTACCGGCCAATACTACGGCCTGGCAACGATTCTAGACGCGCTCTCAGAACCGGCAGACTGCTTTCAGGTGCGCCACTTCAGTCCGGCTTCGCAGCAGTTTGACGGCAAGATCGAAATTATCCGAATTCCGCCGGTGCTGGCCGATCGGCGGGGCGTATTTCCAGCGACGACGCGGCGGATTGCCGATTCGCCGCTGAACGAGGGGGGCTGGTACATCTATGGCGCGTGGGGGGGGACTAGCGAGCAGGACGAGCGATTTACAGTGCGAGCGATCGCGCCCCGCGCCCTGTTCGCCCTCCAGCCCGAACGGATCGTCCTGGGCGAGGCGGCGACGGTGCGCTACATTCGCCGCGAATACTGGCAGGACGCCGCGCAGAAAAAGGGCGAGATTCAGTCGGTGCTGCTGTCGGCCCGAGCTAGACCTACCTCGGATGCTAAAGCTGAAGCTAAAGCCGCTGCGATCGCTGACTGGCTGGCGGGCGATCGCGCTTTAGTCCTGCATACCTTCGGCGGCATCGGTGGCCAAAAGAAAGAGTTCGCGCCGCTGGGAATCTTTTTCGGTCATTTTGCCTTTGGTCTGGCCCAGGTGCGGCATGAGCCGCTGACGCAGAGGTTGCGTTTTGACATCAACTATCGCCAGGTCTACACCCAGAATCCCAGCGGCATCGTCGCCGCCACGCTGGACTGGACAAACTACATGGGCGATCGCCAGTGGGGCTGGCTGGGCAGCCGCCCAGTGGCCGATATCCTAGTCAAGCTAGCGGCCCTGACCGAGGACTATGACTTTGACGGGCAGCCGCTTTCGCCCCTGCGGGCGCTGGCCTACCAGCTCGACATTATGATGGCCCGCTACCGCACCGGCGACGGCACCGGCACCACCTTTGCCGGTCCGGCTAACTCCTGCGTCCAGGATTCCTGCCAGGCGCTTTACCTGGCGATTCAGATGATCGAGCGCGAAATTAAGTCGAATTCGACCATCCGCGACTGGCTCCAGAGATACCCCGAGCATCCCCAGACCCAGCGGCTGGAGCAGCTGCGATCGCTGGGCCGGGCGATTGAAAATAAATTAGTGCCCTGGCGTACCCTCCGCCGCGACTGGCGAGAGTCTACCCATTCGCTGCTGGGGACCCGGCTGTCGGAGCAGCCCATTCGCACCCTGGCCAACGCCCTGACCAGCTGGCGATCGCTGCTGCCCCGCCTAGCCAGTGACCAGCTGGCCGAAATCTTTCTGGAGCACGGGGCCTCGCTGTGGATTTTGCGCACCCACCAGGTCGGCGGCTACGACCCGACCATTCAGCCGCTGGCTCCGACTAAGCTTTGGTTCTAAAGAAAGGTCAGTTCCCGGAAACCTTCGTAAAATAAATTGGGTCAGCTAGGGCAGGCTTGTATCGTCCATCCTGTTAAAGGATAAGGCTGAATTAATATCTGTTAAGGTTTCAACCAACTGTCTAACTTAGAGGCTGTCCGATATGTCATTTAGAGCGCTCCTTCTATTCGGAACTGACCTACTCAGGTCCGGGCTAATGGGGGCAGCCCTCGTGCCGATGGTTCAACTTTCGGCCCAGGCAATTGTAATCAATGGTACAGCCGGGGCCGAAACCGCCCGCAGGCTGGGGACGCCGTTTACCTCGGTGGGCGAAGTCACTATTAACGGTGCCTTGGACTGTAGCGGTTCGCTGATCGGTCCTTCCCATGTGCTCACCGCGCAGCATTGCACCTTCGGCCGAGACCCAGCTGGGCTAGGCGTTCGGTTCTACGATAGTGACCCGACCAATACGCTGCTCGATGACATTGCGGTTAAAACTGTCTTTGGCCTGGATGAGACCAATCGTTTGCTCGACGGCACCGATATCTCAGTGCTGGAGCTGGCGACTCCGGCCCGGGGATCGATTGCGCCCCTGCGGCTGCTGGCGGGCGGCGACCTGACCGGTTCCCCTGCTACGCTGATTGGGCTGGGCTACAACGGCGTCGGCAGCCTAGAAAATCGGCTCAATCGGGATGGGCTACGGTGGGGTGCCGAGAATATTATTGACCGCGAGACCCTGCTCCCGGGCGGAGGCGTCCTGTACGCAGCGGACTTTGACAACGGCACAGCGACGGCCAATACCCTGGCTGACGCTGGCAGTAGCCCGCTACCCCTGGCGAATGAAGGGACAACGGCCCCCGGCGACAGCGGCAGCCCGCTGCTGGTCAATATCAATGGCGAACTGGTGATTGCGGGCCTGCTATCGGGGGGGACTGACCCCGATAGCGCCTACGGGGATATTTCCGTCTGGACCAGCCTTCATCTGGGGCGATCGCTGATTGAGCAGCGCGGCGGCCAGTTTGTCAGCCTGACGAGTGGCCCTGACAGGCCGGTGAGTACGCCGGAGCCGGCGGGCGTAATCGCGATCGCGGCCCTAGGCTTAGCGATGACCGGCTTGCTGACTAAACAGGTCTAGCGGAAAGGGGCCATAGGTGCCGTTAACCGCATCGACTTCCGGCTCGGAGGCGTGATAGGTGACCAGTACGCCGCGCGAGGGGCCACTGTAGCTGTCGGCATACCAGGCGCTGTTGAGGGTATTGAATTTGAGAAAAACTGCTCCCTCGCGCGGCGGAATGTCTAACCGCTTGGGCTGGCTCAGCGCCGCAATATAGGCCCTGAGCGCCGCCTGAGCCTGGGCTAGGCTGTCAGCACAGACGCCAATCGTCTGATAGTCGGATAGGTCGTTAAACCAGAGCAGCGCGTCCCGCAAAATCTGCCGGTCGAGTTCAGACAGGTCGGGGGGAACGTCTTCGCGGCTGTATTGGGCTAGCCGCTGGCGGATCGGATTGATTTGCTCAGGCGTGGGGTCGGGAGTCATCGCGATTGTGAAAATTTTGGGTTAACTAGAAACAGTATCCCAGGTTGCCCCAGCCCGATGACCTACAGTTTGCGCATGCTCGATATGCCCGAGAGCGAGCGGCCCCGCGAGCGGCTGCTGGCTCAGGGCGTGAAACGGCTGTCGGCGGCAGAGCTGATTGCGATTTTGATCAACACCGGTCAGGGACCAGGTAAGCTCTCGGCGGTGGGGCTGGGCCAGCATCTGCTGCAAGAGCTGGGCAAAGACCAGCCCAATCAGGACGGCCTACTGGCCCTGCGGGAGGTGTCAGTCGATGAGCTGACGAAGATTCCAGGTATTGGCCCGGCGAAAGCCGCGACGATTCTGGCAGCGATCGAGTTGGGCAAGCGCATTCTACAAACCCAGCCGCCCCGGCTCACCGTGGTGGACGACCCCAGCATTGCCGCTGCCGCCCTGGGTCACGAGCTGATGTGGCAAACCCAGGAACGCTTTGCCGTGCTGCTGCTGGATATCAAACATCGGATTATCGGCACCCAGGTGATCACCATCGGCACCGCTACCGAAACCCTGGCCCACCCCCGCGAAATTTTCCGCGAGGTGATCCGCCGGGGTGCGACCCGTGTCATCGTCGCCCACAACCATCCCTCGGGCAACCTTGACCCCAGCCCAGAAGACCTCAGCCTCACCCGCCAGCTGCTCCAGGGGGCGACCTTCCTCGGCATTCCCCTACTCGACCATTTGATCATCGGCAATGGCGACTACGCCAGCCTCCGGCAGACGACTTCGCTCTGGAGCGAATGCCCACAGGAGTAGCGCTCGTGCTACATTTAGAAAGCTAAAGTGGAAAACCAACGGGCGATTAGCACAGGGGTAGCGCGCTTCCTTCACACGGAAGAGGTCACTGGTTCGAACCCAGTATCGCCCATTGCAGAATAGGAGGTTATCAAAGCATTTCCTATGCCTAGAACTCCTTTTATTCAGCCCGATCAGGCATACATATTTGCCGACTATTTTTGGCTCAATTTTGCCCCTCAAGATATCCTCAGCTACTTCAGGGTCACGCTGCAAAAGCAGTTTCTCTCACTGCCGCAGTATCCAGGAGAGCTCGATCGGTTGAGCGATCTGCAACAGCGGATTGAAGAGAGCCTGCCGCGACTCAGCCTCACCAGTGAGATGGCTCGCCGAGAGTTTCTAATGGCGCTGGAGCAGTGGCTAGAAACAGAGCAGCCCCTACTGCTCGGCGCGGTTTCAACCGGGACGATCTGGCAGTTTGGCCAGTTCGACCGAACCAAATTTTGAAGGGCTAAGTAAACTGAGGTGTCCTACTTGAAATGAGCTATGCTCAAGAGTTAGCTATGGAGTGATGCTAGAAGATAACTCAATGCAGGCTTCTGAACTGACCTATCCACATATCCAAAAGCCAGCGGGCACGCCTGCTCGATTGGTTAGCCATCCCCGCATCCGCGTCGCTCAGATTGTCATGGACTATTTAGCCTATGGGTAGTCTGTGGAAGAAATGTGCCGCCAGCACCCCTATCTAACGCTGGCCGAAACCCATGCCGCGATGGGCTATTACTTTGACCATCAGGCAGAAATTGATCAGGAAATCCAAGCCGAGTGGCAGCAGGCGGCAGCCGATCGGGTCGCATCTGCGCGATCGGCTTTTTTTCTTCGAATGAAAGCCAAAGGAACGCTCTGAGTGCCGATTGCGCTGTATATGGATGTCCACGTTCCTCAAGCCATCACGGCTCAGCTTCGCCGTCGCAATGTAGATGTGCTAGCTGCAATCGAGGACGAAACCAATCTTCTTCCTGATGACCAACTGCTAGAGCGAGCCGCCCAACTTAATCGTGTACTTTTTACTCAAGATATCGGCTTTCGGGCCATGGCTGAAAGTTGGCAAAAGGAATATAGTAGGACTTACGCATTGACAAAGAAGCAAAAGTGTGGGGTGATGCAGATATCTATAGGCTAAAGGGCCATCAAGCGATGCGTCAACTCACGAAAGCGTCAACGGCTCAGTGTAACTGTAGCCTTTATACCCTGTATCTACTAGCCGAGCCCAAATACGTCAGCTTAAGAACGACTACTTTCGAGAGATGGTATTAGAAGTTAAGCAGTGGGGCATCATCGCTGAATGGGTAACGGGTGATAGCTGGTATTCAGTAGAGAATCTGAAGTTTCTCAGAAACGAGAAAGTGGGTTTTCTATTCGGCATTGCCGACAATCGCAAAGTCTCTTTAGTTCCTGGCCAGCTGGTGCAGGTCAAGACTTTAGAGATTCCCAAGACAGGTTTGAAGGTTTACCTCAAAGAGTTTGGTTGGGTCAAGGTGTTTTGTCAGCCGTTCAAGCACGAACCGCGTTACTATATCTTGTACCGACCGGAATCAGAGGCGCTAGAGCAGCTGAATGAAGCTGACTTCAAGCGAGTGCATGATGAACATTGGCAAATCGAGTGTTACCATCGCGTCCTCAAATAGGTCTGTAACATCGAGCGGTTTTATGTGCGTGATGAGCAAGCGATTCGGAATCACTTTTATTGTGCGATACGCGCCTTTGTAAAGTTGCAACAGTTGTCTGTGCAGGGGGTGTTCAGAAACTGTTATGAGCTATCAAGGCAGCTGTTCGTGCCAGTGATTCGGCAGTTTATTCGGGCCCATGCCACAGCAGCAACCTTCGCTTGAACCCTATCTAGCCCCATTTGTCAATGCGTAACTTCTAGCATATTGAAAAGTGAAAGCCGTTCACTCGTCTATGGTTCGTTACAAAGCACTATCCCACGCCCTACGAACCGCAACATAAATTCCATCGTTAACTTTAGGACACCCGCGTACCTCTGATGCCGTTAGGCGATTTTCAATTCCGGTACAATGGGGCTATTCTGATTAACTGCTTTGGGGTCATTGCCATGGCCGTCACTACCCGCAAGTTCACCTTTGCAGAATACCTGGCCTATGACGATTTAAAGATTGCAGAATATTGGATTGTTGACCCGCTTCAGCAGCAGGTAACGGTCTGTCAGCTCCTGGCGGGACGGTATGACGATACCGTATTCAGCGGGACGATGAGGGTTTGCTCGCAGATATTTCCAGCGCTGAATTTAACTGCTGACCAGGTGATCGCAGGGAAAATTTCTCCATAGTAGTACGCACAGATTTCTGTCCAGTACCATGAGCCCATCCCAACTCCAACCCGTTACCGATATCTGGATAGGTGCTGCATGGCGGGACTATATCCTCGTACTTGAAGACCTGGCTCAGGCTCAGGCCAAAGGCTACTACTACCGGGAGCACATGCGAATCGAGATGCTGCCAGTCGGATTTGACCATAGCAAAGACCACAGTCTAGTAGCTTTGGGGATTAATCTGTTCGCGATCGCAAACTCCCTAACCCTAACCCTTCTAGACAGCTGCTCCTTCCGCAAAGCCGGGCGACAGGAATGCCAGCCCGACCTGGCCGCCTATCTGGGGCCAAATGCCCAGGCAATTCCCCAGGGAACCAGCATCGTAGACCTGGACCGCTATCCCGCGCCCGATTTAGCCGTCGAAATTTCTAAAACGACGCTGCTGGACGACCTGGGTATAAAGCGATCGCTCTACGAATCCATTGGTATAGCCGAATACTGGGTGGTCGATGTGCAGGCCGCTCAAGTGATTGCCTATCAAATCGTGGCCAACGGCTCCCGCCGAATTGACATTTCTCAGGTGCTGCCCTCCCTCTCCATCGCGCTGCTAGACGATGCCCTGCGCCGCAGTCGTAATACGGCTCAGTCTACGGTTGGGGCCTGGCTGATGTCGCAGTTTCAGAGCTGAGGATGCCTGCTTTCACCCCAGCCTAGCTACATTAGAATCAGCGTGTTCGCCGGACTAGCCTACCGATGATCGCCATTTCTGAACATCCCATGCCTGCCCAAGACTATCTCGCTTGGGAAGCGCAGCAGCCGATTAAATACGAATATCTCAACGGCGAAGCCTATGCCATGACCGGTGGGACGTTAGCCCACAATGATATCGCCGTTAATTTGACGACGGTGCTGAGAACCTATCTTCGGGGCACAGGCTGCAAGGTGCGGATGGCCGATGCCAAAGTGGGCATTACAGAAGTGGGGCCATTCTTCTATCCAGATATTTTGGTGACCTGCAATGAGCGCGATCGCAAAGCCTTAAAAATCGTAAACCATCCCTGCCTGGTCGTCGAAGTACTTTCTCCCGGTACCGAAGCCTTCGACCGAGGAGAAAAATTTCGGCAGTATCGTCGGCTCGATAGCTTGAGAGAATACGCCTTGATCAATGCTGAAACTATGGGAGTAGAATGCTATCGGCTGAATGAGCGAAACAAGTGGGAGCTGACTAGTTATCTGCCTGAAGGGAAAGCATCAGCGGATTTATTAGAAATACAGCTAACCAGTATTGGCTTTGAATGCCCGCTTTCGCTGATTTATGAAGATGTCCAACTATCTCCCATGGCTGAGTAAATTTAGCCCTAGCCGGGTAGCGACTTAGCAATTTTTGCGAGTAGCCGTAAGGCTGAGAAATCATATTCCGGGCGCATTTCATCATCTTCAGCGGAACTCACTTGATTCATAATTGCTCTGTGGTGATAAAACGGCAAGTTTAGTACATCTGAATTAAAGGACATTTGATCTTCGATAATAACCCCAAAATACGGTTGTATTACTGTTAAAAAACACCGATTTTTACGGATATTTTAAGTCGGAAATAAAACTGCAGGCTTCTGTAGTCAAGATAGTCGAGAGACTAGCCTACAGAGGAACTTCTATTATGACATCAATGCTGGTTGAGACCGCTCCAGCGGCTCCAGAAACGATTCGCGTGAATGCCCTCCATGCGCTGAACTACTGCCAGCGGCTCTATTACTTGGAAGAAGTCGAAGAACTCTACACCCAGGATGCGGCAGTCTTTGCCGGAAGGCGGCTGCATGTGGAGCTGGAGAAAAACGAGGGCGATGAGTGGCATCAGCTGGTGCTAGAAAGTGCTGACCTGGGCCTGCGGGGTAAGGTTGATGCTCTGCGTACCCGCAATGGCCAGACGATTCCCTGTGAGCATAAGCGAAGGCGCTGCTACCGGGATCAAAATAATAAATCTCAGGCTTGGCAGAGCGATCGCATCCAGGTCCTGGCCTATGCCTGCCTGATTGAAGCTGAGCTGGGCATTACCGTTCCCGAAGGCCGCATCCGCTACCATGCCGACAATGTGCTGGTGCATGTTCCCTTAGACGAGAAGGCCCGTCAAGACGTGCGGGACTCAATTCACCAGGCGCGACAGCTCAGGCTATCTCCAGAGCGTCCGCCGGTCACCTCGAATGAGCGACTGTGCGTTCGCTGCTCACTCGCCCCGGTTTGTCTACCGGAGGAAACTCGGCTGGCTCAGGGTAAGGCAGATCAGGCCGTGCGACTGTTTCCCGAGGACGACGAGCGCCAGGTGATCCACGTGACTGAGGCGGGGACGCGGGTGGGTAAGAGCGGTGAGCAGTTCAAAATCACCAAGCGCGACGGGGCGACAACGACGATTCCTTCGCGGCAGGTGGGCCAGATGATTCTGCATGGCTATGCCCAAATTTCCACCCAGGCCATGTATTTCTGTGCTGACCAGGAGGTAGGACTACATTTTGTCTCGGCAGGCGGGCGCTATCTGGGTAGCTTTGATACTCGTCAGGGCAGTATCCAGCGGCGCATTCGGCAGTATAGGGCGCTGACCGACCCAAATTTATGCCTCCAGCTGGCGCGTCAGCTCGTGACCTGTCGGGGGCAGAGCCAGCGTAAGTTTCTGATGCGGGGTCAGCGGAGCGCGGAGGTCGCCAATGAAGCTTTAGAACAGACGATTGAGCAAATGCAGCGGACGCTAAAGCAGGTGCCTCAGGCGGATTCGCTCGCTTCTTTACTGGGTTTGGAGGGCAATCTAGCGGCGCTCTATTTTGGCGCTTTGCCCCATCTGATTTCTGAGAACATCGCTGCCGAGCTGGGGTTCTCGGGCCGCAACCGCCGCCCGCCGAAGGATTGCTTCAATGCTATGCTGAGCTTTGGCTACGCGATGCTGCTGAAGGATGTGATGAATGCCATTCTGGCGGTGGGCCTGGAGCCGACGCTGGGGTTTTACCATCAGCCCCGCACTCAGGCCCCGCCGCTGGCGCTGGACCTGATGGAGATTTTTCGGGTGCCGCTGGTGGATATGCCGGTGATGGCTTCGGTATCTGCTATGACATTCGTGACCCGAAGCGCTGGCGGAAGGCCCACAAGCTGCTGAAGGGCTATGGTGAAACGCTGCAATATTCGATTTTTCGGGTAAGGCTGACGCAGCGAGATCGCAAACAGCTGCGTTGGAAGCTAGAAAAAATTCTGGCTGAGGAAGACAGCCTGCTGATTGCCGGACTGTGCGATCGCTGTGTTCAGCGAATTGAAGCTTGCAATCGCCCAGAAGCCTGGGAGGTGGTCCACGATCTGCATCAGATTTTCTGACGCAGGGACCTCTGCCTGTCCTGAAAGCTGGGCTCAGTGCTTTGGCGCAATGGCCTAGCTGGCCGGGCTTGAAGGGCATTTGATCCAGTCTGTAGATCCATGAAATTCTCAAAACCCTAATGTTTTAAGGCTTTTTCAAGCCGAGACTGGGTAAAATGAGATAAGAAGTCTGGCTGGTACCTCAAACCATGATCTACCTTGCAAAACCTTCTAGGAATGCCCGTGTAGCAAGGGTTTTAAGGCTAACCATGCCAAACCTCTGATGCCGAAAGGCGTTGAGCACAGTACCGACAGCCCACGCCTCGACCGGATTGAAATGCTGCTAGAGCAAATCGCCCTCCAGCAGCAGCGAACTCAGTTCCAGACTGACGCCAATACCCGCGCGATCGCGGCGAATAGTGAGGAAATCCTGGCTGGCTTTAACGAAACCCGTCGTACCCTATACGATGCTCTCGCTGACCTCGCGCAGGTTGTCAACAGCCTAGCCGACCTCCAGCAGCAAAGCGTAGCTCAGCTGCAACAGCTAGCCGATGCCACCGATCAGAATCAGCAGGTCAATACCTCTAGCCATCAAAGCTTGATCCAGACATTTATCCAGGATGCCGAGAGTCAAAGGCAGGCCAACACCCAGCTCTTCAAACAGTTTGCGACCCAGCTGGAAGCCTTAATTCTAGAAGAGCGTGAACAAAGACGCCTAAATACCCAATAGCACGAAGCTGCTAACCGCCGTGATCGCGAACTCGCCGCCCAAATCCAGGCCCTCACCCTGTCCAGCCGCGATCGCCCCCAAACGCCCTAACCCCTACGCTCCACGAACACCCCATTACCCCATCACTCTCTACCCCCTACCCGCTACCCCCCTCTCTCC
>NZ_JADEXG010000088.1 GCF_015207255.1 Vasconcelosia minhoensis LEGE 07310
GGGAGCCCGTGTCAGACCCCGTTAGGGGCAGTGGGCGTTGAGCTGTCTAGCCACCCGTACGGAGAACAGCTGTGTCTGATTTCCTAGCCGGAGAATCCCCGCGCCTTCAGGGCGGGGAGCATGTCAAGCTGAGCCAGGCCAAGAATAGGCCAAACATAAAATAATAGGCAACCAGGCTGCCCTTGCCTACCGCCGATACCTGCGTCAGCACTTCGGGATTGCTCAAATGAAAGGCCATAAAGATCAGCGAAGTCAGCGCGATCGCGACCCCAGTTTTGAGCTTTAGCCCCAGCCCCTGAAGCAGATAGCCGCGAAAAAACAGCTCCTCTGTGCCGGTTTGCAGCGGGGTTAGAATCAGCGCCAGCAGTAGAAAAGCAAAAAATTCTTGAGGATCGTAGGTCAGGGTAAAAGATTCAGGACTCAGCAGGTAGCTCAGCCCGACGTTGGTCAGCTGAATCACCATAAAAACGGTAAAGCCTTGCAGCACTCGCATCCAGCTCACCCGCTGACTCGGCGTAATCAGCGATCGCAGCGGTCGCCGATGCAGATAGCGCACCGCAATAAAAATGCCGAGCAAAAAGAACGCAAAGCCGAGATTTAAAACGGCAAAGGTCACATAGGACGGAACGCCTTCGATGGCAAAAGGCTGGGCAACGATCCGAGTGGCCGGGTTATTGTCTAGCTCAGTCACCAGATACAGGCCAATCCCGTTCAGGATGCTGCCTCCATACCAGATCGCCAGGATCAGCGGGACGCCCAGCAGATAGCGCCACCAGCGGTTTTGGCCCAGGCGGGCGAGCTGCATAAACGGCTGAGTCATAGAGCAGGGCGCGATCGCGTCTCCGGCAAAGATGCCCTATCTATAGCAAAATCTACAGCAGGTTAACGTCGCTCTGATGGAGCCAGCAGCGATAGGCCGGGTTGTAAAACCAGCTCTGGCCCTGATCATCGACCCTGCGACCGTCAACCTCAATCCAGACATTGGGGTCAAAAGCTATGAAATAATTTAAGCTAAATCTAGTGTCGCTGATCTATGCCGTTCTAGCAGCCCGTCCTGACGCTTACCACATCCCTCTCCCTTAGTCACCTTGGGTTTTGCAAAGTTTTCTTACCGGGCGTTAAATCACTTATCATTCATGTCGCTTGGGAAGCGAAGTGATTAAGCTTTGAACAGCGTAGGTTTTTTGCTTGAGCCGCATGACTTTTTCTATTGAACGTCCGTCCGCGTCTGCACAGCCTGACCCTGCTTTTGACAATATTCAGCTGGCGCTTGCGATCGCGGCTCCCCAAACCCTCAGAGCCCTCCTCTGCGACAGCTCCCCAGCCCTGATCTCCCCAGTGCAGCTGGGCTCAGTCCAAATTGACATCGGTATCCCGCTGCCGGGGACGGCTGAACCGCTTGACGGCATTCTGCGCTACGAGCAGGTGCACTGCGTTCTGGCTGATCCCGAGCTGGGTCAAACCGATAGTGGAATGGCTGAGCGGCAGCCTTCCTACCCAATCCTGACCCAGTTTCGGTCGGATTTGCAGACGCTGCTGTGGGGGGTGCGGCGGGAAGTTGCGATCGCCACCCTGACCCAGGCTGGCTTCTGCCACGAGCAGATTACCGCCATTTTGCAGCTGCCCAACCAGGCCTGGCATAAATCCTGGTGGACTCAAATCGACGAGCGAGGCCATACGGTTCAGCCCTTTCAGCGCTGGATGCGCAGTCGCTGCCAGGTGAACGGCACTTTCACCGTGCAGTATCAGGACTATTTTCCGCAGGAGCCGCCGCCCTGCTTTGCCAGCCAGTCCCGCAGCGCCCCGGTGTTTATTCAGCCGCGCTTCCGCCCGTTTCACGAAACCCTAGCCGCGATCAACCGCGCTCGTAGCCTGCTCAGCTGCGGGCCAGCCATCCTGATTGCCAGCGAACTCTCCGACGCCGAAACGGAAGGCTTCATCCGCCAGGGCGTCAGCCTCTATACGGTCAGCTCACATTTGCAAACCAGCCCGTCGCGCTGCCACCTCTGCGCCCAGAACGGCTGTCCGCTCAACGGTCGGGATAATTCTCCGGTGCGGCAGTGCGCGCAGTTTCGGCTGCGTTCGGCTTAGGTCAGTCCTAGCCAGCTCAGCAGTCCTCGTCCGGTGAAGTATTCGATCGCGAGCAGTGCTACAAAGCCGACCATGGCGGCTCGACCGTTTAAGCGTTCGGCGTATTCGGTAAAGCCGGTTTTGGGCCGGTCGATTTTGGGGACTTGAGTGGGTTGAATGCTAGTCATCAGGCCAATGATTAAAGAATAGGATTTTCTATTTTCTCGATTCTAGGGTTGCTCAGCACTAGAGCTGAGCAACCTTAGGGAGCCGGGTTAGCCAACGGTCGCGACGGAGCCGCCATCGACCCGCCAGTTGGAGCCCAGGACATAGCTAGAGCGCTCTGAGCAGAGAAAGGCAATCACCGCGGCCACTTCTTCCGGCTGGCCGCGACGCTTGAGCTCGATGAACGGACGATTTTCCTTCAGGAAGCTCTGGACGGCTTCGTCTCGGCTGACGCCCTGCTCCTTGGCTCGCTGATCCATCATGGCGTTGGTCATCGGCGATTCGACAAAGGCTGGACCAACGGAGTTGACCAGCACCCCGTCCTGCCCGTAGGCTTTCGAGAGGTTTTTAGCTAGGTTCAAAATCCCCGCTTTGCAGGCGCAGTAGGGCATATCGTCCACGTAGGGCTGCTCTGCGTCTTCGGAACCCAGCAGAATGACGCGGCCCCAGCCGCTTTCACGCATTGGCGGGATAAAGGCGCGGCAGCAGCGGACGGCTCCCATCAGGTCAATGGCGATGGTCTTTTCCCAACCGTCGTCATCAATGCTCAAAAAGTCGCCCGTCGCGCCCGTAATCCCAGCGCAGTGCACCAGAATGTGAACCGTGCCATACTCATCGATGACTTTTTTCTTGGCCGCTTCGACCTGGTCGAGCTGGGTAATATCCGCCTGGAGGGGAAAGGCTGTGCCATAGGGCTTCAGCGACTCAATCGCCTCCTCCAGGTGATCCTTCGTCCGGTTCAAAATGGCGACCTTCGCGCCTTCTTGCAGCAGAATTTCCGCCGTCGCCTTACCAATCCCCGAATCGCCTCCGGTAATGACGGCAACCTTGTCCTTAAGTCCTAAATCCATCTGCAACTTCCTCTCGAACGACTCGGCGCAGAGTTCGGCTAGCCCTGCGCAAAACTACCTACATGATAAGGCGAGAAAGGGCGGTCAGCCCGCAAAGTCCTAATGCTTTTAGGCGCGGTAAGCGTTCGCGGAGCGTCTCCAAAGGAGTTAGCCATGCGGAAGGCTGTCACAAATCAGGCGGCAGCGCCTCCCAGCAGGGCCGAGTGACCCAGGCCAGGTTTGGAGCGCGATCGCCGCCGCTCGGCAGCCTGAAGCAGGTCGAGGAGTCAAAGACGACGCCCAGTTTGGTCTGCCGATTCCAGATGACCCGATCAGCCCCAACCTCAACGTTGCGATTCCCCGTCTCGCCACCGGTAGGCGGTATAATCAGCAAATAGCCTCCCGGCGTCCGTTCAAACTTAACGTCGGGATGAGCCCGACATAGCTCATAAAACTGCCGGTCAGTCAGGTTTGCCAGGGTTCTAGGGTCTACAGTAAACGTCTTGGCGCTACAGACAGTAGGTTACCGCTAAGCTATCAGACCAGTTTTAGCCCTACAAGCCGCGATCACCCAACGACTGCAGACTTCATTATCGAGAATTTGCACCTTCAATCTATCTCCTCAAATAGTGCCGTCACATTCTGATAGCCGCTGAGAATCCGAATGATTTCTACACCGTCTTCTACAGATCGATAAAAAATCAGATATTGTTCGATTGGAAAGCTTCGCAAATTAGGCGCTAGCTCTTCTCTCAATCGTCCCATTCCAGGGAAAGAAGCTAGCCGCAGACACTTTTCGTTGATCTTCCTCAGAATCCGTTCCGCAGCGTCTAGATCGGCCCGTTCTGCAATGTAGTCAATAATGTTTTCAAGGTCGCGACTCGCCGTTGGCGTAAAGCGGCAAACGTTGCTCATGCTGCGAATTATTCGGAGCGCTGCCGTAGTTTATCGTGAAGCCTCTGAAAAACAGTCTCTGCTACAGTCAGTTCGCCCTTGTTTGCTTCTGCAAGGCCGACTGCGACTTCTCGCTGTAACTCCTCGAAGCGGCCTTCGTAAACCTGCTCGCGGACTTCCAGTAGGCGAATACCTGCTAAGACAACGTCCTCTACTGAAGCATAGTTCCCGCGCTTCAGCTGCTGATGGACGAACTGCTCTAGCTCTGGAGGAAGCGTGATGTTCATAGAGAGAAACTGCTGCAGGCAGCTACTTTACCGTTCAAGCAGCACCATAGCAGTACTACTTGAGCCCATTCTAGCGGTTTCACAAATGGGTGGCACCAGGATACGTACCCCCTCACAACAAAACTGATGCTTTAATCTGGGCAGTCTAGATACCGAAGCAGACCGGCGCGTTTGCTGGCAAAATGGCTTCGACCCGCCTGCGCTAGACTAAAGCCCACTATGGCCATTAAGAAAACCGAACTGTATCGCTCCCTCTGGGCCAGCTGCGACGAGCTGCGCGGCGGCATGGGCGTCACAGTATAAGGACTATGTGCTGACGCTGCTGTTCATGAAGTATATCTCTGACCGCTATGCCGGGGATTCCTATGCGCCGATTGTGGTGCCGGAGGGCTGCGCGTTTGACCAGCTGGTAGGGCTGAAAGGCGATAAGGAAATTGGCGACAAGATCAACAAAATTATCGGCAGGCTAGCGGAGAAAAACGGCCTGAAGGGCGTCATTGACGTGGCTGACTTCAACGATGAAGACAGGCTGGGCAAGGGCAAGGATATGGTCGATCGCCTGTCGAAGCTGGTGGCGATCTTTAGCGGCCTCAACCTGCGGGCCAATCGGGCCGAGGGCGATGACCTGCTGGGGGATGCCTATGAGTACCTGATGCGCCATTTTGCCACCGAGTCGGGCAAGAGCAAGGGCCAGTTTTATACCCCGGCGAAAGTCTCGCGGATTCTAGCCAAGGTCGTCGGGGTGACCGATCAGACGCCCCAGGATCGGACGGTCTATGACCCCACCTGCGCAGCGCTCTGTTTGCGCCGGACGGCGGCCAGGCGGGCTATCGTCAGAGCCTGGTCGAGGCCAGCCAGGTGAAGGCGACGATTCTCAACCATCCAGAATTTACCGCCTTTGCGGCGCGATCGCGCTCCCTTTATACCGACTGGTGCCAGGCCCACGCGGCGCGGCTAAAGGGCATTGCCGTGGGCGATCAGCCGAAAGCGCTGATTCATACGATTGCAGAAGACCTGCTGGCCCGGTTTGCCCAGGCCGACCTGATTCCGCCTGGACTGCTTGGTGGCGCGCTATTTCGCGGACAAGCAGGCGCATCTGGAGCAGCTCCAGGCCGACCTAGACGGCATCAGTCAGGAGCTGGAAGCGCTGATCGAGGAGCACAGCGGCGAGGAGGGACTGCTGTGCGAGGCCCAGACGGATTCGGGCAAGGTGACCAAGAGCAGCGTCAGCGGTCGGCTCAAGGCGCTAAAGGGTCGCAGCGGTGATGAAGAGGCGGCGGTGCTGAAGCAGTGCCTGGTCCGATTTGACCAGGAGACGACGGCGAAGAAGGCGGTCAAGGAAACCCAGGAGGCGCTAGATCGGGCAGTCTTTGCCCAGTATCCCCGGCTGAGCGAGGCGGAGATCAAAACGCTGGTGGTGCAGGACAAGTGGATGGCGACGCTGGAAAGGTTGGTGCAGGCCGAGATTGAGCGGGTGACGCAGCAGCTGGCCAACCGAGTCAAGGACCTGGAGGAGCGCTACGCGGAGCCGCTGCCGCAGCTGGTAGAGGAGGTGGAAGCGCGATCGCGCCTAGTCGAAGCGCATTTGCGAAAGATGGGGCTAACGTGGGGGTAGCCCTGACCCCGGGTTCTGCCAATTCTCCAACCGCCGGTTGGAGAATTTCCTGAGCTGCGGTTGAGGCTGCCGCAATCCAACTTAGGTAAAGCTGGCAAATCCAAATGCTTTAAGGGGTGCTTATGGTTGCTGGATCTCCCTAAATCCCTCTTGGGAGATCCCCCTAAATCCCCCTTGGGAAGGGGACTTTGAGTCAATTCCCTTCTTGCCAAAAAGGAGGATTTAGTCATTCCCCCTTTTCCAAGGGGGGCTAGGGGGGATCCAAAGGGAAGCTGAGGGAATGGTGCCCATACTCCTACATAAATGCCAAATGACCCCGAATGAAGCGCCAGCAATTGACAATTGGCCCAGAAGCGCACATACCTGAAATTCTGCGACAGCCTGTCGCAGAATTTCAACGGGGAGTATAAGAACCGTGATCAGAGGAGGAGATGAAGGATTTTTTGCCTCAGAATCTAGGATTGATTCGATGGTTTGGTATCGAATATAGCCGTTATCAATTGAAATTTTGAAAGCCAGCGGACTGACGAAAGACGAGTTTTTTTGGAGATTGTCTTGCTGCTTTTTCAGCAGGACAGAATTAGCCTGGGCAAAGCAGCCGAGTTATTGAACATGCCGCAAATCCGATTTCAGCGGCTGATTGCAGAACGCGGCATCTGTGTTCATTACGACGTGGCTGAATTTCAGGAAGATATTCAGCACCTAACCGCTAAAGGTTGGCTGTGATTGACGAGGCAGGGTTTTGAGCAACCTGCTCTATGCAGAAGTTTTAAGTGTGGCGGGTGAGGGTGGGGAATAGTCAATTGCCTGATGGATATAAGCAGACGGAAATTGGGATCATTCAAACAGGGCATGATGCAAGAGCTCCTCACCGGCAAAACGCGGCTCATATGACCAGCCCTCCGCCGAGCTGCTGGATCATCGCCGGACCCAACGGGGCAGGCAAAACCACCTTTGCCCTGCAATACCTGCCCAGCGTCGCCAACTGCCGCAACTTTGTCAACGCCGACCTGATCGCCGCAGGCTTATCGCCCCTAGCCCCCGAAGCAGGGCTGATAGCCGCCAGCCGACTTTTTCTTAGAGAAATCGAAAACCGCATCCAGGTTAGGCAAGACTTCGCCTTTGAAACTACGCTAGCTGGGCGCAGCTATCTCAGGCTGATTAAACGACTGCGGGCAGAGGGCTGGCGGGTTGAGCTGATCTATCTGGCCTTACTGAATGTCGAAACATCGCGCCTGCGCGTGGCCGAGCGCGTTGCCCACGGCGGTCACAGCATTCCCCTGTCAGATATCGAGCGTCGATTTCCGCGAAGTTTGCGCAATTTACTCAACGAGTTTAGCTTTGCAGTAGACCGCACCCAGTGCTATCTGAACGACAGCGACTCTCCGCTGCTAATCTTTACTCAGCAGGGAGAAGCCCGCGAAATCCTTCGACCCGAACTATTTAATCAACTCATTCAGCAAGCAGAACGATGACCCCTACGCCTCCCGATAGCCAGCAAATCCTAGAGGCTCTGAGAAAAGCGGTAGCAGACGACTTAGAGCGAAAACGCCGCCTGGGTCACTATGCCGTCATCTGTCGCGATGGCAAACCCATGTTAATTGGCGAAGATGCCCCAACCTATCCCGCCCCGCCATCAAAGCGAACCAAACGCAACCGGCCCAAAGCCTGAATCCCCAAACTGGGCATAATGCAGACACGACTCATCGGGAGAACACAGCCATGAGCACCGTCGGACAGCGCGAGCGAATCATCCAAAATCGGGTCGTGGGGCTATTTCGCGATCGCCTCCACTACGACTATTTAGGCAACTGGGAAACCCGCCCCAACAACCGCAATATCGAACCCGAGCTGCTCACCCGATGGCTTCAGCAGCAGGACGTCAGCGAAACCCTAATCGGCAAAACCCTGCGCACCCTCAGCCAGGCTGCCGCCCTGGGCGAAGGCAAGCACCTCTACGATGCCAACAAAGCCGTCTACCGGCTGCTCCGCTACGCGTCAAAGTCAAAGCTGGCGCCGGCGAGCAAACCCAGACCGTCTGGCTAATCGACTGGAAGCACCCAGAAAATAATCACTTTGCCCTGGCCGAAGAAGTCACCATCCAGGGCGAGCATAATAAGCGCCCGGATATTGTACTGTACGTCAACGGCATTGCCCTGGGCGTGCTCGAACTCAAGCGCTCCAGCGTTTCCATCGGCGAGGGCATTCGCCAAAACCTGGACAATCAAAAAAAGCAGTTCATCCGCCCCTTCTTCACCACGATGCAGCTGGTGATGGCCGGGAACGATACCCAGGGCCTGCGCTACGCCAACATCGAAACCCCCGAAAAATACTATCTACAGTGGAAAGAAGCCGCCGAAAATCCCTTCGGTAGAGACCTCGACTGGCACCTCAGCCTGCTGTGCCACAAAGCCCGCTTCCTGGAGCTGATTCACAACTTCATCGTCTTCGACGCGGGCACCAAAAAGACCTGCCGCCATAATCAGTACTTCGGCATCCAGGCTGCCCAGCAGCGGGTGCAGCAGCGAGAGGGCGGCATCATCTGGCACCCAGGGATCGGGCAAAAGCCTGACCATGGTGTGGCTGGCCAAATGGCTGCGCGAAAACGTCACCGATGCGCGAGTGCTGATCGTCACCGACCGCACCGAGCTGGATGAGCAAATCGAAAAAGTTTTCAAAGGCGTCGATGAAGACATCTACCGCACCGCCAGCGGGGCCGACCTGGTGACCCTCCTAAACCAGCCCGCGCCCTGGCTGATCTGCTCACTGGTGCATAAGTTTGGCTCCGGTCGGGAAGACCATGCTATCGACCAGTTCATCACCGAGTTGCAACAGCTGCCCAATGCCGCCCAGGGCGAGCTCTTTGTCTTTGTGGATGAATGCCACCGCACCCAGTCCGGCAAGCTCCATTCGGCTATGAAGGCGATTCTGCCTCGGGCCATGTTCATCGGCTTCACCGGCACGCCGCTGCTGAAAAAAGACAGGCAAAAAAGCATCGAAGTCTTCGGCAGCTACATTCATACCTACAAATTTGACGAAGCCGTCGCCGATGGCATCGTCCTCGACCTCCGCTACGAAGCCCGCGACATCGACCAGCACCTGACCTCAACCCAGAAAATAGACCAGTGGTTTGAGGTCAAAACCCAGGGCCTGACGCCGATTGCCAAAGGCCAGATGAAAGAGCGGTGGGGCACCTTGCAAAAGGTGCTCTCCAGCCAGTCGCGGCTGGAGCAAATCGTCAACGACATTCTGCTCGACCTGGATATCAAACCCCGGCTGGCCGACGGACGCGGCAACGCCATGCTGGTCTGCGCCAGCATCTACCAGGCTTGCAAAGTCTATGAGCTATTCAGCCAGAAGGGCTTAGACGGCAAATGCACGATCGTCACCAGCTACCACCCCTCCCCCGCCGATATCAAAGGCGAAGAAAGCGGCGAGGGCCTAACCGAGCGGCTGCACCAGTATGAGATCTACCGCAAAATGCTGGCCGACTACTTCGACCAGCCCGCCGACCAGGCCATGCACCGGGTGGAAGAATTTGAGCAGCAGGTGAAGCAGCGCTTTATCCACGAGCCCGGCCAGATGCGGCTGCTAATCGTCGTCGATAAGCTGCTTACCGGCTTCGACGCCCCCTCCGCCACCTACCTCTACATCGACAAGCAGATGCGCGACCACGGCCTCTTCCAGGCAATCTGTCGGGTGAATCGGCTGGACGGCGACGATAAAGAATATGGCTACATCGTGGACTACAAAGACCTGTTCAACCGGCTAGAGGGCGCAATCGGCGACTACACCAGCGGTGCCCTCGATGGCGCTCCGCAAACCGATCAAAAACCTGCACCTGGCCGTCTACCCGCCAAATGGCACCGTTCGAGTCGCTGCCCCGCTGCCGATGACCGATGACAATGTTCGCCTAGCCGTCATCTCCCGCCTCCGGTGGATTCGCCAGCAGCAGGCCGCCTTCGAAACCCAACCCCGCCAGTCCCCAAGTGAAATGGTCACCGGCGAGAGCCACTATGTCTTTGGCCAGCGCTACCGCCTGGAAGTAATCGAACGCTCAGGGCGTCACGAGGTCATCCTCAGTCCCGGCCACAAACTCCAGCTCTTCGTCCAGCCCGGCACTTCCCTCCAGAACCGAAGATTAGCCCTGAACAACTGGTATCGCCAGCAGCTCAAAAGGCGCATCCCCGAGCTGCTCACCCACTGGCAGCCGATCGTCGGCCAGTTCCTCGCCGACTGGGGCATTAAACGAATGAAAACCAAATGGGGCAGCTGCAACATCCGCCAGCGCCGCATCTGGCTGAACCTAGAACTGGCCAAAAAGCCGGTCGAATGCCTCGAATACGTCCTCGTCCATGAGCTCGTCCATCTGCACGAGCGCCACCACAGCGATCGCCTCAAAGCCCTAATGGACAAATTCATGCCCCAATGGCAACTCTACTGAGACCGGCTGCAAAGCACCCCATTGAGCCATGAAAATTGGAAGGATAGCAGAACGGGCAAGGCACGATTACAATTTTCCACCCCTGGCTAGGAGAGAGTATCGATGCTTTCCTCGGCAAGCTAGTTTATCCAACCAAGCGCGCGACCAAACCGCTAGGTTGGCTGCGGATTCATAGCGCCTTCTGCAACTGGCGGTGCGCTTTGCAGCGGGCCGACCGAGCTGACGGCCTGGCGCAGGGCCTCTGTCCGATCCATCAGCAGGCTACCGGCGGGCAGGCGGTCAAAGAGGCCCATGTCTTGCAGACGCCGCTTGATCTGACCGGTTGCCCCTACGATCAAGACTCGACGACCCTTATCGATGGCCTCTTTAATCGCATTTTCAATCGCCAGAGATGAGGTTACGCCCAGGTGGGGGACGTCACTGAGGTCGAAGATCAGCACGTCGCACTGGCCGATGGCGTTGTTTTCACGCGCGATCGCTTTTGCCACACCAAAAATCATCGGGCCGCTGAGGTGGAACAGCAGGACGCGACCATCCGCCCGGTCGAGTAGCGCCTTTTCCTCAGCGTTGAGAACAATCGCATCGTCGGCGTCGGTGACCGTCTTGACGCCTTCCTCAGCCTGATGCTTACTCAACCGGTCAATGGTCAGGATGTTCGCGATGAATACGCCAATCCCAACAGCTGCAATCAGATCGACAAACACCGTTAGGATAATCACCCCGTACATAATTAAGGAACCCTTATACGAGATTTGGTGGGCGCGCTTGAGGAAGCTCCAGTCAATAATGTCGATTCCAACCTTCAGCGCAATTCCAGCGAGGACCGCCATTGGAATGGTTTCCGTCAGGTTACCGGCCCCCATCACCACGATAAACAGGATAAACGCGCGGATCAGGCCAGATAGGGCTGTACGACCGCCCGCCTGAATATTAACCACCGTTCCCATCGTTGCCCCTGCTCCGGCAATGCCGCCAAAGAGACCGGCAGCAACGTTTCCCAATCCCTGACCAATCAGCTCCTTGTTAGAATCGTGCTCGGTGCGGGTCAGACTGTCGGCAATCACTGACGTCAGCAGGGCGTCAATACAGCCGAGCATCCCTAAAACCGCTGCGTTAGCCAGCATCAGTCGGAGTTGGCCAACGCTGAACATCGGCATCTGTAGCGCTGGCAGCCCCATGGGGATTTCGCCAATTCGGCGAATCTCAATACCCGAGAAGAATACGAGCGAAATAATCGTGCCGACGACCAGTGCCACCAGCTGCGGCGGGACAAATCGCCTAATCTTAGCAGGGGTAAAGATTAGCAGGGCAACCGTGAGAACGGCCAACGCCGTTTCGGCTGGGCTGATATTCGTCAATAGTTCGGGCAGACCCCCCAAAGTTCCCAGGACGCCTCCCTTAGGGCTTTCTTGGCCTAAAAACGGCGCGATCTGCAAAATAATCAGAATAATTCCAATCCCAGACATAAAGCCCGAAATCACGGTGTAGGGCATGAGCGTGACATATCGCCCCAGCCGCAGAACACCCAGGAGAATCTGAAAAACGCCGGCCAGCATGACCACGGTAAAGGCCATGGCCAGACCGTTCTCAGGGTTGGCAGCGATGAGGCTAGAAACGACCGCGGTCATCACTACGGTCATCGGCCCAGTCGGTTCAGAAATCAGCGTCGGCGTACCGCCAAACAGCGCCGCAAAAAAGCCGACTAAGACCGCGCCCCACAGGCCGGCTGCGGCTCCGGCCCCCGATGCGACCCCGAAGGCAAGCGCCATAGGCAGAGCGATGATAGCGGCGGTAATTCCCCCAAAGAGATCGCCGCGCAGATGCCTGAAGTTAATTTGGTTTGTGATTTGCATAGGACTATGGGAGCAAGACTAGCAAACTAAATTGATAAAAGTCTATAAACAACTGCGAATGAGTTTAGTTTTATCTATGCTAAGCATAGCATCAGCGATTCACCACAGAGCAGCTTCTGGGATTTCAAATTTTCATTGATGTCTCAATTCTCGGTGATCAGCTGCACAAATTCAAAGCTTTTCTACAGGCAAACCGGCTGAGCGATCGAGGACGTCCTCAATCGCTCAGCCGGTTCGAAGCGGTCTATTTATTAGATAAGCCGGTCTGTTTAAATACGGTTAGTTCAGCAGAACGCTAAATGGCAGCATCTACCCTTTCTATGGCCCACTGTTAGGTCGTTCTACCCGCTGCGGTAGCGAAGGAGGTAGCTCTCGAATTGAGGCAAAAGCCGCATAGCCGAGGGGAAACATAGCCAAAAAACAGAGCGTCGCGCTGCCCGCCAGACAAAGCCCTTTAACCGTTTTTGAGGCTCGCAGCGACTCGATATAGCATCCGCTCTGGTAATACTTCTTTACATGAGCCGCGTAGATTAGGGCAGGGATGCCAAACGGGGGAAAGACGAGCAGGGCAGACAGGGCCATCTGCCAGTTGCTGGGCGGGCAGGGCTGTCCCTTATAGAGACCATAGGATTGAGACCACTCGGGCCGGGTAGAGTCGGCAACATAGCCATAGAGCTGAAATTTCTCAACTTCAGCCAGCTGCAGCGGAACTAAACGCTGGCGAATTTGAGCCGGCAGGGTGTAGTAGTTGATTCCCGTGCCCAGCTGTCGGCGAATCGTGATATCCAGCCGGTTGCCGCTGTGGTGAACTTGAATGTTAAGCTTTTCGGGATCCGGCTCGGCCAGAATAGGCTGTAGCAGGTGGGTCAGCTGCTGGTCATAGGCGGTCTGTTTGGCTTCGCTGAGCTGCTGCTTGGCCTGCTCTAAACCAAAGTCGTTGCAAACGGCTAGCTCCCAGTCCTGAATGGCCCCAACGCGATCGCCCATCAGCTGCCGCAGATTACCCCGATGCAAGTAGGCTTGAGCTAGATTCGGACTGTCTACTAGGGCCTGATCGAGGTCTTCCAGCGCCGCTGCATAATCCTGACGCGAGAGGTAAACTAGCGCCCGGCTGTAGCGGACATCGGCATAGCCCGGGCGATACCGTAGGGCCTCTGCCCAGTCTGTCAGCGCCCCATCCTGATCGCCGTTCTCGTAGCGCAGCAGGCCGCGATTGGCGTAGGCTCTGGCGTGGGTATGGTCAGCCGCGATCGCGTGTTCAAAGTCGGCCAGCGCCCCGGCTGAGTCACCCAGCTGCCGACGGCACAGGCCGCAGTCAACGAGGACTTCTGACGGTTCTGGATGGTCCGCGATCGCGCGTTCAAAGGCCGCGATCGCGGCGGCGGGGGCGGCCTGCCGCACAAGAGTAAGGCTTTGCCGGTAGGCCAGCTTAGCGCGCTGACGGCGGTACCAGGTCTGAGACGGTAGTGACATGCTGTTCCCTAGATGCTCCAGCCTCAAGACTAGCTAAACTTGATGTGCAGAGAAATCGGCGGTAAGGCTGAAGCTCCGTAACATAATTCCAAAAAGCATTTCCGTATAATTTACTACAATATTGGCCGGCCAAGCAGCCGGTGGAGCGCAGCGGTTTAGTGGCCTATTCAAACCTTAGGAGACAGTCATTTTGACTTCCATCGTAGACGCCCCCATGGTGGATGTCAGGCAGCTCACCAAGCGGTTCGGGTCCCACCAGGTGTTAAAAGGCATCGATCTGTCAGTTCCCACCGGCACCCTGCTGGGCGTACTGGGTCCAAACGGCGCGGGCAAAACGACAGTGATCAACTGTCTGACCACGCTACTCCAGCCGGACGGCGGCTATGCCACCATTGCCGGCTACGATGTGGTCAAACAGCCTGCCGCAGTGCGTGCCCTGATCGGCCTGACGGGCCAGTTCGCGGCGGTCGATGAGGAACTCACCGGGCGCGAAAATCTGATTTTATTTGGCCGTCTGCTGCGGCTCTCTCGCCGCGAAGCGCAGCGTCGGGCCGCAAGCTTGCTAGACCAGTTCGACCTAGCGGCGGCAGCCGACCGACCGGTCAAGACCTTTTCCGGCGGGATGCGACGGCGGCTGGACCTGGCCGCCAGCATCGTTGCTGAGCCGCTAGTGCTGTTTCTAGATGAGCCGACGACCGGGCTCGACCCGCGCAGCCGCCAGCAGCTCTGGGCGGTGGTACGCGATTTGAAGCAGCGCGGCATTACCATTTTGCTGACGACGCAGTATTTGGAAGAGGCCGACGCTCTGGCCGACCGGATAGTGGTGATCGATCAGGGCCAGGTGATCGCTGAGGGCACCGCCGATGACTTAAAGGATCGGGTGGGCGGCGCCTTTTGTGAAATCCGGCTGGTCAATCTCCAGGATGCAGCAAAGGTAAAGCAGGTTCTGGTAGATGTGGGCGAGCTGAGTGGGGATGGACCGTACGCGATCGCGGCTCCCCAGGGTGTGGCGACCCTAGCTGACGTGATTCAGCGGCTGGCGGCGGCGGGGATTGCCGTGGCGGATATTTCACTGCGGCGGCCGAGTTTGGACGATGTGTTTTTTGCGCTGACGCGGGAGGGGGAGGGGTAGTGGGTGAAGAGTGATGAGTAGAGAGTAAAGAGTGGAGGGTAGTGGGTGATGGGGTAATGGGGTGTAGACGCGGTAGCGGCTTCCCGAAGGGTAGGGGTGTTCGCGTAGCGTCGTCGTAGGCGTTAGGGGTGATCTGTAGGGGCTTGGTTCCCAAGCCCAAGCAGCAAGGTTCCCAAGCCCAGGCAGCGAGGCAGGGTAAGCGCAAGAATCAATAAAGACTGCCTTATTGAGAAAAATGGCCGCGCCTATGTCAACAGGGTAAAGCTATTGAGAAAGGCGAGTACGAAAAACTGGGGCTTCTAGCCACGTCTGCAGCGCCCAAAAGCCAATGCATACTTTGGATACGATTTTCTTGCGCTTACCCTGG
>NZ_JADEXG010000089.1 GCF_015207255.1 Vasconcelosia minhoensis LEGE 07310
GCCCAGCCCGCCCCCACGACGACAACTTTTTTATCCCGCGCGATCGCACTTTCCATCCCTATAGCCATTCTAAAAAACTCCGCGTTGCCTCTCTACTGTAAAAAGTAGCCAGGGTTTCGGCCAAGCCTTAGCATGGAGGGTGCGAACTTAGCCGCATTGATTAAACCCAAGCCTGGGAAGAGCCGCCGTGCAGCCGATAATTTCTACGGTACCGCTAATGCAGATGGCCTCGGGCGACCTGCTGTCGCTGCAGGTCTATCGGTTTGTCGGGGCTGGGCCGGGCAAAAAGGTCTACCTGCAGGCGAACCTGCACGGGGCGGAGGTCGCAGGCAACCACGTCATCCATCAGCTGATTGAGTGGCTGACGACGCTGGAAGAGCAGCAGCTGGCTGGGGAAATTTGGCTGGTGCCGATGTGCAACCCGCTGGGGGTGAATACGCGATCGCACCATTTCGCCTCTGGTCGCTTCAACCCCTATGACGGGCTGGACTGGAACCGCATTTTCTGGGACTACGAAAAGACCCACGCCAATATTCGAGTCTTTGCCAAAGCCCACCTTAATGCGCCGGAGCACGATATTATTAAAGCCTTTCGCCAGCGAATTCTGAGCGCCTTTCAAGCTGAGCGGGACGAGCTGAGCCATGCCAAGGGTCTGCCGGTGCATGAACTCTATCGGTCGCAGCTGCAGGCGCTGGCCCTCGATGCCGACTACCTACTGGACCTGCACAGCTCGACTAATCGCGGACTGATCTACGTCTACTATTTTCAAAACCGGGAGGAAAGCACCCAGCTGTTTGACCTCGACTTTGGCCTGCTGCTGAATAAATATGACGGCGATGCCTTTGACGAAGCCTTTATTAAACCCTGGCTGGCTCTGGAGCGTGCTTTGGCTGAGCTGGGACGGCCCCTCCGGCTTGATATTGAAGCCTTTACCTTTGAGCTGGGCACAGGGATGCGGGTCGATCCCCACGCCATTCGCAGAGGGCTGGCCGGAATTAAGAACTACCTGACTCGCAAAGGCGTATTGCAGCTGCCGGTCTCAGGGGCAGTTCCGATTATGCCGCTTGTGAAGCAATCCCAAAACCAGAAGTACTACGCCACGGGTGGCGGTGTCGTGATTGAACGGGTAGAGCCGGGCGATCGCGTTCAATCAGGCGACCTGCTCTACCAGCTGCTGAGCTTCAGCAAAGGGGAAACGCCGCAGGTGCTGAACGTTAGGGCGGAGAAGTCGGGCCTGATCTACGACGTTTCGACCAATGAGGCCGTCAACCAAGGAGAGTATGTGATCTCAATCGTCGAGGACTTATCCTGAGAAGAAGTCCTCGACGTCCTCCTGCCTATCCTAATGGACGGCAATATAGACCCCAATGAGGGTTGTCAGGTGCCGTTCCCAGATGATTGTAGAAGACGGCTAAACCGTTTCAGCACCTTTAAAACATCGTATAGCTCATTTTGAATAGGGAGATAAGAAAACACTCTGGACACATCGTACTCGGGTGTTTCCTGGGAGGCTAATTTGAGAAACATAAACTCGCCTCCATTGGAAACCATTCCATAAACAGGAACTCCAGGGTTTGGGTTTGCCATCATGTAGCTCAGCGTCTGAGGCAGAGCGGTATCCAGGTTCAAAGCAGTCCCCTTTGACTCAAATACCACTAGCCATAGCCGCTGCTGGACCATTAAAAAATCGAGTCTGCCCCGCAGTAGCCGATCCTCAGTTTCAGAAGCGGGAACGGCCACACTGAGTTCAACCGGTACCTCCCCCCGCAGCCGAAAAGGCGGATCGTACAGCCCTGCCAGCTCCAGTAGAGGAGATAGCACCATCAAGTTGATCGCACCCTCTGCTATTGCGCCGTCTGCCCGGTGATAGCGAAACCGATCTCTGACCCGATCTAGCTCAGATTGCTCAGCATCCGATAGCGCCGGAAGTTCGGCGTACCACTCATCAAAGAAATTTGGACGCCGGTCCTGACCAGCCGAAATCGGCTTTCTGCTTCATTCAGCGTCGTGATCGCCTGAGTTACTGCCGTACTGACCATACTCATCTCGTTTGTATATCAATCTATTCTATCTAGCTCAGCTCAACCTCAGCCCTATTCAAACTATTGCGATTCGCGATCGCGGTTGCTCGGCATCGTTTAAGGTAGACAATCAGCTATGAGATGACCGTGTAATGGAACTGCATACCGTTGATTCCAGTATGATTCAGGCATTTGGCTATGAGGCAGACAGTCAGACCCTGCTGGTGATTTTTAACTCAGGAAAGACCCATCAATACCTGGAAGTGCCCAAAGAAATCTACGAACAGCTACTGGCCGCTGGTTCCAAGGGGAGCTACATGCGAGATTTGAGGCAAACTCCTGCTATTACGGCTTCTGCCCCGTCCTTGATACTGCAAATTCGGTCGCCACGGCGGCTTTGCCGATAAGGTGAGAGCTCATCAGGGCTGGGTGATTCCTCTACCTGAGTCGGTAGACGCAGCCAAGGCAGGGTCGCTATTTTGCGGCGGTATTACGGTCTATAACCCAATGGTGCAGCTCGATGTGAAGCCGACTGACCACGTTGGCGTGATTGGCATCGGCGGACTCGGACATATGGCCCTACAGTTCTTGAATGCCTGGGGCTGCGAGGTGACGGCGTTTTCCTCTAGTCCCGACAAAGAAGCAGAAGCCAGGGAGCTGGGAGCCGACAAGTTCGTTGATTCGAGCGCTCCAGACGCGATCAAAGCGGTTGAGGGTCAGTTCGATGTGATTCTCTGCTCAGCCAGCGCCGACCTTGACTGGGCAACCTACATTGCCGCCCTGCGACCGAAAGGCCGTCTGCATTTTGTCGGCGTTGTGCCTAGCCCGGTCGCAACCCATGTTTTTCCACTGATTGAAGGTCAAAAATCGATCTCGGGCAGCCCTCTAGGCAGTCCTGCGACGATTGGCAAAATGCTAGAGTTCGTCTCTCGTCATAGAGTCGCACCGATTACGGAAATGTATCCCTTTGCCCAGGTTAACGAAGCGATGGAGAAGCTGCGCAGCGGCAAGCCCCGCTATCGGCTGGTGCTAAAGCATTAAGCCGTAAACTAACCCAGGTGAATTGCGATGCTTCTGATTCGGTGATAGAGTGTCTTCCATAGCTAGGGGTGCCCGCTTCTGACGAGGTCGGGCTGAGATCATACCCTTAGAACCTGAACACCGGCTAATACCGGCGGAGGGAAGCTGTTACTCAGGAACTCAATATGCGAACAGAATGGGTTGCCAAGCGTCATGGACAGAGCAATGTGTCCCAAATGCACTTTGCTCGCCAGGGTCTTATCACCGAAGAGATGCAGTTTGTTGCAAAACGCGAGCATCTCCCAGCAGAGCTCATCCAAGACGAGGTGGCGCGGGGTCGAATGATTATCCCCGCTAACGTCAACCACCCCAATTTAGAGCCAATGGCTATTGGGATTGCCGCTAAGTGCAAGGTGAACGCCAACATTGGAGCATCACCCAACGCTTCGGAGATCGAAGCAGAGTTGGACAAGCTGCGCCTGGCGATGAAGTATGGGGCCGATACTGTGATGGATCTGTCTACGGGCGGCGGCGACCTGGATGAAATTCGCAGCGCCATTATCCGCACCTCTACCGTACCGATTGGGACAGTGCCGATCTATCAGGCCCTTGAGAGCGTCCATGGCCAGGTTGAAAATCTGACTCCAGATGACTTCCTTCAGGTGATCGAAAAGCACGCCCAGCAGGGCGTAGACTACATGACCATTCATGCGGGAATCCTAATCGAACATCTGCCGCTGGTGCGCGATCGCATCACTGGGATTGTCTCCCGGGGCGGCGGCATTATCGCCCGCTGGATGCTGCATCACCACCGGCAAAACCCCCTCTTCACCCATTTCGACGACATTGTTGAGATTTTTAAGCGCTATGATGTCTCGTTTAGCCTAGGAGACTCGCTGCGCCCCGGCTGCACCCACGATGCGTCCGATCGGGCTCAGCTGGCTGAGCTCAAGACGCTGGGAGATTTAACCCGCCGCGCTTGGGAAAGCGACGTTCAGGTAATGGTCGAAGGCCCGGGACATGTGCCGATGGACCAGATTGAGTTTAACGTGCAGAAACAGATGGACGTCTGCGACCAGGCCCCTTTCTATCTGCTAGGGCCGCTGGTGACTGATATTGCCCCCGGATACGACCACATTACTTCTGCAATTGGGGCCGCGATCGCGGGTTGGCACGGCGCGGCCATGCTCTGCTACGTCACGCCGAAGGAGCATTTAGGGCTTCCCAATGCCGAAGACGTCCGCAGTGGGCTAATTGCCTACAAAATTGCTGCCCACGCTGCCGATATTGCTCGACATCGCCCAGGCGCGCGCGATCGCGATGACGAACTTTCCAAGGCACGCTACAACTTCGACTGGAATCGTCAGTTTGAGCTCGCTTTAGACCCAGAAAGGGCCAGGGAATATCATGATGAAACGCTGCCAGCAGACATTTACAAAACAGCTGAATTCTGTTCTATGTGCGGTCCTAAGTTTTGCCCAATGCAAACCAAGATGGACGCCGACGCACTGACAGAGCTGGAACAGTTTCTGGCTCAGGAACCTATGCCTCAAAGATGAGCCCGATGGGTTGCGTCGCTATGGGCTAGAAATCATTAAAACAGATTTAACGGGCCGCTCCACTGGGCGGTCTTCTGCGTCTAGGCGGCCAAACCAGGTTTCTCCTTCGTAATAGAGCGAAGAAGAGCTGCCGCCGTCTAGGTTCAGGGCTTTTTCGATGCCCAGGTTTCCTAGAAAATCCGCTAGCTCTGTCAGCGTCATCCCGGCGGCGTCTGCTCGCTGGGCGACCATTGCCCAAACTAAGCTGCCGTCAGGACGAATGCCGACGGCGCTGCGGGCATTGGGCTGCTGACTGCCGATCGCGTCGCGGATCAGCTGGTCACCGTCATAGTCGGTAAAGGCTTCTGCGTTGGCCGCGTTTTCGGGTAGTAGCTGGGGACCAGCGCCAACCGCAAACTCTAAGCTACAGTTTTGCGGCATAGCGACATTATGAAGCACGATGTCGTACTGGATTTCGCCTGCACAGTTATAGCGTCGCAGCTCCGAGCGATTGAGGATGGTGTCGAGATAGGGGGCGAGGTCAGGATTGCCAACTAGTCGCTCATTCTCAGCTGGGTCAGCTACAGGGATGCCATCGATTAGCACGTGAGAAGTGGTTCGACCGTTTTGCGAATCAAAGAAACCGGCGTTGAGCACCGCGATCGCGTCTTCCTGCTCGGCAAATTCGTCAACCCGCAGGAGAGAATCTGCAATTGCAACTTGTACCTTATGGTCCGGGGGAATTTCTAAAACATGTACGGTGACTGACGTTAGCGGATAGGTCTGATAGGTGAGAGCTGGGCGAAGCGCCGGTGCTTCGACTATGGACGGCATTGACTCAGGCGCTTCCGACGCATTCAGCCGCTGCCGGGCCAAATGTCCCAGGACCAAACTGAGCAGCAGCCAAGGAAAATAACGGTTTAGTCTTCGTCGCATTTTCGTAAGGTGCGCTTAGCTGTCTACGCAGATCTAGTTTGGCAGCCGCTTTCAACCTGACTAACGGATCACTTATCTTGAGCACGATCGCGATAATGGCTTTCTACCGTTCGGTCCGTTCAAATGTCGGTAAGATTAGCTGCAAGCGTCATTAAACTAGCGGCAAATGGTTCAAACTCCGCCAAAATCTATCACCTTAGACGAGTTTCTGCAACTACCGGAAACCAAACCCGCCAGCGAATATCTCCACGGACAGATCATTCAAAAACCCATGCCCCAGGGTCAGCACAGCGCTATTCAAGGAGAACTCATAACTGCTATCAACGTTATGACTAAGCCAGAGCACATCGCTTGGGCGTTTCCTGAACTCCGCTGCACCTTTGGCGGTCGCTCCATCGTTCCAGACCTGTCCGTTTTTCAGTGGAATCGTCTCCCCATTGAAGACGATGGCACCATTGCTAACGTCTTCGCCGCTCATCCCGACTGGACTATAGAAATTCTTAGCCCGGGACAGTCTGTCACTCGCGTTGCTAGCAATATTTTGCACTGCATCGAGCATGGCTGCCAGCTGGGCTGGCTGATCGACCCTGGCGAACAGCTGGTTCAAATCTATGACCCTGACAAGCGCCTCACATCGCTGGAATCTGCTGAAGCCAGGCTTCCCGCTCCAGCCTTTGTCGCTGGCCTCCAGCTGACCGTCGGCCAGCTGTTTGGCTGGCTCAAAGTCAAATAGCCCCTGACCCAATAGCCCTGAATACGGACGGCACATGGTTTGGCTGGCTGGGAATTGGGATTCCTAAGCCTGTAGCCTGGCGAATCAGTAAGGATTTGGTAAAGACAGGGCCTCAAAAAATCCGGTCCTGGAGGAAATTGAGATGATAGAGTCAGAGCGTTTACGCTGTTTTCTAATCGTCGATCGGTGTCCCATCAATTGGAAATGAATAGAAATCAGGATTTAGATTCAGATGTAGACCGTTGGGGCTAAACTATTTCAATTTCAATCTTTTATCTCCTTCGCCGCGAGCTCAGCTCGCCCTGTGAAAACCGCTGATGCTTGCGGAATACCCTTCACCTTCCACTGAGATGACTTTGTTTTTGCCGACGGTCTCGGTGATCATCCCGATTTACAACGGCGAACTCGATCTGCCGGGACTAGCAGACTGTTTGCTCCAGCAGATCTACCCGGCTGAGCGGGTGGAATATTTACTGGTCGATAACGGCAGCCGCGATCGCACCCCCCAGCTGATTGCCGACGCGGTGGCGCGGGCCAGCGCTCAGGGCCTGACCTTTCGCTACCTCAACGAAACTGACATCCAGAGCGCCTATGCGGCCCGTAATACCGGCATTCGTCAGGCCACCGGCGAAATTCTAGCCTTTACTGATGCTGACTGCTACCCGCAGCCCGACTGGCTGGTCAACCTGGTGCAGGGATTTAAAGCCCCCGAGGTTGGGCTGACCGTGGGAGAAGTCGCCGCGCTACCCGGCCAGAGCTGGTTAGAAAAATATGCCGAGCGGCAGCAGCTGATGTCGCAGAAAGACACGCTAGCGCATCCCTTCTGTCCCTACGGCCAAACCGCCAATATCGCTATCCGCGCAGCGGCCCTGGCCGAAATCGGCCTGTTTCGGCCCCACCTGACAACGGGTGGTGATGCCGATCTGTGCTGGCGGCTGCAGCGCGAAGGTGGCTGGCAGCTGTACTTCGCCGAAGACGCAGTGATTCGCCATCGCCATCGCGCTACCCTGAAGGCGCTCTATAGCCAGTGGTATCGCTATGGGCGCTCTAACCGCTATTTACATGAGCTGCATGGCACCGAGCTGGCCCGACCGCTGCGCCAGCCAGAACTTAAGAAACAGCTGGCGCGCTGGCTGCTGAAAGAAATTCCGCTGACCAGCTGGCAGCTGCTTCGGGGCAAAGCGCGGCCGATCGACCTGCTTCGTACGCCGATTGGGCTCTACTGTGCCCGGGCAAGAACACAGGGGCAGCAGGCCGCTCAGCTTTCTGAAGCGGCCCGCCTCATTGTTCAGCAGGAGCCCGTAGAATAATGCGCCTGCTGATTCTCTCACTCAATGCGTTTCCCTATCCGCCAACCAGCGGACCGGCCGAGGGCCGCACGTTTAATTTACTTAAATACCTCTGTCAGCACCATCAGGTAACGCTGGTGACCCACCGCACCACCGACTCTAGCCAGGCAGACGAGCAGGTTCTGAAAGACCTAGTCGCCCGTTTACAAGTTTTCCCTCCCCTCGAAAAGTCAGCCTTTGTGCAGCGCGGCAATAGCGGAATCAAAAAAGTGACCCGCTTCGCCCAGTTCCTGATCACAGCGACCCCGCCAAATATCGCCTATCGCTTTTCTCCTAAGGTCTATGCCTGGGTGAATCAGTTTGTCCGCGATGGTAAATGCGACGCGGTAATCTGCGAGCATAGCGTCAACGAGATGTATATCCAGCCTGACTTTCGGGAGCAGGTCCAAACCGTCGTCGATATCCACAGCTCCGTCTACGGCTGGATTCTTAACCATCTTGAGGCAGGGGCCTCTCGCAATGCGATGCGCGATCGCTTTTACCTACCGCTGCTGGCCCGCTACGAAAAGCGCTACTGCCGCAAATTTTCCCATTTGATTGCGACGACGCCCGACGACCGCCAGCAGCTGCTGGCGCTGATGCCCAATGCCAAGATTACCATCGTGCCCAATGGGGTAGACCTGGAGACCTTTACCTATCGGCCCGCAGACCCTGGCGGCTATAGGCTGGTCTTTGTCGGCACGATGGATTCTACCCATAATGTCGATGCGGCCTGCTTCTTTGCGACTGAGGTATTTCCTCGGGTGCTGGCGCGCTATCCGCAGGCGGCGCTGACGCTGGTTGGGTCTCGACCGATTGCGGCGGTTCAGGCTTTGGACCAGCTGCCAGGGGTGACGGTGACCGGCCGGGTGCCGTCCATTGTCGAATATATCCATCAGGCGACGGTCGGGGTCGTGCCGCTGCGGGCCGGTTTGGGAATCAAAACCAAAACGCTAGAGTCAATGGCCTGCGGCATTCCGATTGTGGCGAGCGATCGCGGTTTAGAAGGGCTCACGGTCGATACGGCCGATGTTCCCCTCCGAGCCCTGCGGGCCAATCGAGTCGAAGATTATCTCACGGCCATTAGTCGCCTATTCGAAGCAGCCGACCTGCGCCAGACCCTCTCCCACAACGCCCGTCAGATGATTGAAACCGAATACACCTGGGAGATTGCCGGGCAGCGGTACGACCAAGTGCTGTCTATCTGAGGGAAGCCGAGATGCGAACGATCAGAGATATTCAGCGACAGTATTGGCTAGCCCGACGGCGACCGATGTGCGGACGGCTGCTGGTGAGATCGCGCCCTCGGCCGCTTTGGATTCGTCTCGTGATGCTGGTTCTGATCGGCGGTACGACTACGCTAGCGGGAATGCTGATCTGGTCGGGAGTAAGCTGGATTGTCGATCCCTATCGGCCGAACTGGCTGGTTCAAACGTTTCCATCCTGGTTTACCAGCGACTATCGGCCGATTCAGACTCTGGCAGAAATGGCGGCCGAACTGAGTCAGTCCGGGCTGATGCTGGGTGAGCCAGTCGTTTGGCAGTCCCAGTCCGATGCGGTGGAATCTACCGCAGACTTGATTTTCCCGGTTCTGCAAGCGTCCAGCGACAGCGGTGGCGACCCAACGCTAGTCGAGCTGCGGATATATCGCCCCCAGGGCCGAACCTCAGCGGATCAGGTTCGCCAGTTTCAGTTAACGATTGACCCGGTACCCGTGCAGCCGCCCCAGCTCTCGGTCGTCGCTGCCCCACTGGCTAATACGGCCCTATCCGTCGCCGCGTCCAATCAAAAAGCGCCGTTCAGTCGCCTCAGCCTGTTTCCCAACCCGCTCGGCGATGCTGACTGGATTTTGCTGAGCGGCAGCCAGACCCGCGGCAAGCTGGAAATCGCCTATGGCCAGCTGCTGCATTACAGTCCGCGCTCGGCCCAGTTTAACCAGTTGCTGACCTGGACTAGCCCCGCCGGTAAGGTTCCCATTTATCAAGCGCTAGACGGCAATGGGCCACCTGAGCTGCTGGTCGAGCAAACCGTTGGGTTGGAGCCTCAGCTGCAAGCCTATCGGCTCAACCCCGGTCAGCCGCCTATAATCGAGCGGGTTTCCCTGTCCGAGCGAGTTATCGATCAGCCTCCCGGGTCGCTCTACGATAAGGGGCTGTTACTGGCCCGCAGCGGCCTTTGGTCACCGGCTTTGCAAATTATGCGAACGGCTAAGGAAAGACTGGGTTCAGACTGGAAACCCGCCGCCGAAGCCCAGATAGGGCTGATTGCGGCCCATGCCGAAGTTGCCCGCGACCAGTCGCAGCGCACCTGGTCACGGTTAGACCAGCAGGTACTGGCTAACCTGCTCGACGGTCGCTGGACAGAGGCGCTGAATCTACTCGAAGCCAATCCGGGGACCTACGACTCACTACGCGACCTGCTCAAGGCCGATGCCAACCGCCTCCAGCCGCGTTTTCGGGCCTTTGACCAGGCCTATCCCAACGTGGCCGAAGCGCAGATTTGGGCTGCCCTGATGATCGTGGCCCAGGCCGACGATGATCAGGGCAAAGCCTGGCTCGCCCAGCGCACCGCCGATCCTGCCATTCGCGATCGCTTCCAAAAAATTCTCACCCGCGCCGCCGGGCTGCCGATTTTATCGGCCGCGCCGCGCTTTAGCCACCTGATGGGCAGCGCCCGACCGGCCCAGGCTACGGATACCTGGCTAACGCCTGCGGGTCAGCCCGCCGTGCTAAAAGCCGGTCAGACCTGGTACGACGTCGCCGTGACCGGGCTATACGCCAGTCAGTGGCAGTCCCCCGCCACCGCTGCGCTGCCGACCGAGGCCAAATCGCTTTGGGCCACCCTAGGCCTGGCCGACCAGCCCCAGCTCTGGCTGATCACGCCCGACCACCCGACCCAACCGCTGAACCTAACCGTTAGCGGCTATCGTCGCCTGGTGGGGGAGCTGCGGCTGCTGGCGACCGGTCCGGCCTTAGCAGAGACGGCCAACTCGGCCCAACCGCCAATCGCCATCACGCCGGGCTCGCTGCAGCGGATAGAAACACTGCCGGGGGCGCCCCTCAGCCAGCTTCTAGCCGCTAATGAACCGTGGCGGACGGTGCTCTACGGGCGGCTGGTTGAGCTGCTGGGAGAAAGCGCGATCGCGCCGGCGGCCCAGATTCAGACCTATCCGCTGGATATGACCGGTGATGGTCAGCCCGAAATGCTGCTCAGCCTGGACAGCAGAGACTTTCCAGAGGCGTTCCCGACGCCGACCAGTCAACCGCGAACGCTGATCTTCACATTGTCGGGGAATCTGCTCTACGATGATTTGACCCAGCCGCAAACGGTAATAGGCTTTTCGCAGCCACTGCCGACAAGCCCTGCTGCTCTCTTGCTCCAGCAAGAGGCGGGTTACAGTCTCTATCCACTGCCTTCAGAGCATTAAGCCCGCCTCCAAGTAGGTTTACTGTCGGTCTGACAGTCTCTCAGACAGTCGCCTGAGCCGAATTTTGGCGGTAATATAGGGTGGCCACTGGTAGTGTTCGGCCAGCAGCCAGAACACCAGACTGCCATGGATTAAGAAGGTTAGCCCGGTCCAGACTAGCGGAAAGCTTTGGCTGCTGCTCTCTAAAGGCGGAAAAATATAGTTAGACAGAGCAATAATGCCCGTCGGAAAGCAGGCTAAAGATAAGCCAAACAGCCAAATCAGGGCGGTCACTTCAAGATCTGCCCGCTGAGCTGCCCGCCAGCGCTGCCCGTTCCAGCGCCAGGCCATGGGCTGGGCGCTATCGGCAACCTGAAGCGACTGAGCCGATAGGTTCGCCGTAAAGATATGCCGACAAAAATCACAGGCAAACGCATCCATCAGCGTCAGGCCCGAGAGCTGACCATGGCAGCACATCGGACAGCGGTAGCTATCGTGAAACGCTAACTGTCGAGAAGGATTACTGTCAGACGCTACAGCGCCGTTAGTGGAAGGCAGCTGACTCATCGCACAGGGCTCTAACCAATTTCATTCCTTCTACAGAATAGTGTGACTTACAAAACAATGCGATTGCTCAAGCAGAATTGGGTTTGGGCCAACTCGTCAGACTTCGGCCGCCGCCTTGATCAGACGTTTCTGACTCGCGGCCTGAAGCTGAAGCAAAAGCGCGTCGGCTTCTGCCTGCAGGTGTAAGAGCTCAACCTGTAAGTCGGGCTCGTAGGGATACTGCTTAACCTCAATCCAGCAGATCCGACTGTCTGCCGCGGGCTGAGTTTCCCTGTCGGGTTCAGCAGCTGGAGCAGCTGCCGCGATCGCGGGTGGGTGGAATGAACTGGGCATATCAGTAAGCAACGATCCGTAGAGGTTAGCAATATCACCAGTAGGGACGGCTGTGATGAATTGCAAAGGCATTGTAACCTAAATTGCAAACTGCATCTTAAATGCCTTTAAGACCGGACTAGCCCCCGACCTCGCAGCGCTGGCTGAAGCAATGGGGTTTTAGGGTATTAGCCTGCTCTGTCTGAAGCCTGGTTTACTGGCCTTCCGACTGTCTCCGCCTCTGTTGCCGCAGCGCGCTGGGTTAGCAGGTCAACGGCGTCACCCAGCGCCGTCATCAATCCGTCGCGGGTTTGGGCATGATTTGCCTGCTCCGCCTTAAGTGCGGTAGAAAGGCGTTCGCACAGCGTCAGCGCATCGACCAGTCGAGCCTGAAGGATATCTACGGACTGAATCTGCGCTACGGTTTGGGCGATCTGCTCGGGCGCTGCTGGACCGTCATCTTCGGGTTGCTCAAGCTGGCCGATCTTAGCCTGTAATGTTTCTAGCTGCTGTTGGTAGGCGGCCGCATCTAGGCGACGCTGCTGTGCCTCTGATTCATAGAGCTGGCACCAGTTAGTAGCACTGTCTTCAGCCTGGTTGCATCTTTGCCGGAGTGCCGCTAGCTGCTGCTGCAGCGTCTGGACTTCGGCAATCCACTGGGGCAATCCTTGCGTCATCAGACTGGTCTCCCTAAAACAGCAGCTGCGTGAGCGCGCTTGGGGCTGGGAGCACAATCATCACCAGCAGCGCTAGTGCAATCAGGCCTAGCAGGTCGCGGCGGCCGTCGAGCTCGCTGACGTCGTTGAGGGCGGGCTCATCCGCCGGGATGAAGAACAGTAGAATCGCCCAGAGTAAAAATTCCTCGTGGATAAATGCCAGCACCAGGACCAGCAGCCGGGCAATCTGCCCGACGATGGCCCCTGTCCGCTGTCCGTACATCGCATGGACGATATGACCGCCGTCGAGCTGGCCTACTGGCATCAGATTGAGCGCAGTCACCACGAGTCCTAAACAGCCTGCAACGGCGACGGGATGCAGCGAGATCGCGCTGTCCACCTGGAGCGAGGCCCCCAGCGCCAGCTTACTGATCACGGCCAAAATCACCGAAGCGCTGGGATCTAAGGCTTCGAAGTTAAGCAAGCTGGCTTCGTCCGTCAGCTCAATCACGGTAGAATGAGCGAGGCCCCAGAGCAGAATCGGCAGCGTTACCACCAGACCGGACAGCGGCCCGGCAATGCCCACGTCGAACAGGGCTCGCCGGTTGGGAATCGGCGCTTTCATCTGAATGAAGGCCCCAAAGGTGCCTAGAAAAAACGGCACGGGGATAAAGTAGGGCAAGGTCGCTTTCAGCCGGTAGTGGCGAGCGGCGAGGTAATGCCCGGTCTCGTGGACGCCCAGAATGAACATCAGTGATAGGCCATAGGCGAGTCCGCTCCACAGCGCCGTTCGGTTAGACCAGGCCTCGGCAATTGGCGTCTCACCCACATAGGTAATCCCAGCCATCGTCGTCGTGACCAGGGTAATGATGACCAGCGTCAGCGCCAGACCGGGACGAGTCAGTGGGCTATCGCGATCGCGAGCTTTGCCCCTGCGACCCTCAGCAGGTTGCGCCTGCGGGTTGGGCACTAGGGCAAAAAACGGTCTGCCGTTGAGGCCCTCCTGAAACAGGACGAGAAAGCGATCGCCAAAGCTGTTCTTTACGTTCTGCTGGATGGCCTGATAGGCTTTCCCCGGCGAGGTGCGCAGCTGCCCCCGGCAGATCATTGCCTGAGGACGATATTCAATCTTTTGCAGGTAGTAAACCGTCCAGGGAAAGCAGCGCTGCAGCAGGCTCTCTTCGTCTTGCGAAATGGGCTTGGCTGGCGCTGACTTGGGCTCATTTTTAGGGAATTCAGCCGATTTTGGCGGTGTCTTGCGGCCCGCATAAATTAAAATCGCATAGACCAGCGGGCAGAGAATAAACAAGCCATAGAGCAGCCCTAACGGCGGCTTCTCTTCGGTGCCGTTGACCACCAGCCAAGCGGTCAACACAAACACAGGCGTCATCATCACCAACCACAGCAGCCAAGTGGGAGTGCGGGTAATGTTGGCAACGCTGCGGCTGATCACCACGTAGGTCAGCATACCGAGGATTGAGGCTAGCAGTAGGAACGGCATAGTAGGCCCAGATAGAAAATTGAACAGGGGTCGGCTGGGTAGGGGTTGGCAAGGCGATTACCAACCCTATTATCTAATAAGTCCAGTTAGTCCAGCGGCTTAAACTGAAACGATGTTAACTTCCTAGCTGCTATCCTCCATGTCAGATGCCCCTAAGGCCAAATCGCCCCGCCCCGTCTTCACCTCTATTTTTGCCTTTCCACCCAATCGGGGCACCCTAGGCGGAACGGCTTATCTTATTCTAGAAAAAGACGCCAGCGCTCAACCAGCGAATATTCTGATAGATTGCCCAGCCTGGCAGTCCGCTACTCAGGATTTTATTGCCGCCCAAGGCGGCATTCGCTGGCTGTTCATCACCCATCGCGGCGGTGTAGATGATGTATCGGCAATTCAATCGACTTTTGGCTGTGAGGTAGTCGTCCAAGAGCAGGAAGCCTATCTGCTGCCCCAGCTCCAGCTTCACCCCTTTCGCTACGAGTTCAGCTTCAGTCCGCTCAGCCGCGCCTTTTGGACAGCTGGGCATTCACCTGGTTCGGCCTGCCTACATCATGCAGCCAGCGGCGGAATTCTGTTCAGCGGTCGTCATCTGCTGCCCGATCGCCAAGCTCGGCCCCGGCCGCTGCGGCTGTCGAAGACCTTTCACTGGCCTCGCCAGCTGCGCAATGCCCAGCGGCTGCTGACCCAGTTTTCACCTGACCAGCTGAGCTACATCTGTCCCGGTGCCAATCTAGGCCTGCTGCGCGGCGATCGCGCTATTCCCAATGCCTATACCCAGCTCCAGGCAATTGACTGGGCTGACTTAGCCGCTGGCTGACTCGGGGTCAAGCAGGGATTAAGAAGGTGTTTCTAACTAGGCTTAAGTAGCCGGTTTCCGCTCCGGCAGCTGGCACAGCGCCAGATCAACTTCGGCCGGATAGAGCAGCCAGGTGCGCTGGTAGGGCTGCGTCAGGGTCTGGACTAGCGGCGAGAGCTGGTTGATTTCTTCCAGACCGCGCTGGGTCGAAATTTTGATGCCGCGCTGGTAGAGCCGGTAGCCGTGGCTCCAGATCCGGCGCAGACCACTGTAATGATGGGGGGGCTGGGC
>NZ_JADEXG010000023.1 GCF_015207255.1 Vasconcelosia minhoensis LEGE 07310
GGGGATGTACCGACTCAAAACCGTTTTCACAGGTGAGGTGTGTGCCAGAAAGATAGCAGCTCAAACCACCGAGTTGATGATTGAATGTAAGGCGCTCAACCGGATGACGCAGCTCGGAATGCCTGATAGCTACCGCGTTGCAGCCTAGAAAACGACCGAGATGGGAAACCCCTGTCCCTTTCTCAATTCATGCAACAAAGCCGTTCGCTCTATTACCTTTACGCCTGACGGGAAAACCGTGGTGAGCGGCGGAGACGATCAGCTGCTCAAACTGTGGGACGTGCAAACGGGACAGTGCCGTCGCCAGCTACATAACCCCGATGGCACTGTTTGGGCCGTCACCGTGAGCCCTAATGGCGAAACTATTGCTATGACAGATGGCACCATTAAGCTCTGGCATCTCCTCACCGACGAATATCTTCCATTAGTAGATTATCTGGACTGGACCACTACGGTTCGCTTCAGTCCCGATGACCAGCTGCTTGCGGCGAGCTGTAATGACGGTACGATTAAGCTGTGGAACGTTCACACCCGCCAATGTTTCCATACCTTGTCTGCTCATCAGGCTCGGCCCTTAATATTTCTGCGCTTTAGCCCAGACGGACAAAGCCTGACCAGCGGTGCTATGGACAAACAGGTGAAGTGGTGGAATGTAAATACGGGGAAACTTGTGCGATCGCAGGTGCATCAGGGCTGGGTCTGGTGGGTTGATTGCAGCCCTGATGGGCAGATGGTCGCAAGCTGTAGCGCTGACCAAACGATTAAGCTGTGGGACTATCACACGGGTCAGTTAATCAAAACGTTTCAGGGCCATGAGTACGGGGTGCGAATTGTCTTATTTGGCTCAAATCATACTTTGGTCAGCAGTGACGAAGGCCAAACGATGAAGCTGTGGGATATTCCAACCGGGAGATGTCTGAAGACCTGGCGAGGATATGGCGGTAATATTTGGGCAATTGCTTTTAGCCCCGATGGTCGAACGTTGATTAGCAGTGGAGAAGAGCAAACGGCAAAGCTATGGGATGTGCAGACGGAGCGGTGCCTCAAGCTTTTGCGTGGGCATAGAGTGTGGGTGCGCTCGGTGGATTTTAGCCCAGATGGTGAAACTGTAGTTACCTGTGGTGTAGACTGCGTCGTCAAAATCTGGCAGGCTGCAACGGGTGAATGTTTGCGAACGATTCAGGGGCATACGAGCTTTGTCTGGTCAGTAGACTATAGCCCCGATAGCCGAACGATCGCGACCTGTAGCGTGGACTATACCGTACGGCTGTGGGACGTTGATACTGGATCATGCTTGAATATCTTAAATCACGGTAGTCCGGTGATTACCGTGATCTACAGTCCCAACGGTCAAACCCTAGCGAGCTATGGTGTTGATCAGAGCATTAAACTATGGAATGCCGCTACTGGCGACTGCCTCCAGTCTTTGCAAACCCATGGCGAATGGCATTTCTCAGCTACGTTTGATTGGGGCGGCGCGATCGCCTTTCATCCCAATGGGCAAACGCTCGCAAGCAACTGTGATACCGGCTAAATTCAGCTTTGGACTGTAGCCGATGGACAGCCGCTGCGAAAGTTTCAGGCCCACAGTAGCCCGGTAGTCGCGATCGCTTATAGCCAGATGGGCGACGATGGGTTACGGCTGGACTAGATCAGGCTATTAAAGTGTGGGATAGCGAAACAGGCGACTGTCTTGGCGTATTGCAGGGCCATGCTCAGTGGATCTATACTCTGACCTTCACCTATCTTCAGATAGAGAATTCATCAGAGAGTAAACTCGTGTTGGCCAGCAGCGGCGACGATCGCACCATTCGCTTCTGGGACATTGAAACGGGTAAATGCCTTAAAACTTTAAGGAGTGAACGCCCCTATGGAAGGCATGGACATCACGAATGCAAGAGGCTTGTCGGCGCTTCAAGTTTCTACACTTAAAGCATTAGGAGCAGTTGAGCATACCCCTTGAAGTTCAGCTTAGCAAGAAGGACAAATCATAAAGCCGGATGAGACTTTTAGCTCGTTTCCCCGCTTGGAAACGGCAAATTTGATCCTGCGAGAAATGGGACCAGCCGATGCAGAGGCGATATTTCGGATTTTCGCGGACGATCAGGTGACGCAGTATACCGACATGGATTCTGCCACTCAGCTGAGCCAGGTGGAATGGCTGATTCAGCGTCGGACTGAGCTGTTTCGGCAAAAAAAGCGGATCCGCTGGGGGATTGCCCGCAAGCAAGACAATGTCATCATTGGCTCCTGCGGCTACACCCAGTGGCATCAGCAGTCTCGCCGGGCTGAAATTGGCTATGAGCTAGCCAGGGCCTACTGGCACCAGGGGATCATGACCGAAGCCGCAAAAGCGGTGATTGACTTTGGCTTTCAGGCGATGGAGTTGAATCGAATTGAAGCCATGGTGATGCTAGAGAATCAGGCGTCGATGAAGCTGAACGAACCTGTCAGATTTTCCTTACGCAAAACCTGTTCTAGCGAGTCTTTGCCTTTCATACTTCGATTAGCTGTAAGCAGAGCCATCTGGCCTTCCTGGGCAATTTTCCAAACAGCGCGATCGCTAATATCGACTGATAAATTCATGTCTATGAAGGTTACAAACCGAATCGGTAGCAGCTCCAACCAACCTTGGTTAGCAATAGTACCCAATAAAATTTCTGCATGTCCCTCCAGATTGTGATCAACGAGAAGGATCATGCTTCTAATTCATGTTTGGCCTTTTGATCTTGGAGTTTTGCCCAAAGTAATTCTCGTCCTGGCATAGGTGGCATCGTTGCAATACGGGCAAAGTGCTCTCGATTACGCTCTTCCCAATACTGCTGACTTTCCTTAGCCTGCCTCAGAACAGTCTGATAGTCTGCCTCCACTTCAGTGCGATGAGTCTCAATGTAGGCAAGCGCTGCACTAATTTGTTCATCAGTGAGGTTAAAAAGTGCCTGAATAAACTTTGCCGGATATTGGGACACCACATAATCCATCACATCATAAAGCGTGATGCGTGTACCCGAAATGGTTAATCCCCGCTCTGTACGGATAATAGTCGTCTTCCCATTGGACATTGAAGTCGTCATGATATACAGTCTCCAAAACCTTAGAACTATTCTAACCAGCGAAAGGCGCGGCGTAGCTCAGCGGTTCCATTATTTTCGTACCAGCGACCGTGAGCCAAGATAACTTTTTCAGGGTTCCACTGAAGCATTTGTTTCAAACAGCTTTGGGACCGACGCTTTTGTCCCCAGAACGTCATTCGCAAATCTAGCGGGGCTTTGCCATCGGGGTCGGCACTCCCTGCTAGCTTCAGCAGCCAGCGAAACCACCTGCTCACCTTGTCGGGTTCAAAGTTTTCAATCAGGTCGGCAAGAATAAGAGTGGCACTTTTACGATGGAAAAAGACAACTTCATCCATGAAACGGCTGCCGCGAAAGATCAGCTGATCTAGGTCTGCGGCCCACTGAGACGGTGGGTTGTCTTCTAAATCAGCATCGAAGCTCACAGCGATCTTTTGCTGTGCTGAGCGATCGCGCACACCTGGTGAAGCCCATGCCATCGCTTCTGGATAAGCCCTGGCCCAGGTACCGATATGAGCATAGTGAATTTTGTTGGGCGAAATCAGGTAACGGAGCGGGCCAAGCGAATTAATTTGAGCTTTCAATTCTGGGGTCAGTTCTGTTGGTGAGTGGCACCATAGCTCGCCGCTGCTCAGGCGCACTATGGTCATGCGAGTTGGAAAAGGAATCTCTGTCCCATACATGGCCATAGAGACGATTGGGCCATCGACAATCCAGATATCTTCATCTACCGGCTTGAGGGTATTGATGGGTTCGTATAGCGCGATCGCAGCGTTACTCATAGCTCTATGTCTAGGTAATAGCCCGCTCCCACAATATTAGCGTCAGACCTTAGGAGCTGGGCCAATCTAACGTCCGATATAGATACTACCTCGTCATAAAGGTTTACATTGAATTTCAGTCGTATCTTTGGCAGGGCAGATATCTCAATCAAATGAGCTAGAGGCGAAGGAAGCCACATTATTTGATCGCACCTTTCGCGACAGTGAAGGCAATATCGTGATTGCCCAACCGCCTAACCTGCCGGTTTTAGTTGGAGTCGCGGCGACCTTCCTACAGTTTGTCCTCCCAAGTGGCAACATCCAGACCGCAGCGGGTTTAATTGCATTCGGTGCTTTATTCACCTGGGCCTGGCAGGAGCTGTTTGAGGGAGTCAACTACTTCCGTCGATCGCTGGGCCTAATTGGGCTGATGAGCCTGATCGGGTTGGGGCTTGTTTTCGTGAAGTAAATGGGTTTAATTGTTTCCAACTAGGCGTTGCTTAGTTTTGATTTTTAAATTATTTGAAATTATCGAAAAAACTTACTGTTCGACTGCTTTCTCGGAAACAATTTTTGAACGTTTTGTTACTTCAACACATTTTAGTCCCCAGTCTTCAAGCGATTCCAATGTTGGCTTCAGTAATTCGCCTAAATCTGTCAATGAATACTCGACTTTTGGCGGTATCTCGGGATAAACTTTTCGATTGATTACTCCATCGCCTTCTAACTCCCTTAACTGTCTTGTCAGAATTCGCTGCGACAGTTCAGGGAACGTACGCTTAAGCTGGTTAAATCTCTTAGGCCCATCAAGCAAGTGATAAAGAATCACGCCTTTCCATTTATCTGAAATTGCATCTAAGGCTGCTTCAACGTAGCAGCCTTTCGTTCCATCGTAAGATACGTGTCTCATCGGCCTCATCATTGACTCCTTTCTGAAATAGCGGTTAGTGACATATTTGTTACTAACGCACAAAAATATCCGTTCTTACATAATTCTAACTAATTTTGCATAATCGGAATGTAATTTGAGGCATGGATCAGCAAATGAAAATTTTTCTAACAGGGACATCCGGTTATATCGGTGGTTCAATTGCTGCTGCATTGGTGGCTTCTGAACATACAGTATCAGGCCTATGTCGTTCAGCAGAAAAGGCTAAGTTACTGAAGCAACGGGGAATTGAGCCTGTTATTGGGACTCTGAGCGATGAGAAGCTACTCTTTGAAGCCGCTAAATCAGCAGATGCCGTTGTAAATGCCGCAGATGCTGATGATCCCTTTGCCGCTGAGATATTGCTTCAGGCACTTGAAGGTTCAGAAAAAAAACTGATTCACACCAGTGGATCGAGTATCGTTGGCGATCGAGCGGCGGGTGAATATAGTTCTCGTACTTTTCAGGAAGATATTCCACGCCCAATTCGATTTGAAAAAATTGGGCGGGTGGCAGTTGATACCCACGTAATCGAAGGGGTTAATCGGGGTGTTCACTCTGTGGTTATGTGTCCCTGCCTTATCTACGGATATGGAGCGGGATTGCATAGAGAAAGTATTCAGGTTCCTTGGATGATTGCAGTTGCCAAGAAATATCAACAAGCGAGGTACATTGGCAAAGGAGAAAACATCTGGTCAACCGTTCATATTGATGATCTCGTAAATGCTTACCTGCTTGCACTTGAGAAAGCGCCTGCAGAATCATTCTTTTTTCTAGAAAACGGTGAAGCCAGCCTCAAAGCGTTATCTGAGACAATCCATCGTGAACTTAATTTTAATGGCACACCACAAACCTGGACGATTGAGGAAGCGGTTCAAGAATGGGGGCAAGAGGCAGCACATTTCGCTTTTGGTTCCAACAGCCGCGTTCGTTCAGATAAGGCTAAAAATTTGCTTAGATGGATACCCAATCACCCATCAGTGATTGATTGGTTGAAGAAGACACTGAATTTATAGAAGGTATGGCTTACAATCTAGCAGGTTTTAGAAAGTAAGCAATTCGCTCGATGCCTGTTTGGATTTTTTCCTCACTGAGTTCGCTGTAGCTGAAGATAAATTCGTGCCCTTCGCCTCCAGCCAGATAGTGAGACTGCGCTGAGATCAGGCCCACACCAGCCTGGGCGGCGCGGGCAATCAGCTCTGCATCCTGTAGCTCGGTTTGGAAGCGCACCATCAGATGCAGGCCGGCGTTTTCACCCAGGATAGTGACGCGATCGCAAAAAACTTCCTTTAGCGCCGCAACCAAGGTCTGACGTCGCTGATCATAGCGCGATCGCATTCGCCGAATATGCCGCTCCAGATGTCCCTCGGCGATGAAATCTGCCAGCACTGCCTGCTCTAGCGCCGGCGTCTGCCGATCGGCTAGCCATTTGGCTCGGCTGAAAACCTCTACCAGAGCAAGCGGCAGCACGATATAGCCAATCCGCAGCGCTGGAAACAACACCTTTGAGAAGGTGCCCATATACAGCACCGACTGGCCCAGTCCTAAGCCTTGTAATGCCGGAATAGGCCGTCCCTCATAGCGATATTCGCTGTCATAGTCGTCTTCTACAATCAGGCTGCCCGTCCGCTCTGCCCAAGCCAGGAGAGCTAGCCGACGGGCCAAAGACAGCACGGCTCCGGTCGGAAACTGGTGGGAGGGCGTGACGTAGACCAGCCGGACCGCTTCTGAAACTTCTTCCAGATGACTCACTTGAAAACCTGCCCCATCGACTGTAATGGGTAGCAGCCGAGCTCCCTGAGATTCAAAAATGCGGCGGGCGCTGAGATAGCCCGGATCTTCAAAGGCGACCCGCTCCCCTGGTTCCAGCAGCAGCCGAGCTGTCAGATAAATGGCCTGCTGCGTCCCGTTGGTAATCAGGATTTGCTCGGGATTGCAGTGAACAGCGCGAGCTTGGGAGAGGTAATGCGCGATCGCGCTTCTCAGCGGTCCATACCCCATCGGGTCGGCGGCATAGTCCAACCAGTCATGATGGCGGCAATGGAGAGATAGCAGCTTGCGCCACTGCTCCAGGGGAAACTGGTCGAGGGCCGGACGGCCATAGCGAAAGCTAATTTCAGCTGCTGGCTCGGCTGTAGCCGGATGGGCCAGATCGGCCAGGCTTGCGCCGTAGGAAGATAGTTGAATGGAAGTAGGGGCGGGCTTGGAAGCTGTCGGGACGGACTGCGATCGCAGTAAATCATCCGGCAGCTGGTCACACACGTAGGTGCCTGAACCGACTACCGTTTGCAGATAGCCCTCGCTCAGCAGCTGCTCGTAGCTCTGAGTCACGGTGGAGCGGGCAATGCTCAACGCTTTTGCTAGGGCGCGGGTAGACGGCAGCCGCTGTTGGGGGGCCAGACGTCCCGTCAGAATGGCCTGCCGCAGGGCATCGTAGAGCTGTCGGTGGAGGGAAGTTGAGCTGTGGGGGGTGAGCGCGATCGCAAATTCCATCGGCCAGTGGGGGCAAAGTGGACTGGCAGAGTTAATTAAAATTGGCTCTTGCAGGAGTCCATTGTTAAGCCTATGCTAAGCGAATAGAGGTTCTTCTGTCCAAGCTTTATCAATTCCAATGGTGACCCAAATATCCATTCAATTTAGAGCTGCCTATGCACAAGAAGGTGTTCTCGTTGCGGAACATTTCTATCGCATGTGGCGAGACATTGGCGTTGCTGAAAAAGATATTCAGCCGGACTGGCAGAAGATTACACAAGCGTTTATGCAGCAGGCTCGTCAAGGCTTGGGCTATCAGGCGTTTGTCGCAGAGGTCGAAGGCGCAGTCGTCGGCTCAGCCAGCTGTCAGCTCTACGCCGGGCTCTATCCCGCAATTCTATCGGAACAGTATCGAAAGTATGGCTACATCTGGGGCGTCTATGTCGAACCTGCCGATCGAAAACGGGGCATTGCCACTCGGCTCACTCAGATGAGCGTGGATTACTTGAAGTCGCTTGGCTGCACGCGAGTTTTGTTGAATGCGGCTCCCAAAGGACGTTCGGTCTATCAAAATTTGGGATTCGCTGATGGCAATACGATGGGGTTAGACCTTTAGGAGAATATTATGGTTGCCGCTGCTCCCGCTATTTTTTTGCCTGAAACTCAGGATGTGAGAGCTTTTCTAACCGCTTCTGAGATTGTTGATTTCGAACATCCGGCGATCCAGACGGTTTCTAAGACATTTCATGAGCGTTCTCAAACTGAAGTAAAACGAGCCCAGGTTATTTATGACTGGGTGCGCGATCGCATTCCCCATTCTTTTGACATCGAAGGCAAAATTGTGACTTGCAAAGCTTCGGAAGTCCTCCAGCATAGGGAAGGCATTTGCTTTGCTAAAGCTCATCTGCTAGCAGCCCTGCTCCGCAGTGTTGGCATACCTGCGGGCTTTTGCTATCAGCGACTGGTTTTTGACGATGCCCAGCCCGGCTATCTGACCCTGCATGGTCTAAACGCCGTTTATCTACGAGACTTGCAGCGCTGGATCCGGCTAGACGCTCGTGGCAACAAACCGGGTGTTCAGTCAGAGTTCAATCCACCGAAAGAACAGCTGGCCTATCCCGTCCGGCCAGAACTACGCGAATTGGACTATCCCACTATCTACGCTCAGCCTAGCGCCAGCGTCGTCAGGTCATTACAAACTAGCCCAACCCCGAGCCAGCTTGCAGCCCACCTGCCAGTTGAACTGCCCTAACCTATTCAAAAAGCGAATCCCATGAATCAGATTAACCCACAAGCTCAACCAGAGCCTCCCCACTCAGAGCCCCTGCTCAAAACGTCGCGCAGCAAGGTCAGACGAGTTCCCAAGCGGGGCCATTATGACCGTCAGCAGGTCTATCAGATTCTTGATGAAGGACTGGTTTGTCACGTTGGCTTTGTTGTAGACGGTCAGCCCTTCGTGATTCCCACCGCCTATGGTCGGGTCGAAGACCAGTTCTATATTCATGGCTCTCCGGCCAGCCGGATGCTCAGAAATTTGCAGCAGGGCATTCCGGTTTGCATCACCGTTACCCTGATAGATGGGCTGGTGCTGGCCCGTTCGGCCTTTCACCATTCGATGAACTACCGCTCGGTGGTCCTGTTTGGCACGGCGACGCCGGTACTGGAGCCCGACTTGAAACTGGCAGCCCTCAAAGCCTTTACCGAAAATATCATCCCTGGCCGATGGAATGATATCCGGCTACCCAGTCGCCAAGAAATGGCGGCGACTCTGGTGCTGGCTCTACCCATTGCAGAAGCCTCAGCCAAGGTTCGCACTGGCCCGCCCAAAGATGATGAGGCGGACTATGCCCTACCGATTTGGGCCGGAGAAATCCCCCTGAGACATAGCCCGGCCCCAGCTATTCCAGACCCTGTACTGTCCGACGACATCGCAATACCAGCATACGTGGCTGGCTATAACCCGGTCGGGGACGCGATGTGATTTAAACAACTTGACTCTGGTATGGTAAAGCAATACCTAATTTTAGATTGGGCTTTAGCTTGAGTTTGAGCAGCCCATGACGCTGTAGCGTTCTGTGACGTTATCTAGGATCTGAGCCCGTGTCTGCTGAAGCTCCTCAAGAAGATTCGCTTTCTGTCTGCCACCTCGCCTACTTACAGATTCAGCGCTGCTGGCGGCGGACAGTCAGGCAGCTGGGATTAGGGTTGGCGGCTTTGGGACTGATTTTAGGTCTAACCGGGCATTCAACGGAACCGGCGATCGCGGCGGAAGCGCAGTCTTCTGCATCGGCTCAAACTGCACAGCTGTCTCCTCAGACTGCATCGGGGGCAGAGTCGCCGCAGGTCGCCAGGCAGGGTTTAGGAGCGCACCCACATTTGCTGCGATCGCGCATGACCCAGCATCAGCTGACCACCGCTCGCCTATCCCCGACCCCAGTAGAGCCGCGGCTCTCTGCCCAGGCTGAGATGGAAACCGACGATAGCCAGTCGTAATTTGCGTGGCGAGTTGTCGGGTCAAGCGGTCATAACATGGGGCCGGCCTGATTGTTCTCGGTTTCCTTCGCCTTATACAATAGGAGGCTGCACGCATATTTGACGGGTATCCCCATGACCGCTTCGATTCGCTTTTTGATGTGTTCTCCCCACCACTACGAGGTGGACTATGTGATCAACCCGTGGATGAAGGGCAACGTGCATCGGTCTTCGCGGGAAACGGCGCAGACCCAGTGGCAGGCCCTTTATCAGCTAATTACTGAACGCGCCCAGGTCGATCTGATTAAGCCCCAGCCCGGCTGGCCCGATTTGGTCTTTACCGCCAACGCCGGTTTGGTTTTAGGCAAAAAGGTCGTCCTTAGCCGCTTTTTACACCCCGAGCGTCAGGGCGAAGAGCCTTTTTTTAAAGAATGGTTTGAGCAGCAGGGCTATACCGTCTACGAGCTGCCGCCAGAGCTGCCCTTTGAAGGCGCTGGGGATGCGCTGCTCAGCCGGGAGGGCAATCTGCTCTGGGCCGGCTATGGCTTTCGCACCGAGCTCGATACCCATGCCTACGTGGCAAAGTGGCTCGATATCGAAGTCCTATCGCTGCGGCTGATGGATGAACGTTTCTATCACCTCGATACCTGCTTCTGCCCGCTCACCGATGGCTATCTGCTCTACTATCCGCCTGCCTTCGATGCCTACTCTAACCGGCTGATTGAACTGCGAGTTCCGGCGGAAAAGCGGATTGCGGTAGAGGAAAAAGACGCGGCTAACTTCGCCTGCAATGCGGTCAATATCGACCGCACCATCGTGATGAATACGATCAGCGCCGAGCTGCGGCAGCGGCTAAATCAGGTCGGGTTTGAGGTAGTGGAGACGCCGCTAACTGAGTTTTTGAAGGCGGGCGGGGCGGCTAAATGTCTGACCCTGCGGGTGACTGAGCCGCTGCGGCCAGACCTGCACGCGGAGACCAAGCTGGAGAGCGCTACCATCCAGATGCAGGGCCACTTGCTCGATTCTGGGCTGGTCAACCGGGCGCTGGATCTGATTGTCGAAGGCGGCGGCAGCTTCCAGGTGCTGAAGTTTGACCTGGGCGAACAGCGCCAGAGCCTTTCCTCGGCTGAGATTAGGGTGTCTGCCCCCGACCATGCCGTGATGGAAGCGCTGATGGGGCAGCTGATCGACCTGGGCGCGATCGCGTTCACCCCCGCTGCCGCAGACGCCCACCTGGAGACCATCCAGAAAGCAGGCGTCGTTCCCGACGATTTCTACAGCACGACAATTTACCCGACTGAAGTTCAGGTCAATGGGGCATGGGTGCGGGTGCAGGGCCAGCGGATGGACGGCGTGGTCGTCGTCAACCCAGCTCAACCGGCGGCCAACTGCCGACTGCTGCGCGATGTGCAGGCTGGGGAGCAGGTCGTGGTCGGCTTCGAGGGCATTCGTACGGTGCGTAAGCCGGCCAGCCGCGATCGCAAAACCGAAGAGTTCAGCTTCATGGGGGCGGGCGTTTCCAGCGAGCGCCGGGTGGAGCTCGTGGTCGAGCAGGTGGCTTGGGAAATGCGCAAGCTGCGCGACCAGGGCGGTAAAGTTGTCGTCGTCGCCGGTCCGGTAGTCGTCCACACCGGCGGCGTCGAGCACCTCGGCCAGCTGATCCGCGAAGGCTATGTGCAGGCGCTGCTGGGGGGGAACGCGATCGCGGTGCACGACATTGAGCAGGCCCTGATGGGCACCTCCCTCGGCGTTGATATGAACCGGGGCGTCTCGGTGCGGGGCGGCCACCGCCATCACCTGCGGGCGATTAATACCATTCGCCGCTGTGGCAGCATTGCCCAAGCGGTTGAGCAGGGCGTGCTGCAGCGCGGCATTATGTACGAGTGCGTCCGCCACCAGGTGCCCTATTCCCTAGCCGGGTCGATTCGCGATGACGGGCCGCTGCCCGACACCGAGATGGATTTGCTTAAGGCCCAGGCTGACTATTCCCGGCTGGTCCAGGATGCTGACATGATCCTGATGCTCTCGACGATGCTGCATTCCATCGGCGTCGGCAATATGACGCCTGCCGGGGTGAAGATGGTCTGCGTTGATATCAACCCGGCGGTGGTGACCAAGCTTAGCGATCGCGGCTCGATCGAATCGACTGGCGTCGTGACGGATGTCGGACTGTTTCTGAGCCTGCTCGTAAAACAGCTGGAGCGGCTGACTCAGGTCTATGCCGTTGGCTAGCGCCGGGGGCAAATCCTTAGGAAGGGTGTTAGGAAAGCTAGATCGGGAGGGTCTGCATCTGTATGATACTATGAACGGCTATTTTCGCAGCTTGGCCCACAGCTTGGCTAGCAGTCTGGCCAATATTCTGGTCTGCAGATTGTAGGGAGTCTAGTTTGAATCAGTATCGTCGGTGGTTTCTCCTAGTAGCGGCCTCAGGGCTGCTGCTGAATGCGGTACGAGCGGTGGCACGTCCGCTGACGGTCCGGGTCGAACGCTGGCTGGAGCTTCAGCGGATGACTGGTAGCGTCCAGTTTATTAACAGCGGTGGGCAAAACCGCCCGGCCACGCTCGGGACTCGACTCCAGTCGGTGGGCGAGGGCGTACAAACCGGAACGCGGTCATCGGCGGTGCTGGCAGTCGATACGCAGATCGGTTTTGTCTTGGTCGAGCAGAATACGGCGCTGCGCATCGTTCAGATGCGGACGACCAGCAGTGGCGGTCGCATCACTCGGCTGAGCGTCGATCGGGGGCAGGCCCGGCTCCGGGTGCGCCCTTTCAATAATCCCGACAGTCAGCTCGAAATCATTACCCCAGCGGGCGTCAGCGGCGTCCGGGGGACCGAATTTGGCGTATCGGTGCAGCCCAACGGCAAAACCGGGGTTGCCACCCTAGAAGGGCGGGTCGTCGCCAGTGCTCAAGGCGAATCGATAGCGCTGACCGATGCGACTCAAAGCCTGATTATTCCGGGTGAGGCACCGCTGCCTCCGAGTCCGCTGACCGATGACCCTAGCCTCGTGATTGCAGTGCTCAGGATTGGGCCGCGCACCGACGGCGATCGCATCGTTCAACTGGTTGGTCAGACCGACCCGGTCAACCTGCTGGTTGTCAACGGCGAAATTCAGCCCACTGACCGGGCGGGCGCATTTGACCTGCGCCTGCAAATTTCGGGTCGGCGGCTACGGGCTAACGTCATTACTCCTTTGGGCACAGAGGAAGCGTATGATTTGGTGGCTCGGTGAAAAAATGAAGTCGCTCCATCGGCTGCTGCCGCTCCTACCAGGGCTCATGGTCAGCCTGGTCGTGGTGAGCCTGCTCAAGGCAGGGGCCTGGAAGCCGCTGGAAAATTTCATTGATATTCGACTGGCCCGCCTGCGGCTGGCGACTGCCTGGGATAACCGCATTCTCATCGTCGGGATCGATGACCAAACGCTGCGGCAGCTGGGTCGCTTTCCGCTGCCGCGAGCCTACTATACGCGCCTATTAGAAAAGCTCACTGCGGCAGACACCAGCGTTGTCGCCTTTGATCTGCTCCTATCTGAGCCGACCGAGGAGGATGCGGCCCTGGCCTTTGCGATGTCTTTGCAGGGCCGCGTGGTGCTGGGCCAGACCTGGGGCAGCGACGGTTTACCGATCGTGCCAACGCCCGTGCTGCTGGAGCAGGCGATCGCGGTGGGCCATCTGCGCCAGCTGGTCGATCCCGACGGCATCACCCGCCATGTTGAAATTATGGTGGCCGATGTGCCCGCCTTTGGCGTTGCGGTAGCTCAGGCTTACAGTCTGGTGAATCAGCTCGTTCCAATTCCTCAGGAGTCAGAGCTGATGCGGATCAGCTGGCCCGGGCCGGTGGCGACCCTGGACTATGTCAGCCTAATCGATGTGCTCGAAGAACGGGTCCCGCCCGAGCGGTTTCAGGACAAAATCGTCTTAGTCGGCTCGACGGCGACGACCGGGCTGAATCAGCTGCGCACCCCGTTTAATCCCCAGCCGGTATCAGGGGTATACCTCCACGCCGCCGTGCTGCACAACCTGCTCCAGCAAAGCTGGTTCCACAGCTATAGCGAAAATGGATTGGCGATCGCGCTGCTGCTAATCGGGCCACCGCTGGGATGGATGTTATACCGTCGCCGCCTAACCACCCAGCTCGCCTGTTGCTTAGGGCTCTCAATATCCTGGACTGGGGGCTGCCTGCTGGCGCTGTTCTATAGCTATAACCTGCCCTTAGTTGCCCCGCTACTGCTGGTTGGGCTAACGGAGGGTACCGTTGCCCTGCTCGATCGGCTGCGGTCGTCCGCGCTACTCCAAGCCCGCAGTGAGTTTCTCGACACCATGAGTCATGAAATGCGGACGCCGCTGAATGCCATCATTGGCCTGTCAGAGATGCTGCAAGAGACGCCGCTTTTACCCAAGCAGCGCGAATATGCTGAAACCGTCCACAACAGCAGCCAGACGCTGCTGGCGCTGATCAACGATGTTCTAGACTTTTCTAAAATTGAGTCCGGCAGGCTGGACTTAGAGCGACAGCCGATCGACCTGCGCAGCTGTATTGAGCGTAGCTTCGACATCATCGCCCCCCGCACTGCGGCCAAGTCGCTCGAACTGGCCTATGTGATGATGCCGTCAGTTCCCCCAATGGTGATTGGCGACCCAACTCGAATTCAGCAAATTTTGCTGAATCTGCTGAGTAATGCCGTCAAATTTACCGCGGCGGGCGAAGTCACCCTGCAGGTGAAAGCAGCTCGACTCGACCCGACGGCGCCGACCCGGCTGCCGCTACCGTTGCCGCTACGGCGGATTGCCGCTATCGCCCGGCTGTACGGTGGCGACAGTCCCTACGAAATTCAGTTTGCCGTACGCGATTCGGGAATTGGAATTGCGCCCGAGCAAATGGATAAACTGTTTAGGCCCTTTAGCCAGGTGAGCGCTTCGACCACGCGACAGTACGGCGGCACGGGGCTAGGACTGGCAATCTGTAAGCGGCTGACGGAACGCATGGGCGGTCGGCTCTGGGTTGAAAGCCAGGTCGGTCAGGGCAGCTGCTTTTACTTTACGATTCAGACCATGCCCGCTGCGACGCCCGCTCCGGCTAATTCACTCGCCGCCTGGGCCGGCCGCCAGCTGCTGCTGATAGACGGCTGTGAAACCCGCTATGCTAGCTTTTCGTGGCAGCTCCAGACGTTTAATATTCGTCTGTTTAGGACACGTACCCTATCCGCTGCGATCGCGCTAATTCAGCAGGGACTCAGCCTAGACGGCGTCATTTTGGATGTGGCAGTCCCTAAAACAAACCTTGCTAGTGCGATTGCGACCCTGCGGCAGATTGCCAGTCAGCCGCAGCTGCCGGTGATTCTGCTGGCTCCGCTCAACGCTGGACCCTATCCAGACCTATCTGCTAAAACAGCAGTCCTTTGGAAGCCGGTGAAACAAGTCGCCCTCTATCAGACGCTGCTCCAGTTTGACCAGGCTGCCAATGAACCGGGGCTAGCTCCGGTCGTTCGGGATACCCTAGCGGTGCCGGTGCCAACTGATTCTGATTGCCTGATTCTGATTGCTGAGGACAATCGGGTGAATCAGCGGGTAGCGCTGCGAATGCTTGAGCGGTCAGGCTATACCGCCGATATTGCGGCAACGGGGCGCGAAGTCCTAGCTGCCGTGCGACAACAGCCCTATGAGGTGATCCTGATGGATATGCGGATGCCAGATATGGATGGCCTAGAAGCCACCCGCCGCATTCGCCAGATGAATCTATCCCGACAGCCCTGGATTATCGCGATGACGGCCAATACGATGGCCGAAGATCGGCAGCGCTGTATGGCTGTCGGCATGAACGAGTATGTCAGTAAACCTGTGCATCGAGAAGCGCTGCTGCGGGCGTTAGAAAGCCGCCCGCCGGCTCGTCCTAGCCTATGAGCGGAAGTCATGAGCGGGATACGAGTAAGCCGCTAGTCCTTTAGATACCGCACCAGCAGCTGCAAGCAGCTCGCGATCGCGCCTAGATGAGCGATTTCAAACCCGTGGGTATTCTCCGTCGGAAAGGACAGGCAGGCGGCTTTCGCCACATGGCCAAACTTCATGGCGATCGAGGCATCGCTGCCAAAGCCGCTGATGGTCGCTACCTGCACCGGCAGGTTAGCTCGGTCTGCCGCCGCCAGCAGCGCCTGGTTGAGGCCCTCATCGTAAAGGCCATAGCCGTCCTGGGAAAGCAGCACCGGCGCTGGCCCTGGCTGAATCGGATATTCTGCCGATAGCGGGCAGATTTCCAGAGCAATCAGCTGGCTAAGCCGCTGCCGCTGGCTGAAAAAGAGCGCGCCGATGGCGCCAACTTCTTCTTTGGCAGACGCCACCAGATAGACATCAACCGGGGGAGCCGTGACCTGCTCGGCCAGCCCTAGTAGGATGGCGACTGAGGCTTTATTGTCCAACGTGTAGCTGGCGATATAGTCGCCCATCCGCAGCGGTTGTTTGCGATGCTTGCCCACTACCATACGAGTGCCAGGACGAATCCCGGCGGCGGTGAGTGCGGCGGCAGACTGCTTAGTCTCCACCCAGGCGTCTTCCCAGCGGACGGCCTGGCCGTCCTGCTGGAGCTTTTGGGGCGATTCGTGGGAAACATGGCGCGAGCCAAAGCTGAGAATGCCGCTGACGGTTTCGCGATCGCCCAGCAGATCCACCACGCCTTCACCATAGACCCAGGGAAAAGCCCCGCCCAAGCGGCGAACGCTGACTCGCCCGACCTCGCCGACGGCTTTGACGATGCCGCCAATTTCATCCTTGTGGCCGGTGATCGCAACTGCGCCCGCCGCCGCATCAGGTCTTGTCCCCGGAATCCGCACGATGATGTTATCGGCCTCATCCTGCCAGTGCTCCACCCCTAGCGCTGCCAGTTGCTCCAGCAGATAGCGATTGATTTCCGCCTCCATGCCGCTCGGCGAATGCTGCATCACTAGCGCTTCGATGGTAGAAAAGAGGCGATCGTGGGTCCAAAGCTGCATGGGGACTGCATGGGGCTAGCGTCGCCGGGTCAGGTTCAACCCTAGCCCAGACAGCATGATTAGGCCAAACGCCATACCGGGTTCTGTGACGCTCTCGCCGGGCTGATCGGGGTGGAGCGCAGCCAGGGCAACATCTGCCAGACCTTCGATCCACAGCGGCCCGTTAGAAAATCGCCCGTTGGCGTAGGGTGGGCTTTGCGGCACCCCGAGCGGTAAGACAGCCTGAGTCAGCTCAAATAAGTTTCCAGTATCAACCAGGCTGTCACCAAACCCATAAAGCTGGCTAAAGGCCGCCGCCTGGGCTTCAGGGGCAACGAGTAGGGGAGCAAGGGCAAAGCCCACAGACCAGGCATAGAGCTTTATCTTCATCGCTTTAAACGGCTCTCGTCAGGAACTGGGCGATGCTAAGTCGCTATTGTCCTCAGCATAAAGGAGTCGCGCCAGCAAGCAAAGCATTTGCATCACAAAGTCCGCTGATCCTTGCTTTTCTTAATGTGCTCCATAATCCGCATTTTTTTGGCCTCGCTGCCCTTGGCCTGATTGGCCACATTGAGGTCAACGTTAGAACTCATAGAGAGGTGCTTGCGAATCTGATCTTTGTCTGCCATGGCGGAAGTTTAAGAATGTTAAATAACTACTCTAAACAAAAGTAAAGGAGAAATGGGCTGCGCCAAACCACCGAAAGGCAGAGGTAGCAGGGGTTCATTGTCAATTACGCCAGCCCCCAAGGCGTTAGCTTATCGCCTTGGAAGTTTAGCTTTCTTAATATAGCGCAGCGAAGGGCAGAACCCGATTTTATCAGGCAGGTCTCGCTAAGGATTCTGGGGCAATTGGGATTAGGCCTGGGCAGGCGATAGCTGGAAGCGCGATCGCGGCATACTGAGGCTGCAAACAGCGATCGCTAGGTAACAAGATCGGATGAAATATGACCCCGCTAAGCACCATCGGCGCTCAATTCGATTAAGTGGATACGACTATAGCCAATCTGGCTTCTACTTCGTTACCCTTTGCGTTCAGCATCGGGCCTGCCTATTTGGTCATATTCAGGATGGGCAAATGCATTTGAATAGTGCTGGCCTCATGATCGATCGATGGTGGCGCAAAATCCCCGATAAGTTTCCCCACGTGACCATCGATGCCCAAATCGTTATGCCCAACCATTACCACGCCATCATCACCATCCCCGTTGGGGCAGACCCAAGTGTCTGCCCCAATCCAGAATTGACGCCCCCCACCGACCCCATCCATCCAATCGCGGGGATTATTGCATTGGGCGAACGTACTGCATCGGGCGAACACGTGGGTTCGCCCCTACTGGCGGTGTCTTTGGGGCGGATGGTGCAATGGGCTAAAACGATGACGACGAATGAATATATCCGTGGGGTAAAACGCGGTGAATGGCAGCCGTTTCATAAACGATTATGGCAGCGGAATTATTATGAGCACATCATTCGCGACGAAAAAGCCCTGACAAATATTCGAAACTACATAGCAGACAACCCAGCACGATGGAACCGGGATCAGCTGCATCCTCAAAATCCATCAAAATACTAGGAATAGTCACGTCTGCAGGAGGTTAGGTCGTATTTTCAGTTGATAACCTCAAGGGTGGCGTTGGTAAAACCACCGCAGCGGTCAACGTGGCGGCAACCCTGGCGCATTCCTGCAAAGTTAAAACAGGCAGTACGACAAAACCTATGCGGGTGCTGCTAATCGACCTCGACCCGCGAAGTAACGCTTCGCTAACGCTGCTAGGCTCAAGGAATAATACGACGCCAGTAAAACCACATTAGCCTGCTCAAGCACGAGCTGACTCGAAACGATCGGCAAGAATGGGTCAAGCTCACCGGCAAAATTCTAGACCGGATCAAGCTACTGGGCTGAAGCAAGCGCCGCTGCAATTGAGAAAAAATTGGCAAGGCCATTTTGCCGCGATCGCAGTTCAGTAGCTCCGACAAATATTCCGCAGGGTTAAAATAGGGCAAAAGCCTGCATAGCGTCAGGACTGCGAAATGATTTCATCTCAGGTGCGTCAGCGCCAACTTGCCGAACTGTATGAACGGGATTTTTGCCAATGGGCAGAGCAAACCGCTCAGCAACTTCGTGACGGCAATTTTTCCGACCTAGACCTGGCAAACCTGATCGAAGAAATGGAGGATATGAGCCGCAGTCAGAAACGGGCATTACTCAGTAACCTCCGGGTGCTGCTGCTGCACCTCCTGAAACTCCAGCATCAGCCTGAAAAGCGCTCTTCCAGCTGGCGTAGCATTATTATCGAACATCGCATCCGCATTCAGGACGCCTTCGAAGAGAGCCCTAGCCTAAAACCCTATCTTCAATCAAGCTTCAACAAGACCTACCAGAAAGCTAGAAAGCAGGCAGCCGCGGAAACAGAGCTTCCCATCACTACGTTTCCTGAACAGCCGAATTTCACAATGGAAGACGCTCTGAACGACGAGTTTATTCCCAACTAGGGTGTCTACGGATACTTTTCTACCCATAGCCTATGCTCGTTTCACCATCTCCATCTATTGCAGTCATTGGCGGTGGGGCCGCCGGTTTTTTTGCCGCGATCGCAGCTGCCGAATCCTCAAATAGCGCTGTCAGCCTCTACGAAGCCGGACCCGAGCCGCTGGCCAAAGTTCGCATCTCCGGCGGCGGACGCTGCAACGTCACCCACCACTGCTTTGACCCGGCCCAGCTGGTGCAGCACTACCCCCGCGGCGGTCGAGCCCTGCGCGGGGCCTTCAGCCGGTTTCAGCCCAAAGATACGGTGGCATGGTTTACCCAGCGCGGCGTGCGGCTCAAGACAGAGCCAGACGGGCGGATGTTTCCCGTCACGGATGCCTCGGAGACGATTGTAGACTGTCTGACGCAGGCAGCTCGGTCGGTGGGGGTGCAGCTGAAAACGCGATCGCCCCTGAAATCAGCCGAGCGCATCACCGATGGATTCAAGCTGCGGTTTCGGACGGGGGAAGTGACGTGCGATCGCCTCTTGCTCGCCACCGGCAGCAGCCCTATCGGCCACCGGGTAGCTCAGTCCCTCGGCCATACGGTCACGGCTCCCGTCCCCTCACTGTTCACCCTCAACATCGCCGACCCGCTGCTGCACCAGCTCAGCGGCGTTGCGATTGAAACCGTTGACCTCAAGCTCAAGTTGGAAGGCGCTAAACCCCTGAGCCAGACCGGGCCGCTGCTGATTACCCATTGGGGCCTGAGTGGACCAGCCGTGCTGAAGCTGTCGGCCTGGGGGGCTAGAGCGTTGCATCAGCAACGGTATCGGGGGCAGGTGCAGATTGGCTGGCTGCCTGCAATGACTCAGGATCAGGTGCGGCAGCAGCTTTTGGCGATTAAGGGAGACTGGGCAAAACGCGCGATCGCACCCCACAATCCCTTCCCCCTACCCAAGCGGCTCTGGCAGTACCTCACTCAGCGAGCCGGACTCGACCCCACCCTCACCTGGGCCAACCTGTCCAAAAAAGCCCTCCATCAGCTCGTTCTGGAACTCTCCCAGGGCCAGTACGATATCGGCGGCAAAGGCATCTTCAAAGAAGAATTCGTCACCTGCGGCGGCGTCCAGCTCAAGGAAGTTAACTTTCAAACCATGGAAAGCCGCCTCTGCCCCGGACTCTACTTCGCTGGCGAAATCTTAGACATCGACGGCGTCACCGGCGGCTTCAATTTCCAAAGCGCCTGGACGACAGGCTGGCTAGCGGGACGGGCTATGGGTGAGGTGAGCGATTAGAAAAGAACGGTGTGATCTGGCAAATGTGACAGATCTTGAGGGTAGGTTGGGAAGGCGACAGACGAATTAATTATGCAGTCTTTCACTTTGACATGAGGGGCGAGAATTTTTGGATTCCGGAAAACAATACCGATGTTGAAATTGATTTCGAGTTTCGCTACTACTTCTGTCAGCGGGAAGCCGTTGAACCACTGATTTACCTCAAAGAAGTACGCGGATTGAACCCCCTGTGCTCCAGTCACGATGAAGCACGATATACGCGAAATACCTTACCGTGCAAATCACCAGGTTGCCAGCTGTAGTCGCCGATAGCTTCGGCCTCAAGGTCAGGGGTCGCCTGAAGAAACTCATCGAAGGCTCGCTTCTCGCCCTTATTCTCCCTAGCCAATGGGTTCCAGTCATCAAAGAATATGATCGCTTCGCTACGGATGAGGGGTCCGCAGAATTCCAGTGCCTCCTTCGCCGACGAATACAGGTCGCAGTCCATCATAATCAAGCTTGCTTGACGAAGGTTGTGCTTCGCTATCAGGGCGCTGGTGAGCGTATCAGCGAAGAATCCCTTGATCAGGGTAACGCGTCTCCAATCGACGTTGCGCCGGTTCAGGGACTGCACAACCCTGTCGTAGTCGGCATAGAAGGCGCCTTCTTGCCAGTGACCATCGCTGTCGCTTGGCAGGCCGGCAAATGAATCAAACCCGAAAAGGCGAACGTGGCTAAGCTCGGCGCGTAAGAGCTCGTCGTACATCAGCAGCAAGGAACTCCCACCGTAGACGCCGAACTCGATATAGTCGCCGATGCCTTCCGGCCCTAACTTCTGTTGGAGGTAGCCCAGCGCATTGCGGAACTGCAGGCGGAGTTCGTCCTCATTAACATAACCGCCTACAGGGAGCGGATAGCCCCAGCGGCGGTGAGAGAGCCTCCAACGGACCAGCAGCAGCCATTCCAATGTCCGCTTTAACGGTATCTCCAGCGGCTTCAGTGCCCGTCGTAACCGCGTGCGCAGACCTAACCGCATGCGCAGCGAGGCAATCGCATTGCGAGCAGAGTCTCGAAAATGAGTGATGATTGGCATTTCGTCAGTCCGCTGGGTAAGGGAGCAGATTTTAGATATTATTGCCTGCTCTCTTCCTTGAAACTGTTCATACAATTTGTACTGTATACGGCTAATAACTTCAAGCTCGGCATGCGCCCTATCTATCGCGTTATGCATTTCGCTTGCCTTATATCCCTTCCCCAGCACTCTGAGACAGTCTTGCTCAGCTTGACCCTATGACCCAATCGCATCCCCTTAGCCGCCTGCTGTCCTATCGCGATCGCTACCGTCGGCAGGTCTGGCTAGCCAGTCTTTGCTCTGTCCTGAATAAGGTCTTTGACCTGGCTCCGCCGGCGCTGATTGGCTTGGCTCTGGACGTGGTAGTGCAGCAGCAGGATTCGCTGATTGCCCGCTGGGGGATTCCCAGCATTCGCGGTCAGTTTATTGCGCTGGCGATTTTGACTTTTGTGATCTGGGGGCTGGAGTCGGTTTTTGAATATTTCTATAAGACCCTGTGGCGCAACCTGGCCCAGTCCCTGCAGCATCATCTGCGGCTGGATGCCTACGGACATTTGCAGGGACTGGATTTGGCCTACTTTGAGAATCGCAGCAGCGGCAGCCTGATGGCCGTGCTGAATGACGATATTAACCAGCTAGAGCGCTTTTTGGACCATGGCGCAAACCAGCTCCTGCAGCTGGCGACCACGGCGCTGATCATTGGGGCTGCCTTCTTTATCCTGGCACCGAGCATGGCCTGGATGGCGATTTTGCCGATGCCGTTTGTGGTGTGGGGCGCGATCGCGTTCCAAAAGCGGCTGGCCCCGCGCTATGCCGAAGTACGCGAGCGGGTGAGCCTGCTGAACAGCCGCCTGTCGAATAATATCTCTGGCATTACCACGATCAAAAGCTTTACGGCGGAGACCTATGAAACCGAGCGCATCCGGCAGGAAAGCGAAGCCTACCGCCAGAGCAACCGCCACGCGATCGCGTTGAGCGCCGCCTTCATTCCCCTGATTCGGATTATTATCCTGATTGGCTTTACAGCAATTCTGCTCTATGGCGGGCTCGCCGCCGTCGCCGGGGAGCTGGCTGTGAGCACCTATAGCGTGCTGGTGTTTCTCACCCAGCGGCTGCTCTGGCCCCTGACCAGCCTAGGAGAAACGCTGGATGAATATCAGCGAGCGATGGCTTCGACCCAGCGAGTAATGAACCTGCTGGAAACGTCCGCTTCGATTTCAGCAGGAACGCAGCCGCTGCCGAAGGGAAAGGTGCGGGGCGAAATTTGGTTTGAAGACATCACCTTTGCCTACGAAGCGCGGCATCCGGTGGTACAGCACCTGACGCTGAAAGTGCCCGCCGGTAAAACGGTGGCCCTAGTCGGCGCGACCGGGTCGGGCAAAAGCACGCTAGTGAAGCTGCTGATGCAGTTCTACCAGGCTCAGCAGGGGCGAATTTTGCTCGATGGTCAGGATTTGCGATCGCTCGATCCCACCGACCTGCGCCAGGCCATCGGCTGGGTCAGTCAGGACGTCTTTCTCTTCCATGGTACCGTCGCCGAAAACATTGCCTACGGCAGCTTTGACGCTACGCTTGCAGAGATTCAGCAGGCCGCCCAGATGGCTGAGGCCGACGAGTTTATCCAGCAGCTCCCGGCAGGCTACGACACGCTAGTAGGCGAACGCGGCCAGAAGCTCTCCGGCGGCCAGCGGCAGCGACTGGCGATCGCCCGGGCCATCCTCAAAGACCCGCCGATTTTGATTTTGGATGAAGCGACTTCGGCGGTGGATAACGAAACCGAAGCGGCGATCCAGCGAGCGTTAGAGAAGATTACGCAGAACCGGACAACAATCGCGATCGCCCACCGCCTTTCTACCGTCCGCAATACCGATCGGATCTACGTGATGGCTCAGGGCCAGCTGATTGAATGGGGCACCCACGCTGAGCTTCTGGCCAGACAAGGCGTCTATGCCGGATTCTGGAAAATCCAAATGGGTGAATAGGGTAAATAAAAACGGTGCTGAGCCATCGCCCAGCACCGTGAAATCCATTACAGAGCGTTGATTAGCCTTGAGCCTCAAGCGCTGAAACGAGCTGAGCCCGCAGCGCGCTAGGCAGCAGCACGCGATTTACGGCATGAATCACGCCGTTGCTGGCCTGAACGTCAGCCTGAACGACGCTGCCGTTGTTGACGATGACTCGGTCAGGTGCCACGCGAATCGCCAATCCGCCGCCCAGGGCATCGATGCTGCCGGTCGAGAGGTCGCTCGCCATGACTTCGCCAGGTACGACGTGATAGGTCAGCACCTGCTGAAGCAGCGCCTTATTTTCTGGCTGGAGGAGAAACGCTAGCGCGCCGTCGGGCAGCTCGGCAAAGGCTTCGTCGGTGGGGGCGAAGACGGTGTAGGGACCCGGGCCAGACAGCGTACCGGCAAGGTCAGCCGCCTGAACTGCTTGGACTAGGGTATCAAACGAGTCGTTGCCTGAGGCCACTTCTACGATTGACATGATCGAAGTATCGGCAGCCGGGGTGGTCATCTCTTCTGGAGACATGCCCTCTTCCTGAGACATGCCCTCAGGGGACATCTCCTCAGAGCCCATCTCGCCGGCTTCCATCTCTTCAGACATGCCCTCGCCATGATTATCTGCCACGAGCACCTCGGCCCTGGCAGACAGGCCGGGTAAAAGACTGAGGCCAACAATTCCTGAGGCTAGGGCCAGCTTTTGAGTCAGTCGAATAAAGTTATGAAGGGCCATAAATAGTTTCTTGGTGTGAGCATGAACATTACAAAATGTAACGACCTATGAAAGGGAAAATCCTCCTGCTAAAGGAATAGCTCGACCCGGTGCCCGGCATAGAACAGCATGAATCGTCAAAACTATGCCGTCATTCTCGCTGCCGGTTTCTCCCAGCGAATGGGGAGCGACAAGGCGGCTTTGCCCTGGCTAGGCGGTTCGCTGCTGTCCTACCAGGTGAGCCAGTGGCTGGCGCTGGGCGTGACTCCGGTGGTGGTGCTGGGCTCTCATAACTCGGCGCTGCAACAGCAATGCCCGGGGGACTGCGTCTGCGTGGTCAATCCGCTGCCGGAGGCGGGTAAGGCTGGGACGCTGCTGCGGGGACTGGCGGCGGTGGGAGATTGGGACGGGGGATTCTGCGCGATCGCGGCGGTTGATCAGCCCCGTCCGGCAGCGGTTTATCAGAGGCTAATCGCGGCGTATGAGCGCGATCTCGCCTTAATTACGGCTCCCACCCATCAGGGGCGACTGGGCCATCCGCTGCTATTTGCTGCGGCGATGCGGCCCCAGCTCATGGCTATTCGCGAAGAAACCTTAGGACTGCGACAGGTGATCCAGAACTGGGACCATGCGATCCATCGCTGCCCCTGCCCCGAGCCGATTGTCCTGGCCGACCTGAATACGCCTGAGCGCTATCAAACCTGGTTTGCTCAGGCGTCGGGCTGGTAATTTGGGAGTTACTTTTATCCCCGAGTTCTATGAGCACCGGCAAACTGACGACCCACGTTTTAGATACCGCCCACGGCTGCCCGGCGGCCAACTTGCAGATTGACCTCTGGCAGGTTTACTCCAGCAGCGATCGCACCCATCTCAAAACTGTCAAAACCAATGCCGATGGCCGCACCGAGAGCCCGCTACTGCTGGAAGACGCTTTTCAGCCTGGGATCTATGAGCTGGTCTTTGCGGTCGGGGATTATTTTGCTGGTCTCGATGTTCCCCTCGACAGCCCAATGTTTCTCGACCAGATTCCCCTCCGCTTTGGCATCGCCGACGCTGACAGCCACTACCATGTGCCGCTGCTGGTCTCGCCCTGGGCCTACAGCACCTATCGCGGCAGCTAGCCCGCGGCGCTTTCGCACCGGTACTGCTGCTGCCGGGTGCCCTCGGTCACAATCAGCTCGCCGACCGGTAAACACTTTTGCCCCGGCAGGTCTACCCCCGTCGGGAAGGAGATCAGCCGATGGGCCTCTAGCAGCCAGAGGGTCAGCGGCGGCGGGGGCAGCTGGTCTAAACCGGCTAAAGTCGGCTGCCAGTCTGCGGCTTCTGGGAAATACTCGGTGAAGCCCAGCAGCGCGGTAGACTGCGGCGGCATGGCCAGGGCATAGCTCAGCCCGAGCATCCGCTGCTGGGGCGCGGGGGCCGCCATCAGTACGGCGAGCGGTTCGCCTGAATTTACCCAGCGCTGGCTGACCTTTTCAGGCAGGTAGGGTTTGAACAGGGTCAGATTCCAGCCGACGAGTAAAGCGCTGACAATCCCAGCGCTCAGAACTACCGCCGGAACCCTAGAAGCGCATTTTGAGAGTCCAGCGGCCATCACCGCGCTGAGGGCGGCGTAAAGGATAAAAAAGTAGCGCGGAGCTACCGTAATATCTTTGCCCAGGCCGTAGGCAATGGCTAAAATTTCCAGCACAGTCAGGCCGATATAGCCGACCAATAGCCAGAATGAGAGGCTTGGCCCCGCCGTGAAGCTGCGCCAGCCCCGACGCAGATGGACGAAGACCCAAACCCAGATCACCAGCATTAGCGCTCCGGCAGGTAGCGTTACCCATTCGGGCATTTGCTCAACCGGCAGCAGAATGACCATCATCACCCAGGCCACCCACGATCGCACCGGCGGCAGCAGGATTGCCTGCCACAGGGGCTGCTCGGTGCTGAGCCAGCCTGTGCCACCTTCGCTTTGAAAATGCTGGAGTATGGTGGGAAGCCAGGGCAGATAGCAGAGTCCGGTCAGCCCCATCAAAAGGACCATTCGGCCCCAAGCTCGTCCCGACAGCCGCTGCCTGAACAAAAATAGCACCGTGGTCAGCCACTGGGCAAAGACGCCCAAGAGATAAAAGTAGTGGGTATAGAAGCCCAGGCCGTTGAGCAATACCCAGGCGACCTGGCTGGTTAGGTTGGGGGTCTGGCCGCGAGTTAGCGATCGCAGTATCCGCAGCCAGGCCATCAGCGCTAGGGTGCTGATCAGCAGCGGTAGGGTATAGTGCCGCGCTTCCTGAGAGAGATATACGCCGAAGGGAGATACGGCCATCAGCGCCGCTGTCAGCAGCGCGACCTTTGGCCCGCCGACCATTCGTCCGAGGAAAAATCCGGCCAGCACGGTAGCAACCCCGCAACCGGCGGCGAGCGATCGCAGTCCGTACACCGAAGCTCCGACGGCCTTGATCCAGCCCCACATCAGCATAAAAAACAGCGGCGGGTGGTTGCTGTACAGGGTCACTGCCCGGGCGGCGCTCCAGACGGTGCTATCGGGCGGCAGACTGAGTAGAGTGCGGTAGGCTGCCAGCGGCTGAAGTTCCCCAAAGGGTACCTCGGCTGGATTTTTGCCCAGGCTGTAAAAGGCGGTGTAGAGTTCGTCAATCCAAAGCGGCTTGGCGTCCAGGTGCCAAAAGCGCAGCGCGATCGCCAGCAGCAAAACTCCGGCCAGGAGGGGGACAACGTTTTGCCGGACCGATCGCTGGGATAGTAGCTGTTTGGATCGCCGTGGGTTTAGGGACTTAGGAATCATCCGGTGCCTACAGGGTAAAGTGGGCCAAAATAGCGAAACTTAAATACTGATACGGACCGTTGAGCCCACTCTGAGGCCGACCCTAAAATAGTGACATGCCCTGACCCGTATGCTCTGTTTTGAACAAGCTGCAATCTGTTTTATCACGCTATGGTGTTGCGACGGCAGCGGTCGCGATCGCGCTGCTGATTGAAATTGCGCAGCCCTGGACTCAGGCACAGAGCCCTTTTTTGCTCTTTCTAGTCGCTGTCCTAGTCAGCGTTTGGTACGGTGGGCGGAATGCTGGGCTGTGGGCGACAGGACTGGCAGCGGTGCTAAAAACGGTGCTGCTCTCGCTAGCTGAGCCGGTTGACAATTGGCTATCGGTCCCTGTCGGTCTGGGGCTTTTCCTGATTATTGGTGGGCTGGTCAGCGTCATCGCCAGTCCGCAAGGACGAGGGTTGAGCTCGGTTGAGGCCGACTTGAAAGAAAGCGACGAGCGGTTTCGGGTCACGTTTGAGCAGGCCGCGGTAGGATTGGCCCACGTTGGGTTAGACGGTTCTTGGCTGCGGGTCAATCGCAGGCTGTGCGACATCGTCGGCTATTCTGCTGCAGAGCTTCAGCAGAGGACGTTTCAGGACATTACATTTGCTGACGATTTAGCCACTGATTTGACCTATTTACAGCAGCTGCTCGACGGCCAGCGCTCGACCTACGCGATGGAAAAGCGCTATGTCCACGAAGCAGGTCATCTGGTTTGGATCAATCTGACGGTGTCGCTGGTGCGCGATCGCAGAGGCCAGCCCAAGTACTTTATTTCGGTGATTGAGGATATTCGCGATCGCAAGCAGGCCCAGGCCGAGCTGATTGAAAGCGAAGCCCGATTCCGCCGAGCCTTTGTTGGCGCCCCCTTTCCCATCATCATCTACGCAGAAGACGGAGAAGTGCTGCAAATCAGCCATGGTTGGACGGACCTTTCCGGATATGCGCTGGCCGAGATTCCAACCATCGACGACTGGACAGAGAAAGCCTACGGTAGCCGCAAAGGTCTGGTTCGAGAGCACATCAGGCAGCTTTTTGAAGCCGATCAGGCCGTTGATGAGGGCGAATTTGTGATTCAAACCCGGGACGGATCGACTCGCACCTGGCAGTTTAGCTCGGCTCCCCTGGGTCAGCTGGGCGACGGTCGTAAGCTGGTGATTTCAATGGCGTCGGATGTGACTGCGCTAAAGCGAGCCGGGCTCAAGATGCAGCGGTTTAACGAAGTGCTAGAGCAGCGCGTCACCGAGCGAACGGCCCTGTTTAAAACGGCAAACCAAGAGCTTCAGGCATTTTCCTATTCGGTTTCGCACGATCTGCGAGCGCCGCTGCGGGCCATGCAGGGATTTTCTCAGGCGCTGCTAGAAGACTACGCCGCGCAGCTGGACGATCTAGGGCAGGACTATGCCAAGCGGATCTTCAAAGCAGCAGCCCAGATGGACCAGCTGATTTCTGACCTGCTGGCCTATGGCCGCCTGGGCCGGGCTCAGGTCAAGCTACAGCCGCTCAACCTCGAAGCCTTAGTTCAAGAGGTGATTCAGTCGCTAGGACTGTCGGCACATTCCAGCCAGGCCCAAGTCGAGATGCAGTCACCGCTGCCGACGGTGCAGGGCAACTACCGGATTGCTTATCAGGTGATGACGAACCTGATTGATAACGGGGTCAAGTTTGTCTCGCCGGGGGTGCAGCCTAAGCTGCAAATTTGGGCCGAAGAAAAGCCCGACTGCGTTCGCCTGTGGATAGCTGATAACGGTATTGGTATTTTGCCTGAGCACCGACAGCGAATTTTTGACGTGTTTGAGCGGCTGCACGGGGTCGAAGCCTATCCGGGGACGGGCATTGGCCTGGCCATTGTGCGACGAGGCGTCAGGCGAATGGGTGGCAACGTCGGCGTCGAGCTCAACCCAGAGCAAGGCAGTCGGTTTTGGGTCGAGTTTCCCCGCAGCACGATCGCCAAAATCGAGTGATTTCTTAGGACAGATGAATGAGCGATGGAGTACCGTTTTCAGTGGGATCCGCTTAAGGCTCAGACCAACCTTAAAAAACATAGGGTTAGTTTTCGAGAGGCTGAGCGCGTTTTTGAGGATCCGATAGCGCTAACGCTTTTTGATTAAGAGCATAGCTTGGTTGAGGAGCGCTGGATTACACTGGGGATAGTGCCAAGAGGTCAGCATTTGCTAGTGGTTCACACGGTTGAGGAATATAGGAACATGATCAATGTGCGAATCCTTTCGGCAAGACGCGCTACCAGGCAGGAAATCCGTCGCTATGAGGAAGAACTATGAAAGCTGAATATGATTTTTCCAAAGCTGAGCGGGGCAAATTTTACCATCCCAATGCCACTTTCAGGTCTCCTATTTATCTCGATGACCAGGTTCAGGGGTTTGTCATGCAAAAGGCGAAGGAGCAGGGAATTGATCTCAGCGATGTGGTCAATCAGCTCTTGAAAGAAATAATGCTTTCCAAATCCCAATAGCAGAAGGGCCACAATCATACCGATGGGTAAACCACGTATTCTCTCAGGTATCCAACCAACTGGGAACCTCCACCTGGGCAACTATCTGGGCGCTATTCGCAACTGGGTTGAGCTTCAAGCTGAGTATGACTGCTTCCTGGTTGTGGTTGACCTGCACGCCATTACGGTGCCCCATGACCCGGCTCAGCTGGCGGAGAACAGCTACAAAATTGCAGCGACCTATCTGGCCTGCGGTATTGACCCAGAGCGGTCAACGATTTTCATCCAGTCGCATCTGCCGGCGCATAGCGAGCTGGCCTGGCTGTTCAACTGCATTACGCCGCTCAACTGGCTGGAGCGAATGATTCAGTTCAAGGAAAAGGCGGTGAAGCAGGGCGAAAACGTCAGCATTGGGCTGCTCGACTATCCCGTGCTACAGGCCGCTGATATTCTGCTATACGAGCCCGATGTCGTCCCGGTTGGTGAAGACCAAAAGCAGCACATCGAGTTAACCCGCGACATCGCCGCTCGGCTCAATTTTCAGTTTGGGAGTGAAGACAAGCCGGTTCTAAAAGTGCCTGAACCGCTGATTCGCAAGGCCGGGGCTCGGGTGATGAGCCTAACCGACGGCACTCAGAAAATGTCCAAATCCGACCCGTCTGACCAAAGCCGAATTGACCTCACAGACCCGCCAGCGGTCATCACCAAGAAGATCAAGCGGGCCAAGACTGACCCCATGCGCGGCCTGGAATTCAATAACCCCGACCGGCCCGAATGTAATAATCTACTCGGTCTCTATCAGCTCTTTTCGAATCAAACCAAGGCAGCCGTCGCTGAAGAATGTCGCGAGATGGGCTGGGGGCAGTTTAAGCCGCTGCTGGCGGAGACCATCGTTGCAGCGCTAGAGCCGATTCAGCAGCGATATCACGAGCTGATGCGAGATCGCGCCTACCTCGAAGCCGTCCTCAGGCAGGGGCAGGAAAAGGCTGAACAGGTTGCCCTGCCCACCCTGGATAAGGTAAAAACCGCGTTGGGATTTGCCCCTAAAGGGTAAAAAACTATAAGCGCGCCGCCAAACCAAGTCGTTCTAGGCCACACTGGATGGATGGCCATTGTTTAACCCAGGATACGGATGAGCCCAAGACCCGGACAGCCCGCCGCTGAGGGGCAGTTTCGCTCGGCAGTCAAGGCCGGAGAGTTTTTGATTACGGCTGAGGTGATGCCGCCTAAGGGGGGTGACCCCAGCCACATGCTGGCGATGGCCGCTGACCTGAAAGACTGGGTGCATGCGGTCAACGTCACCGACGGCAGCCGGGCGGTACTGCGGATGTCGTCCCTAGCCTGCTCAGCGCTGCTACATCAGGCCGGGATTGAGCCAATCTGTCAGGTGGCCTGCCGCGATCGCAACCAGATTGCCATTCAGGCCGACCTGATGGGGGCCTATGCGCTAGGCATTCGCAATGTCCTGGCGCTGACCGGCGACCCGACCAAAGCGGGCGATCACCCCAAAGCCAAGTCTGTCTACGACCTGGAATCGATCCGGCTGCTGCGGGTGATCCAGCAGCTCAATCGGGGCGTTGACCTGAATCAAAAGGCGCTGCCCGATCAGCCGCTGGACCTGTTCCCCGGGGCCGCTATAGATCCCCAATCGCCTAGCTGGTCAGGCTTACAGCGCCGATTTGAGCGCAAGCTGACCAGCGGCGCACAGTTTTTTCAAAGTCAGCTGATTTCAGACTTTAACCGGCTCGAAAAGTTTATGGATCAGATTGCCGCGGGCTGCGATCGACCTGTTTTAGCCGGCATTTTTCTGCTCAAATCAGCTAAAAATGCCGCCTTTATCAACCGCTGCGTCCCCGGTGTCCAGATTCCCCAGTCGATTATCGACCGACTCGCCGCCGCCCCGGAACCGCTGCAAGAGGGGATGACAATCGCGGCTGAACAGGTCAAAATGGCCCAGCAAATTTGCCAGGGCGTCCATATGATGGCCGTTCGACGCGAAGACCTGATTCCTAAAATTTTAGAAATGGCCGGCGTTTCACCCCGCTAATGCCCGGGCGGCTGCCCGAGCGGTTGGCAGGGTGAGTTCTTCAGAATCTAGCGGCTGTACAGCGTCAGCGGTTCGTCGGGTTTGATCACCACCACCCGGGGCGCAGTCACATTGCCCACGGTTGCCCCAGCCGCTGCACCACCCAGCACTTCCAAAAGGTCCGGACGACCGAGTATCTCGCCGATGGCATAGCCGCCCGCCGCACCGATCGCGGCGTCGGTCAGAATGTTGCCGACGCGGGTCTCACGCGGGTCTTTGACATCATGCAGTACGTCTGAGGCCGCATTCAGGTTGTAGATGCGATCGCCAATTTCCACTGAGTCAGCTACGTACCGCAGGCCGCCCTCGATGGGCTCAAAGCGGCCCCGAACAATCGTGCCCACGGGCAGATTACGGCCATTCATTGAGGTGGCGGTTTGCAGCCGCAGGTTTTGCGGGTAAGCGGTGTTGCGGTTGAGATAGAGGGTCTCTTCACCCAAAATCCTAGCGCTGAGCGGACGGCCCGTTTGCGCCCGCTGCTTGGTTTGGGTGTTAGTCGGCGCGACCGCGCCAACCTCTGACACTGCCATTGCCGGGACTTTTGCAGCGACTACGACTAGAGCAGATAGACCACCAATAAAGATAGTTTTCATAGCAAATCCCCCAACTTGGGTTGGGAATAACGAAGTGAATATGCCAGGCTGGGCATTGTCACAAGCTTTGCAAGCTGTTTGGGTCCCAGTTCAGGCCAGACTACCAGATCTCAGAGCTTAAATAGTAGGAGGCTCGGTAGATACTCAGCGCCTACAGTAGGTCTCTTAATAAATTGGCCACCTGGGTCAGTAGGTCAGGATACATCGCTGCCATCACGCCGCCCAAAAAGCCGAACAAATGGCCTTCCCAAGAAATCGGCCCCTTGGTTGCCCCCGGCAGCAGCGTCAGCAGCTGTCCGCCGTATAGCAGGATCACCATGACCGCCAGCCCCACTGCCAGAATCGTCGGTCCCAGATAGCCCCGCAGCACCAGATAGCCCATATAGCCAAAAATCAGCCCGCTGGCACCCAGATGGACGGCATCTCGGCCAAATAGCCAGGTGCCAATCCCACCGATTAACAGGATGGTCGCCGTGACGGTGTAGAAGCTGTCCTGCCCTTGCAGCAGCATCAGCCAGCCCAGCACCGCAAATGGCAGGGTATTCGCGATTAAATGCCCCAAATTGCGATGAAACAGCGGCGACAGCGGAATTCCCAGCAGTCCCAGGGGCCGCCGCGGACGAATGCCAAATAGCCGACCCAGCCCGCCGTTGAGGAAAAAAATATTGACCAGGCTCAATCCCCAAGCCAGCAGAATGCAGTCGCGTAGCGTCTCGGTCTGGTTGCGCCAGTCAATTGGCATGACCCGGGATAAAATGATTGTTCCCAAGACGAAATAGACCAGGATAAACTGCTGCTTAGCGCCGGGCATAGCGATGATTCCCCCCAAAGGATATCGACTGGGGCATTGGACTTGGGGGTTCGTTCGAATTCAGTTTTGATGAGAGAATAGAAATCGTTGCTTACCCACCTGCCTGATGAAGTTCAAGATTCTAACCGTTTTCTGCCTGATCTGTATTGGGTTTTTTGGTTTTGCGCGACCGAGCTGGGCCTACATTGAAGACGACCTAGATATGCTGATGATGAATAACGAATGCCCCGTGTGCATTTTGACCGAAGCACCGCTCAGCGGTGCCCAGCTCCATCAGGCCAACCTCAAGGTCGCAGCGATGACGGGAGCTGATCTAACCGGAGCCGACCTCACCAACACCGACCTAATCCTAACCGAGTTGCAGTCTGCCGACCTCAGCGGAGCCGACCTCACAGGCGCAGAGATGAACGGTGCTAGGTTGCAAAAGGCGCGACTAGTCGGGGCTAATCTGACCGGAGCTGTGCTGACCCAGGCCAATCTCAACGAGGCCAATCTGCAAGATGCCAATCTCACCGATGCCGAACTGACGGCGGCGATTATTGGCGTTGCCGATCTGACCGGGGCCGATCTGACCGGGGCCAACCTGCGGGGCGTCAACCGCAGCCGGGCAATTCTCTGCCATACGATTATGCCCGACGGCGCGGAAGAAAATCGCGACTGCAACAGCTGACTCAGGGCGATGATGTTTTCGGCAGGCCGTCCTACCCGTCTGGGGCAATCGGCTGGCGCTGCTTTAGGTTAAACCGGTAGCCCTCTGGCAGAATATGCAGGGCAATTCCGAACACAGCCAATGCCTCGTCTTTTAGCAGCTGGTCCAAGTTGTTATGAGTGCTGGCGGTTTCGTCAACTACCGTCACCGCCCCACTGCCAATCACAGAAAACTCGTCGCTTTCAACCACGACAGCCGTATTTTCATCAATCCCCAGCCCCAGAACGCTCGGCTCAATGACTAAAGCCGCGAGGAGTCGGCCCAGCCGGCCCCGTTGGGCAAAGTGCTGGTCGATAATGACGTCGGGCAGAAAGGCTAAACCCGGTCCCATTTTGACAATTTCAGGCCGAGGATGGGTCTGGGCATCGCCTTCGACAATCATCATGTCGGGCATCATCGCCGCCCCGGCACTGGTTCCTGCGATTGTGCTGCCGCTGGCGTACTGCTGGCGAACCGCTTTGTGAAGGGGCGTATCGGCCAGCATATCGACCAGCCGCTGCTGATCGCCGCCGGTAAAAAAGATGCCGGTAGACTGCTCAATCGTAGCAATATTATCAGCGTCTTCGGTATCTCGCGCTGACTCGGTATGGACGATACGAACATCTTCGGCCCCCAGCCGGTGGAAGACTTCAATATATTCATCAGCCACTTCTCCAGGCATGGTGGTGGCCGCAGTCAGCACGGCGATTCGAGCCTTGACGCCGCCAGCATGGCGCACAAACTCACGCAGCACTCGGCAGTCCTGTTCCTTATCTTCAGCTCCGCCAATAATAATCAGAGTTCCAGACTGATGCTCAGAGGTCATATAGGCCGGCGATGGGGTCATCGCTAATAGGTAACTTTCAATACAATACAGCCCCCCGTTCTGGGATGAATCATTCCCGCGCTTGAGTGACAGCTGCTCGAACCCCTGAAGCTAAACGCTGAGGAACTCATAAAAAAGGGGACTGATGATTCAGTCCCCTCAGTGCGGATTTCCGAATGCTGACGCCAGCGATACTAGCTCGCGGCCAGATAGCCATTCATGTTCGCCTTGCGCCGACGCAGATGCTTCAGCGCCTGCTGCTCAAGCTGCCGCACCCGCTCGCGGCTGATGCTCATCCGCTGTCCGACTTTAGCCAAAGAGAGCTGATTGCCATCGTCCAGACCAAAGCGCAGGGTGATCACTTCCTGCTGCTGGGGCGTCAGCTCAGACAGCATCTTGAACAGGTCCTGCCGCAGCGACTGCTGCACGGTGAAATCTTCCGGTGACTCGGCGTCATCTTCGAGCAGGTCTTGCAGCTCAGTGTCCTGATTATCGCCAATCTTGACATCCAGCGAAACTGGCTGCCGCGCAATCGTCAGATATTCGCGCACCTGCTTCGGCTCCAGGTCTAAGGAAGCGCCAATTTCAGCGGCGTTAGGACTGCGCCCCAGCTGCTGCGACAGCTCCCGCTGTACCCGCTTAATTTTGTTGAGCTTTTCGGTGATGTGGATCGGCAGCCGAATCGTGCGGGCCTGCTGCGCGATCGCGCGGGTAATGGCCTGCCGGATCCACCAGTAGGCATAGGTCGAGAACTTATAGCCCTTGGTCGGATCAAACTTTTCTACGCCGCGCTCTAGGCCCAGCGTTCCTTCCTGAATCAGATCTAGGAACTCCAAGTTGCGTTTCTGGTACTTTTTAGCAACTGCGACGACCAGCCGCAGGTTGGCTTCGATCATTTTTCGCTTGGCTCGCTGGCCGTGACGCAGCTGGCGATTGAGTTCGGCCAGGCTGATTCCTCCAGCCTCGGCCCAGGCCTGCTGAGAAGGTTCTTCCGGACCATCGCCGTTATCGGCAGCGTTGCTGGCAAGCCGATCGCGCAGCTCATCGCGTATTTCTAGAAGCGCCATCATCTGCTGCACCTGCTTGCCCAGAACAATTTCATCTTCGTGGGTGAGCAGCGGTACACGGCCAATCTCGTGTAAGTAGGTCCGCACAGCATCGGTGGTGTAGAGCGGCTTGGCGCTTCGCTTGCCGCCTTTGGTTTTACCAGTCTGGACTTTAGGCATGGGTTTATTGGAACTCCGCTGAAGAATTTTTAAGGTGATGGACTATTAGGTGATGGACAGATGTCATGGGGTCTGCCGAAGAGGTGGGGGTGATGTGACAAATTAGGACGTCGGGTCTGGAGGGTGGGGACAAGCAAAATCTGAAATTGAATTATGTCATTATGTCGAATTCGTTATGAGTTTATTTTAGCATGGTATTGACCCCCCTGCCTGAGCCTTTTGGCAGAGCAGCCGAGACAGTTAACCCTTGAATGCCAGAGCTTTCTAAGCATTGTCGGCAAAGCTGAAACTCAGATGAGAAACAGCTAAAAAATGCCCTCTCAAACGTCCAAACTTAGTTCAACTTATGATGCTTTAGTAAGGTCAGGCGCTGGGGTAGTAATCACCCATCGCAATGACCGAACTTTCGATCACCTGGCGCTAATACGGGACCTCTGACTGGTCTTTGAACACAATCGCTTCGTAGCTCAGGTGAAACAGACTGAAGCAAAGCAGCGCTACTTGCCATGCGAGGGCTTGTAGAACAGCACGATTACCCCTGATAAAACTTGACGAGCAGTGGTAGGAGTGATTCCGAATCTGAACCATTGTGACCAAGGATGCTAACACAGATTTTTTATTGTGGCAAGTGATAGAGCGCTTTTAGTGATTTCTCCGGTCAGCCGCCCGCCGGCTGCGTCGCCGATTGTATCGTAGGTAGCCTTACTGAGGCGGGCTCTGGCGCTTTTCACGGCTGCCCGCAAAAATGCGCCTCTTTTTGCCTACACCGTTGAGCTCACACCCGACCTCAAGCGCGTGGTCTCAACCTTTGCTCCGGGATGGGTATAGGCGCGATATCAGCTCTAGGTTAGGGAAGAGGTCTAACCCCTGATAGATCCTCCAATTTAAGCAGACGAATATGATCAAGTCATTCAAACCTGCCCAAGCCTTTCAGTCCGTTGGATTGAGTTGCACAGCAGGAATTACATTACGTTTAGAGGAAACTATTATGGCTTCAGCAAACAATCCCGAGCAGGAATCTACGCCGACTGCCTCAGGCGGCAAGCAGACCCGTTTAGAAGGCGGTTCTCGCCAGACTGGGCAGGGATCTAACACCGAAACCCGCCCAGGCGCAGAGGCAGAAGCCCCGGGTAATGACAACCCTGACAAAGCAGGCGATCCCAATCAGGGCACCGAAGCTCGCTAGAGTAGTCCTGACTTTGATCGGCTTTAAATTCAGAACGCCTTTAGACTGAGTCTATGGGCGTTTTTTAATGGCCATAAGTTCTGAAGGGAGCCCGTTGACATGAGCGATTCTACGCCTAAGCTATCGGTTTATAACCCTTCATTTCCTCGCAACCTGGAGCGGCTGTTTCAAGATCTGCGTACCCCAGAAGAACTTTTCCCGAAGCTACTGCCGGTGCTAGGCGACCTGATTAAGTGCGATCGCTGCTATCTCTATGTACGGCATCCTGATAGTCGCCAGGGCCGAGTTGTCCAATGCTGGCGGCAGACGCCCGATCGCCCAGACCTTACTGATGACCAGTGGCAGGTTGAGCAGCCCGCTACCCTAGAGGAGCAAGATCCGACCTTTGCGGCGGCTCTGCGGGATGAGCACGCCCTGTTCGTCGAAGACATCACAGCGGCCGATGCTGATTGGATTAACCCAGCGCTGGAGCGGTCCCGGGGAGCTCAGGCTTTCATCCAGGGGCATATTCTCAAAGACCATCAGCTCTGGGGCATAATCCGGGCCGAAGTGTTTGATAAGCCGCGACCTTGGATGCAGTTTGACCGCTCAATCATGATTCATACGACCCAGCGGCTCGTGCCCGACGTAGTGAACTATGTCATTGACCACGCGCCTTCATCGGAGTCGCTCTAATAGGCTCAATATTTTGGACTCAATATTCTGGACTCAATATTTTGAGCGAGTCTTTTTGCGGCGACCCCAAATCAGTCGCCATACCTGCTGCACCGGCATCGTCAGCAGCAGCAGGACGGGAAAAATCTCCAGCCGACCCATCCACATCATGGCAGTTAGGGTGATTTTGGCAGTCAAGTTCATCTCTGGCCCGGTGATGCCAGTAGACAGTCCCGCACTGCCCAGGGCCGATGCCACCTCAAAGAAGATATCGCTGAGCGTGTATTCGCTGGGGACGACGTGAATTAGCAGAAATATGCCGACGGCGATGCTGCCCAGCCAGAGCATCAGCAGTACGGCGGCAGACTCAATCCAGCGATAGGCTGTCTCTTGGCTCAGTACCTGGTTATCGAGCTGATAGCGCAGCATTTCATGCGGGCTCAGCGAGATCCGCCGAAACCGCCAGACCACGGCCTTGAACAGAATGCTGACCCGCCCTAGCTTGAGCCCACCGACGGTTGAGCCCGAAGCAGCCCCCATAATCATTCCCAAGCTCAGCAGCAGCTTGCCGCTGGGGCTCCAAAACTGAACGGGTTCGGTGCTGAAGCCGCAGGTGGTTAGGGCCGATACCCATTGAAAGCTGGTATCGAGCCAGCGAAAGGTGCCGCTAAACCAGTAGTTTTCGAGGAGGAGAATGCCGCAGCCAATGAGCAGCAAACACCACAGCAGCCAGTGCTGACTATCCTGCCAGAGCGTTCGGAAACGCCGACGATAGAGCCAGGCATAGTGGGTCGAAAAGCTGACCGCGCCGAAGATCATAATCAGGATCACGCCGAGCTTGGCCGCTGACCCGTAGCCGCCGATGCTGCTGTCGGTAACGCTGAAGCCACCGGTCGCGATCGCGCACATGGCATGATTGAGAGCTTCCCACCAGGTCATCCCAGCCACTCGCAGCAGCATCACCCCGGCTACGGTAAACAGGCCATAGATCCACCAGATCCGCTTAACGGTCTGGCCTATCGTCAGCCCAAGCCGGTCTTCCCGACCTTCGGCACTGTACAGCCGGTAAGCGTCGGTGCTAGGTTGCAGAACAGCCAGCATCAGTACGATCACGCCGACGCCGCCGATCCACTGCATAAAAGAGCGCCACCACTGGAGGCTATGGGGCAGCTGGCTAGGCCGAATCGCCATCGACAGGCCTGCGCTGGTAAAGCCCGAAACCGCCTCAAATAGGGCCGACCAAACGTCGCGAAAGTAGAGTATAGTCGGGGCGGTCTCGGCCAACGGGGCTAGACCATGGGCAATCATCAAAAACGGAATGGCTCCTAGCCAGGGAATCAGACCCCAGCTGAGGGCAACGACGATCATCGTCTGCTTCAGCTGGGCTTGCTCAGCTCCCTGGCCGAGCCAATAGAAAAGCTGACCCAATATTAGGGAGAGAAGGGCTGTGACCAAAAAGGCTGAGAGCGCAAAATATTCCTGCCACAGCAGACAGATCGGCACCGTCAGCAGCGCCATTGCGCCGGGTATGTGCAGAAATTGACCAACATCGCGGCTGATCGTTTTGAGGTATGAGAGCACGCAGTTTTACCGGTTGAGAGCAGTTTGCAGAGAGCAGTTTTACCTAGCTCTGTCCCTGAGTGCCGTTCTTCCGGTCTTCCAGGCAGAAATCAAACAGCTGCTGGGCAACGATGGCCGCCGCGTCGGGCAAAACTTTAACGCCCAGGCGCTCGAATAAGTGCTGATGGCTGCTGTCGTTGATGAGGCTAACCAATTTTTTAACGCCATAGTCTTGGCCCAAAAACATTGCCATTAGATTTGCCGCGTCATCATGGGTCGTGGCAATCAGCGCATCGGCCTTTTTTACCTCGGCCTCTTCTAAAATTTTCCCCGTGGCAATGCTGGCATTGAATACCTGGACGTCGTGATTCTGTAAAACCGTTCGGGCGTTTTCAGCCACTGGCTCGATCAGCGAAACGCGATGCCCCTGCTGAATTGCAATGTCAATCAGGTTTCGACCTTCTTGGCCGGCTCCAACCACAATCAAATACATAGAAATAGCTCTAAAAAACCACGTTTTTTGAGGTGACAACTATGCCTTAAGGAAGAAAGCTGAATAATGTCTTTCTCAAGATATAGCTATTATCTTACTTCCTCATTAGCATCAAAAAAAGCCTACATTCCTAGCTTGCCGGTAGGTCTTAAAGGTTATTTGCATTTACTATTGCGGGGAAAGAAGTCCCATGTCAAATCAAGAACGACGTCCGACGCCCGATGATATTCCCGAGCAGCAGCTGGCTTATCCAGCCAGTCAGGCCGATATGGTGCCAGCCCCAGATAGCGATCTGTCCAACTATCGGCCGGCAGATAAGCTCAAGGGTAAGGTTGCGATTATCACGGGCGGCGATTCCGGAATTGGCCGGGCAGTCGCGATCGCCTATGCCATGGAGGGAGCCAAGGTTGCCATTCTTTACAATGTGCATGACGATGACGCCAGCGTCACCCAGTCAATGGTCGAAGAGCGGGGCGGGCAGTGTCTGCCAATCAAAATGGACGTCCGCAAGCCAGAGGAATGTCGCGACGCGGTGAAGCAAACGGTCGATAAATTTGGCGGACTAAATGTTTTGGTCAATAATGCTGCCTTCCAAATGACTCAGAAGAAGCTGGAAGACCTGACCGAGGAGCAGTTCCGCCAGACCCTGGGAACTAACGTACTCGGCTACTTCCACATGGTTAAGGCGGCGCTGCCGCACCTAGAAGCGGGCGACGTGATCATTAACACCGGCAGCATTGTTGGCAAGCTCGGTAAAGGGATGCTAATCGACTACGCTACCAGCAAAGGCGCAGTTCACGCGATGACCAAATCCCTAGCGCAGAACCTGGTCGATCGGCAGATCCGGGTCAACTCGGTGGTGCCGGGGCCGGTTTGGACGCCCAATATCCCAGCGACTATGCCGGTTGAAAAGGTCGGAGAATATGACACCGACAACCAGATGGAGCGCGCCGGTCAGCCGGAAGAGCTCGCCCCGGCGTACGTTTTCTTTGCCGCAGAGGACAGCAGCTTTGTCACCGGGGCACTATTGGATGTGGCCGGTGGAATGATGTCGAGTTAGCGATCTCTTTCGCAAGCCAGATTATTTCCAGACTGAATCTCTCTAGGTTGAAATGGTGAATTTACGTTGACTCAAGCTGCTTTGAGACGAGTTTGAGTCCATGAATAGCGAAGACAAATTAATTCAGGAGAACATTTATGAGTACAGCAAGTCACAGCAGCGACGTTGACCAGGCACTGAGCAAATTTCAGGGTCTGTCTGTAGATGAGCAGCTGGCCTTTCTCTGGTATGTCTATGAAAAGATGGGTAGCTCGATTACCCCAGCTGCTCCCGGTACAGCCGCTTCAGAAGTGGCCCACGGCCTGTCTCAGCAGGTCGAGGCGCTGGAGATGGGAGAGCCTCAGCTCGAAGTGATGCGCGATATCGCCTCTGGCAAAGATACGCGCTTTAGCCGTTCCTACGGGTCGCTAGACGATAACACCAAGCTGGCCTTTTGGTATGCGCTGGCTCAGGGCATGGAAGGCGGCACCATCGTGCCAATGCCTGAGAACTACACCGCGTCTGAGGCTACCCATCAGCTGTTGGGATCTTTGGAGTCGATGGACCAGCAGCAGCAGATTACAATCCTGCGCGATGCGGTTCTGCCCATGGGGGCAGAGGCCAAGCAGGGCACCGTATAGTTTCGCAACGGCATGAAGAAGGGCGGCCTCAATAGCTGGGGCCGCCCTTTTCTTTAGAAAATAAATGACTACTTGTCAACCTTAGGAACGGCGTCGGGGCGCTCCTTATCTTCCCAACCGACGGGGCGCTTTGAGTTGTACCAGGCAATAGAACCAATCCCAGCCGCAGCAATAAATCCTATAATGCCAATGAGACCCAAAGAGATAGAGTAGGGAGCTGATTCAGCCGCAGCGGCGGCTTCCATAAGCAGGCTCATAAACATTACCTCACATATACTTATATCGTTTTATTAGCTTACCAGCATTTTTCGATAAAAAGTTCATCCCTAAAGGGTGGATTTTACTGACCAAACCGAATCTAGTAACGCATAGGCGCTATTGTCAATTTTTCATGGTCTTAAGAATTTTTTGGGTTCATCAGAATTTTCTCAAATTCTGCCAAGGTCTGATTAGCAATGGCTATCTTATCTACCCATTGGGTGAGGCTGCTTCACAGATTTTTCAGCTGCAATGGAACAGTAATCATTGTTGTGAGCATTGCTGTTTAATTACTATGAGCTGGCTAGATCAGGTTTGCGTTTTTCAGCAAACCTCTGAATCTCAATTACTTCAGCCCGTTGAGCGGGCACAGTCCGACTTGAAGACAGGCAATAGCAGCTTAGTCGAACGGGTTGCAAAAGCCCTTGACCGGGCCAGTGACTTTGAATACGTTGATACGCTCTACCTGATTCAACAGGTTGATACGGTTCGTTTGGGTGGAATTGCGCCGAGCGCAGATGTCGTAGAGCGGCTAGTCGCGATCGCTACCCAGGTCGAAGGCGTGAGTCAGATCGATACCAGTCGAGTGATTGTTGAAAACGGCTGGGTCTATAGCGGCCGATAGCGACGCTGATCGCCTGGCAAGCGTACCCTCGCTACAGGGAGCGAACTACTGCTCTGGCTAAGCCGCCATCCCCATGCTTTAGTTTGAGCGGCAGACAGATTAGCTCATAGCCTCCGGGCTGTGCTGCCGCTAAGTCGAGTCCTTCAATTACCCAAATGCCCTGACCCAGTAGAATTTTGTGAACCTCGACTACGTTTTTTTCATAGCCTCCCACTGAGAGATAGTCCACGCCAATCGTGCGAACCTGACGCTCGGCCAGATACTGAGCGGCTTCCGTAGAGAGGTAGATAAAGTCTTCGATAAAGCGATCGCCCGGATATTCTCGAGTAGAATTTTGAGTTTTAAACAGAATTCGCTCACCCGCCTGCAAGTTGTGGGGTTCGACCTGATCCAGCGGAATGTATTCGGGATGGGTAATTTCAATCAGCCGGGCTGGCCCTATCGTCGCCTCCAGCGGCATCTGATCGACGCCTACTCCACCCTTGATAAAGTGGTTGAGCCCATCTACGTGCGTCCCGGTATGACTGCCCAGCGTCAGCTTCGAGACATTGCAAATGTCTCCATCAGCTAGGCACTGTACCGGCTCAACCCGAACCGGCGGATTGTCGGGCCAGTAGGCCATACCGCTATAGATTGAACGCGAGATATCAATCCATCCAGACGGTTTTTTGGCTGAACAATCGGTGGGGGCTGCTAGCTGCTCCATAGGGCCATAGCTATCGGATTTTAGCTGTGGCTACAAACACATTTTAATTTTGACAAACAAAAATGGCCCAAACCGGCCCATTATCCTTCCAAAGGCTTAATCAAAAAGGCGGATGTCGCCTGTCGATGAGATTCTGAGTTTGCCAAAGTTTTAGAATATACGTCAGTACTGTTCTCGCAAGACATAGAGCGCTATTACCTCCGTTAGATCCCAATGACCCTCAGAAAGTAGCCCGCGCCGCAGGGCTGCGCTACGTTAGCGACCAACAGCCAGGAATCCAGCGGCAGCCCTGGGGCCAGGGATTTAGCTACATTGACTTGGACGGCAGTCGGATTCAGCCTTCCCCGGAGCGCGACCGGATCGAAGCCCTGGCGATCCCGCCGAGCTGGCAGGAGGTTTGGATTTGTAAGGATCCTAACGGTCACCTCCAGGCCACTGGGCGAGACCAGAAGGGTCGCAAGCAGTATCGCTACCATCCCAACTGGCGCCAGTTTCGTTCCCAGCTTAAGTTTAACCGGATGATTCCCTTTGGCCAGACGCTGCCCACCCTGCGGGAGCAGACCCAGGCCCATGCCCAACAGCGCTCGCTGACCCGCGAAAAAATCGTTGCGACGGTTGTCCAGCTGCTAGACAAAACCCTGATTCGCGTAGTCAATCCCGAATATGCTAAAAGCAATGGCTCCTTTGGCCTGACGACGCTGCGCGATCGCCATGTCAAAATTGCCAATGGCCGAGTCAAGTTTCACTTCCGGGGTAAGAGCGGCGTAGAGCACGAGGTAGAGCTCGCCGACCCGCGTCTGGCTAAGGTCGTGAAGCGCTGTAAAGAAATCCCGGGCTATGAGCTCTTTCAATACTTTGATGAAGATGGCGCGCGGCAAACGATTGATTCTGGCGACGTCAACGACTATTTGCATGCCGTTACTGGAGAAGACTTTACCGCCAAAGACTTCCGCACCTGGGCGGGGACTGTGGTGGCGACAGAAGCGCTGCTGCAGCTCGGGAACTGGGAAAAGGAAACCGACGCGAAGCGCAACGTCACCCAGGCGATCAAAATTGCCGCTAGTCGTTTAGGCAACCGTCCCGCTACCTGCCGTAAATACTATGTCCACCCTACAATTCCAGAAACCTACCTGGGTGGAGAGCTGCTGACGTTAATTGCTAAGACGCTAGACAAGGCTGACCTAGCTAAGATACGGCTAGATCGGCACGAGCATTCGGTGCTCTCGATTCTCAAATTAATAGAATAGGTCGCTTTCAACCCTGGGATACCTGGTGATTCTTCAAAACATGCTTTAGAATCAGTAGGTTGTCTTGCTTTTTAGCAGTTTAATCCCATGGCGGTTCCCAAGAAGAAAACATCCAAGTCGAAGCGCAACAAACGCCGGGCGACCTGGAAACACCAGGCAGCAGTCCAAGCTCAGAAAGCGCTGTCGCTCGGCAAATCCGTATTGACTAACCGCTCTAATAGCTTCGAATATCCGTCAGACGACGATGAGGATGACGAAGAGTAAGCGGTTGAGCTAGCGCCAGCCTATCGGTTCAACTGGCGAAAGGTTGGGGTTCAAAAGCTGGGCTTGGGCAGCCCTCTGATTAGAACCCCTATAAATTACGTTAATTAAATTAGCAGTTAAATTAGAAGTCAGACAGGTGAATAGCGCCCAGATCGTTTCGGACCGGGCGCTGTTTTTTATCATTAGCCCTAACTGAGTAGGGTCGGCAATTGAGAGCGGCCGGGCGTCACAGTTCAGGCTGTCTCACTGAGCGACGCCTTCAGCAGTGCCAATCGCCGCCTGCTCGGTATCAAAAATTTCAAAAACCGAGTCCATCATGGTGACTTCAAACACCAGCCGGGCCTCGGGATGGACATTGCAAAGCCGAAAGCTGCCCTTTTCCTTCTCCGCATCCCGCATCCCTGCGACTAGAGAAGTTAGCCCAGAACTGTCAATAAAGTTAACCTGACTCAGGTTAATTACGATGTGGGGCGTGATGCTGGAGATACATTCTTGCAGCTTCAGACGAAACTGCCAAGCGGTGGTGATATCCAGCCGACCCGTCGGTGCCAAGATTACAACGTTCTTACTGTCGGGGGTTTTGAGGATTTTCTGCTCCATATCGCCGCGCGCCGTTAGTGAGTACAATAAGTCGGAAAGCGTTCGCAAGTCTGCCCGCTGAAGAGCAGCTAAGGCTATTCTGCCCAAAATGACTACCAGAGTGGCGCTTTGATTACGTTTTTTTTTGCTGTGCTACCGCGAGCTCGATTTTGAGGCCCAGTCTTGAGGCTGAAGAAAAACATCGTATAGCTCGGCCTCGGGCGTGCCAGGGGTAGGCTGATAGTCATATTCCCAACGCACCAGCGGCGGCAGAGACATGAGAATGGATTCCGTCCGCCCGTTGGTTTGCAAACCGAAGAGGGTACCGCGATCATAAACCAGGTTGAACTCGACATAGCGACCCCGGCGGTAGAGCTGGAAATCGCGTTCGCGCTCACCGTAGGGCGTGGCGCTGCGCTTTTCGACAATGGGCACATAGGCCGGTAGAAAGGCCTCGCCGCAGCTTTTGACAAAGCTGAATAGCTCCTCCCAGCTCCGCTCGGTGAGCTCGCCCAGGGCTCGACTGTAGTCAGCGGCAGGTCCTTCAGCCTGCTGACCGTGGTAGAGTTCGCCCCGACCGTTCTGATAGTCGAAGAAAATGCCGCCGACGCCCCGCGGCTCCTGCCGATGCCTGAGGTAAAAGTATTCGTCGCACCACCGCTTAAAGGCCGGATAGTATTCTGCGTGATGCTGATCGCAGGCCTGCTTCAGCGTTTGATGAAAGTGGATCACATCGGCGGTACAGGTGTAGTAGGGCGTCAGGTCAATGCCGCCGCCAAACCACCAGACCGGCCCAGCCTCGAAGTAACGATAGTTGAGGTGAACGGTGGGGACGTAGGGATTGCGCGGGTGCAGCACCATCGAGGTGCCTGTGGCGTAGAAGCCATGGCCCGCTGCCTCAGGCCGCTTCACCAAGATTGAGGGCGGCAGGTTATCGCCCCACACCTCAGAAAAGCCAACGCCGCCCTGCTCAAAGATTTCGCCCTGCTTCATCACCCGCGATCGGCCGCCGCCGCCCTCGGGGCGCTCCCAGCTGTCTTCCTGAAAACTGCCACTGCCGTCTAGCGCCTCTAGCCGTCGGCAAATCTGATCTTGCAGCTGTTTGAAAGCCTGGCTCACTCGCTGGCGAGAGTCGTGAGGAGGATGAAGGGCATTGATGGCCTGGGGCGCGGAAGAAGTCATAGAGGACAGGTTGATACAGACTTAAATCAGCTTAAAATAAGTTCACAGTCTGCTCAATTTTAACAGACTGGCTTAGGGGGCTGGCTTAGGGGGCTGGCTTGGCTAGTCCCTCTGGTTGGACCCGCTATTGGTTGGACCCGCTATTTGACCAACTGTGAAGTTAGTTAAGATCCAAACACAATTTGCGGCCGTTTGCCCCATGCTTGAAACAGACTGTGACATTCGTTGACAAAATCAAAATTACTAATTAATCCCCGTATTTTTAACCGCGATCGCGTATGTTTACGACCTGTTTTAGATGGATCTGGGGCACCGTCTGGCATCCGGCCTCTCCAGCCCCGGTCAGCGTCAAACGGACGCTAGAGCGAACTTACCAGGTGGTTAGTACAGCATCGGTAGAAACCCTGTGGCAGACCGTAACCAACCTAGCTGAGATGGCGTCGTGGCATCCGCTGATTACGGCCACCAACGCCCCCAATGGGCTCAAGGCTAAGCCAGGGCTAATCTATCGCGTCTTCACCCGCTGGCTGCCCGTACCGGTCAAGATCTTCGTCGAGCGCGTCCTGCCTGGCGAGCTGCTGAGCGTCCGTATCTTTCCCGTACCAGGGCTGGAGGAGCGGGTGATCTACCGAATTGAGTCTACCGTCTGGGGTACCCAGGTCTCCTACTCGGTCACCCTGCGGGGCTGGCTTTCGCCCTTTGCCTGGTCTCTGCTCAAGCCCTATGCGGCCCAGGTCGCAGCGGCGTTAGCGGCGGCGGCGGAAGAGAGCACCCGGCCTACGCTGACAGGCACCCGAAAACTGCCCTATCAAGACCTCCTGAGCCTAATGATGGTAATGAGCGGTGGGCTAGCCGTGCTGCAAATCCGTAATTCGTAGGGGTGGGCCGCCGGTCGAACCCGTAGGCGTTAAGATCTTTAGAGCATTGAAAACCCATGTTACAGACATCGCCCTGAGCAGTAGGGCCATGAAAAAATAATGACGAAGACATTGGATACGGCCTCTGTTCTAGAGGTACTCAAGCCCGTCCAGGATCCAGAATTGCAGCAGAGCCTGGTCGCGCTCAATATGATCCGCAACGTGACGGTGGAGCGAGGCGAGGTTAGCTTTACGCTGGTGCTGACGACCCCAGCCTGCCCGCTGCGGGAGTTCATCGTCGAAGACTGTGAAAAAGCGGTGCGCACTCTGCCGGGGGTCGAGTCGGTTTCGGTAGACGTAACGGCGGAGACGCCGCAGCAAAAGTCGCTGCCTAACCGCACCGGCATCGCTGGCGTGAAAAACATCCTGGCGGTCTCCAGCGGTAAGGGCGGCGTTGGCAAAAGCACCGTCGCGATCAACCTGGCCGTAGCGCTGGCCCAGTCAGGAGCAGCTGTCGGCCTGATCGACGCCGACATCTATGGCCCCAACGCGCCGCTGATGATGGGCCTCAGCGAGGCTGGCGTCACCGTGCGGCAGGGCGAGCAGGGCGAGGAGTTAGAGCCGGCTTTTAACCACGGCGTCAGGATGGTGTCGATGGGTTTTTTGATCGACCGGGATCAGCCGGTGATCTGGCGCGGTCCGATGCTAAACGGCGTGATCCGTCAGTTTCTCTATCAGGTGCAGTGGGGCGAGCTAGATTACCTCGTCGTGGACATGCCGCCGGGGACCGGCGATGCTCAGCTGACCCTGGCCCAGGCCGTGCCAATGGCAGGGGTCGTGATCGTCACGACCCCTCAGGAAGTGGCTCTGGGCGACGCCCGCCGCGGCCTGAAGATGTTTGAGCAGCTGCAAGTGCCGGTGCTGGGGCTGGTCGAAAATATGAGCTACTTCATCCCGCCGGATAGGCCGGAGCAGCGATACGACCTGTTTGGTTCGGGCGGTGGGGAGCGAGCGGCGGCTGAGCTGGGCGTGCCGCTGCTGGGGACAGTGCCGCTAGAGATGCCGGTGCGGGAAGGCGGCGATCGCGGTTGGCCAATTGTCATTAGCCAACCCGACTCGGCTTCCGCCCAGGCGCTGACCCAGATTGCCCAGCAGGTTGCCGCCCGAATTTCGGTCGCGGCCCTGACCTAGCCGCTCCTGACCTGCCTTTACGATTTGCCTACTGCTATGTTTTCTCGCTCTCGACCGAGCTATGCTATGCCGCGACCGTCCCTGCGCAAGCGTTGGCGAGGGCTGTTTCAGGGCTGGCAATCGCTTGACTGGCTGCTGCTGCTGCTGCCGGTCGCCGTTACCATCTTCGGCAGCGTCGTCATCGGCAGCACTCAGCGTCATAATGGCGATCCGGGCTTTGCAATCAATCATCTGATATTGGGCGGGCTGAGTCTGCCGATTACGCTGTGGATTGCTCGCTGCCGCTATAGGATTTTCTTTCAATGGCGCTGGGTGATCTACGCGGTCACTAATCTATCGCTGATTGCGGTTATGGTCATGGGAACTAGCGGGCTCGGAGCGCAGCGCTGGATTCCGATCGCGGGCTTCAACGTGCAGCCGTCTGAATTTGCCAAGCTGGGGCTGATTATTACGCTGGCGGCAACGCTCAAAGATCGCGATGGCTCGACTTTGCCGGGCCTGTGCAAGGCTCTGGCGATTACGGCAGTGCCCTGGGCACTGGTCTTTCTTCAGCCTGATTTGGGGACATCCCTCGTGTTTGGGGCGATTACCCTGGGAATGCTCTATTGGAGTAATACCAACCCCGGCTGGCTAGTGCTGATGATGTCACCGCTAGTTGCTGCCATCCTGTTTCATCTTTCGCTGCCGACCTGGATGGCCTGGGTAGGGCTGATGGGGCTAGTGGCCTGGAGGACTCTGCCCTGGCCGCTCTTTAGCACGGTGGCTGCGGTCGGAGTCAACTTGGTTGCGGGTCAGTTAGGCAATCTGCTCTGGGGTCTGCTGAAGGACTATCAAAAGGACCGGCTGATTCTTTTTCTTGATCCAGACAAGGATCCCCTGGGCGGGGGCTATCATCTGATTCAATCGCGGATTGCTATTGGGGCCGGCGAACTATGGGGACGGGGCCTGTATCAGGGCACCCAGACGCAGCTCAGCTTTATCCCAGAGCAGCATACGGACTTTATCTTTTCCGCTGTGGGCGAAGAGCTGGGATTTATCGGCGCAATCGGGCTACTCACTGCTTTTTGGCTGATCTGTCTGCGGCTGATTGCGATTGCCCAGCGGGCTCAGGATAACTTTGGCTCGCTGCTGGCCATAGGCGTGCTGTCGATGATTGTCTTTCAGGTCGTGGTGAATATCTGCATGACGATTGGCCTAGCGCCGGTGACCGGCATTCCCTTGCCCTGGATGAGCTACGGCCGCTCGGCCCTGCTGACTAACTTCATCGCCCTTGGGCTGGTCGAGTCGGTGGCCAATCATCGGCCGCGCCGCCGATAGTCGCGCCGCCGGTCGCGCCGCCAAGGTTGAGCGGAGTCAGTGGCGAGCTAAAAATCGACCCCCCGCTTCAGCTCGACCCCTCGCTCAGCGTAGTGCTTATGGCAGAACACCTCGGAATGGGCGCTGGCCAGCTGAAAATAGGCGGGCGGATTTTTGCAGCGCCCGGTAATAATCACCTCTGTCCCCTTGGGCTTGCGCAGCAGGGCCTGAATAATCGGCTCCTCGGGCAGCAGCTCTAGGTCTACGGTGGGATTGAGCTCGTCCAGAATAATCGTTTTGTAAAGCCCCGAGGCGATCGCGGTGCCGGCAATTTCCCAGCCACGCTCAGCTTCGACGTAGTCAATTGGCTGCTGCTGTCCCCGCCAGACGATGGCGTCGCGGCCGCAGCGCTGATGGTCCACTAGATGGGGATAGATCTTGCGCAGGGCCGCGATCGCGGCATCTTCGGTATAGCCTTGCCCGCCCTTCAGCCACTGCACAATCATTACCCGATGGGACTGATCCTGGCTGATGCCTCGCCCAATGGCCTGTAGCGCTTTACCCAGGGCACTGGTCGATTTACCTTTGCCGTCGCCCGTGTAGATTTCGATCCCCTCAATGCCGGGCACCTCTGGTGTATCGTAAATCTGCGGCTTCATTTCGGAATGCAGGTCGGCAATTTCGACCAGCCCAGTCGGTGCGCCGCGGCCGGTAGCGATAATTTCTAGCGAATCGGGTTTTCGCTTCAGGGTTTGAACCACATCGTCAATTGGCAGCAGGCCCAGGTCGAGCACCGGATTGATTTCATCCAGCACCACAACGGAATAGAGGCCAGACGCGATCGCGCCCTTGGCCACGTCCCAGCCGCGCTGAGCCTCCTGCTGGTCAAACCGGGTGATCTCTTCCGGGCCAAAAAACTCGGCTCGTCCCGTCCGCACCTGGTCGATTAGGTGCGGAAAGCCGCGCTGTAGCGCCTCAATGGCGGCATCCTCATCGTAGGTGCGGCCCGGTCCCTTGAGAAACCGCAGCAGCAGCACCCGGCTTTCCATAAATCGCTGAATGCCCAGCCCAATCGAGCGCAGCACCACGCCCAGCGCCACCTGTGACTTGCCCTTGCCTTCCCCATCATAAATGTGGATCTGGCCGGCTAGGCGCTCTGAGGTTTGCTGCGCGGTGCGAATACCAATACCAGTTCGGGCCATAGGGTAAAGCAGACAATTGGGACATCCTGATTTTAGCAACAGGCATAACGCCTCAGCGTCGGGTCGCTCCAGTCGCCAAAGCCCTGCTTTCAACAGCAGCGGCGACGATGAATCGAGCCGCTAAGCGGGCTGGGGAATACTGACCATTTTTGGCGGCCTGGCTAATCGCTCACGTCTGTAAGCCGCAGCACCAGCAGCTCGGTTTGGCCATCCTGCTCAAAATTGTTATCGCTCACCAGGATCAGGCTCTGGCTGCCGTCGGATAGCCGCGGCCCCAGGGTCATGCCTTCAAAGTTATCGAGCGGTCGATCTAGGTCGGAGAAGTTGAGCAGCAGCTGCTTTTGAATTGGGTTGATGCTGTCGAGTGAGCCTTTGAGCGTCGCGATCGCGCTAATATCAGTGGCGCCGCCGGTGGCGAGCTGGTACAGCTTGATCGAGAACTCCTGGAGCCCAAATGCCCGCTCCAGTCCGAGAAAATGGCCGCTCTGGTCCACGACCAAGATTTCGGAGAGGCCGTTGAGCACGGCCCCCGACGGCGCGAAATCCATCGGGTAGAGGTGCTCAGAGAGTAGAGTGGACTGGTACTGGTCAACGTAATAGTGGAGGAAGCGATTTTTCAGCGGAATGTCGGGTTCGGGATCGAGGTCTTGTAGCAGCGGTGCTTCCGTCGCGACAAACAGGCGATAGGGTTCAAACAGGCCGCTGGCGCCAGAGGAGGCGTTGATCGCCAGCGCTTCAAAGCTGAGATTTTCTTGGACGCCCTTCGTTTGGCCAGCATTTGGCCCATCGTCGCGGTCGGGTAGATAGCGATCTGGAATCTGAAACTGCCGCTGCAGCTGGCCGATCTCCAAGTCATATTCCCCAATCAGCGGCTCGGTATTGGCGGCGGCAGAGCCTTCGCTGGCGATTAGCAGCGTCCGCAGCGGCGTCAGCGCTATTCCTTCGGGATCGAGCTGGTCGGCCTCGTAGGGATTGCCTTGAGCATCTTTGAGCAGGGTAACCGACTCGATTTCAACCGAGCCTATGCGGGGTCGCTGGGGCTCGGTCGCGTCAAACTCCACCCGAAGGACGTAAAAGCGAGGTGGGCCAAAGCGGCCGCGGTCATCGGAGAGGGCATAGTAGCGATCGCGCTGGATATCATAGGTGATTGCTGACAGCCCGCCCACCGGCACACCGTCCAAAGCTGATGAGGATAGCGCATAGGTATCGACAAAGTCGGCAGATAGACTCAGAAACAGTCGGTCTTCGGCCCTGACCCGCGGAATGGCACAGCCGCTCAGAAAAAGCAGCGCCGCTAGGCAGCAGCCGATCAGGCCCCGAGGCCAGTACCGGGGTAAATTGGGCAAATATTGAAGCCGCTTAAAATTGAGGATCGTGCTCATAGTCGTAGCATTTCTCATTTTGCCAGGTACTGCCGTACCGCTTGGCGCATTCCTCTGGCGAATTGACGTAGGGAATCACGGTGGGATAGGGAGCCTGGTCTGCCCGATAGCGAGAACCCAGCCAGGAAAACGTGCAGATGCTGAGGAAAGTCGCGATCGCGCCCACCGCAAAAATCAGTCTTTTGGGAATACGGCGGGGCGGCAGTTCTTCTGGCGCCGCTGTTGGGTAAAGCTCAGCCTGGACCTGAGCTTGGCTAAACTGGAGCTGAGTTGCTCGTTCAAGCAGCTGATTTTGCAGCATTTCGAGTTCTGTCCGAGCTGTCTTCAAATCGGCTGAATCCAGTGTTTCGAGCATTGCATCCTGCTCCCGCAGCCAGGCCACGACCCCTTCAATTAAGCTCCTCAATCGCAGCTCTAGACGCTGGGCTAAATGCTCAGCCAGAAACTGGCAGACATCCCCAAACCTGTCCAGCTCTTGAATAGCCGTGTCAGGCAGGATAAAAAAGTGGCTATCGCAGCGGACTTGAAAGCTCACAGGCAGCGTGAGCTCGCCGGTTAGAAAACCTAAATTGCCAAAGGGCTCACCGGCTTCAACCAAGCCGATCACCCGGTCTTCCCCCATCGACTCGGCTACTGCTGCAATTTGACCCGCGAGCAGTACCCGGAAGCCGCTGCACTGTGCTTCGGCAGCCAGTAAAACGGTGCCTGCTGCCACTGTCTCGACCTGACCAACCTGGGCCAACCAGTAGACCTCATCTGCCGTCAGCACCTCACCTACTGAGGTCTGGCTAAGCTGATCAGAGAGCGCTTGAAGCGATATTACATCGTCCACGGAGACTACAGGCTAGTACAACATTTAAGGGAAACTGCTGACTCTAGGATAGCCTTTTGCCTGTTTTTGCCTATGAAATATATAAAAAAAAATTCGCTTAAGCCGCTGGGCTCCTTTTCGTCAGATTTATGCCCAGATATGCGCCTTTATCAGGGCCTTTCTCAAAGTTTAGTAGGATGCAGCTCTAGGTAGCGGTCCGCTTTTAGGCGGGGTGGGGCCGCTAGCCGCAGCACCTTTTCCGTCAGCCAGGGGGCGACGCGATCGCACCACACCGCTAGATGTCCCTGCCAGCCCACGACAATCTCCGTCGAATTTTGCCGCAGCCCCCGCACTAACGCCCGAGCGACCTGCTGCGAGGAGACTGGCGCCACCCCCCGAAACCAGTCAAAGTCGCGGACCATATCGGTATCCGTCAGGGTCGGCAGCAGGGCCGAGACCTGGACATTGTAGTCGGCGAGTTCGCAGCGCAGGGCCTGGGTAAAGCCCAGAATCGCAAACTTAGTGGCTGAGTAGGTGGCCATCGTTGGGGCGGCAATCTTGCCCATCAGGCTAGAGACATTGACGATTTTGCCCTGCCGCTGCACCGCCATTCGGCGGGCGACTAGTCGGGTCACGCCGTATAGCCCCAGCAGGTTGGTATCAATTTCAGCTTGCACCTGGGAGAGCTGAGACCTTAGAAACGGGGCCTGATGGGCAACGCCTGCACAGTTAACCAGCAGATGGATGGGGCCGTAGCGCTTCCAGACCCGGGCGATGGCAATGCTGACCTGCTGCGACTGGGTCAGGTCGAGCGGCAGCAGCACCGCCTCTACTCCCAGGGCTTCAACCTCAGCGGCGACCTCCGCTAGCGCCGGATAGCTACGGGCGATCAGCACGATCCGCTGCATGCCCTGACGGGCGAGTTCGAGCGCGATCGCGCGCCCAATCCCCCGCGAGGCTCCGGTGACCAGAGCCGTCTTTCCTTGTATATGCACAGTAGAAACCTCCTGATTATGAGGTCTCACCCCTTCAGCCTTGCCAGGGACTGAGAATCATCCCTAGCTGAATTGCAGGTGAGTGAACCGGCTGAGCGGCAAGACGAAGACTGGCCCGTTAGAGCACTTTTGCCAGCCTTAAAATTAATTTGGAATGGAATGATGTAAATCTATGCTGCAATCGCCCGTTGCGACCGCGCTGTCCTCTCAGGCAAGTCATCAGCTCGACCAGACTTACCGAGTGATACAAATTAGCAGACTTGTCCTGTCTCAGCCTGACAAACCAGCTTGAGTTGCTGTAACCGATAGAACATAAGAGCCTCCTGATTAGGCCTATCAAAGCAACGTATACACAAGCTAGCAACGGGATCAATAAAGCGCAACACTTCTTTATGAAAGGTCGATTTCTTAACTTTTATTCACAAATTCTCTCAGCTCACCGATGACGCAAAAGGCTTTCAAACACTTTCATGGCCTTGCCATTCAGCCATCAGAGCCTAGATTTAAATCTTAAAGCTGGACAGATCGCAGCAGAAAATATGAGAAGCGCCAGTTCGCTAGCGCTGTAAACGGGTCACCGTAGCGGCATAGCGATTGCCCAAATACAGTGACATAGCCCAGCACCCAATCGTCGCTTAGCATCGACTCTTTACCCATCACGTCAGCCTGGGGATCATTCCTAGCTTTACCTATGCGGCGCTAGACCATAACGGGTTTTCGCTGGTTCGGGCTGAGGTTGCGATCGCGGGCACCTATGCTCCGCTAAAACTCGGAACTGAATTTAAATACGCCCTGGGTACGCCGCTGCTCGTCTGGCGCTATGGGGCGCTATGTGGCCTACAGCGCAGGCGACCGCCCCGCAGTTTCTGGGGAGACCTTTTCCTGCGCTGACCGAACGGCTTACTCCGTGACGCTAGAGAAAGCTGTATTTGCCGAGCTAGGGTAGCTGCTCTTCAGGCCGATAGGTGACGGTCCAGCACTGCTCTAGGTGGCGTACCTGCCGCTGCCGCTGAAACTTAATGGGACTGAAAATGGTGGACTGCTGAGCGCTGAAAACGGGTTGCCGAAGGTAGTGCCAAAGGGGAAATTTCATGATTCTCTCTTACTGTGCTTAACTGTGCATGAACCTGGTTTAGGTGGGTTCCTAGCATCAATGATTGTCGATGAGGCAGATGTTTTCCTTCGGTGCAAACACCTCAATTCCGCGCTGCTAGAATTGCAGCGCGGTGAAAAAACCGGCAATTTACTGAGTGATTTTTAGACTGGCCCTACGGGATCGCTCTAGACCCTGACCGGCGGATAAAGATGGAGCTGACGGGAGTCGAACCCGTGTCCGCTTTAAGTAATCACGCGTCATTCATTCACAGGCTTAGCCTATCTAATCCTCAAGGCGGGAATCGTCCCTTATCCCGGACGATAGGATTCTCAGATAAAGGTCTTTGCTAGCTCGCCGATCTGAGGCGGCTTGCTAGCGCATCCGTTGGGGGTTGGTCCACAGCTCTTAACGGAGTCAAACTGCGGACGCTCGAACCTATGAGAGGTTTTTAGGCAATAGCAACTGCTGCTTGCTTACGAGCGAAAGGTACGATGTTGTTCGCATCTACGTTTGTTTGAGCCTTGATTTACGAGAGTGGACTCACTCTCGGCCTGAATCACAACGCGACTTTCGTTAAAACGTCGAAACCGTTACAGCCCCGTGCGTATACTTTATTATAGCTCGCCCTGAGGGCGGTGGGTAGCATTCAGGTTTGGTTATGGGTACGATAAGCTGGCTTAAATGACTTCTTGACCGAAAGGGGGCGGGTTTAACCTATAATATTTTTTTAAGCTTCCTGTTCGTTTCCTGGTTTATTAAGCTGAAAGTAGCCTCTGGGCTAGGCTATTTTTTTAGGCTAGTCAGTCAAGCGGATGGTCAAATGCGCTCAGGATTGCAGGTGTTGAATTAGCGGCAGGCCGCAAAAGATAGAAGGGTTAATAACTATGAGCACTAACGATGCCGAAAGCAGTAAGACGACGGATTCCAGCGATAATGGCAACCGAACTCGGCGCAAAACAGCCAATTCCTCTGCAAAAGGCGAAACGGCCGCTCAGGGTGGCCTGGTCAAGGCTGAAAAGCACGAGATTATTGAACTCAGCGACCATACCCGGGTGATCGAATCCGATTCGCTGCCCAATCATCGACCGATTACGGTCAGTGGCATTGAAGTCGTCGATACGCTTTCGTCTGCCGGCCGTCGCCCAGTCATGGCAAACAGTTTTGAGATTTCAACGACAGATACGCTGCCGGGTCACCGACCGGTTGCCGTCAGCAGGCTCAAGATCTCTGATTTAGACACGCTGCCGGGTCATCGACCGATTGCTTCTAATGACATTGACGAAGACCCCCCAACGCTGATGGGTTATCTAGACTAGGGTATTCAGGTAGGCTTTCGCGATCGCGGCAGCCTACAAAAGCGACTAAAAGCAGCCAGCAGTTAACGTTAACTGCTGGCTGCTGATGAAGAATAAATATTTGAATCAGTGGAATTTAGGCGGAATTAGGCCAGATTCGGTACTTCAGAGCTTCAGAGCTATCCCACTGGATAGACGCTGACCTTCTTCCGACTTTTGCCCTTGCGCTCAAAGGTGACGGTACCTTCAATCAGAGCAAAGAGCGTATCGTCACCGCCGCGACCGACGTTCTCTCCGGGATGGTACTTGGTGCCGCGTTGTCGAATGATGATATTGCCAGCTAGTACTGACTCTCCGCCATATTTTTTAACGCCCAAACGTTTGGCATTTGAGTCGCGGCCGTTACGGGTGCTACCGGTACCTTTCTTGTGAGCCATGGTGAACCATCCTTTAGACAAAAATTACAGACAAAAATTCAGAAATAGGGCAGATGCCCAAAACGTTCGAAAAATGCCGCTTTAAACAGTCTACTCCTCTTCAGTCGAAGCTGTCTCCGCAGGGGCTGCCTCACTAGCAGTGGGAGCGCCTGCTTCAGCCGTAAACGACTTTCCACCCACGCTAATGGCATCGATCATAACGCGGGTCAGCTCTTGCCGATGGCCGCGCTTTTTGCGGGTCTTCTTCTTCGGCTGCATCTTATAGACGATGATCTTCTTGCCGCGTAGGTGAGACAGTATCGTACCGCTAACGCTAGCCCCCTCTACTACGGGCTGGCCAATATGGGTTTCGCCATCGCCATCGACGACGAGCAGGACCCGATCGAGGGTAATGGTTTCGTCAGCTTCTAGCGGTAGCCGGTTGATGTCGTAAAAGCGGCCTGGCTCGACCCGAAACTGCGTGCCCCCCGCTTCAATAATTGCGTATGCCATAGCGAATCCCTTCCTTTGCCGTACAGGTAGCCAGTGGCTTTTGACCTGGTCCGAGCAGACAACAGTCTCTTATTGTGAAGAAGTCAGGCGACTTCTGTCAAGGTGCTTGTCCCTAAATCTGGAATTAATTCTGGAATTAATAAGGGGGTTAAGTCAGGCTTGCAACCAAACTGAAACGGAGCCACCATGGCACTGAAACCGACCCCAGCCCTGCTCATTCGTGACGACCGGGGTCTGTACGTGGTGGGTCGTGTCGATAAATTTGGTATTGGCCCGGCCCACCTCCATCCACTTGTAGCCTGCCGCGCCGTTACTGAGGAGGACGGCCATCGCTTTAGGATGCTCGGCATCGCCCAGCCGCGTCCAGCCAATCACGTTGGCATGGTCAAAATAGTCGTACTGATCGCCATAGGCAAACTCGGTGCGCGCGGCCAGAAAGCGGTCTAGCAGCCAGCGGTGGGAGGGCAGCCAGATTTCGTACTCCTGGCCGTCGCGACCGCGATCGCGATAGTGAGCACCATAGTAATCGCCGTGAAAAATGCAGGGGTAGCCCTCCCGCCGCAGCAAAATCAGGGCGTAGGCCAGAGGCTTGAACCAGGGTTCAACCACTGACTCCAGCATCTGTAGCGGCTGGGAGTCGTGGTTTTCGACAAAGGTCACCGCCAGAGCGGGCTGCTGCTCCATCAGCGTTCCATCCAGAATCGTCCGCAGGTCGTAATAGTTGCCCTGCCGGCTGGCACGATGAAAGTTGTAGTGCAGCGGCACGTCAAACAGGGCCATCCGACCGCCGGTCTTAGCCAAATACCAGTGCAGCGCGTGGATGTCATCGATCCAATATTCGCCGACGGCAAACAGGTCAGCCTGGGCGTGGTGACGGACATGGTCGAGCCAGTCGCGAAAAAAGCCCGAGCGAATATGCTTGACCGCATCGATCCGAAAGCCATCGACACCGGTCTGGTCAAGGAACCAGCGGCCCCAGTACGCTAGCTCGCCCTTCACTTCCTCCTGACCCATATCCAGGTCGCAGGCCATCAGAAAATCGTAGTTGCCATGCCGCAGGTCTACCTCGGTATCGAAGTGTTTATCTTTCAGCCGGTAGATGCGGTGGTCGTTCCAGTCCAGCGCGTTGTGGTTAACCGCGTCGAAATGCCACCAGTGCCATTGCAGACTGGAATATTGCGACCCACGACCCGGAAACGTGAAGTGGCTGTAGATCTCAATCGGTTGGGGGCCACCGATCTCATGATTGCGATCGTTCCAGTCTACCGGCACGGCTTCAAGCCGTTCAGTCTGATCGCCGCCGTTTTTATGGTTGAAGACAATGTCGGCGTAAACGGCTAGTCCCGCCGCCTGAGCCGCTTTGATCGCTGTTAAAAATTCGTCCTTGGTGCCATACTTAGTACGAACGCTGCCCTTTTGGTCAAACTCACCTAGGTCAAATAGGTCATAGGTGCCGTAGCCGACATCCAGGCTACCGCCGCTGGCCTTATAGGCCGGGGGCAGCCATAGCGCCGTAAACCCAGACTGAGCCAGTTCTGACGCAGATTGGCAAAGCTGTTTCCAATGGGTGCCGTCTGCCGGACTATACCAGTGAAAAAACTGCATCAGAGTGCCATTCAGCTGAGCCATTCACACCTGCTCCTTAAATCTTGAGTGAGACCGATCCAAGACCTGACTAGCGTATAGAATTTTGACCTGCGGGGGAACCGATGACAACTGACTTGCTCATGCTTGCGTCTCAGCTGCTAACGGCTGAGGCACCGCCGCTAGAGTTTAACGCAGAAACGGTTGCTGCTTTCCCCAAGGCGATCGCAGCCCCAACCGCTTCGGTAAGTCTGCCGGCGCAGGTCAGGTTGCCTAGCCCCCGTTTTTGCGATCGCGCCCACCCCGCCCTCCGCCGACAGCTGAGCTCGTATCAACCGCCGCGTCCGATCCCATCGCGGCCAGCGGGTCGGTTCTCAGCCCGTCGGCCCACAGCTAAGACGATAGATCAGCCCATGGCTCAGCCAGCGAGCCAACAGTCTCCTGACCGGGCGCAGTTCATGCTGGCCCAAGCCGGCAGGCTGCCCAGTCCGGCTGCATCCACTCGCAGCGTCACGCCCGTCGCCCAGCCGCCGTCTATAAAAAGGCCAATGGCAAAGTTCAGTCGGCCTCTCTCACAGCCCGTCAGCCAGCTAGTCAGCTCGGCTCCACCGCTGGCCCAGTCGCCCGAACCCGCCAAACCGACTACGGGTGGCCAGCTTTATCAGCAGCGTTGGGTGGCCGTAGACACAGGAGAAATTTTTACCCAGCTGCCGTCAGACAGTTTTTATAACGCCTGGGCGGGCGAACAGCCCCAGCCGACTTACGAGCAGTGGAAACAGCTGCTCGCCGCCGAAGCCGAGGCTGCCGCAGACCGCCCGGCTAGCGAGCGGCTGACCGTTGTACTGGGCGACTCGCTCAGCCTCTGGCTACCGCAGGAACTGCTACCCCCCGACCGACTCTGGCTGAACCAGGGTATTTCGGGCGATACCACAGCGGGTATTTTGTCCCGCCTCGGCACCCTGGCGCAGACTCATCCCGAGGCCATTCATGTGATGGCCGGCGTCAACGACCTTAAAACCGGCGCAACCGATCGAGAAGTGCTCGGCAATCTACAGCAGATTATGCGACGGCTGCGGCAGGCCCATCCCGATGCCAAAATCGTCATTCACTCCATTCTACCGACCCGGTATGCGCAAATTTCCCGCGATCGCGTCCGCATCCTGAACGGCCACATCGCCGAAATTGCCCAGACGGAGGGTGTGAGCTTCTTAGACCTACAGTCGAATTTTGCCGACGAACAGGGCTACCTGCGGTTTGAGCTCACCACAGATGGTGTGCATCTCAGCCAGCTGGGGTATCATCTCTGGCAGCTAGCGCTGACGGCTGTGTGAGCCTAGATAAATTTGCAAAAGCAACGATGGCCAGATTGGCTGAAAGCCAAAAGCGATTACGATAGATCTATCCCAATGTACGAACGGCAATGAAGTCATATCTGGCCGCCGCCCTGCAGATGACCAGTCTGCCCGACCTGGCGAAGAACCTGGCCCAGGCTGAAGAGCTGATTGACCTGGCGGTACGACGTGGGGCAAAGCTGGTCACGCTGCCCGAAAATTTTTCTTTCTTGGGCGATGAAACGGCTAAATATGAGCAGGCTGCGGACATTTGCACCGCCAGCGAAAAGTTTTTAAAGACCATGGCCCAGCGCTACCAGATCACCCTGCTGGGCGGTGGCTATCCGGTGCCTGCCGACGCCGGGCGAGTCTACAACACGGCCCTACTGGTCGATGCCAGCGGCGACGTGCTGATGCGCTACGAAAAAGTTCACCTATTCGACGTCAACCTGCCCGACGGCAACTTCTATCAGGAGTCGAAAACCGTCACTTCTGGGCAGCAGCTGCCCGACGTCTATCCTGATAAAGCGCTGGGCTACCTGGGCCTGTCCGTTTGCTACGACGTGCGGTTTCCCGAGCTCTACCGTCACCTGTCCCACAGCGGCGCGGAAGTTTTGATGGTGCCCGCTGCCTTTACGGCGTTTACCGGCAAAGACCACTGGCAGGTCCTGCTCCAGGCGCGGGCGATCGAAAACACCTGCTACGTGATTGCACCTGCCCAAACCGGATTTCACAACGCCCGTCGGCAGTCCCATGGCCATGCGCTAGTAATCGATCCCTGGGGGGTGATCCTGGCCGATGCGGGCAGCGCGGTGGGGATGGCGATCGCGGAAGTCAACCCGGCTCGTCTAGCCCAGGTACGGCGGCAGATGCCCGCTTTAGAACACCGCGTCTTCTAGAGCAATCGGGTATTTTCAGCGAGATCTCCGCATATTTTCTGACTATTCGCCCCTCGTATTCACCTAGATGAGCATCCAGATGCTAAGAACTCAGGTAAATTGAATGGGATGAGTTTCTGCGGACTGGATGATCGATATAAGCAGCTGTTCGAGTTTGATGAACTACGGGAGCGGATATTTAAGCCCTATCCACCCGGTCTGGCCAACGCTACTGGCCGAAGTCGATGAGGCAGAGGCCGGCCCCCTGATTTTAGCGAGCGTTCTGCTCAGCCTGATTACCGTCTACATCGCGGCAAAAGTAGGGGGTGAGGTTTGCGCCCGAATCAACCTGCCGTCGGTTTTAGGTGAGCTAGTCGGCGGCGTGATAGTCGGCGTATCGGCGCTGCACCTGATCGTTTTTCCAGAGGGTGGAGAAATTGGCTCGACCCTGATGAACTTCATTCAGATGGTCGGCGGGCTCGATGGTGAAGGTGTTAGAACCGTATTTCAGGGTGAGAGCGAGGCGATTTCCGTGTTAGCCGAGCTGGGCGTGATTATTCTGCTGTTTGAAATCGGCCTGGAGTCAGACCTGGAAGAGCTGATTCGAGTTGGGCCGCAGGCTGCAATCGTTGCCATTGTTGGGGTTGTGGTCCCCTTTGCGGCCGGTACTGCAGGGCTAATCGCGCTATTTGGCATTGGCACCATCCCAGCCGTGTTCGCTGGAGCCGCCCTGACCGCGACCAGTATCGGGATTACGGCAAAGGTTCTGGCCGAACTTCAGCGACTGAGCTCTAAAGAAGGACAAATTATCATTGGCGCTGCTGTCCTCGATGATGTCCTGGGCATTATCGTCCTAGCAGTGGTCGCGAGCTTAGCCAAAACGGGTGAAATTGAAATTACCAACGTCGCTTTCCTAATCGGTGGCGCGGCAGTCTTTCTAATCGGCTCCATCTTTTTGGGGCGTCTGCTCAGCCCGGTTTTTGTCACCCTGGTTGACCAGCAAAAGACCCGAGGCGACCTGATCATCACCTCGCTGGTGTTTGCCTTTAGCCTGGCCTTTATTGCGGCGGCGATTCAGCTAGAAGCAATTTTAGGGGCCTTTGCGGCGGGTTTAATTCTGGCTGAAACATCCAAGCGCAAAGAGTTGGAAGAAGTCATTACCCCAGTAGCCGATATTCTGGTGCCGGTGTTCTTCGTCACCGTGGGGGCCCGGACGGATATTAGCGTATTAAATCCACTCGACCCGGCCAATCGGGAAGGGCTAATTATCGCTACTTTCCTGGTTGTCATCGCTATTATCGGCAAAACCATTACCGGCTTTGTCATATTTGGCCAGCCTGACGTGAATCGGCTGGCGATCGGCTTTGGAATGATTCCCCGGGGCGAGGTGGGGCTGGTGTTTGCGGGGGTGGGTTCGGCTAGCGGCGTGCTCTCCGAGTCACTCGACGCGGCCATTATCGTCATGGTGATTATTACGACCTTCATCGCCCCGCCGCTGCTGCGGATGGTGTTCAAAGATCCGGTTGATGGCGATGGCCAGCTGGAGTCCGCCAAACAGCCTATGGTGGACTCCAGCAGCCAGGCTGACCTGTCCGTTGCTCAGACGTCGGAAGCACCAGAAGGCACTTGAGAGACAGTTTGAGCCATACTTTGAGCCATACTTTAACTGTCATAGCTAGAACCTAAAGGCCTAGGCCCCGCTGGACTGTTGCAGAGAGCAGTCAAGCGGGGCATTCTAATGCTGTCAGAAGCGCTAATTTTAGACTTTCAGCTAAAAATCATTTCAATTGACAGACTTCTGATTAAAAGGGCCGATTTGTAGACGGCAAAACGCCCAAATGCGACTAAACTCTAGAAAACATCACGCCTACATTCATAAGCATAAATACCTATGACCTTTACTTTGGGCAAAGCGCTGTATTCAGCTGGCAAAATCGGAGTTTTCGACAGCGGTGTGGGAGGGCTGACGGTCCTCCGAGAAATTTCGCGGCAGCTCCCTCAGGAGGCAATTTTATACTTTGGCGATACCGCCCGCTTACCCTATGGAAACCGCTCTCAGGCCGAGATTCTACGCTACGTGCGCGAGATTATCGGCTGGATGATGCAGCTCGAAGTCAAGATGGTGATCATGGCCTGCAACACCAGCTCGGCCCTAGCGTTAGAAGCGGTACAGTCTGAATTCCCCATTCCCATTCTGGGCATTATCCTGCCGGGCGCTCGGGCCGCCGTCCGCTGCGGCCGCCGGATTGGCGTAATCTCGACGGTGGCAACGGCAGCGAGCAACGCCTATCGCCAGGCCGTGCTAGAAGCCGACCAAAAGGCTCAGGTCTGGCAGGTCGGCTGCCCAGAATTTGTGCCGCTGATTGAGAGCGATCGCGTTTTTGACCCCTACACTCGCCAGGTGGCGCAGCGATATCTGGCACCGCTGCTGCGATCTCAGATTGATACGCTGGTCTATGGCTGCACTCACTATCCACACCTGGCCCCCGTGCTCAAGCAGCTTTTGCCCGCCGCCGTCACTCTGATTGACCCGGCCCAGCACCTGGTCACCGCCGCCGCTCAGGAACTAGACGTGCTGGGGCTGAACAATACCGGCCTGGTGCAGCCCACCGAATTTTACGTCAGCGGCAGCCCGCTTCAGTTTGCCCAGCTTTCACAGCAGTGGCTGGGCTACGAGCCGGTGGTGCAGCAGGTGTCCTTGGCCCAGCTAGAAGCTGCCAGCCCTGTGCCGCTGCGCTCAGTCGAAGGATAGTAGGAAGAACCCCCGTGGTGACCCACGGGGGTTCTTCGCATAGTCACTGTAGCTAGTCGCTGTGGCTACGGGCTAGAGACTATGGGTTACGACGCTGTCCGGCCCGACTAGCTAACCGCATCACCGTATGAATGATGAGCAGGTAGCAAACGGCCAGCAGCATGATGGAGAGCGAGCTAGAAATATGGATCATGGGACTGATGGGCTGAGCGTAGACGATGGTGATAAAGCGCTCTAAGATCATCCATCCTGATGAGTCATCGGATTGCTGACTCAATAGCGCTGCGAGTCGCCTTGGCGAAACTGCCGGGCTGAGTCAACCCATCTGCTCACATATCCTGCGGGCTAGGAAATCTTGCCTCACTCAGTGGGCAGCAATTCTAGACGGCAGCAAAGCGCTAAAGTTGGGTTGATCTCAACAGCGAGTTCGAGATTGGACCACTCTCATAGACCATTAGCATCGTGAAAATGCTAAATCAAAGAGCAGTTCAAGCGCAGGAGTGACAAATATTCTCAGTCCCTTTTGCTTAATTGCTCAAGGTTCTAAGAACTGATATTGGGTTGTCTCAGAAGCTTAATATGCCTTTTATATCATAAGCAATTATTATCTGACAAGATCTGCTGACGGGTTCTTTAATAAAATTAACTGATGTATTCACGGATAGATTTTAAGTGCTTTTTTTAGATATTTGGGGGATTAGTCCCTGTCTCCGCTCAGGCAGCGCTGCCTGCCGCAGAATTAACCGAGTCTGTTTCACCAAGCCAGCCGGTTAGCTTAGAATAAAGACAGATTGCTTAAAATTTCGTAACCAAACCGCCTGAGTCGCTTTTTCCATGACCTCAGTCACTACCCTGTTCTCTCCTGTCGAAGCCGACCTCTGCCTGCTGGCAGACAATCTCAAAGAGCTGGTCGGGGCCCGCCACAAGCTGCTCTATGCCGCTGCCGAACATCTGTTTGGGGCGGGCGGCAAGCGCATTCGCCCGGCAATCGTGCTGCTGCTGGCGCGGGCGACGACTCCCGACCATAAGATTAGTCCGAAGCATCGGCGGCTGGCCGAAATCACTGAGATGATTCATACTGCTAGCCTGGTGCATGACGATGTCGTCGATGAGTCGGCCCTGCGGCGCGGCGTGCCAACGGTGCACAGCAGCTTTGGCAACCGGGTGGCGATTCTGGCTGGAGATTTTCTGTTTGCCCAATCTTCCTGGTATCTGGCCAATCTGGATAATTTGGCGGTGGTGAAACTGCTGTCGCGGGTGATCATGGACCTGGCTGAAGGCGAGATGCAGCAGGGTCTGAGCCGCTTCGACCCGGAACTGTCGTTCGACGCCTATCTGGAGAAGAGCTACTACAAAACGGCGTCGCTGATTGCTAATAGCTCAAAGTCGGTAGGGGTGCTCAGCGATACTGCGCCAGCCCTGACTGAGCAGCTTTACAGCTATGGCCGCAGCCTGGGCCTAGCCTTCCAAATCGTCGATGACATTCTGGACTTTACCGGCTCCGAGGAGATGCTGGGTAAGCCTGTGGGGTCGGATCTGCGCAGCGGCAACCTGACTGCGCCGGTGCTCTATGCCATGGAAGAATTTTCGGGGCTGGCGGCGCTGATTGAGCGGGAGTTTTCACAGTCGGGCGACTTTGAGCAAGCGGTAGATTGGGTGCAGTCGAGCCAGGGCATTGCGCGATCGCGGCAGCTGGCCAAGCAATATACTCAGCAGGCCATCGAGAGCCTGGCCGGGTTGAAGCCTTCCGAGTCGCGGCAGTCTTTAGAAGATATTTCCGAGTACAATCTGCGTCGTCTACACTAGACGGCAGCATGTAGAGGCCAGCGGCGGGGGCGGAACTGTGAGTCGTCAGGCGATCTGCCTGGGAGAGATTCTGATTGACTGCTTCGCCGACCAGCCGGTGCAGACGGTCGCAGCGGTCAAGTCCTGGTCTTCGCTGCCGGGCGGGGCCCCGGCCAATGTCGCCTGCGGCCTGGCCAAGCTGGGTACGGCGGTCGAGTTTATCGGAGCGGTGGGTAACGACGCCTGGGGTGAGGCGCTGCTGCGGCTGCTGCAAGATTTAGGCGTCGGTACTCGGGGTGTTCAACAGCATCCCACCGCGCCCACCCGACAGGTGCTGGTGCTGCGCGACCAAAAGGGCGATCGTAGCTTTGCGGGCTTCAGCGGTGCCGACCCCGAGATGTTTGCCGATGCCAGTCTGAATGGTGCAGCTATCAATCCAGAGCTGTTTAGCCAGGCCCAGCTTTTGGTCTTAGGCACGCTGGGTCTGGCCTATGGCGCCACCCGGCAGGCGGTGAGGCGCTGCCTGCAGCTAGCTCAGGCCCAGCGTCTGAAGGTCTTTGTCGATGTCAACTGGCGACCGATGTTCTGGCCCCAGCCCGCCGCCGCGCCGGGGGTAATTCACGACTTGCTGGTGCAGGCCCAGTTTCTGAAGCTGTCTGCTGAGGAAGCCGACTGGCTGTTTGGCACAGTCTCACCAGCCGAAATTCGAGCCAGGCTACCCCGGCTGGAAGGCGTTTGGGTCACCGCTGGGGCCGAAGGCTGTGCCTACTGGCTGGCCGGGCATAGCGACCAGCTGCCGAGCTTTGAGGTGGATGTCGAAGATACCACCGGGGCGGGGGACGGATTTGTCGCGGGGCTGGCCCATCAGCTTTGTCAGCACGGCCTGTCGGGCCTGCGCAATGCGCAAACGGTGCGGCAGCTGGTGACCTACGCCAGTGCAGTGGGCGCAATCACAACGACCCGACCCGGCGCGATCGCGGCACTGCCCTCAGCCCGGGAAGTCGAAGCGTTTCTTTATTTGCAGTGATCGATTTATGAGCCATGCCGCAGGAAGTTGAGCGCAAGTTCCTAGTCCAGTCCGACGGCTGGCGCGGGCTAGCCGAGGGCACCGTCTACCGCCAGGGCTATCTCTGTGCCGAGCCAGGGCGGACTGTGCGAGTGCGGGTAGCGGGCGATCGCGGCTACCTGACCATCAAAGGTCCTACCCAAGGCATTGGCCGAGCCGAGTATGAATACCTGATTCCGCTAGCCGAAGCCGAAGAAATGCTGGATACGCTCTGCCTGGGCGCGCTGATTGAGAAGACCCGCTACTGCATTCCCGTAGATGGGCTGATCTGGGAGGTGGATGAGTTTAGCGGTGAGAATGCCGGGCTAGTCGTGGCGGAGGTCGAGCTGGAGGATGAGAATCAGGCGGTAACATGCCCTGACTGGGTTGGGGAGGAGGTGTCGGGGGATGTGCGGTATTACAATGCCAGCCTGGTGAGGTGTCCGTTTGGGGAGTGGGAAGAAGGTGGTGGGTAGTGGGTGGATGCGTAGGGGCAGGTGTCACACCTGCCTGGTGAGGTGTCACACCTGCTGGTGAGGTGTCCGTTTGGGAAATGGGGAGTAGGGGAGTGATCGGGTGTTGGGG
>NZ_JADEXG010000150.1 GCF_015207255.1 Vasconcelosia minhoensis LEGE 07310
AGTCGGCCCTGCAAAATTCATTTCAAACCAGCGCCCAGCGTCGATCTGAGTTTTGCAGTCGGTTGAGGCCGAAGATTTCGGCCAATTTCACAAACAAACCCACCAAACCGCTCGCCTGCAGCAGACACAACAAAAGGCCCACGCCTTTGCGGGCGATCATCCGCAGCAGCCAGCGGATGTTGTAGCCCGCCGCGCACAGCACCGCGTGCAGCGCGTCCCCTTCTGAACCCTTGAGGTGGCAGCGGTCCATGCGGTGATCAGCTTTGAGGTGCCCGATGATCGGCTCGATGGCTTGTCTTCGTTTGAGCAGTCTGCGCTCTTCATCGGTGAGCCGCTTGTCTTTGCCTCGGTGTTTGATCTCGACATCCGGGTTGTCCTTGTCCACGCCCCGGTAGCCCAGGTCGGCGTACACCACACTGGGCTTGACGCCCAAGCCTTGCATCAGGATAGCGCTTTGCTCGATCTGCTCATGCATGGTGTGTCCGTCATACGGGTTACCGGGAAAGCTCCTGGCTCCCACGATCAGATTGCCCTTGAGCGTCATAGCCAGACCGACCTTCACACCAAACTCGTAAGGGTTGCGGCTCTTGCCTTTTGAGATGCACTCCACCTCAGGCGCGTGCCAGCTGTAGAGCTTGGCGCGGTTGTCCACTGCCTTGCGGCTGCCGGTCTGCGTGACCAAGCGTTTAGCTTTGTCCAAGGTCTGGCCCAAGGTGTCTTGTATGGCTTGGCTGAGCGTGCTCATCTTGCGAGCCACCTCGCGCTGCAGCCTGCCAACGATGGTGCGCTGGCGTTTGATCACTTTGCGCATGCGCTTGAACTGGCGGGCATGGGCGTAGCGCCCAGCCTTGTAGCCCAGCAGTTGGCCTTCTTTGGCATAGGTTTGCTTGAGCTCGATGCCATTGGCTTTGGCCGCCTCGACCACCTTGGACCTGGCCGTCTCCAGCAGCTTGCTGTCGGTAGGGTGCGCCACGGCTTTCTCTTGCACCGTGGAGTCCACGATCACGCGGGTCAACTCTTTCTTGGCGATCAGCTTGAGCGTGACCGCCACCTCCATGGTGCGGGCGAGCAGCTCTTCCACGCCTTCTTCGCCAAGGGCTTTGCGGAAGCGCCCCAGTTGTGTGGGGTCGCACGGCCACTGGTGCTCGAAATACTCGTTACCAGAAAAGTACTGCCAAGTGGGTGTCTCGCCCCAGCGCTGGATCACGTCTTCGTCGCTCTCGTTGAACGCATGCTTGAGGTACAGCAGCGCCACCGTCAAACGGGTGGGCAGACGAGGCCGGCCAGCATTGGAGACGCCGCCACCGGCTACGGCCGAGACCGGGCCAAACAAGTCCAAGTCTTCGATCTTCTTGCCAGCCTTGACCTGACGTGCCCAGCGTTGAGCGAGAGATGCTTCGATCTCTTGCCAAGGCATGCGGTTGGCCAGCACCGCCAACGGGTGGCGCAAATCGATCATCTGATCCAGGCGGTTGCGGAAAAAGTCATCAGTCATGGCGCTGCTTTGAAAAACTCCCAGAAAACAGGCTCCATTGAATATCTATTTGAGAGTTCTGACCATCCGGATTCACCCCAGATCACCAGCATTCATGCGGGTTGCAGGGGTTTGGCAGGGACGACTAC
>NZ_JADEXG010000090.1 GCF_015207255.1 Vasconcelosia minhoensis LEGE 07310
TGGGGTAGGGGCATGGTCGCCATACCCTGCGTTAGGGGCTGGTGTCGGAAGTGCTGGGGTAAATGTGGGATAATGGGTGGCAGTTCACAATTCTTTGCTAGATGATGGGGCGCTCAAAGGGCTTTTGGGGTCGAAAGGGTAAGCAGGGTAAGGGGTTTTCGCAGGGTCGGTCAGGGGATGAAGCGCGCTTCTCCAGCGGGGCTCTGCCAGCGGGGCTGCCGGACTATCGGGTGCGGGAAAGTTCGCGGGCTAAGCGGGTGACGCTGAAGGTGTCGGTGGAAGGTAAGGTCGAGGTGGTGGTGCCGCAGGGCTATGACCTGGACGACATTCCGTCGCTGATTGCAAGTCGGTGGGATTGGATTGCGCGATCGCGGCAAAAGCTCCGGGCCGACCGGGCTAAGACCTCTGATGCCTGGCAGGCAGAGCGCCCCAGCGCCATCGAGCTGCGCTGGCAGAACTCGGATCCGAAGGCTGCGCCCGAACGCTGGCCGATTTCCTATGAGGCTCGGCCCATGGATAACGTTCGCCTCATCCCAAAGCCGGACGATTCTTTGGAACTGATCGGCAATATTGACCACCTGCCGACCTGTCACGCGGTTCTGCGGGAGTGGCTTAAGAACTATGCCTGGGATGTGCTGGTACCCTCGATGCGCCAGCTCAGTGATGAGCTAGACCTGCCCTGTAACGACATCACGATTCGCGGGCAGAAAACGATTTGGGCCAGCTGCTCCAGCCAGAAGAATATGAGCCTCAACTATAAGCTGCTGTTTCTGCCGCGATCGCTGGTTCACTATGTGCTGGTGCATGAGCTCTGCCACACCGTAGAAATGAATCATTCGCCCCAGTTCTGGCGGCTGGTGGGCCAGAAGCATCCCAGCTTTGAGCTAGACCGAGCCGCAATCAAAAAAGGCTGGCAGTACGTTCCCCGCTGGGTAGAGTCTAGAGCCTACACATGAGATGGATGAAACCTGCCCGCTCCTCCCGAGCCCTGCAAACGCCCCACAGCGGCTATCACTGGACGGGCGGGCAGCAGCGCTTTTTTGAAGGCTGGTACTTTCGCCTGACGCTGCCGCAGCCGAGCCAGTCCTTTGCCTTTATGTACTCCATTGACGACCCGGCGAGGGGCAAGCCCCACAGCGGCGGCGCAGCGCAGATTTTGGGGCCAGATGAAGCCTACTGCTGCCGCACCTTTCCCGACGTCAGCCGGTTTTGGGCCTGGCCGGAGAAATTAGGATTGGGCCATCGGCGTGGCGGCTCGGGCCTGCCGGGCTATCTTGAGCCGGAGGTATTCGAGCAGCAGGTGTCGGAGGGCTATCAGGCGACGGCGACCTGGCATCAGGGCAAGCTCAAGGATCCCGTCCTGGGTCCTATCCGCTGGCAGTATCACATTCGCCCGGTCTATGGTTGGGGTGATTCCCCGCGATCGCAGCAGGCCACAGCGGGCTGGCTTTCCTACCTGCCGATCTTTGAGCCGGGCTGGCAGGTGCTGATGGCCCACGGCCTAGCCAGCGGCTGGGTGGAATGGCGCGGTCAGCGCTACGACTTTCAGGATGCGCCCGCCTACGCCGAGAAAAACTGGGGTGGGGCCTTCCCGTCCAAGTGGTTCTGGCTCCAGTGCAACGCTTTTGACGGCGAACCCCATCTATCGCTAACGGCGGCGGGCGGCCTGCGTCAGGTGCTGGGCTGGCAGGAAGAAGTGGGGCTGATTGGGCTGCATTACCGAGGTCGCTTCTACAAATTCCTCTCCACCGAGGCAGAACTCACCTGGCAGGTGCAGCCCTGGGGCCACTGGCAGATGACCGCTAAACATGAGCGCACCCGCCTTATCCTCACCGGCCACACCCGCGACCCCGGCACCCTAGTCCGCGTCCCCACCCGCGACGGCCTCCAGTTCCACTGCCGCGACACCACCCACGGCCAGCTCCACCTCCAGCTCTGGGAAACCCCAGCAACCGGCAGCCCCGAACGCCTCATCCTCAACGCCCACAGCCCCCTAGCCGGCCTAGAAACCGGCGGCAGTCCCTGGCCAGAACCCTGGCTCAAACCAGTCCATCCCCAGCCCATCCCCTGAATAGGCACGGTAACCATGCCCCTACCCATCCACCCATCCACCCCCTACCCGATCACCCGATCACCCCATTACTCTTTCCCCTTCCCTCTTCACTCACCACCCACCACCCACTCCATGTAGTAAACTATCCACACTGGGGCTGTGGCTCAGATGGATAGAGCAAGCGCCTCCTGAAAACTCGGGCACCGTCGGCGGAAACGCGGCGTGTGAATGTAGTCAAAGTCGGTGAAACCTAAGGAGCGGCAATACTGCTCTAGGGCAATACCGAGCCAAGCTTGGGCAGATGGCTTTCAAAGCTCAGCCCTTGAAGGTGTAGAGACTAGACGGCTACCACCTAATGGTTTCGACCTAAGGTGAAGGTATAGTCCAGAGAGTGGGGAAACTCACACCAATCTGAAGCGCTAGGTCGCGCGTTCGAATCGCGCCAGTCCCGTTATCCCTAGAATGTCCGCACTGTTGTCACTCGTTTCAGATGCCGAAACGGTACAGACTGAACAACTGGCTGAATTCTGCTTTCTTAAGATGCTAGGCATCCCCTAAGTTAGTTCTTGAATATGAAGCTGATCGGCGTAGATATCGGCGGCACCTTTACCGACCTGATACTGGCGGATGTGGCCCAGCAGCAGAGCTGGATCCATAAGGTACCGACGACCGTGGAAGATCCCTCCGTCGGCATGATTCAGGGGATTCAGACGCTCTGTCAGATGGCTCAGGCCGACTACGCTGAGATCGCGCATGTCCTCCACGGCACTACCATTGCCACGAATACACTGCTAACCCACGACGGGGCTCGCACCGGCATGGTCACGACTGAGGGCTATCGGGACATCGTTCATATCGGGCGGCACCAGCGGCCCCACCACTATTCGATCATGCAGGATATTCCCTGGCAGACGCGGCCCCTAGTGAAACGGCGCGATCGCAAAACTGTCCCCGAACGGCTCGACCCCAAAGGCGAGGTACTCACGCCGCTAGACGAAGAAGCCGCTAAGACCGCCATTTTAGAACTCAAGGCGGCTGGAGTGGAATCGATTGCGATTTGCTTTCTCAATTCCTACTTTGACGCCAAGCACGAGGACCGGGTGGCCGCGATCGCGCAGGAGCTATACCCCGAAGCCTTCATCACCACCAGCGCTAGCATCTTCCCCCAGTTTCGCGAGTTTGAGCGATTCACCACCGCCTGCATCAATGCCTTTGTTGGCCCTAAGGTAAAGCGCTATATTCACAATCTCAGCCGCAGCTTAGCGGAACAGTCCGTGCAGGCAGACCTGCACATCATGCGGTCGAACGGCGGCGTTGCGACTGCCGAAGTGGCGGGAGAGCAGCCCGTTACCCTGCTGCTGTCCGGGCTGGCGGCGGGTGTCCTGGGTGGGGCGGCAGCTGGGAAAGACCATCGAGACCGGCTGATTACCTTCGACATGGGGGGCACCAGTACCGATATCGGGATTGTCACCGAACAGGGCTTCGCTGAAGCGACCGCTCGCGATACCTGGATCGCCGGCTATCCGGTAATGGTGCCGATGATCGATATCCATACCATCGGTGCGGGCGGCGGCAGCATTGCCTACGTGGACGAAGGCGGCGCTTTCCGCGTTGGTCCCTGCAGCGCTGGCGCGGAGCCGGGACCGGTGTGCTATGCCAAGGGCGGCACGGAAGTGACCGTGACCGATGCCAACGTTGTGCTGAATCGGCTCGACCCGGAATACTTTTTAGGCGGCGAAATGGACATCTACCCGGACCGGGCCTTCGCCGCCGTACAGGCCCTGGCCGACCAGATGGGGCTTGACCTATACGAAACCGCTGCGGGCATCCTGACTATTGTTAACAACAACATGGCCAACGCCATCCGCTCCCGCACGATTCAAAAGGGACAGGACCCGCGCCAGTTTTCTCTAGTTGCTCAGGGTGGTGCGGGTCCCCTCCACGCCGCCGAGATTGCCCTTTCGCTAGGCATTCCCGAAGTGATTATCCCTCGCTACCCCGGCATCACCTCCGCTATGGGGCTGCTCACCACCGACCTAAAGCACGACCTGATTCAAAACGAATTTATCCTCAGCACGTCTCCCCACCTGGAAAAACTCAACGCCGACCTCCAGACGCTCGAAACTCAGGTTACCGGCCAGCTGCGGTCGGACGGCTTTAGCGACGAGGAGATGACCCTACAGCGCTTTGCCGACTGCCGCTATGTGGGCCAGGGCTATGAGCTGCGATCGCAGATTCCCAGTGGCACAATCAGCGAGGCTGCCCTGCAGGGCGTCTGGCAGCAGTTCCACGACCTCCACACCGCCGAGTATGGCCACGCCTTCCCCGAAAATCCGGTAGAGCTGGTGACGCTGCGGGTGACGGGCACCGGGCCGATGCCCAAGCTGTCTGGACTACCCATACTGGCCGAAGGCACTGTAGAAGATGCCTGGCTCAAGACCGCAGTGACCTACTTCCGCATGGATGGCAAGCTTGAGCGATACGATACCGATTTCTATGAGCGCGATCGTCTGCCGGCAGGCGGCCAGCTCGAAGGACCGGCGGTGATCTTTCAGAAAGACTCTACCATTCTGCTACTGCCCCAGAGCCTCGCGACGGTAGAACCTAACGGTAACCTGCTGATTCAACTGACGCAGAATTCTCTATCAGATAGGCGGCTCGCGATGGAAGCAGCGGTTTAGGAGATCTTGAAATTCTCGCTTTCAAAGCGAGTCGGTCAACAACACCATTCCTACCCAGAAACCAGGGCTGGAGATGGCTTGAAGGGATCTATCAAGATGCCGTCGTACTTCTGCCAGGATAGGCGCAATCAAAAATTCGGAGCGGGCCTTCTCAGTCGAGACCGCGGTCGCCAAAGGAATACAGTCTACCACAATGGTCGCTAGGGAGCCGGAAGGCGCAATCGGAGCAACCTCCGCGAATAGGTCATGGTTCTCTGCCAGGATCGAGAATTAAATAACTTGACCATTTGTGCATGTCTCGCGGCCCTCACCCCGGCCCTCTCCCCGGGGGAGAGGGAGCTAGATCCGGCCCCCTTCTCCCCCGGGAGAAGGGTTGGGGATGAGGGCTCGGGAGTTGTGCATCTTATTAAATCCTTGATCCCAAGACTAGGCCAAAGCTATCCCTAACTTTTGCTAGATTGAAATCGCCATAAACCATAATGACTTCTGAGGGTTTTGCCCTCGCCCGTTTAGCTTGAATTCTACTCTAAGTCTTTGGCTAAGGGGGCTAGTTTTGCTGCTGACCGTTCTCTAAAGTAGGGTTATCTAATAGCCTGAGGGAAACGAGGATATCAACTTAAAGTGGGAAAGGCTGCCTCAGGGGTATGTAACAATGAGCACCTGATGGTGCGGCCATAAAAAAGCTCTGCGGCGAAGCCCAGAGCCCTGTATCGTGCTCTTGCAAGATAACTTAGAGCCCGATGAAACTCACTATACGAGAACGCTGTCAAATGACTCTATATGTAGCGCAACATCCTATGCTCATGCGCTTCCCAAAAACCTTATTAACGAATATAAGCTTTTTTGATAATATATAGCCAACGCTTATTCAGTATTAACGGAACCGATAACAATGGTTGATGCTTCCAGAGCAGGGCGATAAACCGATACATAGTCAACGCCAGCGATGAGAAGCGAGCTAGGCTCAACTGCATCGGCCACCTGCTCAGATTAATTCCCTATCATGAGCCGACCTCCGAGCCGATGTCCTTCCTGAGCGTCAAGTGGCTATTGACTACGAGCACCCGCCTCTTGACAGCCAAACCTTCATTCCCGAACCGTTTTAAGTATAGCTGAGCGGCGGACAGTATTTTTCGAGAAATGCCCGAGTTTTTCCAATCCGTCCGCTCCTGCGTAGTGTTATGCCGCCTAAATTTGTGATAAAAGCTTTTCATATTCCGCATGGGAACCGATCCAAAACCAAATCACTGTGTCACCATCTCGTTGACCGACTGCTCTATAGCTTTTGCTGACACGAGCAGAGTAAATTGGCAAAGTAGGGTGAACCTGTTTGAATCGCAGGCTGGGATGGGCGGGGTCTTGCTGAAATTGACGATATGCTTGACGTGCTTGCTTCTGAACAGAATCAGGTAAACTTTCGAATGCCTTGCGAAATTTAGCCGTCGTTCGCGATTTCACAGTGTTTCAGGATCAAGAACATGAGTTTGACCAGCACTGTATTCAGCCATTGCCTCAGCTGCTAAATCCGCTAGCAGATTTTGGGAATCAGCAAATGTAGCATCCCATTTTGCTTCATCCTCAAGTTCTTCCATGATCAGCGCTGCGATCGCATCCTGCCCATTAGCATCCAAATTCTTCAGATGTTCAATGGCTTGCTCTAGGAGTTCGGTCATAAAAGAAAAGCTGTAACTTTCTAATCAGATTATAGCTAAAACACAATGTGTCCTACTGCAATGTCTTGCTTAATTAAACTTAATGCAATTAGCCGCGAAGGTTTGCATCACAGGTCAACTTTACTCGACCACCCGCAAAATGAACAATCAATCAATAATAAGATGAGTCGTACGCAATTTTCATGGCTGTAGCATTGCCGACCTGTGTACTCAGATAAGGGTGGCTCAGCCGTTTTTGAAGACGCGATCGCACCGATACATAGTCAACGCCGGTGATAAAAAGCGAGCTAGGCTCAACTGCATCGGCCACCTGATTTTATTTTTGGCTTTTGTATTTTATTCCAGCGTCTTTATGTCTTTTACAGCTGGCATTAATTACTCAAAAAAGAGGTGTTGTCTAACTCTAGAGATTCTTGAAACGAACGATTTTGCAGCCATGAAAACATAGCGGAAGATCCCAGTAAAATTAGAGTGATAATACTAACGATTTGAATCATAATTACGTATCGCATAAGCTATTCATCGTTGAGAACTAAACTAGACTAAATTGAAATGCTCCATGTGAACATTGGTCGCAGGCACCTGCAAATCATGAAGTGCGGCCTCAACCTGCTCCATCATTACGGGAGCGGCACAAATAAAATAGTGTCGGCTGCCCCGGTGGATGGGAACGTATCGTTGCAACAGGTCTTTATTGACATAGCCTGTTTCGCCCGTCCAGTCTTCGGGAGGTTCTCGCAACACATGAACGATTGTTAAATCCAGAGAGTCAACAAGGGTATCCAATTCCTCTCGAAAGGTTATATCTTCCCATGCTTTGTTTGCGTAAATGAGTAAAAACGGGCGGTCGTCTTTCCGCTCGGCAGCAGTGACTAGCATACTCATGATAGGAGTGATGCCGATTCCACCTGTTATGAGTACAAATCCAGCCGAGTCCCAGTAGAGGTCACTCGTAAATACCCCGTAGGGACCATCAAGATACGCTTTTGTACCCGGCTCAACATCCTTGACGGTTTGGGTAAAGTCTCCCAAAGCTTTGATAGTAAATTCCAACCGCTCAGGATGGTCGCCACTCGAAGACATGGAAAAGGGATGTTCACGCATGCGAAAGGGCGATATATCGAGAGTTATCCAGGCAAACTGACCGGGATGAAACTTAAATCCGTCATGTCCCCTCGGTCGAATAGCCAGTGTCCATACATTTCCTCTCTGGGGGACAATCTCTTCTACCAGATATGGACGTTTGGTCATCATCCAGGGTTTGACAATGCGGACATAGATTAGCAGCCATAAAGCGGTCAGACCGAGCGCGCTCCACAACAGCTTTTTCCAGAACAATTCCAGGTAATAGCTGACGCCTAGCGCGTGAGCTAAACCCAATGTCACTGCAACCACAGCTAAAATGCCGTGGGTTGTGCGCCACAGCTCATAGGGAATCTTCAGGGACTGCCGCCAAATTGAGGTGACTACGAGAATCAACAATGCCAGGGTACCAGCGACGGCAAATCTGGCTCGCCACGGAGCTTCAAAGAAATTCAATAAACGTAGCGTATCAGGCTGATCGACAAAGAGAATGAGGGGATGAATCAGGATCAGCGCAAAAGCTACTAGAGAAATGTAGCGGTGAAATTGCAGGATGATATCAATTCCGTAGGATGCCTCAATCCGATTGATGCGGGCGGTGAGGGCAAACTGAAGGGCCAGCATTGCCAACCCAACAAACCCTAGCGCCACTGAGAACTCTGTCCAAAAGCTTCGCTCATCGGGGGCCGGCGGATACAAGAGTAAGATAAAAAGAGGTAGCAGAGCGATCGCCAGATAAATGGCAATCCAGAAGGCAGCCACCGCAACCGGGCTTCTCGTTAATAGTCGCTGCATTTCGATCTGCCTCCTCGTTAAGCTAAATTTACATATACCGCACTAAAAACAGCGTTAGCTGCGGAAATAGCTTCTCCTTCGACGGAAGTGGCACGCCCCACCAATCGCTTGATCAACCCCGCGTTCCAGTCCTGGATTCCGCAAACTTCGCAAGCCGTGTAGGTCAATAAAGCTAAATCCGACTTTTGAAAAGAAGGGAATGAGGCAGAACAAAAACGTCTCGAAGGTCTGCCCGATGATTTCAAATTCTGATGGACACAGAATCCAGATGATGGGATAGCAAATCCATAGCACGGTGAAGTAAGTCGTTAGCCGATCAAAAAAACGCGCCAGGGCGGTTCTTGCTCTTTGCTCTTGCTGCGAAGCGGTCCCCAAATCATTCCTAAAACCACTAAAAATGCAACGACTCCAATGGAGTACCACAAAAACCTCACCCAACCGACTTCTGATAAATCAGCAATCAATCCTGAAACTACAACAATCACTTGCGTCCCCATCAGGCTACCAATCAGGGTCCAGTCTTTAGCAATGTAGTGCATCGCTGTCCAGGCTAGCGCCAATAGTAGCAGAGGCGTTGTCACGATCCAGTCAAGATAGCGGGCATAGTGAGCAATTTGTCCAGCAACCTCAATTTTACCTTGCTCTAGCTCCCCGTGAGGCAACGTCATGGATAGATAGGCTAAACCTGACCAGATTGGAATAAACGCTGCGACGAAATACTCATACTTGGGCACTCCGCGCGGATTACGGCTCAGCAAAATAAAGTATGCGGCTCCAATTGCCATTGCGATGACATAGATGCTATGGAACAGGCTTTGCCAAGCCATAGTAATTTACCTGTTAATAAAGTTCTTCCCCTATTAGACCTAGCTTTGTCAATAGCTGTAACTTCCAAAAGGCAGATTACTGGCAAATGTTTCCAAAGATTAGTCATACCCAAAGGCGATCGCGTTACCAGAATCGAGGTGGCTAAGGTAAGAAGTCGTGCCAGTCGGTGACGCCGCCGGGTTTGTCAATTAGGGTAATGTCTTCGCTGAGCTCGTCGCGGATGCGGTCGACTTCGGCGTAGTTTTTGCCTGTTTGGCCTGACGGCGCTGTTCGATTAAGGCTTCTGCTTGCGTGTCATCAAGGCCATCTGCTTGTGCTGAATTCGCTCGCCGCCTGAAATTCTTTTACTGGCTCACTATCCGGCTTAATCCGCATTGTCGCCGGGTCACCAAAGGCCGAGTCTTCGGCATCGGGCCAGCCCAGTGCCGAACCGTAGTGATAGCCAAAAAAAGCAGCCCGGTTTCTAGGGTAGCCCAGCCGTTTTTGCAGACGCGATCGCACCGATACATAGTCAGCGCGGCGATAAGGATCGAGCTAGGCTCAACTGCATCAGCCACCTGCTCAGATTGATTCCCTATCAAGATCCGACCTCTAAGCCGATTGTCCTTCCCGAGCGCCAGGTGGCTATCGACTACGAGCGCCCGCCTCTAGACAGCCAAACCTTCATTCCCGAACCGTTTTAACGACTGAGATGAGCCGCTGCGAATAACCTAGAACACTCAACACGTAATCTATCGGCGGTCAGACTATTGATTTATTATGTAGCCGTGCTCGCATCCACAAAATGGATTTCTCATGGTTCTGGTGGAATCTGCAATTTCAGGTCTTCATTCAAAGGCGGCATCTTAAGTTAGACCGCATCTAAAAGGATGCTGAGGTTGCTATGGTTCGTTCCGCCCAGTTTTCTAGCAATAGGTCGGGAATGCGTGAAAACTCTCGCACATTGTTGCTGACTAAGGTAACGCCACGGCTTAAGGCATGGGCAGCAATCAGCATGTCCATTGCCCCAATAACAAGCCCTTTGCTCTCCAGATCGCTTCTAATTAAGCCATAGACGGTCGCAGCAGTTTGGTCAAACTCAACAATTTCTAAAGGAATTAAAAACTGCATTAAAGCGCTACGATTTTTCTCTTGCTGTTGGCTCTTGTAAACGCCATATTCTAATTCCGCCACGGTGATAGAAGAAATGCCGATATCTGACAAGGAAAGTGATTGGAACCGTGTCAATACCTTGGGAGGTTTGTGCTTAATCAGATAAATACAAATGTTGGTATCAAGCAGGTATTGCATCTAGAACGCCTCTCGAACGTCGAGGGGGGGCTGCTCTCTAGTAGTCATGAAATCGTCAGAGAATTGCTCCAAGCTCTCAAATAGAGATTGCCAGGGGTTGTCTTTGGCAATCAAAACGATCGCGCCTCCAACTTTCTTAATGTAAACCTCAGTACCCGACATTTTGAAACCTTCGGGGAGTATCACGATTTGATGGGTGCCATCGGTGCTAATTTGAGCAGTATTCATGGTGCAAAACCTCTAGGTGGGTTTGATATTCAAGACTTCTAGCTGCTCGTTGATCCAGGTCGTTGCTGTGGCTTCATCCGTCTCTATCGCCCGTTCTACTCCTGTTTTAGCAATTTCTAGAAGTTGTTTAGATTGCTCCCTTGCTTTTCGAGATTCCCTCACCTTTTCTGCAATTTTCTGACGAGTAGTTTCTTTGGGTAATGTGATTGGAATATTCAACAAGTCCTCAGTAGAAATCGCTGGATACATACTGGCAGTTGTATGAAGATCTAGGATTTCGTAGACAATGGGAGAACGCAAATAAACCAGTAAAACTTCTGGCTCAATCTGAGTTGGTTTGAGAACAGCGAAGCCCGATGAGCAAATATAGTTGTTTTGTTCAGGCTCAATTAGAGCTGATAATCTCCGAATTGGGCGAACGGCTGAGGTAATAACATCATTGGTTTCGACAATCCATTGCGCTCGACTAGGGGCTTCTTCCATTGCAACTACTTCGCTATTGGCAAAGCCTTCTCCGCTGAGATTACCAATTTCAATGTAGTTAAATGAGCCTTCTTTCTCAGGCTGAAATTTACGCTTTGCCAATGTAACAACATCGCCAATACAGAGACCAGATTGACGCATGATTGCCATGACTTTCTGCTGCTTTGGCTGGTAATACTCAGCGTCTAAGCGACCGGAGGACAGAAACGACTCGGCAAAACTCTTGACCGCAACGGTTTCTTCCGTCGGTTGCCAGCCCTGCAAGCCAAGTTCCGACAACAGCAAATCCTCAGCTTGTTGATAAATGTCAATTGCCTTCAATCTATCTAAGTGCGCTTGGTTAAATAATTCTTTTAACCTTTCTTGAAACTCTAGGCTCAATAGAGGAATTTTTACTGCTGCAAGTTCTTGAGCATTAACGTTTGACTGATTGATTGAAATTCTAGCCCGTCTTTTTACATCCCAAATTCCCAAGCTAGAGTTTAGAAACGCAACCAAGTACTCAGGTAAAACTTTTGACTCGTCAGTTCTTGCCCTTATCAAATAAGATGCGAAAACAAAATTTTCATCTGAGCATTCTTTAAACAAACCAGTTCTTCCAACAAAATCAAAAGAATTTGTTCTATTGAATAGAATATCTCTTTCTTTCAACCTAAAAGCTTTCATGTCTATAGGAGAAATGTTCGCGAACTTTGAAACGTCAATATCGCACAACATATTATGAATTTCGTTCATTCTATAAATTTTTGTGCCTTCGCCTTCCTCGTTCATCTCTATCGAGAGTCCATATTGAATGAAAGTTAAATTATCTCCAACGTCAACATAGATGTAATTTGGATTTTGAACAGGTGGTCTTCTGTGAAACTCGCTATCAACCCTAAAGTCTTTATTTTTTAAAGCTTCACTAAGCAAAACTTCAATTGCTTCAAGCCCATCCATTAACCGCTGATACCTCACAGCATCAAACGGTGTCACAGATGGGCTGGGTTCAAAAAAACTGAACTTCTCCTTCTTGGCGAACTCAATAAACGCTTCCGCAATGCCGTCTTCCGTCAGTCCTTCGTGGTTATACAGGTCATGATCCACCACCAAATGACCATGTTCATCCTGCAAAAAATCACCCTCGCCCCCAACCACTCGTTGCGCTGGAGAGGGCGGCATCAATTCGCTCAGTTCATCATCGGGTGGTGAAGCGGTAGATGAGATAATCTTGCGCCAGATCTTGTCGCCAGAGTTATCTTTGCCAGACTTTTGCATCGTGGCAAAAAAGATGTTGTAATCATCCTGCCGAGGGCAGAGTGGACCAGCCTTTCGGTCATCGTTCCACGTCTGCACTAACAGCACCGAGGTTTTTGTACCCGTGTGCGGCTTAAACGTATTGCCATGCAGCCCCACAACTGCCAAAATCCGGCACCGTTCCGCAATGTAATTCCGAATATTTTTATCGGATGAATTATTGAACCGTCCCTGGGGAAGCACGATCGCCATTCTACCCCCCGGTTTCAAAAAGTCCAGATTGCGCTCAATAAACAAAATGTCGCGCCCCACTTTTGTTTGCCACTTACCGTTGGGCTTTTTTGCCAGGTCATAGCGGGCAATCATGCGTGGTTCTTTGATGTCTCCGGCAAAGGGCGGATTCGCCATCAGCAGATCAAACTGAAACTCTCGATAATCTTTGCTGCCTTTGGATCGTCGCTTTTTCAGCCGTCGAAACCCCTCATGGTAAACGTCGTCCCAATCGTCTTGATCTGTCACCTCATCCCAAAGTTCATAGTCCAACGTATTCAGGTGCAGCACATTCGTCTGTCCGTCTCCCGCAATTAAATTCAGCGTTCGCGCCACCCGCACCGCCTTTTCATCAAAGTCGATGGCAAACACCTTGTCTTCCACATACTCTTTGCAGCGAGGCGGCTTGTCCTCCAGCGAAAATAGATGACTGGCTTCCAATCCCTCATCATCCAAAATCTGCCGCCACACATAAAAAATCGTATGTACCGGAAACCCCGATGACCCCGCTGCGGTGTCGATCATGTACTCATCCTCTTGCGGATTGAGCATCTTCACACACATATCAATCACATAGCGAGGCGTGAAAAACTGCCCTTTCTCGCCCTTGCTGCTCTGATTGATCAAATACTCAAAGGCTTCATCGATCACATCCAGGTTGGAGTTATACTCTAGACGCCTGATATTTGGACTTTCTTAAAGGACTGAAAATTCATGGTCAACAAAGTTTCTAGCGATGCTTTGTGGGTCGTATTGGCCTGCTCAATACAAGTGTTAATCGCGTCCTTGAAC
>NZ_JADEXG010000091.1 GCF_015207255.1 Vasconcelosia minhoensis LEGE 07310
CATCCACCCCCTACCCATCCACCCATATGACCGCAAACGCTCAGGCCACCTGGCAAACCCCCCCTGAGCCGATCGCCTCCATGCTCAACACTAGGCGTCTGCCGACGGTGATGTTCTCGCCCCGCAGCCGCTATTTCGTAGCACTGGAGCCGTCTGTGCTACCGCCGATTGCTAGCCTGGCCCAGCCGAAGATTGCGATCGCGGGCCTCCAGATCAACCCCAAAACCTGGGAACCGGCTAAGGCAAACTTCTTCCAGGCGATTTCGCTGCATCGGCTGGACGACTCGCCCGCGATCCCAATTGTGCTGCCGCCCGCGCCGCGTTTGCGCCATCTGCACTGGTCCTTTAGCGGTCGCTATCTGGCCTTTACCCTGACCCAGGCAGAGGGCGTCGAGCTGTGGCTGCTCGACGTTGAGCAGGCCAAGGCCCAACCGCTTACCGGCCCTGTGCTCAACGCCGTTTACGGCACGCCCTACCTCTGGCTGCCGGACGATAGTTTGGTGTATAAGCAACGGCCCCAGTCCACCCCGCCCCCCGCGCCGCCGCCGCTGCCCTTAGGTCCCCTAGTGGAAGAAAACCTGGGCCGCACCGCTCCCACCCGCACCTACACCAACCTGCTGCAAAATCCCTACGACGAGGCGCTTTTTGAGCATTACCTGAGTGCTCAGCTGGTGAAGATTCATCCCAAGGACGGACTGGATAGCGATCGGCAGCCCTTTACCCAAACGCAGCTGTTCAGAACCGTGCTGCCTTCGCCCGACGGTCAGTGGCTGCTGGTAGCGACGCTGCATCGGCCCTTTTCCTACCAGGTGCCGCTGTCGCGGTTTGCCACCCGCTTTGAGGTGCTGAACCTGCAGGGCGAGGTCGTCCATACCGTGGCTGACCTACCTCTGGCCGAAGAAATTCCGGTTAACTTCGACGCGGTGCGGGCTGGGCAGCGGCTGGTGAGCTGGCGAGCCGATCGGGCCGCGACGCTTTTCTGGGTGGAGGCTTTAGACGGTGGCGATGCTAACAAAAAGGTCCCTTGGCGCGATGCGGTGTACACCCTGGCGGCACCCTTCCAGGATGAACCGCGACAGCTGTGGCGCTCGACGCTGCGGTTTCGCGGCCTGCTATGGGGAAATGGGGAAACCGCGATCGCGTATTCTGCCTGGTACAACACCCGCCAGCTCCAGATGTGGCGACTGCGGCCCGACCAGCCCGATAGTGAACCGGTACTGATTGGCGATCGCAACTTCCAGGACGCCTACAGCCACCCCGGCGACCCGGTTACCGCACCTGGCCCCTACGGCTGGGCAACGCTGCTCATACCCGATGCCGACCGCATTTACTTAAATGGACGCGGCGCTTCCCCCCGGGGCGTCTATCCTTTTCTCGACCGGCTCGACCTCAGCAGCGGCCAGACCGAACGGCTCTGGCAGTCGCCCGAGCGAACCTTCAGCCGAGTGCGGCGAGTGCTTGATCCCCAGGCAACGGAGCTGATTATCCGCAGTGAGTCACAGACTTCCCCTGGTAACTTCAGCCTTTACAACCGCCAGACCGATACAGCGACGCCCCTCACCCAGTTTGCCGATCCGCTGCCCTGGTACCGCGATGTGCGCAAAGCGCTGGTCCGCTATCGCCGCGCCGACGGCCTGGACCTGTCTGCAACGCTCTATCTGCCGCCGGGCTACCAGGCCGACCGTGACGGGCCGCTGCCGGTGCTGCTCTGGGTCTACCCGGAGGAGCACAAGAGCCGGGACACTGCCAGTCAGGTGACTCGCTCGGAGTACACCTTTAGTCGTCCTAGAGGCTCTTCTATCCTATTTCTGCTGACTCAGGGATACGCGATTTTGGCCGGGCCAACGCTGCCAATTGTCGGTGAGGCCGATGAGGAGCCCAACGATACCTACCTGGAACAGCTGGTAGCCGGAGCTGAGGCGGCGGTGGATTATTTAGTGCAGCGGGGGGTGGGGAAGCGCGATCGCGTTGCCATCGGCGGCCATTCCTACGGCGCCTTTACCACGGCCAATCTGCTCGCCCACAGCCCGCTCTTCTGCACTGGCATCGCCCGCAGCGGAGCGTACAACCGGAGCCTTACCCCCTTCGGCTTCCAAGGCGAACAGCGTACTTTCTGGGACGCTCCAGACACCTACATTCGCCTGTCGCCGTTTATGGCCGCCGCCCAAATTAAACAGCCGCTGCTGCTAATCCACGGAGCCGATGACAACAACCCCGGCACCTATCCGATGCAGAGCGAACGCCTCTACGAAGCGCTCAAGGGCCTGGGCGGCACAGTGCGCTGGGTCAGCTTGCCCTACGAAGGCCACGCCTACCGCTCCCGCGAAGCAGTCGGTCACGGGCTCTGGGAAATGGTGCAGTGGTTAAACATTTATTTGAAAAGATAATTCTTACTGAATATGACTTTGAGCAATGTGTAGCAGTTACGAACGCATTTAAATCTTCAGTAAAGTCTCAGTAAGAAGACTCAACTTAAAATCTTTAGGCATGGCTTTATCGATTCTGATTTCAGCCTGAAGCCGTCTAAACATGCAGACAAAAATCTTTCCGGCGGTTGTACCAAATTTTGTTCTATGTGAAAGCAACATCGCTGTAAAGCTTTCTATTTCTGTTGTGAGTAGAGTTATTCAAAAGTTTTCGGTGGGCATACAAGCCTTGAAGATAGAAAACATTACTCAGGTAGGTTTATGCAATCGCAATCTGGCGAATCTCAGGAATATCAGGGTCTAGAAGCTGCAAGTCAGCAGCTCCAAAAGGAAAATCTAGCTCAATGCAGAATCTGGGCTCACTGGCTGTTTTGGACCATTTGTCCATTTGGGCCTGTCATTAGCGCGTTTAAATGCAAAATATGGAAGCCACTTCTCATTGCTATGATTATTGGAGCTTGTGGCGGTTTTCTTAGTGCTTTTGCTGAGACCGACGAGGATGCCGAAGTCATCTCGGGAATAGGGCTAATTGCTTCAGCCATAGTGGGCGGAGCAATGACAAACAAGGCAATCAGCGACGCTCGCAAGTAGGATAGTTGACCTGTTTGGGGAGTAGGCTCCAAGCGTTGTTTGTGTCAGACGCAGCTAGTTTTTTACTCGCTGAAGAGATCTGAGAGGCGCGATCGCGCTCAGGTTCCGGACCGCGATCGCGCTAGAAAATTCATAGCTTCTGGCAGGATGTGGAGCGCAAGTTGACTATAATTGGACTGCTGCTAACGAGCCGCTAGTAACGCAATGAGCATCCAAATTACAATTACGCTATCAGATGAGGTTTATCAGCGAGCCGAACAATTTGCGCGGCTATCAAATCGGGATATTGCTAGCATTCTGGCAGATATGATTCAGCGCTCTATTCCGCCCGTCAGAGCGGATATTATCAACCTTGAGTCGGTCTCTGCGCTCTCTGACGTGAAGCTGCTCGCGTTGGCAGAGCTACAGGTGGAACCCGATCAGGATGCTCGACTGAGTGAATTACTCGCTCGACAGCAGGCGGGCTGCCTGGCCGAAGATGAGCGGTTAGAGCTGCAGGCTTTAATGCAAATCTATCAGGAAGGGCTTCTGCAAAAGGCGACAGCTCTCAGTAAAGCCGTTATGAGAGACTCAGTTAAGCTGCCTTCTGAGGAGGGCAGTGCTGTCAAAGACGTTTCGCCCTTAGCAGAAGCGGCCCAAGACAGGTTTAAGCAGCACGCCGGGGCAATCAGCCTTGGGTATGCGACGGGATTAGATAACGAAGGGATTGATGCTGACCTTGCCAGGGCCTATGCGGACGATTACTAGGGGCAAGAATTGTTTGTGTTTTTAGACACGTCAAGGGTTACTGTGCTATATCCATCGTGACGAGGTGCAACATCGGCAGGCTGTACAAATCCTGAATAGTGCGAGCGGCAGATTACTAACGCATAGCTATGTTTTGGCTGAGCTGGTTGCCTTAGCTCAAACGCGCCGTTTTCCTCGTTCGGCAGTGCTAACTTTTATCCTGGATTGGCTCGATAGCTCCAGTACTGTGACCGTTTGGGTTAGTGAGCAGCTACACCGAGAAGCAATGCAGCTTTTGATTGCTCGGCAAGATAAAACCTATTCCCTATGCGATGCAGTCAGCTTTGTTCTGATGCAGCAGCGTGGCCTGACTAAGACTTTGACGACCGATCGGCATTTTGAGCAGGCGGGTAAAACCCGCCTGCTGCAATCAGTTTCTAGCCTTGGAAGGCGCGATCGCGATTCGGTTTCAGACCGCGATCGCGAAAGGTACCCATGTGGGTACTGCTGATTCGTCAAGATATCGCTTTCAATAGATTTATCAGCAGTTCTCATGCCAACGCTACCGAGATGGTGTATAGGCTGAAGCTGTTACTGAAGCATCCATTACTAGTGAGTCTTTAAGTATGTTACTTTCAACATTCGAACTTCTGCTCAAGCCGATCACGCCGACGCCAGGCACTGTGAGTGGTTCCGATCGGGGTATTCTGCAAGGATATTTTTTAAACATTGCCAACCCCACCAACAATTCTCTACGGCTTCGACTCCGCTTTAATGCTCAGTCGCCAAACATCGATCGGTCTAAGCTTTTAGTGATTAGAGATACGGGAGGGAGCAATGACTTTGCCAATCTTACCGCGCAAAACACCTACGACTTTCGCCTGGCAGCGGGCGATACGGGCCTAGTGATTTTGCAGCCTGACATCCGAAACTTAGATCCGACCAATGTAGCTGACCGGGTAGAAATTCGCGGATATGTCGAAATATTTGTCGTTGGTTTCTTCCCCTTCCCGTTTAGAGGTAGAGGATTCCAACTATTAGCAACGCCCGAACACCGTGGCACCTTTTTACCGAATCCGGGTGGTTCTGGAGAATTTGATCAGCTTATTAGCTCCCTGCCAACGATGTCAGGCGGCAGCCTAATCAACGTTGATACAGTGCCTCCTTTCCCCATACCGTTTCCCAACCCGCCAGTGGCTATTCCCGATCTACAGCCTATCCCTGACTTCCCGGTCATCGATAATGGCACAAATAGCAACGGTGCCAGCTCAATCCCGGCTGGCGATCCTCAACTAGTCGGGATTCAACAGCTACTGAGCGCCATGGCCGACCAGATTGACGACATCAATCAGCGCCTGCCGCAAGAAGCAGAGCAGCCGGTTTCCTAATTCTGCGAGATACGGATCAGCAGAAGATTGCCAACCGGGGGCAGGTCAACAAAATCTGCCCCCGGCTTCAATACAAGAACATTACCGTAGCGAACGATGTCTTTACAGGGATTGGAATCACATAGACCAGATTTGCTGCGCTTCAGAGCGCTCACTGCGAGCTGGGCAGCAATTCATCCTCAGCCGAAGGGGGTTATCTTCTTCATTGGTGGCGCTTTTTTTGGAAATTTTCCGACCTTTTTTTATCGCCATCTTCTGCAGTCTCTTTTTGACCAGGGCTTTACGCTGGTTGCCTTTCCCTTTCGATTCTCCTTCAGGCATTGGTCTGTGGCCATAGGAATGGCATGCGACAAGGCAAAGATCCGCCAGGAACTGCTAGAGTCAGCCAGGCAAATGAGCTACGACTATAGCCTGTATGAGTCAGATCCAAATTCAACAGCTTTCAACTATCTCTGGCTGGGTCATAGCTTGGGCTGTAAGTATATTGCGCTGCTAGAGCTCTTGACAGATATTGAGAAACAAAGCTTTCGGACTGGCTTGAATGACTGTATGGGAAAGCTTCAGGCTGAGCGGCTAGCGAACTTACTCAGCGAAGAAGACTTAAAGAACGTCTCTCTGCTCAATCAGCCATCCATTTTACTAGATCCGGTCGTATCCGATTTAGATGAGGCCATCCCTATCCGCAGTCTACGCAACCTGTTTTCCAAGGTGCTTCGGGTCCAGCCCTCAAAGCAGCAGACATACTGCCTGATTCACAACTCAAGGCTGTTTGGACTAACCGCGATCGTTGATTTTGAAAGCTCGCTGGCTCAAACAACAGTTAGCGCTTTGCAGCAGCTGCTAGCTTCACAGGCAGCGCATTTTCAATCATTGTCTATTGGTCACCATTTAGCAGCATTGGGCTTCAAAGGCGGCAGAGCGGATATTGTAAACGCGGTGCTTCACCGGCTCGAAGAATTTCAAACTAGAACAGCCAACAGGCATCAGTCAGCCCGTCCTGAGTCGGCAGATACGCAAGTTGGAAGACGAACTGGGGCTCGAACTGCTGCACCGAACTAACAAACGTCAAATGGCATGGGCATCGCGTTCGTGCCTGAAAGCCTTCAATCTTCTGTTCTGGCGGGTGTGGCCTTCTGTCCCCTCGCAGATGAGGCTCCAGAACTACAGCTGGCTATGGCCTGGCAGCATAATCAGGCTTCTCCATCACTTCAGGGATTTCTACAAATAGTAATGGGACATAGGGGGCTGGCTTAGTCCGCTGTTAAACCTGAAATAGCCCAAACTTAAACCAGCGTTAAGCTGTCTAGGATATTCTCGCGGGGTCAGCTCATTTATCCCTCGGAATATGCACCACCAAGCCCTTTGGAATATCAGCGCGGCGACGGCTTTTAGCCTGGGCATTATGACGGCTCTGCCAGCGCAGGCCGCGACCTTTCGCGTCAACCCCTATCTGCAAAATCCGTCTGCCGATGGCATGGCTTTTACCTGGTTCACCAGCGACGACGACAGCGCTACGCTTGAGCTAACTGGGCCAGGGCTCACTAGCCCATTGCGGATTGAAAGCATTCCCAGCTATGAACCATTGCTAGACTACACCGCCGCTGAGAAAGCTCAGGAAATTGAGGGTCTGGAGCCGGGGTCTTGGTTGAAGAGCGATCGCAGCTATAAGCACACCGCCGACGTGCGCGGATTGCTGCCCGACAGCACCTATCAATATTCCGTCAGCGCGGGCAACAGCCGCTTCAACGCCAGCTTCAAAACTGCCCCCACCGCCGATAGCTGGAAAAATATTCGCTTCATTGCCCTGTCCGATAGCGAAACTGAACCCAGAGGACGCGTAAACCGCCGCGACTGGCAGCCGGGCGCGCTAGCTCCCGGCTCGCTAGAGCGGCCCGACCCGGTAGACAGCCTCTGGGCCAAAACCTTTGGCACCAACGGCAGCCGCCTGCTCTATTCCCAAACCGAAGCCGAAGGCTATCGCCGCAATTTGGCAGTCGTCAACGAGCGTGACCCAGACTTTCTGATGATGCCCGGCGACCTGGTACAGGGCGGCGGCTACCAGCCCGGCTGGGATGAGTTTTTCCGCCACAATGCCGGAGACCTGGATAGCGGCCTGTCGGAATATCCGCTGCTGCCAGCCCTGGGCAACTGGGAGAACTTTGGCGCTCTGAACGGCGGCTACGGCAACGATGAAGCAGGCCGGTTTGGTCCCCTATTTGGCCGGTCTAAATATCACGTCTACTTCGACGGTCCAGAAAACGGTACCCCTGAGCATCAGGACAACTACTATCGCACCGACTACGGCCCGCTCACTATCATCACCCTCGACAGCTCCAACGGCGAACCCGACGACAGCCGGAGCAATTACGGCGGTGAAGGGCAGCCCCCCCAAATCAGCGGTCGGCAATACACTGGGCCAGGTACAGACACTCAGGAAAACTTTACCCGAGAGCAATACGAGGCCGAAGGCGGCACCGACCTGGCCGACTTCAACCCGGGCAGCCCCCAGTGGAACTGGGCGATTGAACAGCTCCGCGATGCCCGAGCTCAAGGGCAGATCGTTTTTGTCCAGTTCCATCACGTCCCCTACTCCGACGGCACCCACGGCCTGCCGATGAACCATGAGGACTCCTCCGGTCAGGGCGGCACTCCCCTGCGCCAGTACCATCCGCTGTTTGAGGAGTATGGCGTCGCTGCCGTATTCTCGGGCCACAGCGAAATGTTCGAGCGCAGCTTCGTCGATCAGAATGGCGACGGCATCGGCGTCCAATATTACGATGTTGGTGTGGCCGGAGACGGGCTCAGGGGTGAGCGGCGAGACGATGACGGCAACTTGCTGAACTACAATCCCTTCAGCCAGTGGACTGCCGATCAGAGCGAGCCTGAATTTTGGCAGGAGGTCGATGGCGTATTGCAATTGATTGAGGGCGGCAAGCATTACGGCCATTTAGAAATCAACGTCGAGCGGTTGGAAGATAGTCGCGATGCCTTTGCCCGGATTACGCTTACCCCAGTCCAAAACTTCCCCATCCTCGACAGCAGCTACAACCTGCTGCGCACCGAGCAGCGGATTTTAGGAGATGAGATTACGCTATTAACCAGCATCGAGGGTAGCGTCATCCCTCCCGTGCCTGAGCCGGGTACAGCTGCGGGTCTGCTAACCCTGGGACTGAGCGCGGTAGGTCTGAGATGGAAGCGGGCTCGAAGCGCGATCGCGCCTCACGCTACCCCAAATGCAAAGCTATAATGAGCTCCGTAGCTATCCCTGAGTCTGATGAGCCAACAGCTAACGCTAAGCGATGAGGTCTATGCAGACTTGCAGCGAAAGGCAGCGGCGGCAGGGCTAACTCCGACGGAATGGGTTATTGCGGCATTAGGCCAGAATGACGCCTTGAAGGGAGACTCCCGCTCTCCAGAGCAGCTAGAGGAAGCTCGGCAGAGGTTTAGAAGCTTTGCCGGGGCGTTTGGGCCTGGATGCGCGGCAGATATCGATAACGAAGGCATCGATGCTGATCTGGCAAGGGCCTATGCAGACGAATATTGAGGCCTATGACAGCTGATGCTTTTAGATACATCGGGCTTATTGTGCTATCTCTATTACATTGAGCCAAGGCATCAGGAGGCTATTCGGCTACTCGACGACGCGAAGAGCAGGTTATTAACTCATAGCTATGTTTTAGCTGAGTTGATTGCTCTAGCACTGGTTCGGCGTTTCCCCCGTTCTGCGGCGCTTGCTCACGCCATGCTGACGGGCTTTCCATTCGCCTTCGCCATAGACTTTTACCCCAGTACTATCGACCACGACATGGCGGGCTCCTTTCGCAGGCTGCACTGACAAGTCTATGTTCAGACCCTTGGCTCGGCGTGAGAGCGTGCTGTAGTGCGGCAGGTCTAGCTCGACTGACATCAGCTCGAATAAAGAGCGAGCAAACCCGATTGTCTGGCGCAGCTTCAAGCGATACACTGTCTTCAGCGTCAGCAAGGTCTCTGTCGCTAGGTCACTGTAGGTATTCGACGCGCCTCGCTTGCCAGTCTTTTGCTTGTTCTTCCAGGCGCTCAGCACCCCTTCATCTATCCAAACGGTCAGGCTCCCTCGGGCCTCCAAGGCGGCATGATACTCTGACCAGTTGCAGATGCGGTAGCGGCTTTTCATGCTCTCCCTTACTTCGACTATTATCTCAACCGTATCGATTTATAGCTATAGAACTGCTGGTCTGCGATCTCGCTCAGGCTTTAGACCGCGATCGCCAATCTCCTACTGCTACTCACCCAAAATCAAAATTTTTCTGGTCGATATCAGCCGTGGCAAAAGCGCAGGGCTAGGTCTTGGGATGCGACTTCTGAAACTCCAGGATCTTAGCGGATAAGCTATCTACTGTTTCCTCTTCGAATAGCTCTTCCTTAAACTTTAAATAATCACCGTGACCCAGGTTACAGGCTGCCCAAAATCGAGCGACCTTGGAAGGCTCCATATTTTCCAGCAGGATTTGAAATCCTTCTCGCAAGACTTGTTGTTCACTGTTCACTTGAATCATCACTGTCTATCTCTAATACAAAATCGACTGGGTTTAACACTTTTAGCGATAATTCTGAACATCGATTAATCAGCCGCTTGTCACAGGTGATAAAATAGTCGCTACTCGCTGCTTCTGCACAGGCAATGTGTAATGCATCGACTGCCTTGAGGCCATTATATTCTAACTGCTCGGCCCTGGGTTGAATTGCACCATCGACTATTTGCCATAATTCAGCCATCTGAAGGTAGCGACTCATGGCTTCACGCTGGTTGAGAGCGGGATTACGAGAATTTTCATACTCTAGCACTGAGGAACTAATCAAGCTAACTAGCCTGGACTCGATCATCTGCAAAATGATAATGACAGCCTGTGTCTCTAGAAAAATTTTAGGCTGGGTCTGATCGTCAAATGGACGATTGTAGGTACTGGTATCTAAATATACCTTTTTCATTCAACTGCCTGAAGCCATATCAGCATATTAGATTGCCTATTCACTGCGATCGCGCTTGGGTTTCAGGGCGCGTCGCACTTTAAATGCCAATAGACCGATAGCTGTTACCAAGGCACGGTTCGTAAACCTGCGACCTGCTGAAAGTGAGCATCTCGCGTTACTAAAGTTGTACCATACTGCAAAGCTAGGGCAGCTATCCAAATGTCATTTTCGGGTAATGGGCGACCCTTGGCTCTCAGCCGATTTTTTACCTCGCCGTATTGTCGGGCAGTATCAGTATCACAGTTGACAACCCTGTTATCGGAGATGAATTCTTCAATTCGCGCTGTACGCTTCCTGATTTTCTTGCGCCATAGAACAGTTCTCCTATAGCTACCAATCTTGCTCAATGGCTGCTTTCATCAATGCCAGATCATCTGGAGGGAGAGTACCGGCAAATTTGAGCAGGTCTTTACCCGGAATGCCCTGAATTTTGGATTGACCTAACTCACGAGCAAATTGCAATACCTGCTGCTGCATGGGCTGCGGCATGACTTTTAATTGCTCAACGATTTGATCAATGATGGCTCTGCTCACGCTGATCTCCCTCTTGTAAGGCTAGTTGAGCTTGGATAGTGCGGGTATCATCACAATGAAGTTAGAGAATGCTCCTCCACATGATTATAGCGCTTAGGTATCAGGCCGCGATCGCGCCTATTCCCAACCGAGACTGCTCCACCCAAAACAGGGCTTACTTCGATCTCGACTGCTATCCTGGATGGCGCTTAGCGGTATACGTCAAAGAACGAATCGTCTACTTTGTAGGTCTGCACTGGGACGAGTCCTAGCTCTAGGGATTCAAGCATTGCAATCAGCTTTTCGCCGTTAACAAGCTCAATGGGAGGAACGCCATCGCGGACGGCTTCCCGTTTGGCCTCTGTGGTGAAGGTGCCGGTGGTGATGATGATGCCTTTATCAGCGCGGCCCATCATGGCGCCTCGGAAGTCGCGGACCTGAGACGGGTTGACGGAGCCTTTGTAGCGTTTGCACTGAAAGAGGACTTTGAAGCTAACCAGCGGATTGACCTGGAGGATACCAATCCCATCGATACCGCCATCCCCAGAGCGACCGGTCACGGTGACTTCCTGAAATCCTGACTCTCGGAGCAATCGCTGACAGAATCGCTCAAAGCCTTCGGGTGGGAGTGCCAAGAGCGTTTCGAGTAGGTCTGTCTGATAGTCGGTGGCGGCAGCGCTCGTCTCGTCGGGTGGAGAGGCTGCTGCTTCGTCCTCTGATTCCAGGTCTTTAGCTTTTTGGCCGGTAGAAAACTCAGAGTGAACCGCTTTGAACAGCTCCAGCGCTTCGTCATGGTTAAAACTTGGAATCGCGCGCCCTTTTTCAGTGAGTGCCCAGACGCCACGGCGTGAAGAGTCGATGTAGCCTGCTTTTACCAGGTAGAATCTAGCCCAGGCCACTAGGTTATCGAAGCGGTTGCCCCCACCTTCGAGGAGGACAGCTCGCTCTTCTTCGGGAATCTGCTGTGCTTCGGCAATCTGCTCGCGGACTTCAGCAGGACGAGCCGAGCCGCCGAGGATCTTGAGGGCTTCGATGACGGGACTAAAAAGCTGGACAAATTTTGGGCCGGGTAGCTGGGTGGCGAACATGGACTGAGTTTTGGCCTACTTGCGGGAAGAACATCTTTTGCTTTTAGTTTTCCCAAGCTGCTCGCGTTCGGCACGGATGCGCTCTAGAAAGACTGCGGCGGGCTCATCATTGGGGTCTTGCGGGACGAGTTCGCCTCGGAAGGCTTTGGCGAGGATGGATTGGTTAAGGGCTTCTGACAACTCTTGAGAAGACTTATACTGTTCTTCGACCAACTTGAGAGCCTTAAAATGCTCCTCTAAAAAATCCACTATTTCTATTTGTTCCGCAATCGGAGGAAGAGGAATAAGGAACTGGGCCAATCCTTGTTTGCCAATGTGATGAATATTTACCCCACGAGTTTCCTCAACAAAAGCTTTTGATAGAGCCGCATGAAGAAACACGAAGTAAAGATATTTAGACATTTTCTCGAATGGACGAACAGAGACTAAAGTATTCTGAAAGCAACAATCTGGAATCTCTCCATCCCAAATTGCTGGTTTACCCACTTCATCCGCACTGCCAGAGCCTTCGTTAATAAGAACATCTCCAGGCTTCAATTTGAATGTCTGAAAGTCGCGTTCATCGAAATTCATTTCCTTAACGTCGGAGAGATTCCATCCTTGCCATGTAATGTTAGCAGCACGAATGTAGGGACGCATATTCGGCCCATGGTGATTCTTAGGCGAGCGTTGCCGACCTAAAGAAACCTTGCCCACGTTATCTACTCTTACCCAAACCCATTTTGCTGGGAGTCGTTTACCGGAGGCTTTACAAGGAGTTTCTTGACCTGAAACGTAGTTGGTTTGTGTTCGAATACGTTCTAATAGCTCTGACGCGGATTCTACATCAGGATTCTGTTCGCGCCATTCTGCGGTTAGGTCACCTCTGAAGGCGGCGGCAAGGACGGACTGCCGGAACTGGTCGATTAGGCTCGGCACGTCTGCCAGTGCCTCGCGGGCTCGCTTGGTGTTGGGCGGTGAGTTCTTCAATTTTGCTGACGATGCGGCGCTGCTCGTTGAGGGGGGTAGGGGGATTGGGAATTTTGCAATAGACTCGAACTTGATCCTTGGATGCTGTACACCAGTTGAGTTTGCATTTGCATATCGAACAAAATCCTCTGACAGAAAACGATATGATAAATAGCGATACGAAAGATTCTCGGCTTTAGGAAAGACCAAGATGTCGGTTGAGCATATACCGTCCAATTCAGCAAGATAAACTTTGTTCAGATACGGGCGGAGTTTTCCGTATAATAAATCATCCTCCTTAAAGACTGCTTTGGTGCTGCGAACGGGTACCAACTTAAGCCGGGAAAGTGTCTGCGTATAAGGGTTTCGGCTGTTGTGGTTTAGAAGACCGCCGAGGCATAGGTAGATCACCTACCTGCGCTAGCATCCATTCAAATACGTCGGGAAAATCGTGCCC
>NZ_JADEXG010000151.1 GCF_015207255.1 Vasconcelosia minhoensis LEGE 07310
GTATCCGTTCAGGGGGGCGACGAAAAATGGTGATTGCAGCCAGATTTATCCGCTAAGCTGAGGCTATGGCAGAAGAGGTCGAGATAGCAGGTAGCCGAATTCCGCAGCCAGATTGGGAGGCTACGCCCGCGAGCGTCAAGACGCTGGTGGCAGCGATGAGCGACCAAATGGCGCAGCTGAGCGAGCGCATCGCCCACCTGGAAGAGCAGCTATCGAAGAATTCAAAGAACTCGTCCAAGCCGCCCTCAAGCGATGGCTTTGGGCAACCGCCGCCAGCGGCGAAGAGCAAAAGCAAGCCGCGCCAGCGCGGGGGCCAACCGGGGCACCCGGGGCATCGGCGAGGGCTCTATCCGAGCGAGCGCTGCGCCGAGGTCAAAGAGCACTATCCGCAGCATTGTCGGCGGTGTGGCGAGGCCCTCAGCGGGGAAGACAAAACGCCCTACCGGCACCAGATTGTGGATTTGCCGTCGATGCAGCCAGTAGTACACGAGCATCGGCTGCATCAGTTGGTGTGCGCCCACTGCGGCAGCACGACCCGAGCCCAGTTACCGCCAGCGGTGCCAGCAGTGGGCTACGGCGAGCGGCTGAGTGCGGTGGTGGGGTTGCTGAGCAGTGGCTATCGGCAGAGTCATCAGCAGGTGGTGGCGCTGCTCAACGATGTGTTCGATGTTTCCATCAGCAGCGGTAGCGTCAACCGCATCCGGCGTGAGCTGAGCGAGGCGGTGGCCCAGCCGGTGGCGGCGGCCCAGCAGTATGTACAGGGTGCAGCGGTCCTGCATAGCGACGAGACCAGCTTTCAGCAGGGCAACGGTGACGGCGGCAACCCGAGCGGCAAGGGGGGCTGGCTGTGGGTGCTGGTGACGCCGCTGGTGAGCTTCTTTGCGGTGGCCTTAAGCCGGTCCCAGACGACAGCTCAAGCGCTGATTGGCAGTGAGGTGAGCGGCATTGTGGTCTCAGACCGCTACAGTAGCTACAACTGGATAGACTTGGCTCAGCGTCAGGTCTGCTGGGCACATCTGAAGCGAGACCTGACGGCGATTCAAGAGCGCAGCGGCGCATCTCAAACGATTGGCGAAGCGCTGCTCAGACGAGAGCGCCATCTGTTTCGACTCTGGCACCGGGTGCGAGATGGCACCTTGAGTCGTGCCGCTTTTAGCCGGGCTATCGAACCGCTCCGGCGCGGCTTCAAGCGAGAACTTGAAGCGGCAGCCCAGCTCCCGATTAGCACAAAGGAACGGACGCCTTTAGCCAAGACCGTACGCACCTGTCGAAAACTCTTGCAGGTTGAACCGGCCCTATGGACGTTTGTCGATACGCCCGGGGTCGAGCCAACTAACAATGCTGCTGAACGGGCACTGCGTCCGGCTGTAATTTGGCGGCGCACGAGCTTTGGCTCCCAGTCTCAGGCGGGCTCTGAGTTTGTCGCCCGGATGCTGACGGTGGTGGCTTCCCTAAACGCGCAGCAGCGCAACGTATTAGCGTTCTTGACTCAGGCTTGCCGAGCGGCTCGCAATGACCAGTTGCCGCCTAGCCTATTGCCTGAGCCCGCAGTCAGCTCTACAGCTACCATTCGCTCGTAACCCCCTGAACGGCTACC
>NZ_JADEXG010000092.1 GCF_015207255.1 Vasconcelosia minhoensis LEGE 07310
CCCATGCCCGAAATCCAAGTCATCAAACACCCCCTAATCCAGCACAAGCTCACCCTAATGCGGCAGCAGCAGACCAGCACCGCTAAATTTCGTTCACTGCTGAAAGAGATTAGTATGCTGCTGGCCTACGAAGTCACCCGCGATCTGCCGCTGAAGTCCGAGCCGATCGAAACCCCGATGGAGACGATGAATGCGCCGCTGCTGGCAGATAAGAAAATGGTGATTGTGGCAATTATGCGGGCCGGGCAGGGCATCCTCGACGGCATTTTAGAGCTGATTCCCTCGGCCCGGGTGGGCCACATCGGTCTGTACCGCGATCCCCATACCCATATGGTGATCGAGTACTACTTCAAAGTACCTGAGGACCTGTCTGACCGCGATGTGGTGATTGTGGACCCGATGGTCGCGACAGGGAATACCGCCAGCGCTGCGATCGGTCGGCTGAAGCAGGCCAATCCGCGATCGCTCCGCTTCATGTGTTTACTCGCTGCGCCAGAAGGCATTGAACAGGTCCAGGCCCATCACCCCGACGTCACGCTCTACACCGCTGCGATCGACCGCGAGCTGGACTCGCAGGGCTACATTTTGCCCGGTCTGGGGGATGCCGGTGACCGGCTGTTTGGCACCCGGTAAGATGACGGGTTCAAGGAGATGCGGGCGGCAATCCTCACTGATTAATTCGGGCGGATTGACTAAAATTTAGTGCAAACGCATTAAATCAGGAAAAACAATCCCTATGGCACTATTTGGACTCGGCAAGAAAAGCACCATCCCCAACCCCGAAGATGCGCTGCCCGGTCGCTCTGAGAAAATGTCTGTGCCGGATAAGCACTACGTCAACGGCAATTCGCTAAAGCCACCTTTCCCTGAAGGGATTGAGCTAGCGATGTTTGGCATGGGCTGCTTTTGGGGGGCTGAGCGCAAGTTTTGGCAGCAGGACGGCGTCTACAGCACTGCCGTAGGCTACGCTGCTGGTCATACGCCCAACCCAACCTACCGGGAAGTCTGCTCTGGGATGACGGGACACAATGAGGTCGTCCTGGTGGCTTACGATCCTCAGGTCATCAGCTACGAAGAACTGCTGAAGCTGTTCTGGGAAGGCCACAATCCGACCCAAGGGATGCGCCAGGGCAACGATTCAGGCACGCAGTATCGGTCGGGCATCTACTATTACTCTGACGCGCAGAAAGCCGCCGCAGAGCAAACCCGGCAGGCTTACCAATCTGCCCTTAAGGATGCCGGTCACGGAGAAATCACCACCGAAATTATCCCCGCACCAGAGTTCTACTACGCTGAAGACTATCACCAGCAGTACCTGGCCAAAAACCCGGGCGGCTACTGCGGCCTAGGTGGTACCAACGTCTCCTGCCCGGTCGGCGTCGGCGCTGCTTCCTAGCCCTTTTTAGCCAAAGATAAAATAATCTCCAGCTTTGACCAATCGGAATTCTTTCCTTCTCAAAGCTGGGGATTATTCTTTTCTAAAGAAGTTTGGAAAATAATGGATGCTGAAGAACAGTTAAAAAGATATGCCGCTGGGAAAGAGACTTCGAGGGAGTTAAGATGGCTCGCACTAAAAAAGATGTAGTCAGTGGAGAGTATACCAGTCCAGATTTGAGCGGAGTCAACTTGAGCGTGGCTAATTTTAGAAAGACTGCTTTGAACTACGCTAATTTGGTTGGAAGGGGCCAATTTGGAAGGAGCCAACCACTCCAATGGTAATTTGACTACGGTCAGTCCACAGTTAAGCTCTAGCCACTAATATTCCTCCAACGCAAATAAGAAAAGTACCTGCCAATAAAATACCAACATTTACGCTCTTCCATTCTGCAAAAAGGATTAGGGCTAATATGACACCAATTAAAGTATTCATATTATACAGTGGAGTCAATTTGGCCATGGGAGCTTGATAGAAAATCAGTCCTAACGCAACACACCCTGTGCCTAATCCCCAAATTGCTCCTAGCGTCGAAGAAGATACGATTGCCATTGCTGAAGGTACTTTGCCAGGAAAAACTTGATTGAATATTCCTCCAACTGAACTTACTGCTAAACCAATGAAAACTAAATGACTTCCAACGGGCATACCAGCGTCTGTGCTCGTTTTCGAAAATAGGCCAGCTATCCCGTAACATAGAGCAGGCAATAAACCACCTACTAAAATACCCAAGGTCTGCGAATTCATTGTATAACTCCTAAATGCGAGTGGGAACTAGTTTCTGTGTTGCTAAATTTGTACTTTCAGAACAGTATCAAGCTGCAAATACTACTCTGGAGTTAGTGAGATCATGCCTATGCTTAGTTAGCTCTCTGTAGATGTTGATTTCTATTTGAAAACTCCTTCCGAAAACGACAATAGGTTGAACCTGCTGTTTCTTTGAGCTTGTACCATAAATTCATAGCTGGTCTTCCTGGAACAATGTTACGACTGTCTCGTTGAATAGAACTAACCAGGGCTTGTGCTACTTCTTGAGCCTCTGTGATTTGACTAGGTTGTCTCACCACAACTTTTCTAATAACACAAGGCGAGTCGAGACGAATAATAGTTACTGAATTGCTAAACACTTTCTGATTAACCTCAACAGCCGTCTCTAAACCTGGTAGCAACTCCGTTTCTGGAAATAAAACCCAAATTTCTTTGAGAGCTACATCGCGAATTGATGTAACAGTTTTAAAGAACCTATTTACACATTCAAGCAATTCTTCAATGTCTTCATTTTCGGACATTGCATTCAGAATCAGGATATCAACCTTATTAAAGTTACTGGATGCATTAAGTTTAGTTTCAATGGAGGGCCTAGCTCCAGATTTCATCAATTCCTCCTGTAAAGGCTGGCTGAGTTCACCAAGCTCTCCTAAACTGGCTATGCGTCTAGAACGCAGCGATACTGCTGTTCCCAGAAGTTGATCAAAAAATGAATAGATTCCGGAAAGGTAAACTCCCTCATTATGAAAATGATGACGCCAATGATAGCTGAGATTAACTTTCCATTTTCCTGGCTTTGCGACGAGAGATTCGTCAGTACTGTGGTTCACGTCTGCATCAATTTCCCATTGGACACCGCAAAATTTAAAAACAGTAAATAATACTTCCCTTAAAGCGTAGCAGCATCCAATAAGAGTACCGGAAATTGCGTCTAATGATGGACTTTCAGAAAGATTCAAAACCCCTAACAGAGCAATTCCGGCAATAACCATTGAGAATGCTTCTGGCAAATCATAGTACCAAAAGCTTTTACAACATGCCAGAGAATCTTTATTTTGAAAGCTGCCTTTGTATGCACAATGATGCCACCTATGAAACCGACTATACAAAATTTTTGACTCATGATGAAGTACATGATATAACACTCGGACTAGCTCTAGTAAAATAATGGATGTCAAAGCCCATAAAATGATTTTCAGTGCTAGTAGAGAAAAGGTTGCCAAACCAAATAGACCTTGTGGAGTGTATGGAAATTCCATGATGATTATCCTGAATAGTTAGCAAAAATTGAATCAAAGAACCCTTTTGAGTTCGTACTAAACTCTTTAGGATTTTTACTCACGAGTGACGTTGCTTATCTCTGAATCGGCAGTAGCACTAGCACAGTGCGTTAGTTTAGTAATAATGTGTGCTGAAATCTTTAGCACCTATCGCAAATAAACTGGCGGCTCGCCAAATATCCTGATGCACACGTTAGCTTTTATGCGCCCTGGAAATGTCAACGTTCTTCCAGTCAAACAAAATCTTTAATTCAGACATCATGAGCTGCATTAAAAGATCTCACAGGTATAAGTCGGCGCCGGCTCAAGGAAATAATTAGAGGCTCTATATGATTTTGAATTGTCATGATCTTCGTTCCAGTAAAACTGCATCTTCAGAATAGTTTGTTTTGTCGCCGAACAAACATAGGGTAGATAATTTACAATGAAAACAAACTGGAGGTTGGATTGTTTCTTATGAAAACTAACTCCGTAAGGACTCTGAATACTGATTCCAGCCTGCTGAAGCAGATCAATTACGTTCGCATTCTGGGCTTGCTGCGCTGTAATGCAGGTTTGTCTCGGGCTGAAATTGCCCGCCGCACAGGGCTGACGCGGTCTACTGTGACAGTGATTACAGCGGAGTTACTCGCAGACGGACTTATTCGTCAAGGGGCAGCAATGGCATCTCAACCTGGAGGAGGAAGACCTGGGATGGAGCTTGACCTGAACCCGGACGGAGCATTCTTTATTGGCGCTGCTATCGAAGCAGATCATATAAAAGTAGCAGAGCTAAACCTCGCAGCAGAGATGAAAGCTAAGTTATCTATGCCTTTGACAGATACTGATCCCGATACCGTCATTTCACAACTGGTTCAGCTGATCCAGCAACTGCGCCGAGCAAACCCTTTCAGCAGTCAACGGCTTCGAGGCATAGGTTTAACCACTCCGGGTACAATCAATCGAGACGGTGTGCTGATTCGCGTGCCTGGTTTGAATTGGCACGGAGTTAATTTACGAAAATACTTGGAAGCTCACGTCACCCTGCCACTTTTCATTGATAATGACGCAAATTCAGCAGCGCTCGCAGAAGTTTATCTCGGTAGTGCTGTGCAGAGCGATAGCCTGCTGTTTTTACTGCTGAACGAAGGTGTTGGAAGCGGCATTGTCATTAATCATCGAATTATGCGTGGTGCAAACGGAACAGCCGGTGAAGTTTGTGAGCTGATGATTGATGATCAAAACTTAATCGGCAGCGAATATGGTCAACCTGGCAGTTTTGGGGCACTGGTTGGCAAAGCAGGACTGCTGAAACAATATCAACAACAAGTAGGAAAAATGGCCGAATTAAGTGATTTGATAGAAGCTTTAAACAACGAAGATAAAGATGCTTATAACCTCGTCTCCCAATGGGCAGGCCGCCTGGGTCAAGGATTGGCTAACATTATTAATATTATCAATCCAGAGCGTATTATCTTAGGGGGGTCACTGACAGCATTGCTTCCTTATATTGAAGATCAGTTGAGTCAAATACTAACGTCAGAACTTTTAGGTAATGGGGAATTCGGCTTCTTTAGCACTCCTAACTCTCGCTGGAACATTTCTGAATTTGGTGAGGATGCATCTGTCATTGGCGGTGCTGTGTTAGTTTATCAATCTTTGTTTCAGATCCCAGACTTGGTGCTTCTGAATCTGTAAGTCGCTGAGTTAAAATGGACGGTTCGCTCATTTTCCACATATAGCAGTTCTAAATTCTGACATCTACCATGGATAGTATGTTCAAAATTACGAATGCCCCATCGGTGTGTTTCTCACTAGAGGAAAACACTACAGGTAGCGATCGGCGAACCGTGGGTTAAAACTTATATCTCACTTAAATACTTATGATATTCAGGTTGAGTCTCAGAAAAATATTATGGGCATTAAAGTAAGTAAATTTGATAATTCACTCAGGTTGATTTCAACGACACAAATTTTCTCACAGACAAGCTTAGAGATCAGGCTCAAACGATGTTGCCCCATATTTGGAAAAGTATCTGCAGAGACTTTTGCGCTAGGATTAAAAAATCGGCGCAGTCATATTGGATTAATACATCAGAATTACCCAGTATTATTGTCTAAGTTCCCCGCTGAGAAATCATAGATAAAACCATTAGATCCACCCTTGGCATTCAGGCTACTTTCAAGTTTTGCCTCGCTAAAACTGGCGGAGGAACCGCAGGTCGCTGGCGTAGAGGCGACGGATGTCGTCGATTTGGCTTTGCACCATGGCCAGACGCTCGACACCGAGGCCAGCGGCAAAGCCGGTGTAAACTTCTGGGTCATAACCGACCGATTTCATCACATTGGGGTCGATCATGCCGCAGCCCAGCACCTCTAGCCAGCGGCCCTGCCAGCGCACGTCTACTTCTGCCGACGGTTCGGTAAACGGGAAATAGCTGGGCCGAAAGCGCATTTCAACGTCGCCGTATAGGGCTTCGAGAAACGCCTGGACGGTGCCGCGCAGATCGGTGAAGGTGATGCCCTGATCAACGGCAAAAAACTCGATCTGATGAAAAACGGCGGCGTGGGTGGCGTCTACGGTATCGCGCCGATAGCAGCGGCCCGAGGCCAGCACCCGCAGCGGCGGCTCGTGCTTTTCCATGTAGCGGATTTGAATATTTGACGTATGGGTGCGCATCATCTGGCCGTTGGGCAGGTATAGCGTATCCTGCATATCGCGGGCCGGATGGTCGGGCAAAAAGTTGAGCGCCTCGAAGTTGTAATAGTCGCTTTCGACCTCGGGACCTTGGGCGACGGTGTAGCCCAGGCCGACAAAGATGTCGATAATCTGGTCGATAATGCTGTTAATCGGGTGTACCCGGCCCTGGGGCTGGTAGACGCCCGGCATGGTTACGTCTAGCGTTTCAGCGGCAAGCTGGGCCTGCACCTGGGCTGCTTGGAGCTCCGACTTGCGCTGGTCGAGCCGGGTTTGCAGCTCGGTTTTGACCTGGTTCGCGATCGCGCCTACCCGCGGTCGGTCCGCTGCCGAGAGCTTGCCCATGCCGCCCAGCACCTGAGAAAGTTTTCCTTTTTTGCCCAGATAGCTGACGCGCACCTGGTCTAGTTCGCCCAGGTTGGCCGCCGCCTGAATTTCACCGGCAGCCTGCTGCTGCACCGTACTGAGCTGAGTTTCGAGATCGGCTGGGGTACTCATGGTGGGGTGGGGATGGCCGTTACAAAGCGGCGATTGGCAAACTAACCTATAGTAGCCTGCGGGGCTGCTTCCCGTAGGGACGGTTCAGTGGCATCCCCATCAATTTAACGATGAAAATTCTAATCAGTAACGACGATGGCATCTTTGCCATAGGCCTGCGCACCCTGGCCAATCGGCTGGCGGCGGCAGGTCACGCCGTCACGGTTGTCTGCCCTGACCGGGAGCGCTCTGCCACCGGGCACGGGCTAACCATGCACAAGCCGCTGCGAGTAGACCCGGTTGCCGCCGTCTTCGCTGAGGGCGTTGCCGCCTGGGCCTGCTCGGGAACCCCCTCAGACTGTGTCAAGCTAGCCCTCGACGCAATTCTGCCGACGGCACCCGACCTGGTGCTATCGGGAATTAATCACGGGGCTAACCTGGGCACCGATGTGCTGTACTCAGGCACAGTCTCCGCCGCGATGGAGGGCGTTCTCGAAGGCATTCCCAGCGTTGCCCTTAGCCTAGTAGGGCCAGGGGCTGAGGACTTTCAACCCGCGGCTGAGTTCGCCCATCAGCTGGTCTTAGGGCTGGGGCAACAGCCACTCAGCCTGCCCATTTTGCTAAATGTCAATGTTCCCTCGCGAAAGGTGGTTGACCGAATCCGCGGCGTCAAAATTGCGCGTCAGGGAATGCGTCGATGGTATGACCAGTTCGAGAAACGCACCGATCCGCGGGGTAAGACCTACTATTGGCTGGCCGGAAAAGTCGTCGAAGAGGGGGAGGCAGAACTGCCAGCTGAACCAGAGCTAGTGGCTCAAAAGCAGTTTCCGACCGATGTTGCCGCGATTAAAGAGGGGTTTATTACGCTGACGCCCCTACAGTACAATTTAACTGCCTACAGCGGTCTAACCCGGCTGAGTAGTTGGATTCCCTATAGCGCAGTTGAAAAGTCTTTGGCCAAGGATTAGAGGAATTTATCTGCCCTGTCTCCTGACATCGTTCTAGGCATTTTTGGCAGTTTCTACAGAGAGCGGACCAAAATATTTTGGCCAAACGCAAGCTCGATGCCTTGCTTGGGCACAATGGGAAAAGCGCGCTTTGATTTCTCAACCTCAGTTGGTTCATGGCCTGAGGACTGACGATAAAAATCTCCGCATTTCCTTGAGTTATTCTTTCGACGTATGGGCAGCTCAATGACAGAACAGCAGAGTCAATTCTCAGTTTGCTTTTGGGGAGTCCGGGGTAGCGTTGCCTGCCCGGGCGAGAAGACCGTCCGCTATGGTGGGAACACGGCCTGTATTGAAATGCAGATCAATGACGAGCTGCTGATTTTTGACGGCGGTACCGGGCTGCGGCTGCTGGGTCAAAAACTGCTGCCAGCAATGCCGCTCAAAGCCAACATGTTTTTCACCCATTCCCACTGGGACCACATTCAAGGATTTCCCTTCTTTGTACCGGCCTTTGTCGCAGGGAACCGATTTATCATCCATGGCGCGATTTCGCCCAACGGTTCCACGATCGAGCAGCGGCTGAACGATCAGATGCTGCACCCCAACTTTCCGGTTCCCTTACAGATTATGGGAGCCGAGCTCAAGTTTTGCGATCTAGACCTCAACGAAGTGGTCAATATTGGTGATATCACCATTGAAAACGCACTGCTCAACCATCCCGGTGAAGCGGTTGGCTATCGCGTGAGTTATGGCGGGCGTTCAGTTGCCTATGTCAGCGACACCGAACACTTTCCCGATCGGCTAGACGACAATGTGCTGCGGCTGGCCCACGAAGCCGACGTGATGATCTACGACGCGACCTATACCGACAACGAGTACCACGACGTCAAGGTCAGTAAAGTAGGTTGGGGCCATTCGACCTGGCAGGAGGCGGTTAAAGTCGCAAAGGCCGCCAATGTAAAACAGCTGGTCATATTCCACCACGACCCGATGCATCACGATGACTTTATGGACGATTTAGCTGTGCAGGTCGCTGCTGAGTTTCCCAACAGCGTGATTGCGAGAGAGGGTATGGTGATCGATCTGCCCGTTTTGGCTGCGCAACCTGCCTATTAGCCACAAACTCCCAAACAGTTTCCCGAATATTATTTGGGCAAGTTTGTGTCAGAATGTAAAGGGTGTGGGTCACCTCTTCATTGGAAACGGCAAAGGTTCCTGCGTCTGTAGCGCTGGGCAACTTTGATGGCGTTCACCTCGGGCATCAGCAGGTGATTCGGCCGATTCTACAGTTGCCGACGGGCCAGGCGAATAGAGTTCCTTCTCTCCAGCTTTCAGGCCAGGTGGCGGACTGTCTACACGAGTCTGCGATCGCGTCCGGATATAGCCATTGGCAGGGGGCTGCCCGGCCCGATCTGCCTTCAGCAATAGCGACGGCACCCCATCCGACCGTAGTGACTTTTTTTCCCCATCCCCGCGAGTTTTTTTCGGGCCAGATCCGCCCTCTGCTGACGCCGCTGGCCGAGAAGTCGCTGCGGCTGGCTCAGCTGGGGGTAGACCAGCTGCTGCTGCTGCCGTTTAACCAAGCCCTGGCAGCGCTCTCGCCCCAAGACTTTGTCGAAAAGATACTGATTCAGGGACTACAGGCCCAGCGGATTAGCGTCGGCAGCGACTTTCGGTTCGGTCGTGGGCGGGCAGGAGATGCGGAAATGCTGAGCGCGATCGCGGCTGCCTACGGCGTGGCGGTCACGGTGGTACCGCTGAAGCTCGAAACCGATGAGCGAATTAGCAGTTCGCGGATTCGGCAGGCTCTGCAGGCCGGTAACCTGCCTGAAGCCAATCGGCTGCTGGGCCGCACCTATACCCTGACTGGTCGAGTCGTTCAGGGGCAGCAGCTGGGCCGGACGATTGGGTTTCCAACCGCGAACCTAAAGCTGCCAGCTGATAAATATCTACCGCGCAGCGGCGTCTACAGCGTTTGGGTCTACGGGGCGGCGACTGGTTTAGAGCCACCCTGCGCCGGGGTGATGAACATTGGCCATCGGCCGACCGTCGCGGGCCAGCACCTCAGCGTCGAGGTGCATTTGCTGGACTGGTCGGCAGACCTCTACGGGCGAACGCTGACGGTGAGTTTAGAAAACTTTCTGCGGCCGGAGCAAAAATTTGCCTCGGTAGATGCGCTCAAGCAGCAGATTGAGGCCGACTGTCGGACCGCGATCGCGTTGCTGAAGACGCCTTCGGCCTAATCATCCAAGTCTAAGGCTAAAGGCATAAGCTGAGCTTAACAGGCGCTAGGATTACCTCTTCTTAACCTAAGAATCATACACTCTGGGTTGAAAATTACTTAGCTTTTTCACCCCTATGAGTTTCAAACGCAGGCAGTTTCTTTTGTTTTTAGGTGCGGCAGCGGGCACTACGGCAGTCGGTGTGCGGGGCCAGGGGCAGAGCCTGGTTGTGTCGCAGACGGCCCAGGCCGCCTCTCCACCGGGCGGGTTTCTACCGCTACAGGGACCGCTGCCCTACGAGGGAATTGGTCTTGCCGATGTCAAGCAGCTCGACTATTACAGCCGCTATCAGATCCAGGACGATTTAGTCCTGCCGCAGGGCTATACCTACGATGTGATCGCGTCTTGGGGCGACCCGCTGGGGGATTCTCGCGTCGGCTATAACAATGACTATCTATCCTTTGTGCCCACTGGTCCGGACGAGGGCTACCTCACCGTTAACTTTGAATACATCAGCGCCGACACCTGGTCTAAGACGCTAGAGCCTGTGACGGGTAAGGTCCTACCCTTCGCTGAAGTCGCTGCCGCCCTAGAGGCACAGGATGGCGAGGTCAATGCCTTTGAACTGCCGGATGACGATCCGCTCAAGGCGCAGATTCGCGAAATTTCTAAGGAGGCGCTGTTAGATCAGGGGCTCGGCGTCATCTCAGTTCGCCGCGATACCGACGGCCGCTGGGTGCGGACTAATTCCGACGCAGACCGGCGCATTTCGGGCATTTCTGGACTGGAGGACGATCGCTATCTCAGGGTGACCGGACCGGCAGCAGCTGTCTTTATCAAGCAAACGGGTCAGGGCTATATGGATAGCCTGGGCGCTTTCGTGATCGGCAGCTTTGGCAACTGCGCCGGGGGGACGACGCCTTGGGGAACCGCCCTCAGCGCTGAAGAGAACTTTCAAGATCAGGTACCTGAGGCCGTTTACGCTGATGGGACGGCATTTTCACCTCGCGAAAAAGCGTTTGACGACGGGATTGATGGGCAGGGCAACGTGCTGGGCCTCTCATGCAACAAGTACGGCTGGATTGTTGAAGTTGACCCGAGCAACCCGGACGACTTTGGCACAAAGCACAGTTGGCTAGGTCGCTATCGCCACGAAGCAGTTGGCATTCGGGTGGAAGCAGGCAGCCCGCTGGCGTTTTATTCAGGCTGCGATCGCAGAGGCGGCCATGTCTACAAATTCGTCAGCAGCAACCCGGTCACCAACCCGCAGGATAAGGCCAACTCCCAGCTGCTAGCCGACGGGATGCTCTATGCGGCCAAGTTCAACCCGGACGGCAGCGGCACCTGGATTCCGCTGACGATGGATACGGCAGTTGATCCGGTGCTGCCCAGTACAGTGGTGGGCGGCATGGTGACCTTGCCAAATCGGCCTGAGGGTGGCTTTATAAAAGTCGAGGATGACGCGGTTGCCCAGGCGATGAAGCAGCAGTACGGTACCCTGGGCGACCTCTACGAAGGCAGCGACCTAGAAAAGCAGGGCGCTATCCTAATCGATGCCCATTTTGCGGCCTCTGCTGCTGGCTCGACCACGACGGCTCGACCCGAAGATACGATGGTAGCGCCTGATGGAACGCTCTTCATTGCCTTTACCTCTGGTCTGCCCGGTGGTGACGGTGGCCCTGACACAGCCATTTTCCAGGGGCCAAACGGCGAAGAAGAGTACGAGTACGGCTGGATTATGAAGCTAATGGAGGACAGCAACGATCCAGCGGCGATGAGCTTCCAGTGGGAAATGTTTGCAGCTGGTGGTGAGCCGGCTGAAGGCGGGCTAGGTTTCTCGAATCCAGACAACCTGGAGTTCGACGCCAAAGGCAACCTATGGATGGTTACTGACATGTCCACCAGCGCGCATAATCAGCCCGTCCCTGCCCGCATTAATGAGCAAGGAGAGACGCTGAGTCAGAAAGAGCTGCTCGGAATCTTTGGCAATAACGCTATCTGGCAAATTCCAACGACGGGCGATCGCGCCGGTTCGGCCTACCTGTTTGGCTACGGCCCAATGGAATGCGAGATGACCGGACCCTACTTTACGCCTGACAACACCACCTTGTTTTTATCTGCCCAGCATCCAGGTGAGGTGAACGGCCAGCGGCAGGCGATGGCTGCTGAGACGCGCTCATTTGCGATGCAGACGACCGATGGCGTTCCCTTCATTCAAGCGCGGGAGGTGCCGATTGGCTCTAACTGGCCGGGTAAAAACCCCAATGACCCACCCAAGCCGTCGGTTGTCGCCGTTCGCCGTCTGGACGGAGAGCCGCTCTCTTAGACGCTGAAACGATAGCATCCAAAAAACGGTAGGCAGAGCAGCCTACCGTTTTGCTTTAGGATCGGAGCAGCCGGTATGACAAGTAAGCGCAATGTCCCTTTCTCAACTGCTCTGGCAGGCCAATCTTGAGCTGGCGGAAGCTTCACTCAAAAGCCCCTTTGTCCAGGGGATTGGCGATGGCTCCTTAGACAAGGAAAAGTTTGCCTATTATGTCGGGCAGGATGCCTTTTTCCTTGAAGCCTTTGCCCGTGCCTACAGTATTGCGGCAGCGAAAGCGCCTTCCTGGCAAGGCTTTCAAATCTTTCATCAGCTGGCCGACGGCGTCTTGCAAGAGCTCCAGCTGCACAGCCGCTACGCCCAGAACTGGGAAGTTGACATCACCTCGGTCCATCCCGGCACGGCGACCCGTCGCTATACCGACTTTCTGCTGGCCACTGCCTGGAGCCAGTCGGTGGGCGTGACGGCGGTAGCGATGTCGCCCTGTATGCGCCTCTATGCCTACCTGGGTCAGGCCCTAGCCCAAAACGGCCTGCCTGAACATGCCTACAAAGACTGGATTGCTACCTACAGCAGCGACGAATTTACGCCGCTGGCCGAACAGCTAGAGGCCCTGGTAGATGAATATGCTGAAGACGGCCCGGTGACGCGCTTAACTTATCGCTACGCCATGCTCTGCGAGCGCGACTTCTTTCAGGCAGCCTGGGAAATTTGACCGACAAGTTTTGTAAAGGCTACTTAACGGTAAAGTTGTGCGGCGGCAGACAACTATAGTGGACCCCAAAAACTGGACAGGTAGCTAAGCTCCGAATCACTCAAAAAATGATAGGAGTTATTCATGAGCAGAAAACGCAGACAGTATAGTCCAGAGTTCAAAGCAAAAATTGCGATTGC
>NZ_JADEXG010000093.1 GCF_015207255.1 Vasconcelosia minhoensis LEGE 07310
TACCCATGTTTTGAACTTGTTAGGGTGACGATACATGGCTCTGGGCTCTGCCGCAGAGCTTTTTGTTTGTTGTGCTTATTGATACATCCTTGCCAAGCGCTTTTTGTCCCGCTTTAAGTTGATACCCGTAGCGCACTCTCCACATCCCCTCGCCACAAGCAAGCTTCAACTGCATCTAAGCGACGCTGCGACCCGCCCACCTTGCCTAGATTCTCAATCAAATGGTACCAGTCGAGAATCTCAAAGCGCTGTCCCTGGCGGTTTATCGGCTCAAACAGATTCCAGATGCCATCGTGGCCGTCACCTAAGCACACTAACAGTGAGGCTAACGGTTGCTGGTTTACCCATTCGACTAAGCGCTCGTTGTCTTGCCAAAACGCACTAACACAACCCTGATGCAGGTTTACCCCTTGTAGTCGCGCCACTCGCTCGGCTGCCCGATAGGGGTACGAAGCCGAACCTTGCCCCCGTCGAGGCTCATCTCCTTGATGCCACAGTCAACCTGAGGCGGCTCGAAGGTTTGGCGGTGCACTAATCGCTGTTGAGTGCTGCTCGAAACGCTTACCCCTGTGAGCACTGCGATGTCTTCAGCGGAGCGCTCGTACGACTCGTTGGCACTGACCAGTAAGCAGCACTTCTCTAGATACGGACTCCAGCGGGTTCGCGCTTTTAGCCCTAGCCGCCGACCTTGCTGTTCGCTGATGCTCAGCGGCCCGATAACGCTGGCGATGACTCGCTGCCGCCCGCTCGTTGTGCCACTTGCTGTGCCGATAAAAAATTGCCGAGCTCAGGACCGACGTGATTCAGTAGATGACCCCGCACCGCTTCCTCGATGCCTTCCAGGGTCTTCACTTGCTCGGGATTGGTCTCTTCATAGAGAATTCTGCTAACTCATGGGTCAGGGCCTTGAGCCGGGCTGCTTTGGTCGCATCCATTTATTTTGCTAGCCTCATCGTACTGCTCAAAGCTTATCGCTATTGCCCTGAGTCGGCGCTAGGTATTCTTACTCATCGCATAGCTGGGATGCACTCTCTGGATCGCGCCCCGAGTACGACTTTACCCAGCTCCCAGTTGTAGCCCGAGGCCCAGGGCGTAAACGATCCAACATCCAGCTGGATCGCGATGTAGCAGCCATGTTTCCCGATTCTGGAGCGGTCAATGAGGGATTGCGTCTACTGATGCGGCTAATCCAGCATTCACCATCTCGGCCAGATATACGGTCTACGGCTGCATCGAGAAAGGTATCGGATTAGCAAATAGTAGGGATGCTATGCGAGTCAAATGGGGAAGGTCTGTTATTGAAATTCTAGGTCAGATGTTATTCTGGCAGGAGCTTGACTATGAAGATATCATTCCCGTTTTGGAAGCGGCGACCAATTACTCCAACGCAGAAGTGCGAAAATTCGCCATTGGAATAGTCAATGAAGAGACGATTTAGGGCGTGGCCGACTTTATCGAAAAGCTTTCAGGATATTGCATAGAGAGCCTCCTATAGTTTCTTCCCTGGGGATTAACCCTCTCGGAAGAGGAATTGCGGGGCAAATAGATGTAGCTCCCATGACTATTCTGGAACTAAACAAGGGATTATGACGCTGGAATCGAGGCCGAGTAGTCCAGGCACCAGATCCTGCTTCTATCCAAGTTTTTTGACCTGCTATGCCAGCTGCCAGTAGGCAGGAATCGAAGATATTAGTCAGGATAGTCAAAACGGGCCATTGAGAAAGTGCTACGAAGCACAAAGTTTTCACAGCGGCTCAACCAGACCGTTAGACAGGAATTTGCAGTTGCCTCGCTCCTTTGAACATGATGACTAAGACAATCCCATTGGCCAGCCAGGAGGTGAGATGGTTCTTCGAGGGGAATGCCGATAGGTATCCAGCATTGAAGACCTGGTTTGAGACGGTGGCTCCTTTCCTAACCAGCTCTGACCTTGGCCTGCCGGTTTGGAAAGAACGATCCGATTGCTATTTACTTGTGCCTGGTGGCGACGATATGGGCATCAAATGGCGTGAGGGAGAGATGCAAATTAAGGGCCGGGTTTCTGCTTCAGGGCCGCAGGTGTTCTGCGGGAGGCATCAGGGGCTAGTCGAGCGCTGGGTCAAATGGTCCTATGCAGACCTCCCAGCTGCCTATCGACGGCTGTTTTTGGCCGAAACAACCGAGCTGATGACTGTCTCCGTTTTGAAAAAGCGCGCATTGCGCCAGGTCCGGTTGGATGCCCTTACAGCTGAGGCCGAAGAAGTCAGAGCGGAAACCTCTATCAGTCGGGGTTTAGAATTTGAACTGACAGATCTAGAAGTTGCTGGGAAGCCCTATTGCTCCTTGGCCTTCGAAGCCTTTCCTAGCGATTCCGCCATGGACGCTGTCTTTATACCAGCCGTCGAGGCTTTCCTCAGTAAGCTGACGGAATTAGCGCTCACTACAGCCAATTCACGGTCTTATCCAGCCTGGCTGAATAGGATTACGGCATGAGTTCAATTAAAAAGCGGCTGGCAAGGAGGCTTATCGCTTAGCCTGGTCTCGCCTATGGTTGCTGTACTGGCCATGGATATTCACCATGTAGGGGACGATATAGGTGATGGCGCCCGAAATCCAGCGGCTGCGCTGCATCCGGTTGTGCATTAGGGCGTTACCGTGATTGATGGCAAACAGGGCCGAGCCGACGATCAAGGCGACTCGAATGCCGGTGGGTGCCATCTCTGGATTGACTAAGCTGCGAATATATTCCTTCATTTCGCTCATTTGGCCGTCGCACTTACGCATAGGATCGCATAATTGCGCCTACAGCTGTCTAATCCTCTCTGCCAAAATGGTGCCCTCAGGCCATTTTTGACCTATGTCGGATTTGGCTCCTGCGGCGTACCGCATTCTCGGCAGTAGGGCAGATGTTTATAAGTGGAGTCGTGGCAGTTGGGGCATTCGACGAACTGGTAAAAGCCGCAGTGGGGGCAGTGAGCGTCTTCTCTGCGAATTTTTTTAGCACAGCGAATGCAGTTTCCTTTCTGCACCCGGCCCGCAGCCTGTACTTTGGGATTGAAGACCACCCGTTGAAAGAATTTGATGATGCCAAATCCAATCAGCGGAATGATCAGAATGTAGAGATAGGTGAGTAGAAAGAGGAGGCCGCCGAGCAAAGCCGCGATCGCTTCTGAAAGCACCTCGAATAGGAAACCCGCCTGAAGAAACTGAAAGACTTTGACGATCAGCGGAATGCAAAAGATCGCGAGCAGATGCCAGCTGATCAGCGAAACCAGCCCATAGCCGCGGCGCTGGCCGTAGCGGTGAACGGCTGACGCCATAAAAATCAACGGCACCAAAAAGATGCCCTGGAACAGGATTTGGATGCTGGGATACCAAAATCTTGCTCGCTGATAGCGGCGCTCTAAGGTCTGGAACGAACTATCTTCGTTCAAGTATTGCAGAAAGCGATCGCTCTCAGCCGAAGCCAGCAGCTGGGAGCGCAGTTCGCTTTGGGCTGCTTTGAAATCGGCAATTTTGCCCTCGTTTGTTTCGAGGGTTTGCCTTGCTTGAGCGGCTTCTACCGCATTGATGGACTGGTCGCGGGGCTGTCCGGCAATTTCTTCGAGCAGGGTCGAGTCATACTGCTGTCGAATGGTCTGATTGGCCGCCTCAAGTGCGGCAATTTCAGCTTGAATGCCGTCAATTTGGTCAAGGATAGCCCGACTCTCAGGCGTGCTGAGGGCATCCTGATAGGATGCGTATTGCTGACAAATAGCTGAGACGCTGCCCAAATGCCGATCATTCAGCTGCCGATACCGATCCTGACGCTGAAAGTTTGAATTCTGCTCTAGTAACGCATCGCGAACCGTATTATAATCTTTTAAGTCGGCGGTGCTGCTGCGATAGCTTTGCCACTCGGGGTAGCAGTCATAGGCCTGAGTGGGGCTGATGTACCATTGACCAATATCATTTAAACCGATAAAAACGTTGACTAGAATAAAGATATCAACCAGGACGATGACAATCAGGCTGACCTTGTTGATTGGCTCATCGTTGACGGTTCTAGATTTGTAGAAAAACCGTCTGAGCCGACAGCGGAGTCTGTTTAGCATGATAGATAGCGGCGTGGATAAAAGAGACGGTGTCGCGATCGCGGCAAGTCTAAATAGCTTAGGCAACGCTACCGCCAATCAGCCAAAAATCAGGCCACTCTGATAACTGGTAGCCCAGTTTCCAGAATAGATAAACTCAAAAACAGGCGGACCTAGCATAGCGAGTTCCGGAAAGTACAGCCGCTAGACCTTTGAGCACAGTGTACTGCCGATATGGCTGCTAGAGCTACTAGACTCCCAACCTCCAGCAGATTTCACAAATGAAAATTTCTGATTGACTGAGAGCGTGCTCTAACTTCTAAAGTTGAACTATGGCAGCAGAACTGACGATTCAGCAGGTGGCTCAGGAAACCGGGCTCAGCGTCCATACGCTGCGCTACTACGAGCGCTGCGGGCTAATTGCAGCGGTGGAACGAGCGACCAACGGGCATCGGCGCTACTCAGTGGCGGACATTCGCTGGATCGAGTTTTTAACCCGGTTGCGGCTGACCGGGATGCCGATTCGCCAGATGCAGCAGTATGCGATGCTGGTGCGCCAGTATCCAGAGACGGCCTATGATGAGCGGCGACAGCTGCTAGAAGCGCATCGGCAGACAGTTCTAGAACAAATTCAACAGCTTCAGGAGAATCTCGTCGCGATTGACTGGAAGATTCAGCATTATTCAGAACTAGAAGCAAAGGTACAAACCTATGGCACAGTCAAATCTTGATTTGGATTCACAATCCGAACGTTTTCAGCGCGGCTGGGAACAGCTTCAGGCCATCGATGGGGAAGCCGGGGAACAGGTGATTGAGGGCCTGAGCGAAATTGCGCCCGATTTGGCCCGCTATGTCATCGAGTTTCCCTTCGGCGATATCTATGCCCGACCAGGGCTGGACCTCAAGTCGAGGGAAATCGCTACAGTAGCGGCTCTGACGGCGTTAGGCAATGCCCGGCCCCAGCTCAAGGTACACATTCAGGCAGCGCTCAACGTAGGCTGCACCCGCGAAGAGATTGTCGAAGTGGTGATGCAAATGGCCGTTTACGCCGGGTTCCCGGCGGCGCTGAATGGAATATCAGCGGTTAAAGAGGTTTGCGAGTGACTCAAAAGCCCATGACTTAAGAGAAACGCAGCAGGATTCAGGAAAGGCTTGTCTCCGCCATCAACGCTGTAGTCGAACTTTTGAAAAAACTGCCTATGGCCAGAGTCATACAAAGGTGACGAAAAATAATTAAGGTTATCTACGCCGAGTAAGCGCACTGACCGCTAGATAGCTCATTTCTGTACTTTAAATCCCGGGAATTTCCGAGAGATTACATTTGAGCTCTTCAACGGAGAAATTGGTCATCTCCTGCCATTCTTTGATGGTGAAGGAAAAGCCTTTTTGGTTGGCCATTTTGACGAAAGATTCTACGTTAGGAGCGGTGTTGAGGGTTTCGCGCAGCGCCGGGTCTGTTTGAGCTTTGCGGTAGAGTTTGACAACCTGTTCTCTGGCCATGGGGTTCACCAATTCTATAGATTTGGACAAAAGAAACAAATAGACTAACGCGGCCTTTGATGGTTGGAGAGGCCCTCATCCTAAATCCTTCTCCCCTCGGGAGAAGGATTTAGGATGAGGGCGAACCCAGTCAGCCACTTCAACCTTCAACCGCTAGCGTAACCGCTTCATCAAGTTCGCTTTGTCTATCAGCCTAGTTTTATCCTGCCCAATCCACCCTTGTGAATCGTCAAAATTACGGAAGTTTTCTGAAAACGGGCCTGATAACATATCAACGAAAGTTTGGATATCAGCATTGAGCAATAGTCAGGACGTTTTAGGGCAGGGTTGGGGCTTTCCAATGCAGCTAACCGTGCAGGGAGGGCTTCAGCTCAGCCGCGATCGCCGCAGTCTGGAGGAGTCCATTTTCATTATTCTTGGCACCCGTGTGGGTGAGCGGGTCTATCGGCCCGACTTTGGCTCCCGGCTGCATGAGCTCGTCTTTGCTCCGCTCAATGACGACACCTTGCTGCTAGCTCAGGTTTACGCCCGCGATGCGATCCAGCAATGGGAGCCGCGGCTGACGGTTGAAGCTGTCACCGCCACGCCCGCGCCGGATGCCGCCAGCCTGAACATCACCGTCAGCTATCGGATCCGGCAGAGTCACCACCGGCACAGCTTAGTGTATCCGTTCTACCTTACCCCCGCTGAATAGCTGCCCCTATGGAATTTGACTTTCTGCCCAAGCTGCCCAACTCAAACCTGGACGATCGCACCTTTAAAGAGCTGGTCGAAGAATGTCTGCTGCGGGTACCGCGCTACTGCCCCGAGTGGACTAATCACAACCCCAGCGACCCGGGCATCACCATGGTCGAGCTGTTTGGCTGGCTGACCGATCAGATGATGATGCGGTTCAATCAGGTGCCGCGGCGAAACTATGTGGCCTTTTTAGAGCTGCTCGGTATTCGCCTCCAGCCCCCGGCCCCAGCCCGGACCGAAGTCACCTTTTATCTGGCAGCGAGTCTACCTAGCCCGTATGAAATTCCGGCAGCGGTGGAAGTCGCGACGGAACGCACCGAGACGACAGAGGCGATTGTGTTTAGCACCGACCGACCACTGACGATTGGCCTGCCCCGCATTCATCATCTGCTCACCGCTGATACCGCCGAGCGCATTCCCAATGTCTTACAGGATCGGCTGTCTACTCACTGGAACCGCCAGTCGGATGGCCGCTGGGCAGGCAGGGAGCAGGCCATCTTTAACCCTAGACCGCAGCCCGGCAACAGCTTTTACCTGGGGCTCGACCCGGAGCAGGCGCTAGCCGGAAACGTCATTGCGCTCAGCTTTGAAGGCGAGACCGCGACGCCGACCGGGATTCGCCCCGAAGCGCCGCCGCGCCGCTGGGAAGCCTGGGACGGTCAGGGCTGGGTGCCGGTACTGATGCAGGAAAGCGATGATGAGACCCGGGGATTCAGCTTCTACGACTCCGGCAGCAGCAGCGACGTACAGAAGGGAGAGGTAGTGCTGCACCTGCCGCAGCAGCTGCCGGTTACCGAGTTTGCCAGCTATCGGGGTCGCTGGCTGCGCTGCGTGTGCATTAGCCCGGCCCTGGGGACACCGGCCTACACTGGCTCTCCCCAACTGCTCAGCGTAGCGGCCCGCGCCATCGGCGGCACGATTGACGCTAGCCAATGCACCCTCATTCAGGATGAGCCGCTGGGTGAGAGCAGCGGTCAGCCCGGGCAGTCCTTTCAGCTGCAAAGTCAGCCCGTCCTACCCCGCAGCGAGGCCGAGCAGCTGGTGGTGATTTTGCCCACTGGCACCCAGCAGACCTGGCACGAGGTGAGCGATTTTGCCGACTCTGGCCCAGAGGACTGCCACTACACAATTGATTCCCTCACCGGCACGGTCCAGTTTGGTCCACTCATTCGCGAGCCGGGCCAGTTAAAAACGGCAACTCTGGCGCGATCTCAGCAGCAGTCCCACGGCACCGCCGTCCTGACTGCCACCCCCCAGCTCTTAGAGCGGCAGTACGGTGCCATCCCGCCCCGAGGTGCCCTGATTACGATGCGGGCCTACCGCACCGGCGGCGGCCAGCGCGGCAACGTGCAGCCCCACACGCTGCGGGTGATTAAGTCAGCCGTGCCCTACGTCGCGTCGGTGATTAACCACGGGCCAGCCTCCCACGGCGCTGATGCAGAATCGCTAGACGATGCGGTTTTGCGCGTGCCTCGGCTGTTGCGGACTCGCGATCGCGCCGTCACCCCCGAAGACTTTGAAACCCTGGCGATTGAGGCCAGCTATGGTGCGGTCGCCCGTAGCATCTGTCCCAGGCAGATCAATCATCAGCCCGGCGTGGTGACGGTGATGCTGGTGCCCCAAGCCAACTTAGCCAGCATTGAGACGGCCAACGGCATTCCCCCCGCCGCCTTGGACCTGACCCCTCAGCTCACCCAACAGGTGCTGAATTTCTTAGACGAACGTCGCCCGCTGGGATTGCAAGTGAAGCTGCAAGCGCCCGACTATATCGGCGTGTCGGTCAAAACTGAGGTCGCGATCGACCCGGCCTACGGGTCGCCCGAGGCCCAGCAGGCGATTTTGCACAACCTGCAGGTGGCGCTCTACCGCTTTTTGAATCCCCTCATTGGCGGGCGAGACGGTCGCGGCTGGCCCTTTGGTACCCCAGTCTATCCGTCGGACATTATTACTCTATTGCAAGGGATTACCGGCGTTCGCTATCTGGGCGCGGTGATGCTCTACGAGGTACGGCGTCAGGGTACCGACTGGGTGCGGCAGCTAGCGCCGGACAATGTGGTTAAGCCAGGGGCTCTAGGGCTGGTTTGCTCTTGGGCTGATGCGCAGCTGCGCTCGGGCCATACGATTAGTCTGATCCGTTAGGAGCACCGGTATGTCCCAGGTTAAAACCGGTCAGCTAATCAGTCTTGAACTCATCCCCATGCAGCTACCAGAGGCGGCAGTGGCTACCACAGCGGTCTTTTCTCGACAGGCCGAGCTACCGCAGTCATTACAGACCCGCCTGCGCCTGCAGCCCGGTGAATTTAGCGAACTCGTGGTGCGGGTAAAAAATCTTTCCGATGGGCCGCTCCAGCTCCAGGTTTCAGCGACTGGCGATTTTCCTGCTGACTGGTGGCAGCTGCGGACGGAGGGCTCGACCCTGCCCGCCCATCATCAGATGGAGGCGGTAGTCTATTTTGCGATCGCGCCCGATTTCTTCGAGCAGCCGCTTTCTCCTGAGCAGCTGCCGCTCCAGCTCGACTATACGGGTCAGCTCAAGGTCAGCGCGATCGCGCCCCGGGGAGACAGCCAGGAGCTGCTCAGCCCGTTTCAGCTGCTGGTGCGACCGCCTAGCCTGTACTTGGACTTTTTGCCCGATATCTACCGAAACGTGGACTTTGTCGGGCGGTTCCTAAAAATTTTTGAAACCGCCTTTGAGCCGACGGTGGATGTGCTGGAACATCTGTGGGCCTACCTCGACCCGCTGACGGCACCCCAGTCGATGCTGCCCTTCTTGGCTCACTGGGTGGGCTGGTCGTTTCAGGGACCGCTGAGCCTGGCCCAGCAGCGGGCATTGATTCGCTACGCCGCCGAAATCTATCGCTGGCGCGGCACCCGGCGTGGCCTGCGATTTTACCTGCATCTGGCCAGCGGCCTGCCCCTGGACGACCATCTGCCCGACGAATCGCAAAAGGCGATTGGCATCCATGAAAACTTTAGCCAGGGCCATGTCCTGGGGCAGACTGTGTTGGGTCAGACTAGCGTGATCGGCGGCAACCGACCCTATCACTTCAGCGTGCAGCTGCGCCCGCCAGCAGACTATTCCTTAGATGAAACCCTGATTCGCACCATCATCGACCAGGAAAAACCCGCATTCTGTAGCTACGATCTCGCGATCGTCCCCCGCCCATGACTGCTCCACTCCAACGCCTCCAGGTCAACGACGGGCTGCTGATTACCGCCGACCGCTGGCAGGTCGCCCACGGCTATCACCAGCAGCGCCAGACGATTCACTATGAAGCCCTGCACCAGGGCGGCATCGTCAGCGGACTGGGGGTCAGCGTCGGGCCAATTCCTGACGCGGCGGCGAGCAAATATCGCCAGCCGCGCTGGTTAACGATTCAGCCCGGTTTAGCAATCGATGCCCAGGGCAATCCGATCGTGGTTACGAGCTCAGAAAGCTGCTACCTCTCGGCTCAGCCGTCGGTAGAGACGACAATTTACATTGTTCTCAAGCATTCAGACCGGCTGGCCCAGGTCGATACCGACATTGTTCAGGAAGCGTTCCAAATATTAGAGAAGAACGGGCCTGCTGAGGACGATGAGGTGGAGCTGTGTCGGGTGCGGCTGACGCCAGGGGGAACCGGAATCACGCCCCCAGAAGAGGTCTTCTCTCCAGGACTGAATCAGCTCGATCTGCGCTACCGCCAGGTTGTCCAGCCCCGACCTCAGCTCACCGCCAGGGTCGCTGCCTGGTCCCGCCGCAGTGAGGCGATGCCTTGCTTTCAAGCCCTATTTAAGGCACTGCCGGGGCTCTATCCGGCGATCCGGGGTGAGATCGTGGCTGACGCTGGACAGAGCGATCTGAGTCACCTCAGCTATGACGAGTTTTGCCAGCTAGGGCATTCACAGCAGATCCAGATGGCGCAGTATCTGCGGCAGGGTGGGGTGCTGCTGGTCGAAGCCAATGCCGATTCCCTGGGCGAACTGTATCAGGTCGAAGCCGAACTCCGCAGCGCCATCGCCGCCCGGCGGCGGGGGAGCACCACGCCGCTACAGGCCTCCGCCGAGCAGGAACTCAGCGAGATCCAGGCCTGCATCGGTGAAACTGTGGCGCAGCTGGCGGCTCCGATTCGGACCTTTTTGGACAAAGAGGGGCTGACGGCCCATCCTACCGGCAGACTGGCGGCGGATCATGGAGCGCGATCGCACCCCTTTCGCTTCGGCCAGTGGCCAACGATCAACAGCCAGCCAATCGGCCTCTATGGCTGGGGCGGGCTGCTGCTGCTGGTCGGGCCGTTGACCCAGGGATGGGGCCAGAGTACTAGCCATTACGGGGACCCGGGAGAATGGTTTGACCTATCCCGAGAAGAAATCCGCAGCGCCCAGGAGCTGGGGATCAATCTGCTGAGCTTTGCGGCCCGCCGCCGCCAGCTCCACCAGTGGCTCATGCCCCATTCAGGCGCTGTTCAGTAAGCTATGGCTAAACAGATTCTCACCCAGCTCTCCAGCCAGACGATTTACCTGGGCACCGGCAACGACCAGTTTGAAGTCACCGTTCACAACCTCAGCGATTGCTTTGCCACCTTCGCCTTAGAGTTATCGGCCTCTGGTCTGGATCGCCAGGCTTCACCCGACTGGTATCGGCTGACCCCCGACCTGTCAGCCAAGATTCCAGCGGGCGACCGGGTCAAGTTTGTCGTTGACATTCTGGAAGTGCCGCCAATTCCAGGCGGCTTTACCGGCAAGATGAACCTGAACGTCCATGTCACCTGTCTGGAGCTGGGCGAAGAAGATCGGCAGCTGGTGAATCTGGTAGTGCCTGGCTCGGGGGCGCTGCCGCCGGTCTTACAGGTGACAAAGACTGCCTTTCAGACGGTTCCTGGCACGCTGGTCGAGATTCCTTTCCAGATTTACAATCCCAACCGCAGTACGGTCAATCTCCGTATTGCCCTCAAAGGGCTCCCCTATGTCTGGCTCACCGACGGCCAGGAGCGGCGCTTGCAGGTACCCAGTCAGGGAACCGTCCACGTGCTGTTTATCTGTCAGCCGCCGCTCTCCAGCGAGGCGCTGAGCCAGGTTTACCCCTTCGATATCGAGGTCAGCCAGGCCGAAGCGCCCACCGTCTACCAGTCGGGCACGCTAGACATTTTACCGACCGGCTGGATCGATTTTGGCTGCACCGCCGCCCCATTGACACCGGAATCCCTGGCGACTGGCCCAGCATCGACCCGCTATACCCTCGAACTCAGCAACCGCAGTAACGTCGATCAGACCGTAGCGCTCACCCTGGCCCGAATCGACGTGCCCTGGTCGGAGCGCCTGCGGGCAGTACTGCGACGGCAGCCCCCCAAGCCGGCCCCCACCACGTCGCATGTACTCCAGCTCAGTCCAGCTCAGGTCGCGCTCAAAGCCGGTGATATCGAGCAGAGTAGCTTGACTCTCCAACCCCAGCCGCCTTGGCTGGGCTGGCGACGGCGACAGCAGTTTCAGCTGCGGCCCCAGCTCCAGCAGACCGAAGTGCGGCCCCCAACCCACACCGTTGAGCTCATCGCAGCGCCCAAGATTCCAGTTTGGGTGCAGGGTTTGGGCATTGCAGCTCTGGCCCTCGGGACTATTCTCCCCGGCTACTGGCAGGCCGGTCATCGCGGCCCGGTGAACAGCGTTCAGTTTGACGGCCAGGCTAATACCCTGGTCAGCGCTGCCGACGACCACACGATTCACCGCTGGCAGGTTTCTCGCAACCTGCGCGACGTCGAGACGCTGAAAGATACGAACAAGGCCATCCGGGTGGTGCGCTATCGCCCGTTGAATAACGACTGGCTGGCCGCTGGCCTGGAGAATGGCGAAATTCAGCTCTGGGATCTGCTGTCATCGCGATCGCCCAAAACGCTGGTCTACCAGCGCGCCGATCGGGTCTTTGACCTCCAGTTCAGCCAAGATTCTCAAAGCCTGTTCAGCGCCCACGGCAGCGGCGACGTGCTGCGCTGGCCCCTGACCGATATTGCAGAGCCGGGCCAGCCCACCTTGCCAGACCAGCAGCATCAGTTTGGGTTTGCGATTCAGGCGATTACCCTGGTCGGACCGGCGGAAACCACTCTGGCCGTGGGCGGACGATTCAACCGACTGGTACTGTGGGATTTCGAACAGGACCAGCAGCACTCGATTGACTATCCTGCGGGCAATCCCAACCAGTACCTAACCAGCCTGACGACGGCAGGAAATAGACCCGACCGGCTCGCCACGGCAGATAACCAGGGCCGCATTACGCTATGGGATTTAAGCCGGTGCCTCAGCAGCAGTGAACCCTGCGATCGCACCGACCAGTGGACCGACGGCCATCGGGGCGAACCGGTCAACGCTGTGGCCCTGAGTAAAAACGCCTGCTACCTGGTCAGCGGCGGCGATGATGGCCGGGTCATGCTCTGGGCACTCAATCTCACCGGGCAGGTGATGGCTCAGCATCAGATCGCCCGCTCCCGTCAGCCGATCAACAGCGTTGACCTCGTCCAGCAGGGCCAGAATCTGCTGATCGCCAGCGGCGATAACCACCACCATGTCCGGCTATACCGCGCCAAAGACAACAACCCTGCCTGCCCCTAGCCCTTCCTAAGCCCTGCCCATGCATAGCAACTCCCCCATTACCCCCCAACCCGATCACCCGATCACCCGATCACCCGATCACTCCCCCAC
>NZ_JADEXG010000152.1 GCF_015207255.1 Vasconcelosia minhoensis LEGE 07310
GTGCCCTTTTTTTTGCCTGATTGCAACCGTCTCCAAATGGCGCTGACGCTGCCGTCCTGTCTCACGCTGGTTCGGCTAAACCCGTCAACCGACTTTTGCTACCCGACTACTCCACTGTCGCCTAATACTGGGCACAAGAAATGGGTATTGGTCTAGGGTTGGAAACGGTGTCTACTCCCTCTCAGATTCCGACTCAGTAGCCGCATAAGTAGTAAAAGCGATCGCACTTACTATAATTCGGCCATGGCCGTAACTATTTCGATTGTGATGGTCGGGTTGAGACTGATATATCGCTTGACTGCCAGCCACTTAAAGAAGCTTTGAAGCGTAGCCAGAACCTGATTGATGCTAGCCGGTGATAGACCCGTTCTATTAGCTGTCTCTTCTCATGGTTCGTTCGCTGCCTTTGGCCAGAACCAGTAGACATTTCGTGTACGTTACACTATAGAATGCCTTCGGCACACCTTTTATTACATGACAACCACTTAGAAACCGACCGTTAAATTTACAGTCGTAGTCCATGCACAAGACCTTTAACTAACGACTAGAGAGCAGATTAGCTGCGTAAGGTGTGTCTTTAACGAAGGTTTTTGGTGCCTACAAAAGTACTAAAAGGTGAAATGTACAGTTCAACTCAGCGGGGGCAGTCACCCACCCTGCTGAGTTGAACGAGAATGTCCCCGCTGATCCTAATACATTGAGTTGCCTCAACAGGAATACTCAAAACGACCAAACACATTATCAGCGCTGGCAATTCCTCTCTTCAGTAGGCTCTTCAACAGGGACAGGACCATCAGGAAATTCAACAGGTGGGAGATCAAAGCTATCTGGGTTTACCCATCGCGGCGAGCTATTCTCGCTCTCCGACGATTCAACTTCTTCAGGAACTGAAGAAGTTGAATCGTCTATATCAGCACTAACCATGTTAGCAAGCATTAGAGGTATGACAATCAGAGAAAATAACTGAAATCTATTTTTTGGGCAGGGCTGTTTCATTCTCATTGCCGGATTCTATGAATTGATGAGGATAGGACGCTTCCGCCTTTCAGTCTCAAAGTGTCCAGTGGCTGAAAGCCTGACGGTTCGTTGCAAAGGTCTAGAATGAAATGACCCTGATTTTTTGGGTTAGCCATCGTGTAAGTCTAGAAGCTTAATTATTTCTCCATTACTATGGAAAAGCTTGTCAAAAGAAGGAGAAGATTCTATTGACGAGTAACATTAGTTAAGGTGAGCTAAGCAAGCAAGGTTTGTCAATCTGTAACTACTCAGGCTGAAACACCGGAAGAATAGGGCTACCCGTAAAAGCACTTTTCAAGGCATCAAGTACAGCAATCCCCTGCTTTCTTAATGTCGAGATGTAGCCCCGAATGCGGCAGAACTGTTGCCCCCCGGCAGCGGTTCGAAAGCAGCCTGAAATCTTCTGCTTGAGCTTCATCATCCGGACATCGCGTTCCGCCTGGTTGTTATACTCTAGACGCCTGATATTTGGACTTTCTTAAAGGACTGAAAATTCATGGTCAACAAAGTTTCTAGCGATGCTTTGTGGGTCGTATTGGCCTGCTCAATACAAGTGTTAATCGCGTCCTTGAAC
>NZ_JADEXG010000153.1 GCF_015207255.1 Vasconcelosia minhoensis LEGE 07310
GTAACTACTCAGGCTGAGGGAGAAGAGAGGGAGCATTGCCGGAAAAAAGTTCGACGAATGCATCCAAGATGTTGAGGTTCTGCTTTTTCAGAGTCGATAAATAACCGCGAATGTGGCAGAACTCTCTAGCCCCGTCCTCAGAACGAAAGCAGCCCGATATTTTCTGCTTCAGCTTCATCATCCGCAGGTCACGTTCGGCTTGATTGTTATCGAAAGGCACCTCAAAATCATGCACGAACCCGAGCACCGCCGCTTTATGAGTTTGCAATCGCTCCAGCAGGTTACGGGCGGCAGAGCGTTTGGGTCGGCCTCGTTTTTTGGGTTTGGTCTTGTCAGGTGGCGGTATCGGATTGAGTTCAAAGCCTTTGTCTAAAATAGCGTCGTAACGAGCATTTAAGGCCGCTAAATCCTCACCAAAGAGCGCTGCTTCCCCCTGCACCTTAAGCTGCTTCACCTGGCTGTGGATGCTCACCAATAGCACACTCAGATGAAAGGCCCACCACTGGCCTGTATGCTCCAAGGTATATTGCAACTCTCTGAGATGATGCGCATTGCATAGGAAATGCTCGCAGTCGTAGCCCTGATAGCTTCGCCAGCCATCATGCATCGCCTTGCCCCCGAACGCGGGCAGAATGCCCATCTCGTCCATAGCCAGCCGACCGCGTCTGGGATGAACGAAGTAATAGGTTAGCCCGTCTGTGGCAGCCACATGCAGCCACCACAGTTGCCGATTGACACGCAGCCCTGTTTCATCAAAGTGGACGACCTCAGCCGCCTGTATTGCTTGCCGAACTTCATCTTCAATCGGGGCTATCAACTCAGCACATTGCGTCCTGGTGTTGTACAACGTGCCTTCCGAGATGGCCACACCGACTAAGTCATTCAAGACTTCGCAGGTGCGAGCAGAAGGTAACAGCTGAGCTTCCATCAAGTAAGTCATCATCCCTTTGAGACGCGGGCCATACTGCACCACATTGCTGGCCTCGAAGGGAAAACAACCCTGCGTTTTCGTGCCACACGCTGGGCAGCTTTTCACCTCCACTTGATGCTCAGTGACTGGCAGCTCTATCGGTGGGATATCAAATACTTGACGGGCCATCACCTCGCTGGTAGCCGCTGCTGTCAGTGAACACCCACAGCCTGAACAATGATGCACGCGGTGCAGCTCGATGAACTCTGGCGTCATACTCCACTCTAGGGTCTGACCTGAATGGCCCGATTGACCCCCTGACGCTTTCTCGCGCTTACGCCGTAAGCTCCGGGTGCGCTTGCCGAATCCATCTCCGGACGGCGGTTTACTGCTATTGCGACTGTTTTTACCCAGGCGGCCCTTCAGCTCTTTGACCTCGGCTTCTAGAGCATCTAGACGACCTACCAGTTGGCTTACCAAGCTTACGACAGCCGCTTCTCCTTCGACATAAACGGCACGAATGTCGGCTTCGCTGAGCTGTTTGTTTGACTGCTGGTTACCCACGGCTGCAATACTCGCTTGCTTGGCTGATTACAACTTACCTCTCGTTTGGCTTAGTCCTGAAAAAATCTCTATTTTTTTAAGCCTGAGTAGTTAC
>NZ_JADEXG010000094.1 GCF_015207255.1 Vasconcelosia minhoensis LEGE 07310
ATGGGGAGGTGGAGGGTGGGGAGGTGGAGGGTAGAGAAAGGTTCAAATCGGCGAAAAGACGCTTACACAAGTCACAAATCACCCAATGGCACCGGCAGATAGAGCCAGCCCATGAATAGCGTGACCAGCACGACGCAAACTGCAATTGTCAGGAGATAAAACTGAGATCGCCCGCTGTTGCCGTATTTTAAAGTCTCACCTCCGGCCAGGGAGGCGATGCCGACAAAGTTGACCAGGCCATCGACGACGTAGCGGTCGAGCCAGTCGCCCAGCCGGGCCAGGGCCGCCACCGCCAGCACTACCGTGTTGCGATAGAGCGTCGGCGTATAAAAGTCGTAGGCAAACAGGTCCACCAGCCACTGAGGCAGCAGCTTCGGCTGAAAGCGCTGGCGATTGCTATAGAGCAGATAGCCAATGACAGCGCCCATAAAGGCCGACCAGAACAGCAGCAGCCCGGCACTGCTCACCGCCGCCTGCCAGACCGGCAGCAGCGCTAGCGACTTCAAAATGAACGGGATATGCAGTGTCAGCCCAGTTAGGACCATCATGGGTATCACCATCAGCCAGATCGGCTCGGGGGCGCGAGCGCTCATGACCTGAACTGGCCCGGTGAAGATCAGGGCGAAGGCCCGCATCAGGCCAAAAGCCATCAACCAGTTCACCCCTAGCACCACCACGATCAGGCCCCAATCGCCCGCCTGCCAGAGCCCGTTGACCAGCGATCGCATCGACCAGAATCCTCCCAGAGGTGGCATCGCAATCAGCCCCAAGGTACCGATTAGAAACGATAGCCCCGTGATCGGGCGACGCGACCACAGGCCGCCGAGCTGAGTCACATCCTGAGTGATGCAGGTCAAAATAATTGAGCCTGCCGCCGCCATCAGGGTGGCCATCGCAAGCGAGTAGGTTAGCAGCAAAAAAAAGGCTGCCCCAGCCTGCTGCGCCCCCACCGCGATAAAGACCAGTCCCATGAAGGCGCTGACCAGGTAAGACAGCACCCGCTTGATGTCGATCTGGGCACAGGCAATCAGGCCGCTGCCGACGGCAGTAATGGCACCAACCGCGATTGTGACCTGGCAGACCAGCGGCGACAGCGATAGCACTGGCACCAGCTTGATCAGGACCCAGGCCCCTACCGGTACGACCGTGGCATTCCGCAAAATTGAGGTCGGCAGTGGCCCTTCCATGGCCTCATCCAGCCACAGGTGTAGCGGAAACTGAGCGCATTTACTCATCGGCCCGGCGATTAGCCCCAGCCCGAGCAGCGCCGCCGTGGTCGAGGAAAGTGTCGCTTGCTCTGCCCAGTCGGCTAGTTCGCTAAAGCTCCAGGTCCCTGCCAGCGGATAAAGCGCAATCACTGCCATCAGCAGCACCAGGTCGCCGACCCGCTTGGTTAAAAAGGCATCCCTCGCGCCGGTCACCACCAGCGGTTGGTTAAACCAGTAGCCCACAATCAGGTAGGTACCTAAGGTCAAGATCTCCAGCATCATATAGCCGAAAAAGACCGAATCGCCCAGCACAATAGCGGTCATCCCAGCCTCGAATAGGGCCAGCAAGGCATAAAACCGCGCCCAGCCCCAGTCCATTTCGAGGTAGCCGATGGCGTAAATCTGCACCAGTAGGTTGACGCCGGTAATGACCACAGCCGCCCCCAGCGATAGCGCCGATAGCTCAAAGGGCAGCGCAATAGTCAGGTCTGCCACCTGTAGCCAGCTCAGCTCAAGCCGCTGGGCGGGCTGTCCCCAGGCGGCGAGCAGTCCCAATACGCTATGGACAAAGGCGGCTAGCGTCGTTAATAAATTGACATAGCCCGCTGGTCGCGGACCCGTGCGCCGAATAATCCCAGGTGACCAGGGCAGACCCAGCAAAGCTCCCGCCAGGGGATACAGGGGAACTAACCAGGCCGAACTTAACCAGAAATCAGTAATCAGCATTTCTTAAATGACAGAGGACGATAGGTCAGACGGGGAGCAGAGAATAGATAGCAATAGGCTAAAAACCTGATTTACTCAAGTCTATCTAAAATCCATTTGTGATTGCTAAAAATCTATTGTAAAGCCAGGCTGGATAGAATGGCTTAGACCATTCAGCCTAATTTAGTCACGAAAATCTAATTTCAAGGTTAAAGCAAGCTTATCAGACCCTGGTTCTCCCTATTTTGTTACACGGGTGACCGCTGCGATTCGTGCGAAATACGTTCCACATTAACCGTAGGTGACTGAGACACCACTCAACTTAAATATCTGGGCCTTCGGCGATCGCAATAGCCAACTTTAATCATCAGGAACAGTTGGACCAATGCCTACAGCACGGTCAAGGGGAACCCATCGCATACACTAAAAAGACCTCTTTCAGGTTTAGGTCAAGGTCTCTCAGTGACTAATGTTCGGTTCTATATCAAGGTGCTTCAGCGGCTCATGAAGCGTCTCTCAAGCTGGTGGCCTGTGCGATGGTGGTTCCGCTCGGGCTATTTTGCTAAAGGGCTGCTATACGGCCTGATTGGCCTGTTCGCTGGCCAGTCGGCGCTGGGCGGTCCCGTACGGATTTTAGGCGCCGAGGGCGTCTTTGTGCAGCTGGCCCGTCAGCCCTTTGGGACATTGCTGATTGTGGCCCTCTCGGTTGGGCTAGCGGGCTATGCCGTCTGGCGATTGATTCAGGCCGTAGCAGACCCCGAGCACGACCGCTCCTTGGATGGGAAGGCTATTCTGCAACGCTTGGGCTATGGGATCAGCGGCATGAGCTACGGTAGCATTGCCTATGGCAGTTTGGAATTTCTACTCGAAACCTGGCCCCAGTCCGATGATACGGTTGAAGACGTCACCGTCCAAGTCATGGCCTTCCCGCTTGGCGAACTCTTGATTGAGGCTGGCGGGGTGCTGGTTATCGCAGTCGGGCTGACCTACATCTACGGAGCAGTAACCGGAGCCTATATCAGCGAGTTCAAATCGTCCTGCGACAGTCGCCTAAAGCAGCTTGCGGTCTGGTTAGGCCAGGTGGGCTACATCGCTCGGGGCATTGCCTTTACGGTAATTGGCGGCGGCCTGATTAAAGCTGGTTTTTTTTCGTCATCGGCCTCGGCCGGTGGTTTAGAAAAGGCACTTGAAATGCTTCAGTCTGAAACCTATGAAGCATCGGGACTTAGCTTAATTGCGATTGGCTTCCTAGCCTATGGCCTGTACACGTTTTTTGCAACATTTTACCGACGGTTTAGGCAAGGGTAGAAGATGGGCTAGAGGCAGAGAAAGCTTAAAAAACTTATAGAGAGGGTGGAAAAAGCTTGATAATGGCTGGCGCAGCGGAGAGCGCTAATAGCTGGATGAATGCCACCAGCCACCAGCGCAAATTTTGGCGCAAATTTTGGCGCAAATTCTGATGCTCAAGCATAGACATTCGACTCATTTGTGAGACTGCATCGGATCTGGAATCAGGCATGTAACGGAGTGCTTCGCGTAGGATCATTGTCCTCTACGGTTTTAACTTTATGTCTCTCCCCTGTCTAGACCGTTAATGTTTTCTTCACGATGGCAGGGTATGCCTGTTAAATGAAAAGCTATGAGGACGGCGGCGGAATCGCAATGTCAACGGGCGTGACCACAATCCCCTCTCCCAGAGTATCCAGGGCAGGCTGGATGGCCGCTAGATTGCCCACCACGATAGTCACCAGCTGCTCGGGTTTGAGATTGGTCTGGGCGGCTTTCAGGACCTGTTCGATGGTTGCGCTTTCGACATCCGCTTGAAATTGGAAGACAAAGTCCGACGGGTAGCCATAGTACTCATAGCGAATCAGCCGCGACAGGGTATCATCTGGCGTGTCAAAGTTGAAGACGAAGCCATTGATCACGGCATCTTTGGCATACTGGAGCTCAGCCTCAGAGATCGGCTCCTGCCGGATCTGCTCAATCTGCTTAAGCATCGCCTGAATAAACGGCACCGTTGCCTCAGAGCGGGTTTGCCCACCGCCGATGAACATGCCCGGATAGTCGTAGCGCGGGCTCCAAAAGGCATAGACCGAGTAGGCCAGTCCCTGGCGCGAGCGAATTTCGTTAAATAGGCGGCCGCCAAAACCATTCAGTACTTCGTTCAGCACCACCATGGGAGCATGGTAGGGATTGCGCAGCTCGCCCCCGATATGCCCGATATGGATGTAGCTCTGAGTCAGCTGTGGCTGTTCCACCGCAAAGACGCCGGTTTGTTTCTGGCTAGCGTCGGGCGGCTTAGGCATCGTCGGCTGCCCCTGCCCTTGCCAATCACCGAACGCTTCCGCAATCAGGGCCTTCATCTGAGCTGGGTCAAAATCGCCCACTATTCCCAGGATGGTGCCTTCAGGTCGAATCGTAGACTGGTAGAAATCAACCACGTCGTCTCGGCTAATGTTGTCCAAGCTGGCGTATTCTACCGTGCGGGCGTAGGGGCTAGCTTTGCCGTAGATCAGCTGCTTAAATTCCCGAGTCGTCACATCGTCAGGGTTATCATTACGGCGGGCAATGCCGCCCCGGAACTGGCTTTTGACCAGCTCCACCTGATCGGGGGCAAACGCCGGTCGGCGGACAACATCCGCAAACAGCGCAAACACATCGTCCAGATCTTCGCTGAGGGTGTTAAAGCTAGCGTTGCCGCTGGTTGTGTCAAAGCCCGTCTCAACCGAAGCTGCTCGCTGTTCTAGCAGCTGACTCAGCTGATCGGGTGGATAGGCTTCAGTCCCGCCCAGTCGCATGGCTTCGCCAGTAATGCCGCTGAGCCCAACCTGGGCCTCTGAGACTAGGTAGTCGCCGGTGCGGAAGGTGGCCGATCCGGAGATCAGCGGTAGCTCATGGTCTTCCATCAGATAGACGATCAGGCCATTGTCTAACTCGTAGCGTTCGTAGTCGGGGATCTGAATCTCATCGAGCGGCGGAAATTCAAGCTCGGTGTAGTGCTGAGCAGTCACTGCCTGAGCAGCAGTCGGCCAGCTCAGCAGCAGCATGGCGCTCAGGCTGGCCATGGCTAAAACCAGCAGGGAAAAGAGGCGGTTGCGATCGCGTAAACGCATGGAGGGTTAAGTCTTTTTCTAAAGGTCTAGGCCAATCTGAGGCTGCCCATGGGTGGCTAGGGCGACTCGGGCTGGGAGAGCAGCTTGCCCACGGTCCGGTTGCTTGGCTGGAAGGCAATCTGAGCGACCCGCTGCACATCTGCCGCCGTCACCGCTTCGATCGCGGCTAGCTCCTGGAAGAGATTACGCCAGCTGCCGGTTTTAGCTTCGTACTCGGTCAGCAGCGCCGCCATCCCAGCGTTGGAATCGAGCGATCGCAGCAGCCCGGCCCGGGCCTGGGTTTTGACCCGATCAAGCTCCTCGGTCGTCACCGGCTCCTGCTGGAGCCGGATCAGCGCTGCTTCCAACCGCTCAGCAATCTGCTCGACCGTATGGCCGGGAGCCGTCAGCGCATAGAGCAGCAGGATATTGGGGTACTTGTCACCGGGGAAGCCGTTGGCACTGCCGATATCTAAAGCAATCTGCGGCTCGACCAGCGCCTTGTAGAGGCGAGCGGTGCGACCGCCGACTAAAATATTGTCGATCATCGAGTAGACGACGCTGTCTGAATCATTGATTCCCGGCCGGTGATAGCCCTCCAGATACCAGGGCTGAGACGCCAGCTCTAGCGTAAAAGACTTGGGTTCAGTCTGCTCGGGCTCGATGACGGTGACATCGGGCGGGGCGCTGCGAGCCTCATAGCGGCCAAAATAGGCGCTAGCCAATGCCTCGACCTGAGCCGGATCGACGTCGCCGACAACGGCGGCGATCAGATTGCTCGGACCGTAGTAAGTATCAAAAAACTGCCGGACGTCTTCCCGCGTCGCCGTCCGTAGGTCCTCCTGGTAGCCGATAATCGGGCGGCGATAGGGGTGCTGGTCAAAGGCAACTTCCAGAAACCGCTCGATCATGGTGCCGATGGGAGAGTTATCGACCCGCATCCGGCGCTCTTCTAAAATGACTTCCTTTTCTTCGTAAAATTCTCGAAATACCGGGTCTAGAAAGCGCTCAGACTCCAGCGACATCCATAGCTCGAGTTTATTGGACGGCAGGCTATAGAAATAGCGGGTCGCCTCTGCCGACGTGGTCGCGTTGAGCCCCTGGCCGCCGGCCTGCTCAATGATCTGGCCGAGCTTATTCTGCTCGACGAAATCGGCCGCTTCCATCTTCAAACTGTCGAAGCGTGCCTGCAGCTCAGCGACGCTAGCCTCGTCACCGGCTTCCTCAGCCGCCAGCAGCTGCTCAAATACCCGGTCTAACGACCGCATCACCCGCCGTTCAGCCCGGTAGTTGCGCGTGCCGATTTGGCTGGTGCCTTTAAAGGCCAAATGCTCTAGATAGTGGGCGATTCCGGTTTTACCATCGGCTTCGTTACTGGCCCCGACATTGGCGTAGAGCATCAGCGATACCACCGGTGCCTGGTGGCGCTCCAGCACGATAAACTTCATGCCGTTGGCAAGGGTAAACTCCGTGACTTCATCCGATACCCGATCGAGGTAGGGCTGGATAGTGCCAGCTGCTGGCCCAGCCGCCTGGAGCTGCCCCGCTCTCGCCAGCGCTGCTGCCGGAGACCATGACCAGACCCCGAGCACAATTGCCAAAGCTAAAGCCAATACCCGAAGCGGTCTATGCTTTTGCCCGATGGACTCCGGTAGACCTAACGCCCGTGGGAAAAATCCCATAGAAATTCAGCACGCAAAACAACTTTACCAGCATAGAAATTTTTGCGGCAAATGGGGAATTAAGTTTCAAAAAACTCCGGCTGGCGCTTAGAACTCCTTCAGATCAGGCAGATTGGGGTGTTTGTAAGCTGCAAAAGCGTCGAATAGGCCGCCCACTAGGCTGGCGGCGAGGCCAATCACAACGATGCCCTGAACCGGATCACCGCCGCCGAACACGGACAAGAACGTCAGCATTTGCTGTAGGGCAACGCTGCTAGCGGTCGCCGCTGGCGACAGCTGGCCCAGGTTCAAAAGTCCTAGCAGCAGGCCCAGTCCGCTGAGGGGAATGAGAAAGCTGACCAGCAGGGTGATCGCCAGGGACCGTAAAAAATGGAGTAGGGTAGCCATGGCAGAATGAAACAGAACGGCTGCTTAAAAACGGCTGGGACTAAACCCGTAGGTTTCAATCCAATCCCACCTTAGGCGCTGGCATTCGATCAATCCGCCATCTTGAAAAAACTTAAGTTTCAGTCAAGAAACGTTTTGAAGAGATGCCACATCTCTTTCAGAAATCTATCCCCGTGCGGCCCGCTTTCTCATAAACGAGATCCCTGGCTGCCGTCCTACCGCTCAATCCCCCTGCCCTATGGCCAATTTTTATCTGTCCAGCCTAGCTCTGTGGAGCCAGCGTTTACTGGCCGCTATCCTTCTAGGTGGGCAGGTTTTGATCCATCTGATCTCCCGTCCCATTCACCGCCGCAATACGCTGGAGCAGATGGCCGCGGTAGGGCCAGAGTCGCTGGTGATCGCACTGGTTACCGCGATCTTTGTCGGCATGGTGTTCACCATCCAGGTGACGCGGGAGTTTATTAACTTTGGCGCGGGAACGGCGATTGGGGGGGTGCTGGCGCTGACCCTGGCGCGGGAGCTGGCCCCGGTACTAACGGCGGTTGTCCTGGCTGGGCGGGTGGGCTCTGCCTTTGCCGCTGAGATTGGCACGATGCGGGTGACCGAGCAGATTGACGCGCTGCAAATGCTGCAAAGCGATCCGGTGGACTATCTGGTCATTCCCCGGGTAGTAGCCTGCGCTCTGATGCTGCCGCTGCTCAGCATTTTGGCCTTTATTACTGGCATGAGTGGGGGGCTGCTGATTGCGACCAATCTCTACGGCATTTCCTACACCGTATTTATGAATTCCGCCCGCAATTTCTTAACGATTTGGGACCTGGCCAGCGCCATCACCAAGGCCGTCGTTTTTGGCATTTTGATCGCGATCATTGGCTCTAGCTGGGGGCTAACTACCACTGGCGGGGCAAAGGGCGTCGGCCAGTCCACCACGACGGCTGTCGTAACGGCGCTGCTGGCCATCTTCATCAGCAATTTCTTCCTCTCCTGGCTGATGTTTCAGGGAACGGGCAGCGCCCTGTTGGGCATGTAGTTGGGCTCGGCTGCAATCGACTATCGCAGTCCTTCCTTCAGCTTGTGCTGGTCCCAAAGCGTCTGGTAGAGACCCGGCTGAGCGATTAGGTCGGCGTGGGTGCCGGCCTGGACAATCAGGCCCTGCTGCATGACTAAAATGCGATCGCAGGTGGCCGCCGCCGACATCTGGTGGGAGACAAAGATCACCGTCTTCTGCTGGGCTTCGCTAGAGAGGTTATCCAAAATCTGAGTTGCGGTCTGGTTATCGACGCTGGAGAGGGCATCGTCTAGCACCAGAATCGGCGCATCGACCAGCAGGGCTCTGGAGAGGGCGGTCCGCTGTCGCTGGCCGCCGGAGAGCGTGATGCCGCGCTCGCCGACCAGGGTTTTATACTGCTGGGGAAAGGTGAGGATTTCGTCTCGAATCTGCGCTTCCTTGGCGGCCTGCTCGACCTCGGGCTGCTCCGCCAGGGGATCGCCATAGCGAATATTGTTTTTGATCGTGGTGCTAAACAGAAAACTGTCCTGGGGGACAAACGCGATCGCCCGCCTCAGGTCGGCCAGGGCAATCTCCGTCACGTCTTTGTCGTCTAGAAAGAGCTGCCCTGGCGCAATTTCCAGCAGCCGGGGCAGCGCCATCGCCAGGGTGGACTTGCCCGAGCCAATCGGCCCAACAATCGCCACCCGTTCGCCGGGCTGCACTTCAAAGCTGACCTGGTCCAAAGCCGGTCGGTCTGAGCTGGGATAGCTAAAGCTGAGGCCCCGGGCGGTCAGCTGGCCCCGCACCGGCTCAGACAGGGTGAGGGCAGCAGCGGTATCTTGAATTTTTGGCTGCACCTCAAAGATGGCCTCAATCCGATCGATACTGACCTCGCCACGCTGGTAGGCAGTAATCGTAAAGCCGAGCAGCGCCGTTGGAAAGACCAGCCGCTCTACATACAAAATCAGGGTAACAAAACCGCCCACGCTGAGCTGTCCGCTGGCAATCGACCGCGACCCGAGCGCCAGGATAATCACCAAGCTGATGCTTGCCAGTCCGCCCAGCAGGGGAAATAGGGTATTGCGGGTCTTGGCCAGGGCTAGGTTGGCCGTCAGCAGGTGGGTATTTAACTCGGCAAAGGCCCGGCGCTCATTTTCTTCCTGAGCGTAGATTTTGACCAGCGAAATGCCGCTCATGTCTTCCTGGATCAGGTCGCTGAGGTCAGAAATTCGCTCCTGCACCTGGAGCTGCTGATGCCGCAGCCGTTCGCCAAACAGCCTGACCAGCACCAGCATCACCGGATAAATCGCCAGGGCTGCTAGGGAGAGCCTGAGGCTGATTCTAAACATGAAAGGAATCGTCAAGGCATAGGCAAACATCGTATTGACGATGCTCAGCACGGCGAAGCCCAGCAGCCGCCGGATATTGTCTACGTCGCTGGTGGCCCGGTTAATCAGGTCACCGATCGTGTTGCGGGCAAAGTAGGCGGGCTCCAGCGTCAGCAAATGTTCAAAAATCCGCTGCTTGAGATCAAACTCGACCTGTCGGCCCACGCCAAACAGCGTCACCCGAGAGGCCATGCGGATAAACCACATCAGCGACGCCAGGCCCAAAATTAGCAGAACATAGCGAAAGATCCGGGCAAAGCTAAAGCTGATGTCCAGCTCATCAACGACATTGCCGATGAGCTGTGGGATCCACACCCCCAGGCCATTCACGACTAGCAGCGCGCCGCACCCCAGCACCACCTGCCGCCAGTGCGGTTTGAGATATGCCGCTAGGCGGCTGAACTTAGACTGGGCCATGCAGAGAGCACCCTTAGTTGAAACCGTTCAGGCTGAACTGTTTCATCCTAACGTTTCCATTGGACTGAGGGCGGCCCGGTTGCAGGGGTGAGATGAGGCTAAATCTCTGAGCTAAATCTCGATGTTTGAATCCCAGCCGAAGTTAAAGCTGGGCAGCCAGCCCCGGAGAAAATAATAGATTGACGTCAGCAGCTCATTCCAGTAGCGCGTTGTCAGCTCCAGAGCGCTGACGCTAGGCAGAACATCGGGCAGTCGGGCTAGCACATCGCCGCCGCGCCCCCCCTCCGACGTAAAAAAGTGGGTAGGCCGAGCAATCACCTGCAAATCCATTTTTTCAAAGGTCAATGCTGCCCGCCGCATCGAGATGGCGGGGGCGACCAGCGCAATCCGGGGGCTTTCTCGCTCACTGCGCGAAGCGCGAGTCCGAATCACCTGCTGATTTTGTAAAAATCCTTCTACGTCCCTGGCCGCTTGGCGGGCATTCAGCCCCGAATTCTGAATCTGGACCACCCCACCCGGCACGCCAGCACTGCCTAGCACATCTAGAATGGCCTGCCGCTGTTCGTTGCGCGCTTCGTCGTTGCCGGTTGAACCGGCAGTCACAATCACAAAGGGGTTGCTGCCCTGACTTCTGGCCTGGCGGTAGAGGTCGGCAGCATAGAGCAGCCGCGGCGTCAGGATGGCGCTATAGCTGGAGTCTTCATTGGTTCGAAAAGGCGTACTGGTGCCGTCCAAACCCGAGCTTTCGCCCAGCACCACGATTGCGCCCGCCTGCCCGATATTAGCGACGCCCGGAATATCGGTTGGGCAGACGCCCTGACAGATTTCTCGGCGGCTATCAAAGGCCTGCTGGACGGACTGTTCGGCCTGCCCCACCAGGGTGCGAGCGAGAATCGGAACGCTGGAAAATAGCAGGATCGCCAACGCGATCGCGACCTGAGTCCCCTTCACTTTGCGCACCCCTTCGCTGAGCGAAAACCCCAGCAGGATTACCGCCAAACCTAAGGGCGTCAGCGGCAGTGAAATCACCTGCCAGACTGTCCCAATCGTCTCATCGTTGGGATCGAGAAACGAGGCTAGGATCAGCGCTAGAACGATGAAGCCGCCAAACCAGGTGAGATACTTCCGGGGGATAATCCGCACCAGAAGATACCAGATCAGCAGCCCCAGAGAGGCCCACAGCAGTAGTCGGGTCAGCAGTACCAGCATGTTGCTTTTATCAGCGCAGACCAATCAGGGAGTTTGGCTCATTCGGCAGGCGCAGGGGTTCGGGGGCGTTGTTCCAAAGTTAAGCACAATCGACCCGTTTCGACTAGGCGAGCGCCATTGCAAAAGGGAGCCAGCACGCTAGCTCCCTTTAGTTAAGCCATTATTCAAGCCGGAAGGCCCCAGCGGGTCGGATTAAATCAACCTGAGATTGGGGTATTCAGCAATAACCTCGTCAGAGGTCAGGGTTTCACCCTCGGCCTGCGGTGACCAGAGCACCTCGACCGCCAGCAGCTGGTCGCTGGCAACCGCACCAATCTGGCTCAGCGCCTTGCGAACATCCTGCTCGTTTTGCACCTTAGGTAGGGTGAGATTGCCCTGGGTCGCTACCAGCAGGGTAGCGACGATATATTCACCCGGCGCTTCGGCCAGCTGAGCTTCGCTGTTACCCGGCAGGACCTCAGTCGCCGCTGACTGCTTAAGCTGACTGTTGACGTTGGAGAGTGACTCTTCGCTAAACTTGCTGCGCTCCGCTAGAGCCAGCTGGTTAAACGCCTGCTCCGCCGCCATCAGCCGGGTTTTATCAGACTCTGCCGCCGCGTAGGCCCAGTATTCCGGATGGCGCAGCAGGGACAGGGTGGACTCTTGCAGTACCTGGGTCAGTCCTTCAGTCGAGCCGGTGTCCGCTGTCTGGGCAATCCGATTCAGGTCCTGCTGGAGGCTGCGGGCATCGGCCAGTAGACCGACCTGGAGGCGAGCAATAGAAACGGTCGGGTTGGCGGCACCGCCGCCGTAGCCATCACCCTCTTCACCGCTAGCGCTGCGAAAGCTGCGGATAATAAAGTTGGCGATCGCGATCGCGAAGAAAATCCCAAACAGCCCACCAAAGCCGCCAAAGCCGAAGAACGGCAGGATAAAGGGAAAGCCGAAGCCGCCGCCGGGGTAGTAGCCGCCGCCAGGCGTGCCCCGATAGGAGCGGGAGGGCGGCGAGTAGGAGCGGCTGGGGGCGCGGAAGCTGCCGCCGCCAATCCGGCCGCCCCGGGCGGCCATCGCCCCGTCGGCCTGGCTGAAGACCAGCGTTGCCGCCAGCCCAAAGACGAGCAGCGTCTTCAGGCAAGGCCTAATCCAGGTTTTGAGTTTTGTCAACATAGTTTTTTGATATCTGACCTGTAAGTCGATCTCCGCTGGCTACAGCCTGAACCGCGCTAACCTGCTTTCAGCATAGATCCAATGCCAGCCAACGGCGCTTTGCATAACTTTACTTTAACGCCTTTCTCAGCTCGGCATCAGCGGCTGAGAGCCGATTCAGGGAGGGATATCCGTACCCCGCTGAGGTCGTGCTAGCCACCGCTGCCGCCGCCAACAATGGTGACGATTTCGAGCCGATCGCCCGCCGCCAGCGGGGTCGTTTGCCAGCGCGATCGCGGCAGAATTTCGCCATTGTACTCCACTGCCACCAGCCTAGGATTGAGCCCTAGCTGGGTGAGAAAATCGGCTAGGGGCGTGGCCGGAGCGCAGGTTTGCGGCTCGCCGTTGACCTGCAGCGAGATCGGGGG
>NZ_JADEXG010000095.1 GCF_015207255.1 Vasconcelosia minhoensis LEGE 07310
ATTAATCTTCAAACTATTCGCTTGTCTAGGTGCCGCAGCTCGAAAGTCGCTCGCCTCAGACTCTCATCCGTAGCTCGCTCCCTTCAGCGCTTAATCAATATAACGAAGCACAAGCTGGAGTGTCAACTAAATTCTGAAGAATTTGCCCTAAGTCTTTGAAACCCTCTCATGTCAGGGGTTTTTCGTTCCCTACAATTCTACACAAACCCTACAGATAGAGTTTGGAGGGACTCAGGCTAAAAATTTAGGGGCCTGGATTGAGGATGGGTAGATATTTCCATTGTTCACATTTCGGATGAGAATGGAATGGCAAGGGATAATAGGAGCTGACCTGAGAGAGTTACTGTGAATTTTCAGTCGGTAATTGCAGCGCTACATACGTTTTGGGCAGAGCAGGGCTGCCTGATTGTGCAGCCCTATGACACGGAGAAAGGGGCTGGGACAAAGAGTCCTCATACGTTTTTGCGGGCGATTGGGCCAGAGCCCTGGTCGGTTGCCTATGTAGAACCCTGTCGGCGACCGGCGGATGGCCGCTACGGGGAAAACCCCAATCGCTATCAGCACTACTACCAGTATCAGGTACTGATCAAACCGTCGCCGAGCAATATTCAGGAGCTGTACCTGGACTCGCTGCGATCCCTCGGGATCAGGCCAGAGGATCACGACATTCGCTTTGTAGAAGACAACTGGGAAGACGCGGCGGTAGGAGCCTGGGGCGTCGGTTGGGAGGTGTGGCTAGATGGGATGGAGGTAACCCAGTTTACCTACTTCCAGCAGTGCGGCGGGCTGGACTGCGACCCGGTGTCGATTGAGCTTACCTACGGGCTAGAGCGGCTGACGATGTATTTGCAGGAAGTGGACGCGATCGCAAAAATTCAATGGAACGACCACATTACCTACGGCGACGTTCACATGCAGGGTGAAATCGAGCATTCCACCTACAATTTTGAAGCGTCTAATCCTGAGCTGCTGTTTACGCTCTTCAACCTCTATCAGCAGGAAGCAAAGCAGCTGATGGCTCGCGGGCTGGTGATCCCCAGCTATGAATATGTGCTGAAGTGCTCCCATACGTTTAACCTGCTGGATGCTCGCGGGGTGATCTCAGTGACGGAACGGACGCGCTACATTCGAGAAATTCGCGGGCTGGCTCGGCAAGTTGCCCAGCATTACCTCCAGCAGCGCGAGGCATTGGGTTTCCCGCTGCTTACAGTAAATAGCTCAATTGAGGCGATGCCAGAGGGCACCGCAGAAACAGCTGTATTGTCCGCCTAGCGGCATCGTGATAAGACGAATGTAGACGCAGTTACTCAATATGCAGTTACTCAATATATAGAAGGTAAGAACCATGGGTCCAACTTTGCGAACGTGGATAGAGCCGCTGGCGAACTGGTTTGTGCAATTGGGCATTCCAGAGCCGATTGTCCACTGGGGGCATCCGGTGCTGATGGGGATCGTGGTGTTTGTGATGGGTGGCTTCGTCACCTACGCGGGCTGGCGGGGCCGAGCGGCGGATGATCCCCAGGTTGCGGTGAAGAATAAACAGAGCCATGCCAAGATTGCGCCGCTGATGTTTGTGTTCATTGTGCTTGGCGCAACGGGCGGAATTTTATCCCTCGTCATGCAGGGCGAGCCGATTTTGGAGAGCCCTCATTTTTGGACGGGGATGACGGTGATTGGCATGTTGGGTTTGAATGCAGCGATCGCGCTTTTTCAGTTCGGCAAAGGCGACAAAAACTGGCGCACCTTCCACGCCTACTGGGGCAGCACCGCGATCGCGCTCCTCCTGATTCACGTTGCTTTAGGAATCAACCTGGGCCTTTCAATCTAAAACCTGACTGATATTTTTTACCCCACTCGTATTAATAGAGAGCGCTGACGATTAGAGGCGGCGCTCTTTTAGGTTTTGTCAGACTTAAATCGATTGCGGGATAGTCACCGATGGGATCTTGGGCTGTTCTAATCGTCAGCTGGGCCTACCTGCTGGGATTATTGTCAACCGGCATAGCGGGCGGGGAGGCTTGGCTACCGCTGATCGGTAGCGGCTGGCTGCTGGGCGGGATTGTTTTCGGGCTAGTAGTACCAAGGCTTTGGCGGCAGGGACCGACAGCGCGGCAGTGGGTGCTAGCGGGGATGGCAGGCGCGATCGCAACCCTCTACTGTACCTGGCGTCAGCCCAGGCCCAGCGTAGATGACATCAGTCGCTTCGCCCCAGCCGCCGGGCAGTCCGCAGAAGTCCACGTTGTCGGTCAGGTTGAGCAGATGCCGCAGACGACACGCAGCCAGAAGGGTAAGTTTTTAGTTAGCGCCTATTCATTACGTCAGGCCGCTGACGCAGCAATGCCGTCGAAACCGAGCCAGGTTGTCAGCGGCAAACTATATGTAACGGCACCGCTGAAGCCGAGCCAGCAGCTTTACCCGGGCCAGTTCGTTGAGCTCAAGGGCCAGCTCTATCTGCCACAGCCCGCCGAAGCTAGCGATGATTTTGACTTTGGGGCCTACTTAGCTAAGCAGGGCTGTTTCGCGGGACTGAGCGTGCGTTGGATTACCGATCGCTCGACTCAGCCGCCGCCGCCGTGGGCACTATGGCGACTGCGGCAGCGATTGGTAGCCGCCCAGAGCCGCTGGTTGGGGGAATCTGAAGGCGCCCTGGTGAGCGCAATGACGCTGGGTCGGCGAGCGGTTGATTTGCCCTATGACCTACGGGATGCCTTCATTGCGGCGGGGTTAGCCCATACCCTCGCGGCTTCAGGCTTCCATGTGTCGCTGGTGCTGGGATTGGTGCTCGGGGCGGTGCGATCGCGCCCACCCAAAGTCCAAGCCCTGATCGGCCTGAGCGCATTGCTAGTCTACGTCGGTCTGACCGGACTCCAGCCCAGCGTCATGCGAGCCGCCGTGATGGGAGCGGGAGCGCTTGCGGGATTGGCTTTAGAGCGTCAGGTCAAGCCGCTGGGCTGCCTGCTGCTGGCGGTGAGCCTGTTGCTGGTCTGGAACCCGCATTGGATTTGGGATGTGGGCTTTCAGCTGAGCGTCATGGCGACGCTAGGTCTGATTGTGACAGTGCCTGCCCTGGCTAAGCGATTGGACGGGTTGCCGAGCGCGATCGCAACAGTCATCTCCGTACCGCTTGCCGCCTGTCTGTGGACCCTGCCGCTCCAGCTCTACTACTTCGGCGTGCTGCCCTCCTACAGTATTTTGCTAAACATAGTAGTCACGCCGCTGATTGTGCTGATTGCGACCGGCGGATTTATCAGCGCCATGGCCGCTATCGTCTGGCCGCTGTTGGGCAGCGCGATCGCCTCTACTCTTTACTATCCAGTCCGTTTACTGATTGCTCTGATCGACTTTTTTAATCAGCTACCCGGCCATACTTTCACAGTTGAGCATTTTTCCGTCTTAGCAGTTTTTTTAACATACGGGCTGTACGGCTTAATCTATTTAGGATTAAGGCTGCGAGAGCAGGCTGACTCAGCCGCATGGGGGCGTTAAATAGCAGCCTGTATAAGCCACAGTACCGTATGGAAATATGATAAAGAATAACTTAGTTAGGCATAGCCGCAAGCCTAAACAATTGTGAAAGCTAAACTCATCAGTTCGTCTACATTTAATCGGTTCTGGGAATGGCTACGGCAGCTATCAGCAGCAAAGCGATGGGGACTACTCCTGGTTGTTTACAGCGCAGGTGTGCTTAGCTTAGAAAGAATTGCCCAAATCTTTGAAACGTCCTGGCGAGTGAGCCCCTGGGACCCGGCGTCAGCGCTTCATATTACCCTTTTGCTGTCGTTAGGGAACCGCTATTTGCCCATTGTGTTTTTAGCCCGCTGGCTCAGCGGTCTCATCCTCAACATCGAGAGCCCCTGGCTGAGCCTATCGGCAGCGATCTATGTATCTCTGGGTCATGGCAGCGCCAGCTACCTATTAAAGCGTTGGCTCAAGATCGACCCTCGTTTATACTGCTGGCGCGACGTGGCCTGGTTTACCCTGATTGCCGGCTTAATCATCCCCTTGGTCGCAGGAACGCTCTACGTCATGACGCTGTTCGCAACTGACCAAGTCATTCAGGCAGAGTTGAGCGAACGGGTTCTGCATGAATGGGCCGGAGAGTCTACGGGGATCATGATGCTGGCCCCAATACTGCTCAGCATCCTACGCATCTTACCATGGGGTCAGTCTCACATCGATCTGTCTCAGCCGCCGCCGCCAGTAGAGATTGACCGGCCTAGCCTGCGTCAGGGGATGGAGCTAATCCTGTCGATCAGCGCTCTTGCCTTCGTGAGTTGGTTGGCTTACGGGATTGAAAGAACTAACCTGCTGAACTATGACTATCTCAGTTTCTTACCGCTGATCCTAATAGCGTCTCGACGTGGGCTTATAAGTGGGGCTCTGGCTGTTTTATTTATTAACGTTGTCTCAGTTATTTTAGTTGGGGGCAAAGTTCAGGAGGAGGAGGATGCGTCCCTGGCACTCCAGTTTGGGCTGATGACAACCTCATTGACCGGCGTTTTGCTGGGAGCAATTACTACTGACCGGCGGCAGACTGAAGAGCAGCTGCACTATCAGGCGACTCACGATAGCTTAACTAGACTTTATAACCGTAACTGGTTTCTATCGCGGCTCAGTCAGGTGATAGGCCGCAGTCGGGATGGAAATGCACCTCTATTTGCGGTGCTCTTTCTAGACCTCGATCGGTTCAAAATTGTGAATGACAGCCTGGGACATCGGGTGGGGGACTGGCTGCTGACCGAGGTCGCGCGTCAGCTACAGCGCACTTTGCGCCCCTATAGTCAGATCGCCCGCATTGGTGGCGATGAGTTCATTATTTTGCTTGAGGATCTAGACTCTGATAAAATGGCTAGCTCTATAGCCGAGCAGATTTGTCAAGAGCTAGCCAAGTTCTATGAAGTGGGCGAATATAAAGTCTTTACTACGATTAGCCTGGGTCTGACGCTGAGCTCACACGGCTATGCTACGCCAGAAGAGATTCTACGCGACGCCGACATTGCTCTATACCAGGCCAAGGCTCGCGGGAAAAATCAGTACGCCGTTTTTGATCGGGCTATGTATGACGCCGTCATTCGCCGGTCTCAGCTAGAGCAGGACTTACGTCAGGCCATTGAAAAATTAGATTTATGAACCAAGATCGCACCCCTTTTAGAATTGAATATCAGCCCATCATTACTATGGAAACGGGGCAGCTCGACGGATTTGAGGCGTTAGTCCGCTGGATCCACCCAGAGCAGGGACTGATCTCACCTAGCGAATTCATTCCTCTAGCAGAGGACACCGATCTGATTCTAGAATTGGGAGAGTGGGTGCTCAAGAATGCCTGTCGCCAGGTTCAGCAATGGCGGCAGAACCGCCCATACCAGGCATTAAATATTGCGGTGAATATTTCAGGCCGACAGCTGCTCAAGCCAGATTTTGCCTGCGAAGTCAGCGAAATTTTGCAAGATCTGGGCCTAAATCCGTCCTCGCTTACTCTCGAAATCACTGAAAGCATTGCATTAGAATCTTTTCAAGAAACAGTAGGCGCACTTAATCAGCTGCGAGCAAATGGCATCCAGATTGCGATTGATGACTTTGGTACCGGATATTCCTGCCTGAGTCGTCTGCATAGCTTTGGTGCCAGCAGCTTAAAAATTGATCGCGCCTTCATCAGTCAGATGGGCGATACAGGAGAACGGTCAGAGATCGTAGAGGCGATTATTGCTGTCGCCCATAGCCTGAAGATGCGGGTTGTGGCTGAAGGAATTGAGACGGTGGGACAGCTAGACCGGCTTAGGGCATTGGACTGCGACTGGGGGCAGGGATATTATTTTTCGCGATCGCTCCCCAGCTCAGCCGTAGACGAACTACTGAAAAAAGCCCCAAATTGGATAGAAAGTGCAGATCGCCTGGCACCGCGCCTCAACTGATCGCTTCGGTGTAGAATATGAGAACGCCTTATGAAACCTTGGAGAGGTGGCAGAGCGGTTGAATGCGGCAGACTCGAAATCTGTTTTGGGGTCACACCCAACGAGGGTTCGAATCCCTCCCTCTCCGTTGACATAATTTAGCTTAAGCAATTTCCTCATCTCCTAAACTGGTGAACCTAGCGCTATGGGGAAATTCAATGAACACTCAGCTCGTCGATTCTCTTATTCAAGTCATTGAATCCCTGACGCCTGAAGAAAATAGGCTTCTACGGGAAAAGCTCAACGCCAAAGTTATTCAAAAAAAATCGGGTATCTGCGGGGGACATGCTCGTATTCGCAATACTCGCATCCCCATCTGCACCCTAGTTTCTTTTCGCCTACAGGGGGCCAATGACGATGAGCTGCTGCGCAACTATCCCAATCTTAGTCCAACCGATCTCAGCGCAGCTTGGACATACTATAGTCAGCATCGCGATGAGATTGACCAAGCTATTGCTGCATTAGACGAACCATAGCGGTATTGTCATCTGCAAGGACGATCGCGGCTACAGCGAGCAGATGAACTTTCTACACCAATACCTCGGCTCGCAAGAGACTTTATTAAATCGCCTGATCCGCGTTCAAAAGCAGAATCAACCCGGATCGAGTCAGCAACACTTCACGATTAGAGAATATTAAACGGCTTAACACGTTTTTGAAGCTCGGGCCGATTCCGCAAGCATATTGGTGCTCGCAATACGCTAAGACAGGTAGGTATAGTGATTGAGGCTGTTTTGATAGTTCTTTTGCAGCAGTCGAGCTTCGTCTAAGGAAATGTCTCGGTTTTGCAGCGCCTGCTCAGAGCGGCGGCGGATCTGCTCCAGCAGGTCTTCGGCGCTGTATTCGACATAGCTGAGTACCTGAGCCATGGTGTCGCCCTTAACGACATGTTCGATCTGGTAGCCCTTAGGGGTGAGCTGAATATGGACCGTATTGGTCTGACCAAATAGGTTGTGCAGGCTGCCCATAATTTCCTGGTAGGCCCCGCCCAGAAATAGACCTAGATAGTAGGGCTGACCGGGGATATAGTTGTGTAGTTCAAGGACATCCTTGACGCCGCGCAGGTCGATGAACTGGTTTATTTTGCCATCGCTGTCACAGGTAAGGTCGGCTAGGGTAGCGCGGCTAGTGGGTTCTTCATTCAGCCGGTGAATCGGCAGGATTGGGAAGAGCTGATCGATCGCCCAGCTATCCGGAGCGGATTGAAATACCGACAGGTTAACGTAGTAGATCGAGGCCATGCTTTTCTCCAGATCTTCGAGCTCGTCAGGTACATAGTCTTCCTGCCGAACAATCTCTACAATCTGACGACAGCAGGCCCAAAACAGCCGCTCAATCCGGGCTCGCTCGGTCAGGCTGAGGTAGCCAAAATCAAACAGGCTGGCGGCTTCTTCCTTAAACTGGAGGGCGTCGTTGTAGGCTTCCTGATAATTGTTGGCGTGAGTCGATTCATAAATTTCATAGAGCTCCCGCACTAGGGCATGTTCGCCGGGCTGGAGCGGTTCAGGGGTGCTCTGGGTCGCTTCGCTAGTTCCCAATACGTCAAAAATCAGGACGGACTGATGGGAGGCCACGGCCCGACCGCTTTCGCTAATCAGCGTGGGTACCGGCAGGTCGCGAGCGGCGCAGGCTTCTTTCACCTCGGCGACTACGTCATTGGCGTAATTCTGCGTGCTGTAGTTTTTCGAAGCGTGAAAGTTCGTCTTCGAGCCGTCGTAGTCCACCCCGAGACCGCCACCGACGTCCAGATAGCCCATGGGCGCGCCCAGCTTGGCCAGCTCGACATAGATCTGGCAGGCTTCCCGCAGGGCATCTTTGATCGCGCTGATCGCCGAGACCTGGGAGCCGATGTGAAAATGGAGCAGTCGCAGGCAGGAGAGCATTCCCGCTGCGCGCAGCCGCTCAACCACGGTAAGAATATCGGCAATGCTGAGGCCAAACTTAGCGCGATCGCCCGCCGAATCGCTCCAGCGGCCCACCCCCCGTGTACTCAGCTTGGCCCGTACCCCCAGCAGCGGCTGAATCCCCAGTCGCTGGCTGGTTTGAATTACCGTATCGACTTCATCTAGCTGCTCCAGCACGATGAACGGCTGCTGCCCCAATCGCTGCCCCAGCATCGCCGTTTCGATATAGCCTTCATCCTTATAGCCATTGCAGATCAGCAGCGCCCCCGGCGTATTCAGCGTCGCCAAGGCAATCAGCAGCTCTGGCTTCGACCCCGCCTCCAGACCAAACTGGAAGGGCTGGCCAAAGCGCACCAAATCTTCGATCAGATGGCGCTGCTGATTACACTTCACCGGAAAGACCCCGCGATAGGTTCCGGCATAGCTGTAGCGCGCGATCGCTTTGGCAAAGCAGGCATTTAGCCGCTCAATGCGGTCTTTGAGAATGTCGGAAAAGCGCAGCAGCAGCGGCAGTTCCAGATCGCGCTGGCGCAGCGCTTCGACCAGCTCGTAGAGGTCCAGGGAGCCGCCGCGATCGCCCTGGGGAGAAACAGTGATATGCCCAGCCGCATTAATAGAAAAGTAGGGTTCGCCCCAGCCTCGAATCCGGTAGAGCTCTTCGCTATCTTCAATCGTCCAGGTAGAGGCCGCAGCGGTAGACGGTTCGGCAGCACCATTCAGCAACTGCGCTTGGGTCGGTTGGTAGGATTGGGTCACAGCGGTTCATCCTGAGGTCTAGAGCATTTGCACTGACACAGTTTAACCCCCAGCCCATCGCTTATGCCGGACTCAGTCCATTTAAATTAGAAAGGCCATTTAGAAAGGAGAAACCGGCTGTACGGATTTTATGTATCCGTAAGCTTTGTAAAATTTTAGTAGATATTGTCTGTAAGCCCGACGATGTCTAATCGGATTTTGGTATTTATACGGAAGGCTCATTTCAGCTGCATCTGCTCGGCCTGCATTTAGCCCGCCGAGAACCGATAGCAGAGCCTTTACAGGGGACGTTGGCGCTATGAAACCCGATTCACCAATCACCATTGACGTTGCTTACTCGCAATCGTCATTACTTGATCCGCCTGCTATAGCTGAGAAACCCGTCACCCCCGTTCGGCGAGGTTCCCCAGTCACAAACAGTTTAGGGATTGACGTCGCCTTTCTGCTAGCAGCTGGTGCTATGGGCTATGGTTTGGGATTCATCGTCAGTCTGGTTAATTCCGGTTTGGGGCTACAGGTAGCGATGATCACACCGCCGCAGCACCTGATTTTTTTCACGGTGGCTGCAGTGGCGCTGACCTTTGTGTTACTTGACAGCGTGAGAGCCTTGGTGCTCCCCAGCCGGTTGCCTACCCACTCTGTCAAAGGCGCAAAGGCAGTCTATGCGAGACGGCTACATTGGTTTTTAGCCGCTTTCTTCTTCGACGCAATGGTGATTGCGCTGAGCTGGTCAGCCGCTGAGATGCCGATGGTTTCAAAGTTTTTCATCGCTGCTGTTTTGGCGCTGGCGCTCTATGCCGTATCTCAGAGTGTACCTTCGCTAAAGCTCAGTTTCTGGCTCGCGAGCGGCCTCTTTGTAGCTGTGCTAGCTGTAACTCAGGCATTCATCCTGCTATCGCTGCGAATGGCAGAGCAGGCACCAGAGAAGCCCATTCAGCAGACCAGTCGGCTGCGGACACTGCCCAAAGGTGCCGTAGATCCATAGGTCTGTAAAGCCATAGTCTGGCCTAGGTTAGCTGAACGACAGCCTGATTGCGAAGCAGCGTCGCTGAGGTGAGAATATCTTCGACGGTAATCCGCAGAAAGCGATCGCGGTCAATCCAAAACTGTACCCGGACGCGATCGCTGCCGGGAAAGCCGGGCGGCGTCAGCTGAGCAATCGTGCGAGCGCCGTCGCGATCGTTGAGCGGCTGCACCTGGGCCTGGTCGGCCTCGATCCGCCGGGTAATCAGCCGGTCGCTTTCAAAGTAAACTTCCGTCCGGGTCGCCGCATCGCCCATTTCACCCAGAATCAGCTCAATGCTGGGCTGGTTGTTGCTAGACGCGCCCAGCACCAGCTCTACCGGCTCGGTCATCGGGTAGGCCTGGCCCTGGGGAATGATCGCGTGCCAGCTGTGGCGGCTGTGCCGTCGGTCCCAATAGCGAACGCCGTAGCTGTGGTAGAGAAAGTCCTGTAGCTCGGTCGTGGGGCGGAGCTGAAGCGCGCCCTGGGCGATCGCTTCAAAGGGGCGATCGCGACGAATTTTATCTGATTCAAAATAGCTGCCAATCCATTCCTGTACCGCTGGAATCTGTGCTGTCCCTCCCACCAGCAGCACCGCATCAATATTGCTCGACTCAATACCCTGCCGCCGGGCCTGCTGGAGGAGCTGAGTCAGACGGTCGTCTAGCCGCTGAAAAAAGCCCTGCTCAGTCAGAATCTCATTGAAGGTTTTGCGGTCTAAGTTCAGCTCGTAGCTTTCCAGCGTTTCATCATTGAAATAAGCTTCGGACGCCTCGCTCTGCTGCGAAAGCTGAATTTTTAGCTTCTCGGCCAGCCGCAGGGTCAGGGCTGAAACCGGGACGCCCTGCTGCGCCGCAAAGTAATCCGCCAGCCAGTGATCGATGTCGGCTCCGCCCAGGTTTTCGCCCGCCTTGGCCAGCACCCGAGCCGTTTTGGGCCGCTGGGCTGACTCTTCGGCCATTGTCTTTTGGCCCCACTTGAGAATAAAGCCTAGCGGCTGACGGTTGGCCGCCGTGGTCAGCTGCACCAGAGACAGGTCTAGCGTGCCGCCGCCAAAATCGAGTACCAGGATCGTCTCATTGCCGCTGAGCTGATAGCCCAGGGCCGCCGCCGTGGGCTCATCCAGCATCCGTACCTGGTCAATCTCCAGGGTTTGGCAAAGCTGGCCCAGCCAGTGGCGATAGGCTTCGAAGCTGTCTACCGGTACGGTGAACACCAGGGAATTCAGGTCGGGCTCCTGGACGCGCACCTGCTGAATCACCTGGGTCAAAAACCATCGCCCCACCTGCTCAAAGTTAAGCAGCTGCCCGTCCAGCTCGGGCATAAAGCCCTGCACGGAGGAACCGATGCCGCGCTTAAAGTTGCGAAAAAAGCGGGAATCGCTGGCGATGTCTAAGCCGCGATCGCGCACCCCCTGCCCGGCCACCGTCTTTCCCTGAGCCGCATCCTCCACATACAGCAGGCTGGGAATCAGCGGCGGGTTGGCCCCAAACTGCCAGGCCAGAGGGTCTAGCGCGAGGATCTCAGGCTGCTGAGTCGCCGCATTCCAGCGAGCGACGACGGTATTGCTGGTGCCAAAATCGATGGCCAGAGTCATTGCAACGGTTCATAAACGAGCAGACTTCTATCTTAAACCTTGGCCGGATCGAGATGAGAATGATAGCCAGTAATGCACTGCGAGTTAAAAGCTACAAGTGTTGCGTTGACAAGCCTTTGCACTACTTTTAAGCTTGGGATATGAAAGTTAGGGATGCGATCAAACTGATCGAGCAGGATGGATGGTATCTAGCCCGGACAAAAGGAAGCCACCGTCAATGCAAACATTCCAGCAAGCAAGGCCACTATACCCGGAAAACCGGCTGACGATCTGGCCCCAGGGACGTTGAACAGCATTTTGAAACAAGCGGGTCTGAAACGATGCAGTACCTTATCGTAATTGAGAAGACAGAAACTGGATACTCCGCCTATTCTCCTGACCTACCAGGCTGTGTCTCGACCGGGACAACTCATGAAGAAGTTGCGCAAAATATGCGCGAGGCAGTGGAGTTTCATCTGGATGGATTGAAATTGGAAGGCTTAGAGGTTCCGCAGCCTACCACTTCATCAGCCTATGTCGAGGTCGCCGTGTGATGTTGCATTGGAGCCTTTTGCTGCTCGCCGCTTTAGGAATAAGTTGCAGCGCTTTTCACAATGATTTGTCCGACAGGTTTCTATATCCAGTGGAGTACGACAGGGTGAATTGGCAACAGAGATATACAGAACATTTCATGAGACCTTGGTCAGAGCGGCGAGGAATCGACAATATTGACCATAATAGCACAATTTCTCTGGTAAGAGTGCCGTTAGATCGGCTATCTGACGCCCTTGCGGCTAGCGCAATTGAAACTCACCGTGGCGTGCTGGGTGCTGAAATTGAGCTGCCAAGCGAATTTGGCTTTGCATATCAGGTTACTGGACACGCTTGGTCAATTATGATTCGCGATATTACAGTTTCCCCGAATCGTATCGCAGCGACTTCAGCTCCAACTGCGGCCCAACTGTCCCAAGTATTAGGGCAGCCTGTCATCACGTTGTCGGTGAGTGATACAAGCGGTGTTATTGAATATCAGCTATTCGAAGGTGGAGAAATTTCTGAATATTTTTTGGGGACAGACGGTGCAGGCGATTTGGGGAATATAGATGGTTTACCTGCTCAAAGATATGTTTTGTCGCCGTATTCTGATGTTGACCCTGAAGCGACCGAACAAATCGCTTACTTTTGGTCAAAACGACGGGTACCAACTTAAGCCGGGAAAGTGTCTGCGTATAAGGGTTTCGGCTGTTGTGGTTTAGAAGACCGCCGAGGCATAGGTAGATCACCTACCTGCGCTAGCATCCATTCAAATACGTCGGGAAAATCGTGCCC
>NZ_JADEXG010000096.1 GCF_015207255.1 Vasconcelosia minhoensis LEGE 07310
GGGGATGTACCGACTCAAAACCGTTTTCACAGGTGAGGTGTGTGCCAGAAAGATAGCAGCTCAAACCACCGAGTTGATGATTGAATGTAAGGCGCTCAACCGGATGACGCAGCTCGGAATGCCTGATAGCTACCGCGTTGCAGCCTAGAAAACGACCGAGATGGGAAACCCCTGTCCCTTTCTCAATTCATGCAACAAAGCCGGAGTTGACTACTATTTGAAGGGTAGGGTGGCGATTGCCGCCTAAAGGAGTCTAGAGATTTGGAAGCTGCTTTCTATTACTGGGAAGAGGAGCGATGAGGTTGCTTCTCGGCTTGATTTTCGAGTTCTTATTCTTCAACCCGTAGCCAATCAGAGAGGTCGCGGCTGATCAGGTCCTGTAGTTTGGTAATATCCTCTTGGTACTCCTGAGCGAGTTGCCGGCGTAGCGCAGTTTCAACGCCAGGCTTTTTAAAGTTCCAGCTCCAAAGCGCTTGTTTGAGTCGTTTACGAAACGCCATCGGCAGCACTGCTCTGACTAGCTGCTTAGGCAAACTCTTCTGGGCCATGAGTTGGCGATGCAGCTGCCGCGAATTGGGGAGTCCAGTTTTATTGTATTGAGTTGAAATATCGGGATTAAAGCTCGGGTCCACCTCAAGGAACCGATAAATATCGGCTAAAGTACTCGTCAAATTTTGAAGAATATCTTGTTCATAAATATAAATTCGAAATTGGCCAGGGGAGAACTGTTCTAGATATCGTTGAACCTGCGCGTGATAAAATCCCATTGCTTTATAATGCCAGGTCCATGCCCAATTTCGCTGAATCCGGCTGTTCTCTACTGATAGCGCTTGGGCAAAGTCTGTCAAGGGTTCTCGCCCTGCCATACTCGTATGCAAAAAACTTGAATAGGCGCGATCGATAGGATTTCGTAAGATGGTAATGAGTTTGACGTTAGGAATATAGTGCTGAATCCGTTCCAATGCTCGAGGCAGATAAAGGTAGGGAGTAGAGGCTTCCCCAACAGCCGTTGCGGTTTTAGCTTTTTCAAAGTATTCGCAGTAGGTCTTCCAATCTGTAACAGCTGCTTGATTGATCGCGTCGTCATCCCCTGGCCCCTGATAATGGGGCGGCTTGTCTTCAAAAGCGAAGAAGTAAAGCTCTTTTTTTCGAGGAATATAAACCTGGGGGTGCTGACATAAGTAGTTGCTGATAGAGGTCGTACCAGCCTTCATGGTGCCTATGATCAAAAAATTGGGCTTTTTCATAGGACTTTGACCTGTTTTGGAATCAAACTAGATTAGATTTATGAGGACTGATAGACCCTATACATTAGATAGTACCCACCATGCGCAGCCAACCTATAGTTTGTCGCTTTTTTTCATCAGCCAGCCGAGGATGATAAGAATAAGCTGAGAATATTGGCTGCACCGCTCTAAGTTAGTGAACCTAATTAGACTCCTGAGGGCAATCTGCGATACTCTGCCATGCTCCGATTTGTGTATACACGGTAGCCCCGCGGGAGAGGGGTTTGGGGTGAGGGCGAGGCCAAAGTACAGCAGGTCTTGCAAACAATTGGGCTAACCTACTTAAGTTCGAATCGAAGATATCAGTCCAGTAGTATTCTGGCAGATAAGCATCCCCGTTTGAAGCCAGTTTCTGCCCATGGAATTTCCGCTGCTGACGTTTGAGATTACGATCTTAGGGCTGCTGCTGGTTGCCTGTCTGGCGGCAATTGGGCTGAAGCGAATTCATTTTCCCTACACGGTCGGCTTGGTCATCGTAGGTTTTTTGATTAGGCTGGTTGGCGATCGCGTTCCCGAAGAGACGCTGCTGGTCAATTTAGAACTGTCTCACGACGCTATTTTATTTTTGTTTTTGCCGCCGCTGGTGTTTGAGTCTGCGCTCAATCTGAATGCTCGGCTGCTGATGCGGAATATTGGGCCGGTGCTGACGTTAGCGATTCCGGGACTGCTGATTGCAACCGGGGTCGTAGGCGCGATGATGGCGAGTCTGACTTCGCTGAGCTGGACAGAGAGCCTGCTGTTTGGGGCGCTGATTTCGGCGACCGACCCAGTGGCAGTAGTGGCGCTGTTTAAAGAGCTAGGCGTGGCTCAGCAGCTGGTCGTGCTGATGGAAGGGGAAAGCCTACTCAACGATGCAACCGCGATTGTCATCTTTAATCTGATTTTAGCTGCGGTGACAGCGCCGGTTGACGGCAGCCTGATTACCCAGGGTGGCCGTGAGTTCTTCGTTTCATTTTTTGGCGGCATCCTCGTAGGCGTCATTGCGGCTTGGCTAGCGAGCTATCTGCTGAGTTTGGCCCAGCGCCGACCGCTAATTCAAAGCACGTTTTCGCTAATCCTGGCCTATGGGGTGTTCATTCTAGCAGAGCACTTTCTACATATTTCGGGCGTGATTGCCGTAGTCAGCGCTGGCCTGGTCACCAGCTGGCTGATTTCACTACAGCTCAAGCCCGAAACGCGCAGTTTCTTAAAAGAATTTTGGGAATATATCTCGTTTCTCGCAAACAGCCTGATCTTTTTGCTAGTGGGGATTGCAACGGCAAAGGTGCTGGGCGAGGTCGATGGCATGGGGGCCTTGGGACTGGGGCTAGGCGTCGCGATCGCGGCGGTCTTTCTCTCCCGAGCTATCGTTATTTTCGGATTGCTACCGCTGACTAACCGCTTTCACGCGGCACCGACGGTGAATCGGCCTGAGCAGGCGATCCTTTTCTGGGGTGGCCTGCGCGGAGCAGTAGCACTGGCGCTGGCGCTCAGCCTTAACCCAGCGCAGGTATCCCGTGATTTCGTCATTGCTCTAACGCTGGGGGTAGCGCTATTTACGCTGCTCATCCCAGGGACGACGATTGGCTGGCTGGTGCGTCGGCTGGGGTTAGATAAACCGACCATACTCGACCAGATTGAGCAAGCCGAAGCGCTGAGCGCAGCGCATCAAAGAGCCCTGAAGGCGCTAGATCACTTTCACCCGCTCGCCGGTCGCCATGAGGGTGAAATCCATGCTGAGCGGCAGCAGTCGCAGCAGGCCCTCGATAGGGCTAGCCAACAGCTCAACGATCTCTGGCAGTCGCTAGAAAAGGATCTGCCGATGCTCAACCAGGCGATGTGGCTACAGGCGCTGATGATCGAACAAAAGGGCTACAGGCGGCTGCATGACCAGGGCTTTATTTCAGAAGCGGCGCTGCTGCGTTTGGAGGTGGGCGTGAGTATTCGTCAGGATGCGGTTCTGGCTGGGCAGCTGCCGCCTCCAGCCCTAGCGCCAACAACCCTGATGACCCGGCTGGAATATTCCTTGATCAAAGGGCTGCGCCAGCTCTTGCCCACGACACGCTGGCGACGGCAGCAGTCGCTGAAGTTCTCAAACGAAGAATATGAGTGCGATTTGGCCATTGCTCAAATTAGCGAGTCGGTATTGGACCGGCTCCGTGAGCTAATCTACGGCGAAAAAAAGGCGGCTCGACTGATGGCAGCCTGCTTGGATTTTTATACCCAGGCCAGCCAAACTGCCCAAGCCCGTCTGACCGACTGCGCCCAGCGCCATTCAGCAGCGGTGCAGCAGTTTGAGCGGCGAATTGCGGCGCGGGTTGCTAGCCTGGGACGGGAGGAGGCGATCGCAAACCTAGTCGAAGCGGGCGCTATTTCGGAAAGCGTGGCTCAAACCGTGTGTGACCAGATCGACTAGAGAATCAGCCAGATCGCCAGCCCCCAAAAGGGAATCAGCCGCAGCCCCCGGAGCTGACGGCCAGATGGGATCACGGCTCCCATGAGCACCGCCTGAAAGAGTCCAAATAGGACCAAATCAACGCAAAACGCGATAGTGACGCGATCGGTCTGGACCTGTTCGATAAAGTATTGGAGGCGCTGGCTGAGCTCGCCTGCTTCTGGTTGGGCGGTAAGGAACCAGAGGATTGCGATCGCGCCTACAGCGATTCCCGTCCAGCCAAAGGTGCGAGCCAGCGGCCCCTTCTGCGGCGGTTCTGGCAATGGCGTGGGGGCATTCTGGCGCAGCGCCATATAGGGCATGAGAAAGACATTGGTCAGGAACATGGCCGCGCCCCAGATCGCAACTTTGGGCAGTCGCCGACCGCGCCGATCGCACAGCAGCAGCGGCAGGAACATGAAAATCCAGGCCTCTGCGAAATTGAAGAAGGCCTGGCTGGTGGGATGCACCTCAGGAGCTGAAGCCAGGCCCAGCCAGTCCAGGATGGGCAGGACAAAAAAGAAATTGAGCGATTCGTTGAGAATTTCCCGAAGGGTTTCGGGTCGGATGGCCCAAATAGGCGCCCCCGGCAGCAGCTGTCCCGGCGGAGAGAGCAGCAGAACATAGACGTAGATCGCCGTCAGCAGCCAAAAGCTAATAGATAGCCACGATCGCGATTCAGACCGCTCCTGCTCAGGTCTGGGGTCGGAATCATCGGAGGATGCCAGAAACCGCCTGACCAGCGGCGAAACGGCGCGAATTAGGACGAAAGCGGCTTTTCCAGGCTTCAGCGGCGGCTCCACGACATCCCGAGCAAAGATAATCAGGCCTGTCTCAGGCGAGAGCCGATAGAAGCTCGACCCGCGACCGTTGGGAAATGGGATGCCGTCAATCTGAACGTGCCATAGCATTCCAGCAGAAAGGCCCTCGCCGGCAACCTGATCAATCACAAACTGAAAATCTGCCGGCACGCTTTTGCAGGAGGCTTCAAATAGTTCCCGAACGGCTGCCTTGCCCTGGTGCGGTTTGGGGAAATTGAGGTCTTGGTAGAGGCACTGCTCGTCGATTAGCGCGATCGCGGCCTCCACATCGCGCCGATTGATTGCCTCATAGAGGGCACAGACAACCTGGCTAGCGGAGGAATTGTCACAATTTGCAGGCTTGAAGCTCACAGTTTCAGAATTTTCAGGGGCTATATTACAGGACTGTAAACGAGCGCGTGTCTATGAGCCAACGTTTATGGCAATGGGTTCATATTCAAATATTGTGAACCCAACTGGCATTTTCTGGGGCATCGGTATACCATTACTGACTGAGTCTAAGTATTTCCGTCTTTTGTCTCTGGTCGGTTCTCAAAGAACTGGGGATCGCTGGTAGGCAAGCTCTGACGGCTGATTACTACTAGAGTTTTTAATCCCCTTAATCTATGGCTAAGTCTCAATCGTTCTCCCCTGCGGAGGCTGGGTTTGAGTCTGGGCAAGCCTCCACGCAAACGGGCGTATTCGTCTGCATTCACGGCCATTTCTATCAGCCGCCGCGAGAAAATCCCTACCTCGCTGCGGTGGAACGACAGCCCAGCGCGGCGCCGTTTCACGACTGGAATGAGCGAATTTTGCACGAATGCTACCGGCCCAACGCTTTTGCTCGGATTCTAGATGAGCGGGGCGAGGTGGTGCAGATTGTCAACAACTTTGACTACATCAGCTTTAATATTGGCCCAACGCTGATGAGCTGGCTGGAACGTCACGATCTGGAGACCTACCAGCGGATTCTGGCGGCCGATCGGCGCAGCTGCGATCGCCACAACGGCCATGGCAACGCGATCGCCCAAGTCTATAACCACATCATTTTGCCGCTGGCCAATCAGCGCGATAAACTGACTCAGGTGCGCTGGGGCAAGGCCGATTTCCAAAAGCGCTTTGGCCGCGATCCCGAGGGCATGTGGCTGGCGGAGACGGCGGTGGACGTGGAGACCCTGAGCGTGCTGATTGACCAGGGCATCCGGTTTATCATCCTGGCCCCGTCCCAGGCAGAGCGCTGTCGCGAGATGGGTCAGGCCGACTGGCAGACGGTAGGAGACGGCAATATCGACCCCACCCGGCCCTATCGCTGCTATGTCCCCGGCAAGCCCGACGGCCAGAACGCGATTGACATCTTTTTTTACGACGGACCGATCTCCGGCGACATTGGCTTCGACGACGTGCTCAGCTCCTCACAGCAATTTGCCGGGCGGGTGGGGCAGGCGGTACGGGACGAACCCCACCGCGCTCAGCTGATCTCGGTCGCGACGGATGGGGAGACCTTTGGTCACCACCGGGGCGGGGCCGAAAAAGCGCTGGCCTATGCGCTGGTGCATGAGTTTGCCCAGCGGGGCTGGCGGGTAATCAGCTATGCCCAATATCTCAGCCTCTGTCCGCCCACCTGGGAAGTGGAGCTGAAGCCGGTCACGGCCTGGAGCTGCTCCCATGGAGTAGACCGCTGGCAGGACAGCTGCGGCTGTGGCGGCGGCGGCGGCTGGCAGCAGGACTGGCGGCGCCCGCTGCGGCAGACCCTGGACTGGCTGCGGGATCGGCTGGCGGAGCTGTATCTCGAATTTGGCGCTGAGCTGCTGCGCGATCCCTGGCAGGCGCGAGATGCCTATGTGCAGGTGATTGGCGATCGCAGCCCGCGCAACGTGAACCGGTTTTTGAACGAGCATCAGCACCACAAGCTGAACCCGGCTGAGCGGGTCGATGCGCTGCGGCTGCTGGAGATGCAGCGCTATACGCTGCTGATGTACACCAGCTGCGGCTGGTTTTTTGACGAACTGTCGCGGCCTGAGGGTACTCAGATTTTGCGCTATGCCAGCCGGGCGATTGAGCTGGCCGAGGAAGTTTCAGGACAGGCTTTGGAGGCGGAGTTTGTGCGGCGGATTGCGCTAGCCCCGAGCAATGTGGCCCATTTCAAAGACGGGGCCGGGGTCTACCGCGAGCTGGTGACGCCGGCCCGAGTGAGTCCTGAGCAGGTGGTGGCCCACTATGCCATGACCTCGCTGTTCGACACCTACCGGCGAGAGCAGCGGCTCTACTGCTACACCATCCATCAAAAGGACTATCAGCTCCAGCCGATGGGTTCGCTGACGCTGGCAATGGGGCAGGTGCAGCTGGTGTCAGAGGTGACTCAGGATCGAACCACGCTGGCCTTTGCCGTGCTGCATCTGGGCGGCTGGGATTTTCACTGCGGCATTCAGTCGATCAAAAGCCGGGCGGCCTACGGACGGGCCAAGACGCAGGTGATGGATGCTTTCAGCAGTGCCAGCGTGGCACAGACCATTTTGGCGATCAACCGCTGCTTCGGCGAACGGTCCTACACGCTGCAAAACCTCTTTCCTGAGGAGCGCCATCGGATCATGCGGCTGCTCAGCCAGGAGACGCTCCAGCGCCTGAATCAGCTCTACAATCAGGTCTACCGGGATAACTATGGGGTGCTGATGGCCTTCCACCGCGATCGCTTAGCGGTGCCGCAGGAGCTTCAGGTAGCCGCCGACATTGCCCTCAGCCATCGGGCCTTAAGCGTAGTTCAGTCGCTAGAGCAGGATATTAGCGATCCCCAGGGCAATGTGCTGAATATCGCCATCGGCTATGTCGGCGAGCTGGAGGGGATTGCGATCGAAGCCAGTCATTTTCGCTCGCAGCTGAAGCTGCCCGGCGTTCAGCAAACAATGGAGCAGCTGATCTCCCGGATCCTCTGGCAGGCTCTGAAGGATTTTGAGATCAACTCGATCGCGGCTACCGTAGAGGGGCTCAGTCGGCTGATTCAGCTGGGCCAGAATTTAGGACTGGGGCTTTCGCTGGCTCGGGCGCAGGAGCTCTACTACGAGTACATCAGCAGCCCCACCGGAATGACCGCTACCCTGGCCCAGGACTGGAGCGAAGAGCAGCAAAAGCTGGCCTTCATTCAGCTGCTGAAGCTGGGTGAGCTGCTCGCGGTGAATGCCAGTTCTCAGCTCAGCTATCTGGCGACGCAAAGTTAGAGGGGGCTAACTGGAACTGCTAGTCGTAGAGTAGGCGAGCGTTAAAACCTCGGGCCAGGGCCGCTTCGGTGCGAGCCTGAGCGGCATAGCGGTCAGAGAAGGCACCGATGTTAATAAATTCGCGGCGGCCTGAGCCGTCTATAAAGGCACCGGGGAAAAATCGCCGCACCTGGGCCAGCTGATCTTCGTCTCCAAGTACAGCGGCGACATAGGGCAGCCGAGGGAGCGAAAAGCCCAGCGCCTGCAGCGTTTCCCGGTCTGCGGTACCCGACACGTTGAGCCCCCGCACGCGCTGAAATGTGCGTACACCCTGGGCCGTGCTGCTGCCATATTCGCCGTCAATGGGAACGTAAATGCCATAGTCGTTCAGCTGCCGCTGCAGGTTGGCGACGCTACTGCCGCTACTCCCGGGGACCAATCGGTCAGTGGAGAGGGCGCGGGTAGCGGGCTCAAACCGGGCGGGGTCAGGGGTCGTGGCGCGACGAGGGAGGTCAAAGCCCATGGCGCTGAGCGTCTGCTTGTCGGCGATACCAGTCGCGGGCAGCTCTCGAATTCGCTGAAACGTGCTGACGCCTGAGGCTGTCGTAGACCCGTAGAATCCATCAGCGACGTAGGGAAAGAGGTCGTTGCTGGCTAAGTAGCGCTGGAGCGCAATCACGTCTGCCCCCTGGTCTCCCTGCCGCAGGCTGCGACGGCTGAGGGCAATGGCGATTAGGTCTGAGCCGCTGCCCGCTGGATGGGCTGAGGGCAAGGGTAGGGCGGCCTGCCCGGCAGTTGACAGACAGGCCCAGAGCGAAACCGCGATCGCGAAACTAAACCCAACGTCAGAGGTCTGGTACATGAACGAATCCCCGCTACCTGAATCCCAGCAAGTATCCTACCGCAGCCGCCCGCTATTTTCTCTAGATGGGGCCAGCGGCTTGAACCGGCCTATCTTTGCCGAGAGAATTGTGACAAGCTATAGGAATTGTTATCTTTAGTAAAGTTCCTGGCTCATCTTGCCCTATTTTTGATTGACCTGACGCCAGACCCTATCCAGCGCTTGGTGGTTTGCTAGGCCATTGCTTTTGACAATTCCAACCCTACCTCAGGAGAGACCATGCGGCCTCAGCTACGTCGTGCATCCCGGCAATTTTTCCTTGGTAAGCGCTCCTACCCTGAAGTTGAGCGGCTAGGCGATCCCCACTCCTACTGGGGCGATCTCTACCACCTGCTGTTGACCATGCCCTGGCCCGCGTTTATCTTTCTGACCAGTGCCCTATACCTGCTGGTGAATGCGCTGTTTGCGATCGCCTATAGCCTGGGCGGCGGAATTGCGACGGTTGACGAAAGCGACCCGGCCTATTTTTTAGAACTTTTTTTCTTCAGCATTCAAACCATGGCCTCGATTGGCTACGGGGCAATGTATCCGACCAATATCTACGCCCATTGGCTCGTCGTGATCGAAGCCCTGATCAGCCTATTTTTTATTGCGGCAACGACGGGGTTAGTGTTTGCTCGCTTCTCAATTCCAACGGCCCGGATGCTGTTCAGCAATGTCGCAGTAGTCGCGCCCTTTAACGGGACGCCGACGCTGAAGTTTCGCACGGCGAATAAGCGAAAAAACTATATTTTGGAAGCTCAGCTCTGGGTGACCCTGGTGCGTGATGAGATTAGCCAGGAAGGAGAACGGATGCGGCGATTCTACGACCTAGACCTGGTGCGATCGCATACGCCCCTATTTAGCCTGACCTGGACGGCGATGCATCAGCTGACTCAGTCGAGCCCCCTCTACAGCGATACGCTTGATACCTTGCACCGCGACAATGCTCAAATTATTGTGACGATTACGGGCCTGGATGAAACCCTGTCTCAGACCATCCACGCTCGCCACGAGTTTCGGGCTGGAGATATTTTCTGGAACTATCGCTTTGTCGATATTTTGCACCGGGCTCCCGGCGGACGGCGGGTAATCGATTTTCGTAAGTTTCACAGCATTGAGCCGGTGGAAGAAGCCCGATTTGCTCGCGAAGCGGAGCTGCCAATGCCGTCGGAGGTTCCCATCAGCGGCCACGAAAATGGGCAAACCAGCGGGTATAAAAACGGACAGGAAGTCCTGAGCTCCTTAGGAGAGACCCTCTCCCATGAGTGATAGCTGTTGCCCGGAACGTTCGTAATACATCTGCTCGACGCCCCAGCGCCGATAGAGGGGCAGCTTACTGCGTTGCGAAAGGCGCTGCTCGACACCGGCGAGCTGCTGCTGAGCTTCCTCTTTGCGGCAGCTGAGAATCTTAGCGGCATCCTGGAGGCGAATCCACTGTTGACCAAAGCGTTTCAGGATAAGCTCGTCGGGTTCCTGTCGGATCTGGCGGAGCAGGTGCTGGGCTAGCAGCCAACAGGCGTGAGTGTCGGCCTCGGCTCGGTGGGAGGTACCGACGTTAAAGCCGAAATGCTGGACTAGGTTCGGCAAACTGCGGGAAGGTAGGTCCGCCAGCAGTAGACGGGAGAGCTGCACGGTGCAAAACCGCTTTAGCGGCGGTCGGTAAAACCGGGTTTTGAGACGTTTATATTCAGACTGGATAAAGCCGTAGTCAAAGTCGAGGTTGTGGGCCGTAAGGGTGCCCTGCTCTAGCAGCGGCCGGCACATCGGCCAAACTTTCTGAGGAGAGGGGGCAGAAGCAATCATCTCAGTGGTTATGCCGGTAATTTTAGTGATAAAAGGCGGCACCTTGAGGCCAGGGTTAATCAAATAGGTCTGCTGCTGTTGAATGCCGTCTTCTAGGCTGGCCTGGAGGATCGAAACTTCAATCGCACGGGCGTTATGGGCCAGAGAGCCGGTTGTTTCAAGGTCTACGACCGTGAGAGTAGACTGGCTGACGGCTCGGTAGTAGGTCAGTAGCTCTTGAGAGAGGAGCGCAGACTGACCTTGGAATTTTGCGGCGTGAGCAACCATGGATCGAGGAGGGCGAAGATGCTAGAGGATGAGTGGGTGGCATGGTTAAGGTAGCACCTGATCGAGACTAGAGTAGCAAACCGCCTCAAACTGATAAACCTGACGCCGCTATCTACTTAGCCGCAGCGGCTTCTGCTTCTGAACCCGTGTAAGCTTTTTCCAGCCGCATGGTCTGCTTATTTTCGGTTGTCAGGGCACTATTATCCAACCAGTTGATAATCAGCGCGTCGGTTGAGAATAGGCCTCCACCGTTGGCAGCTAAAAAGAGAAAGCAGGCCGCATAGACAGCAGACAGCTCCAGGTAGGGAATGCTGAGACCCGCTACCTTGATGTGGTGATACATCGCTACACACATGGTGCTGAACAGCCCAAATGCTGCCGGACGGGTAAACAGTCCGATGATCACGAGCGGCGCGCCAATGAGCTCAGTGAAGGCGGCAACGTAGCTAAAAAAGATAGGGAAAGGCAGGCCAATATAGGAAACGTAGGCTTCGGCAAAGCTTTCGATATTGGCGAGCTTTTCAAGGCCGTTGTGAATCATCATGATGCCAACGACGGCCCGAAGGATAGCCCAGGCGGTCTGCGATCGCCAGTTGGGCACAACGTTGGGTTTAAAGAGGGTGGTGAGGAGAGAACTGATAGTCATGGGTGAATTCTGGGATTAACAATGCTTATGTTAAATATAATAACGAATTTTAATGAAGTTATATAAATTCTATGGGAGGAAAAAGTTAATTTCTTTTCTCTTACCTGAGGAGAATGCGTTGATTGTTTAAGGCAATGAGCTCATCTTGCGAGCGGCCCGCTCAAAGTCCTCGGTGGCGCTCTGGGTGGCGGCAACATCAAAGAAGGCAGCCGCGATCGCGGCTGACACCGTAAACGTATCGAGTCCCTGCTGAGCTAGAAAGACAATATCCTCAATCTGGCGAATGCTAGCGGTCAGAATTCGCGTAGAGCTATCGACGCCGCTGAGGGCCTGCTGCATAGCGGCTAAGTCAGCCCGCCCGTCGCGGCCCTGATCATCGGTAATTCGGCCTAGGTAGGGAGCGACATATTCTGCTCCCAGCGCCGCTGCAATCAGGACCTGATGGACGGCATACACTGCCGTTAGGGTAACCCTCGCCCCGCGGCTAATCAGCTGCGCCGCTGCCGTTGTTCCCTCGCGGGTGATTGGGATCTTCACCACCACCCGCCGGTCAATTGCGGCCAGCCGCTCACCCGTTTCGACTAAATCCGCCGTCGAATCACCCCAAGTCTGTATCTGTATCTCCTTTGCGCCCAAGTCAAACGCCTGCTCGGCTAGGGTAATAAGTGTGGCCACCGTGCAGGGTACTCCGGCCTGCTCTAGCAGCAGCGGATTGCAGGTAACACCGTAGAAGAGGCCTATGGGCAGCCAGGTCTGCCAGGCTGAGGCGTCAGCGGTATCTAAGCAGAGGCGAAGGCGGGGCGGGGGAAAGTTTGGCATAGTCATTCTCAAGCCCGTTAGTGACCTTGTTCTAGCGCAAAGTTTTGGTACTCGAAAGGCTTTGCGCTCCGACGAAACCGGGGAGGGAAAAGCGGCTTAGCTTCTAGAATCTGTGTTTTAGCTTGTGTCCTAGTATGAAGGACCTAATTCTGGATTCGCAAATTTGCACTCACCTCAACGCGAAAAGCCCTCCCCAGGCGGGAAGAGCTTTTCGCCTTCACTTATTCAGACCTCGCGGCGAGGCCCACGCTAAGCCTAGGCGTTGATAGCAGGAGCCGTCAGGGCAACCGGCGCAGACTCAGCCGCAGC
>NZ_JADEXG010000097.1 GCF_015207255.1 Vasconcelosia minhoensis LEGE 07310
CCCTCCATGCGCCTCCCCGACGAAACCGAAGACCCCCGCCTCAGCATCAACATCCTGCCCATGATCGATGTGATGTTTGCGATCCTGGCCTTTTTCATCCTGTCGTCGCTGTTCCTAACCCGCGCCCAGGGGCTGCCGGTCGATCTGCCCCAGGCGGCCACGTCGGCCCGGCAGGAGCAGGTTGACCTGACTCTGACCCTGACCGCCGCTGGAGACCTCTATCTCAATGAAAAGTCGGTTGACCTAGACAAGCTACCGGCCGAAGTGAAAGCGCTGCTGGCTCCCGGTCAGCCGGCGCTGGTGACCATTCGCGCCGATCAGCAGACCTCCCATGGCCAGGTTGTGACCGTGATGGACCAGCTGCGCACGGTAGAAGGGCTGCGGCTCGGCATCTCGACTCAGCCCTAAAGCCTTTGGCTTAGGCAAGCTTAATCATTACGGTTCATATCACCTTGTTACAGTTTTGTAACGCGCTGCCCTAACGTTTTTTTTGTTTTAGGATCTTCTATGCAGCCGATTCGCAAAACAACCGCTTACCTATGGACCAGGCCCTTCAGCTCGCATTTGTATTCATGGCCAAGTTTGTCATTTGGCTCCGTCCGTTTCTGACGTCGATTTGCTTTGTGTTGGCCTGGTCCATCGTCGTTCTGGTGCTTTGGAATCTAATCAGCGCCGTGCGGGATGGCGTGGGTCGGGCGCAAAAAATGCACCGGGTACCCTGCGCCAACTGCACCTTTTTTACCCGCGACTACCATCTCAAATGCCCAGTCCATCCGCTATCAGCGCTTTCAGAAGAGGCTATTGGCTGCGCCGATTATGAACCTTCGCGCTCGGCCCTCCAGTAGCTGAAGGCTCTCTATGCTAGTTCGTAAGCTGATGGACTGCCCTGAGTTTGTGGCAGGCGATGGCACTCGGCTGCGGGAGCTGCTGCATCCCGATAAGCAGCCGCTGGCGCTGCGCTACAGCCTAGCCCATGCGGTCGTCCCCGCCGGTCAAACCTCAGTACCCCATGCTCTGACTACGTCGGAGGTCTACTACATCCTCAGCGGCCAGGGAGAAATGCACATTGACGAAGAGGTTCAGCGAGTAGAACCTGGCGATGCCGTTTACATTCCGCCCCAGGCCCGGCAGTTTATCCGCAACGATGGCAAGCAGCCGCTGGTGTTTATCTGTCTAGTAGACCCGGCCTGGCAGGCCGAGGACGAAACGGTGTATCAGTAGTTTTGCCGAAGCAGAAACAGTGTTGACCAGGCCAGTTCCGTAGGGTTTCGTAAGCGCCAGGCGTTTCCTGAGCTTTATAGTGAAGACTATAATTTCATCGAAATTTGAAATCTAACTCACCCTCGGAATCGTAAAACTGTAAAGGGCGAGACAAAGGCATGAACCCTTCCACCGCGCTTTTACCCCACTGTAATGCCAATCTGGACTGGCGATTGACCTTTTAGGGACCCTATGTTCTCGATTTTTATCCTGACTTATAATGAAGAGCTGGACATTGCGACCTGCGTCGAGTCGGCCCTGCTGTCAGACGACGTCGTGGTTGTCGATTCGTTTAGCCGCGATCACACCGTAGACATTGCCAGCCGCTATCCGGTGCGGGTTGTACAGCACGCCTTTGAAAGTCACGGCAAGCAGCGCACCTGGATGCTGCAAAATATTCCTACCAAACATCCCTGGGTCTACATTCTGGAAGCCGACGAGCTGATGACGCCAGCCCTCTTTCAAGAATGCGTCGCGGCGGCGAAGTCGGGCGAACATACGGGCTACTACGTGGCCGAGCAGGTAATGTTTATGAACCGCTGGATTCGCCACAGCACCCAGTATCCGCGCTACCAGCTGCGGCTATTCGATAAGCAGCAGGTCTGGTTTAGCGACTACGGCCATACGGAACGGGAGGTTTGCGAGGGTACCCAGGGTTTTTTGCAAGAGACCTATCCCCACTACACCTGTGGTAAAGGCTTTAGCCGCTGGATTGAGAAGCACAACCGCTACTCGACCGACGAAGCAACTGAAACGCTACGACAGCTTTCAGAAGGTCGGGTCAACTGGCGAGCCCTGTTTTCTGGTAAGTCCGAGGTTGAACGACGACGCGCGCTGAAGGACCTCTCCCTGCGGCTACCCTGCCGACCGCTGGTCCGATTTGTTTATATGTATTTCTTTTTAGGCGGCTGCTTGGACGGGCGCGCAGGTTTTACTTGGTGCGTCCTCCAGGCGTTTTACGAATATCTGATTATGCTCAAGGTTTGGGAACTTCAGCAGTCTCCTCCTACGGCTCCCAGCCCTGTCGACAATAATTCTCTGCTCGTCTCTCCTACCAGCTCAGAAAAGCGTAAAAAGCATCGACCCACGCTGACCGTGCGTTAAGGCGTTTCTGTGTGGATTCAGCCTTTACAATAGCCGCTCCATAAAGACTAGGTCGAGCCAGCGGTCAAATTTATAGCCTATCTCTCTGAAGTGGGCAACCTGAACAAAATCAAATTGGCTGTGCAGGCCTATGCTCGCCGCGTTGGTAGCGTCAATGCCCGCAACCATAGCGTGAATTTTTGCTATCTTGGCCTGTTCAATTAGGGCAGAAAGGAGCTGCTTGCCGATGCCCTGGCCGCGACAGTCAGGATGAACATAAACAGAATTTTCGACCGTGTATTGGTAAGCGTCCCAGGCCCGAAATGGGCCGTAGGTGCTGAATCCAACTATGCCTGTAGATTGTTCGGCGACTAAAACGGGAAGCTTTTTCTGTTGTTTTGCTCTAAACCAAGCGAGACGCTCCGCGAGCGTGACGGGGTCATAGCTGTATACCGCCGTGGTGTTGAGAATGGCATCGTTATAGATTTCTAGCAGACTAGGGATATCCTGCTCTGTGGCCGCTCTTAGCTGAATCATGGGATTTGCCAGAAAGAATTCAATCATATTGGCCTAGAGCCGAGTTTTCAGTAAGACATCTAGCAGGGCAAAGACCGCTGGCGGATGCACCGCAGAGTTTAAATAAAGTAGCGACGCCGATGGAGCGCTCGAAGAGAATCGGTAAATGGCAAACCTAGACCCCGTTTCTGGAGGCCTATGCTCCTCTTTTACTGTAACGGGCTTTCTGATTGCGGGCACCGGCTCCTGGGGAATGGCCTGCGGGCTAGGAAATGCCGCAATTGTGGCACAGCAGGCAATGGGCTTACCGCCATCCGCGATTCAAATCGGTTAGATGACTTCAGAAGCGGTCCAGGACTACCTGCGCCAGGTCGATCCGATTCGCCTCTGTCCGCAGGCCCAAACTGAACTACAGCCGCTGCAGCCGGTTTGCCTGTAGCTCTCGATGTCGAGCGGGCGTATAGGTCAGGTTGGAGATAATCACAAACGCGGCCAGGCCCACCAGCGGGCTAATCAGGGTGGGCAGACCGTCAAAGTCGGGCGTAAAAATGTCGTTGGGAATATAGAGAAGCGTATTTTCTACGCCGTAGGTCGTCGGCACTAGGGCAAAGAATACGAGTCGGGTCAGCGAGCCCAAAATGATGCAGGCTAGCGCCCCCTCTCGGGTCGCCTTGGGCCAAAATAGGCCGCCCGCCAAGGGCACCAGCAGCCCGGCAAAGCCAATGTCAAACGCCAGCACCAGCAGCGTGCCGGTCTCAGGTACGCGCAGGGCAAAGAAAATGCCCAGCAGCGTAATCACCACCGCCATCAGCCGGGTAATCATCAGCAGCCGGTCGCCCGCCGCATTGTGATCCGTATGGCGAATGCCGATGACATTGTGGGCAATCACTGAGGAGGTGCCGAGGATAGCGCCATCTCCAGTTGAAAGCGATGCTGAGAGAATGGCGACAATTACTAGCAGACCCAAGAGCGTTGGAGCCACATCTTGCAGCAGCGCATAGAGCACCGGGCCATCGGGAGTGACGCCGGTTTCCTCAAAAATTCGCCCGGCTGAGAGGGCGACCAGCGTGAAAGGAACGCCAATAATCACGGTTCCGATAGAACCAATGAAGCAGGCTCGCTGAGCGGTTTCTGGGCTATCGGCAGCAAAGACTCGGGCCATAAAGTCAATCGCCACGATGTCGCCCAGGCCCAGCGCCAGCAGCGTTGCCCAGTTGATCAGCGCCCCCTCTGCCGGATTCGTCAGCTGACCCAGATCGGCTGGCCCCAGCCCCGCCGGAATTTCTAGCCCAAAATTAGCCGCGATGAAACCAATCAAAGCGAGTGAGCCAACCAGCGCGATCGCAACCTGAATTGCGTCGGTATAGGCCACGGCAAACAGCCCGCCCGACACCGTATAGACAAAGACAACTACGGCAATCAGGATCACGCCCATCGTGTAATTTGTGCCCATGAAGGTCTCAAACAGATAGCCCCCCGCGACTAGGTTACCTGCCAGCAAAAATGAAAAGCTTAAAACCATGATGAGGGCAGAAACCCATTCCGTCGTGCGGCCATATTTGACCCGGTAGAAGTCGGGCAGCGTGATCAGCTTCATCCGGTTGAGCGGCTTGGCAAAGAAGAGAGCCGTCATTAGCAGGCAGAGGGCAAGCCCAAGCGGCAGCGAGGCCCCGGCCCAAAAGCCGAATTCAGCGGCCAGGTCGGTGTTGCCCAGGGTGGCATTGGAATCTACCGACTGGGCCATCAGCGTGGCAGCGGCTAGGGGCAGCATCAGACCGCGACCGGCGACCAGATAGTTGACGCTGTCGCCCTTAATTTGCTTGGACGCCCATATGCCAATGCCCAGGGTGGCAATGAGAAAAATTAAAATTCCCCAAAATAAGACCGAATCTGACATGTTGTAACGCTGCTCCCAAGCCTGTTAAATCGTTCTGGCGAGAGAGTATTGAACGCCAGTTCTACTGCATCTTAGAAATAGAGCGGCGGGCGAAACCGTATCCGATCGCACATTTCAACGCGATTGAATACGTAAAAAAAAGAGGGACACAGATGACGCTATGCCCCTCTTTCAATGTTTTTGGAAAGCTCGGTCTAGACTGACTGCAGATATTCTTTCACGACCGAGCGATGCTTGCGCAGATGGCGCATGGCCTGCCGCTCAATCTGCCGAACGCGCTCACGGCTGATGTCAAGCCGTTCGCCAATTTTGCCGAGGGTCAGCCGATTGCCGTCTTCCAAGCCGTAGCGCAGCGACACGACGCAGCGTTGGCGGTCTGTCAAATCAGACATTAGCTTGCCTAAATCCTGCTTCAGAGAATGCTTCACCGCGTAGTCTTCGGGCGAAGGGCCGTCGTCCTCTAGCATCTCTCCCAGCTCGGTGGTCTGGTCTTCGCCGACCAGCAGATTTAGCGAAAGCGTTCGCCGGGCGTGGGCAATACTGCCCTTGACTTTTTCAATGCTGGTGTCTAGCTCTTCAGCCAGCTCGGGAATGGTCGCCTTACGACCCAATTTCTGCATCAGCTGGCGCTGGGTCTTTCTCAGCTTGTTGATACGCTCGTGGACATGGATGGGAAGACGAACGGAACGGCTTTGAACCGCGATCGCGCGGGTAATCGCCTGCCGAATCCACCAGTAGGCATAGGTCGAGAACCGGTAGCCCTTAGTCGGGTCAAATTTCTCAACGGCGCGGTGCAGACCAATGGTGCCCTCTTGAATCAGGTCCAGAAAGTCTAGATTGCGCTTCAGGTATTTCTTCGCAATCGAGACGACTAAACGCAGATTGGCCGTCACCATTTTTTGCTTGGCCTGCTCCCCAGCCGCGATCGCGCTTTCCAACTCCTCTACGCTGATTTCAGCCGCCTGAGCCCAATCTTGCTGAGAGAAAGACTTGCGGATAGTCTCGGCATTTGCAGCGGCGTCAGCGCCCTCTAAACCATCGTCACCCAAGCGCTCTATAGCTTCTGACTTAACTTCTTCCAGCTTCAGCCAATGCTGAACGGCTTGAGAATAGGTCACCTCTTCCTCATGAGTCAGCAGCGGCACACGGCCAATTTCTTTAAGATAAGTGCGTACAAGATCGGTTGATGGAGATTGCATAAAGTCCGGATATCAGTGGTCAGCTTGCCTGCAAACCCGCCGTCCGATGGGGGCAGCGTAAAGCTTTCACCCGTCAGAGAAAATTAATCAATCATCTAAACAGCACCGAATGGCCGCAGCTAAACGATCAATCCGAAAGCGGTTTACAAGCATAGTGTCTAATTCTTATCATGACGCTTTCCCCGAGTCGTCGCATCCCCCATAAGCAGTAGATTTGCCTATTTATTTGACCTATTTAGCGGTGTGAACTCTCCTATGCTAGTCACCCAACAGCCCGTCCTCAGGGACTTCTGGTATCCGGTCATGCCTTGCTCCCAGCTTCTCCCCGATCGGCCCCGCTCCTTCCAATTGCTCGGTCAGAAGCTTGCTATCTGGTTGGATTCAGCAGGTCGCCCGAGCGCGATCGCAGACCGCTGCTGCCACCGCTCTGCTCAGCTTTCCCAGGGCGTTACCCACGACGGCTGCATCCGCTGTCCCTACCACGGCTGGTCTTTTGACCGCAATGGCGCCTGCGTTAACGTTCCCCAGTTCGAGCCGGAGGCTAAAATTCCGGCGAGCTATCGCGTTCCGGCTTTTCGCTGTGCCGAGCGCTATGGCTATGTCTGGGTTTGCCTCTCGGATCAGCCCCGCCAGCCAATTCCGCCCATTCTCGAAGCCGAAGATCCCAGCCATCGCCTCATCCCGCAGTTTGATGAAACCTGGCATTGCGGCGGCTTGCGGATGATGGAAAACGCTTTCGATAATGCCCACTTTAGCTTTGTCCACGCCGATAGCTTTGGCGACAAACAACAGCCCATCCCTGCCTCCCTCGAAATTACGCCAGTCGAACAGGGGCTAGTCATGAAAACTCAGGTCCCCGTCGCTAACCCGCCTCAGCAGCAAAAAAACTTAGGCATCGCGACAGCAACCACGCTGCGGACCAATGAGCAAATTTGGTACATGCCCTTCTGCCGAACGCTCAAGATTACCTACCCCAATGGCCTGATGCATCTGATTTTTACGGCAGCGACGCCAATTAGCGATCACGCCTCCCAAATTATCCAGTTCTGCGTCCGCAACGACACCGAAGCCGATGCCCCCGCCGCCGACATCATCGCCTTCGACCGCCAGGTCACCCTGGAAGATAAAGCCATTCTAGAATCAACCGACTACGATACGCCGCTGGCCCTCAGCGCTGAGCAGCACATGCCTTCGGACCAGCCTGGCATCCTCATGCGCAAGCAGCTTTCGGCCCTGCTCAAAGCCGCAGGCGAAACCGAGCAGTGTCGGGCCGCCTCATGAACCCACGGAAGGATCAGGGTGTCATACAGCAGGCAGGTTGGTCTATGAGGTGATAGTTGAGTAAAAGCTGTTAGGCTAGAGGAGTCCATCCATCGGGAAGTTTTTCTATTTCTTCTATTAGAAAATCTCCATATACCCATATCCGGGATTCCTGATACAGATTGCTAAGAATAGGCTTCCGGGCACCGAATTTGTCCCAGGGTTGAAGATCAGAATCTAATTCACAAAAACCAACCCAGGCATGTCCCTCTTGATGTAATTCTTCAGACTTAACCAACACAGCCGACAGAATTGCCAAGTCATAGGGTTTTAGAGAAAGATTCATCGCACCAATAGTTACTTGGCGCTCTAGCATTGGCTCTGAGAGTGAAAAAACGTTTAGCCCTGGGTGTTTTGCCAAAGCGTCCAATCGCGCTGAAACCTTTATCAGCTCATTGGCGACTAACCCATCAAACTGGTCAAAAACTCGAAATGCCGTTTTTGCATCCTCAGGGCTGACTCGACCTTCCTCTCTTGCCCATCGAACAAACTTACGTAAGTCTTCCGAACGAGATCGTGGGGTGAACCGCCGAGGTATCGTTTCGCGAGCTTCCACTAAGCATATTGCGGGAACGAACAGCATAAGCTCACCAGCGTCAGCCCGATGAAGCAGCTGAATAGCCTGTGGGCTTTGCAAATGCGCTGGAGCAACAACATCTACGACCCAGTTAGTTTCGACTAAAACTGACTTAGGCTTCAACTAGCAACCCTACTCCACCTGGGTCCAGCAGCCCTAATTTCGCCAAGTCGAAGAAGGCTCATAATTGGCTCTCCAAAAAGCTCTCTTAAATCACCTGGAAAGCTTTCTAGGTTGGCAGTCAGTTTTAGTTTCTCAAGCCATTTTTGAACTCGCGATTCAAACTCAAGTCCTTTAACTCCTCTCCACCGTTCGTCTGCAGGTGGTAGCAAAGATTCTGGAAGTCTTGCTTCACCAACTACATCAATTGACTCACCATAGGATTTCTCTAATGAGTCGCGGAGAAGCAAAACACGCTCGCCAGATATAGACAGCCCAACTGAACAGCCAGTAGATGCCATAAGCTGCTTCAGATCAATAACGTTTTGACGGCTATCACTATCGCCAAGCTTGACCTCAACGACAATCAAATATTCCCCATCAGGACCGACAACAATGATATCTGGATGCGCTGTTTTCATGCTCGCATTTTAGCATGACCTAATATATCTATGCATTCGACTGATGCGGCTAGTCTTTAGGGCATTTCGGCCTGTCTGTGGTGGGTGATGGGCACCGTCAGGTTAGGCATTGATGGTGATGCCCGAGTTAACCTTTGTTAAACAGCTAGGTCAGGAAAGGTCTCACCTGCTCGGCTATCTGGGCGCTGGCGCTATCGGCGGTGATTAGCTCTACCCGTTCGGCGCTAACCGCTCCTAGACCCAAATCAGCGGCGCGGCGAATCTGGGTCTGGCTCCAAATAGAGCCGTTGGAGACCTCGCGGGTGGTGCCCAGCATTCGCAGCAGGGCGATACCGACGGCATCAATCGCAATCCGGTCGGTGCTGGCCAGCATAACGCCCGCCCGGCCCCGCTGACCCTGGTCAGGGCCACCGTTCACAAAGGCGTCAACGCCATCAATCACGTTCAGCGCCGGGCGGTAGGCTTTGTTGACTTCGGCGATCATCAGCCGCTGATTTTGGGAACGGTGCAGCTCCCGCATGTAGTCGTGCCCGTCACCCGGCACCCGGCGGGCGACCATGCCAATGGTGTTTTTCAGCGACAGGGTGAAATGGCCGCCGAAGCGGTGGGTTTTCAGGCAGCAGGCGTTGACGATCGCGTCTGCTGCCAGGACGGGCTGCGCGATCGCAAACCCCCGCGACCAGTTCGTTCCCGCCGCCGGAAAGTACTGCCAGTCCTCGCGACCCAGCTCGTCGAACACCATCGGCGTGAAGCCATAGCGATCGGCCAGGGCAAACACCTGCATCCGCTCTATCGCACTGCGCGTATCGGCCATGCCGGAGCGATCGCCGACCGTAATCTGGCTGGCTCCCGCCCCTTGAATTTCCTGGACTAGCGCCTCTAGAACCGCTGGGTCGGTGGCCGCAGGAGCCGGATCGCCCGTATTGTAGTTCGGCTTGATAAACACCCGCTTGCCGCTGAAGCTATCGGGCTGGAGCAGCGCTATGGCCCGGCGCACCCCCGCTGCGCGGTCTGTCGTGCTGATCAAAGCCACCCGATGGGGACTGACGCCTGTCGCCGCTAGGGCAGCGGGCTGCGTCAGTACGGGCGACGAGGTGGGGACAGCTGGAGCGGATCGCCCTATCAAAGTCCTTAAGGCCGGTGCTAGGGCCGCTGCGCCACCCATCAGGCCCAGGCGTTGCAGTAGCTTGCGGCGGGAAGGATGCTGAGAGGGGAGGTCGGACATGGCTATCTGGGTGATTTCTGAAGACGGTTGGGAGTCGAGGAATGGGTTTATTTTAGTGTCAGAGCGTGGCATAACTTGCGGCGGTATCACTATCCCGACTGGCTTGGGCCAAACCGGTCTGGGCGACGACGTCTTTAACATCGGCCACAAACTCGTCAATCCGCTCAAAGGTGGTATTCCACGAGCACATCAGCCGCGCCCCGTCAGCGCCGATGAAGGTATAGAAATGCCATCCTCGGTCGTGGAGCTGCTGAATCATCGGCGGCGGCATTTTGACAAACACGGCATTTGCCTGACGGGGAAACATGATCGGCAAGTTGGGAAACTGGGTCATCTTTTCTGCCAGATAGGCAGCGCAGCGATTGGCATGGCGGGCATTGTGGAGCCAGGCGTCAGTTTCGATTAGGCCCAGCAGCTGAGCTGAAATGTAGCGCATTTTAGAAGCCAGCTGACCGGCCTGCTTACAGCGATAGGCAAAATCCTCAGCCAGGGAGCGGTCAAAAAATAGGATGGCTTCGCCGAGTGCCATGCCGTTTTTGGTGCCGCCGAAGCAGAGCACATCGACGCCGCTGCGCCAGGTCAGGTCGGCGGGGCTGACCGCTAAAGCCGCGATCGCATTGGCAAACCGGGCCCCGTCCATATGAATCTTCAGCTGATGGCGGTCGGCAACTGTGCGAATCGCCTGGAGCTCTGCCAGGGAATAGAGCGTCCCGACCTCGGTGGCCTGGGTCAGGCTCACGACCTTGGGCTTGGGATAGTGAATATCACTGCGCTTGGTAATCAGCGCCTCTATGGCGGCGGCGGTCAGCTTGCCCTGCTCGCCGCGGGCGGTCAGCAGCTTCGAGCCGTTGGAGAAAAACTCGGGCGCGCCGCATTCGTCGGTTGCCACATGACCCACCTCATGGCAGATGATGCTGTGGTAGGACTGGCACAGCGCCGCCATCGCCAGAGCATTCGCCGCGGTGCCGTTAAAGACAAAGAATACCTCGCAGTCAGTCTCAAAGATCTGCCGAAAGCGGTCTGAGGCCCGCGCCGTCCAGTCGTCTTCTCCGTAGGCGGCGGCGAAGCCCGCATTCGCCTGAGTGAGGGAGGCCATCACTTCGGGACAAATTCCCGCATAGTTATCGCTGGCAAATTGCTCTGACATGGATATTCTGGGGAGATTCTAGAGAGATTCGAAGCGGGGTTAGAACAGCGTCTGGAGATATTCTCGTCGCATTTTCGCGATCGCGCTAATCGAAATTCCCTTAGGGCAGACCGCTTCGCATTCGCCATGATTAGAGCAGTCGCCAAAGCCCTCAGCCGCCATCTGCTCCGTCATCTTGGCCACCCGGCTGGCACGCTCGGGCTGTCCCTGGGGCAGCACCGCCAGATGGGCAACTTTGGCCGCTGTGAAGAGCGAAGCTGATGCGTTGGGACAGGCGGCGACGCAGGCTCCGCAGCCGATACAGGCGGCATAGTCAAAGGCCAGATCGGCCTGAGCCTGAGCTACCGGCAGGGCATTGGCCTCGGGGGCGGCCCCGGCCTTGACTGAAACGTAGCCGCCCGCTGAGATAATCCGATCAAAAGCAGAGCGGTCTACCACTAAATCTTTCACAAGCGGAAAGGCTTGGGCCCGCCAGGGCTCCACCCAGATCGTCTCGCCGTCCTGAAAATGACGCATATAGAGCTGACAGACCGACGTCTGCTGCTGCGGCCCGTGGGCCTGCCCGTTTAGCATTAGGCCACAGGCGCCACAGATGCCCTCGCGGCAATCGTGGTCAAATTCTACCGGCAGCTCACGCTGATGAATCAGCTGCTGATTGAGCTGATCGAGCACCTCTAAAAAAGACAGGTCGGGCTGAACGTCGCTCAGGGGATAGGAGACAAATCGGCCCGGCTGGTCAGGTCCCAGCTGCCGCCAGATTTTGAGATGAATGTTCATAGAGAGGGATCTGGCAAACCGCAGACTGAGATTCATTCCAGCCTAGCTCGCTGGGATGAATCTTGACTGCCCCCTTACCAAGCTCAGAGTTTGCTAGTAGACTTAAATAGCTTAAAAAATCTTAGTAGGATTGGCAGGGCGTAAAAGTCAATGACGCACTTTGTTAAGTTGATTTCGGCGTTTACCTTGGGAATTGGGCTTAGCTTCGCCGCTCCCTCAGTGACAGCCCTCCACGCAGCGGCCCAGACCCCCCCAACGATGAAAGAATTTACGGCGACCGCTGCCGTTCAGGAAAGCACCCCCGGCCCGGTTTATCCAGAAGCCGCTATTATTTCCGGCCTGCTGGCCTTGGGCCTGAGTAGCTGGTGGTTGCGCAAGCGCAAGCACTGGCTAGATACCTGATGCCTGGCAGGGCCTGATCTTCTTTAAGGCCTGATCTTCTTTAAGGCCTGATCTTCTTTAAGGAACGTATTCCACCCGCACCTCGAAGCCATTGTCGAGCAGCAGCTGCGATCGCGCGATCGCTTCCTCCTCATTGGGAAATGCTCCCACCTGCATCAGCTCCTCGCCGTCAAACCGAGCTCGAAAGGCATCAGGAATGACCTGCCGCACCCGGGCCTGAGCTGCCTCCCCTCGCGCTTCGACAAACACCTTATAGTGCAGCCCTAGGGTCGCTGCCCGAGTCGGCGGCACAGGAGGTCCGCCGCTGCGGCTGGGGGGCGAGAAATTATAAAGTCCGCCACCGCTGCCCATGGGAATTGGGGAAGGCGGCACCCGCAGTCGCTCTGAGTTAGCTGACGGGCGTGGGGG
>NZ_JADEXG010000098.1 GCF_015207255.1 Vasconcelosia minhoensis LEGE 07310
TCTCTAGCGCTAGGTCACTGTAGGTATTCGACGCGCCTCGCTTGCCAGTCTTTTGCTTGTTCTTCCAGGCGCTCAGCACCCCTTCATCTATCCAAACGGTCAGGCTCCCTCGGGCCTCCAAGGCGGCGTTATACTCTGACCAGTTACAGATGCGGTAGCGGCTTTTCATGCTCTCCCTTACTTCGACTATTATCTCAACCGTATCGATTCATTCTTGCTCATCACAACTGCCTATCGAACGATTTGTGCAACAAAGCCTATCTGTACTATTCGGCTCAACTCGTATGAGAGCGGTTTCTATCTAATTCGCAATCGCGCTTCAGGACGTTCTTCAGGTCTGAACACCGCATCTGTCTGAAGCAGCTTCTGTCCATGTGCCTGTAGCGATACCAGAGTAAATTTGCTGCATCAGTTCTAAGCAGAAGGGCGGCACATCATAACACCTTCTTTTTGAGTGTTGGCATTGGGATTATTTCCCATCGCTCGAACGGTGATCGTAGGTTCATAACCGGGATAACAACGGATGAGAACCGTATCTTCGGCTCTGGTCACATACAGTACATAAACAGGTCTACCGCCTAAAACAGCCGGGACAAGATCAGGGGGAAGAGCGGCTGTTGCAACCAGCGTTGACTGATTTGAGGAGCCTAAATCTGGTATCTCAGATAGGGCAGGCTTTGCCCCAAAAGATTGTAAACAAACCATCACCAATGCTGTAACTGTGACTAACAGGATAGAAACTTTAGAGAATCGCTTGAACATGGTTGATTTTACTCTTGATACTGTTGGAGTTAAATATGGATGCAGTTCTCCTCGGAGCAAAAATTAACGAACTGGAGCCAAATTTGCTGATTGGATGTGCTATGTTCGCTCCTTTGAAGTTGAGCCGAGAATATTGTTGACTCGTCGCAGCAAATAGCTCACCTGAAATAATGTCCTGAGGTTCAGGTAGAACCATAAAGGTGGACAGTGGAGGGGACATGGACTTGGCTAGAGAATGCACGAATATTGAATCGAGACTATGAGCGATTGCCAGAGAAACATGAAGGCATGATTTATGTGGTGATGATTCGATGGATGTACGAAGACTCGCCAACAACAAGCGAACGTGGAAGATAGAAATCACTTAATAAGCGTTAAACAACAGTTTCTAATCTTCAGAATTCACTTGCCTTATAATCACAATGTTTTCAGCAAGCAGTAAAACACCTATTAGCCGCGAAAACGCTTGTAAAATGGCTTCCATTGTCCAGTTCTGATTCTGAAGCTCCCAGATCGTCACAATAATAGTGAATCCAATCACCAACGAGGATAGGATTACCGATGAATTGCGGCTGCGATAGAAGCGGATTGTCCTCTCCCGCAAAAATGGCTCGAAAATACAAACGATGTAGGATATTCCTGCACTAATGAACAAGCTGGTTTGAAGATCCGAAGGCAGGTTTGGGTATCCAAATGCGATCGCCGTCAAACAAACTCCCAGTGCCAGATACAGGAAAGTAAACAGGGTAGATCGTTTCATTATTTCTTCTCTGGTGAAGCTTATTCTCTGTACCAAACCCGCACACATTGAAACCAATCGATTTTAAGGCCTTGACTAATCATCACTGGGTAGTAACCATTACTGGTCGTCACTCCGTAGACATCATCACTTGTGCTTTCTATCGACCAATCGGGTAAAACAACGGTTTCAACATTGGTTACCTGTATCGTTGTACTTTCGATCCACTGATTTACAGCACTCACAACCTCCGAAAAAGATTCATACTCGGAAGGTCCGCCGAAGGGTCCTCGTTCAGTAATTCGAGGCGCAAAATCTTTGTACTTCATCATTTGATTCACCATCTAAAATTGCAGAGTTGACAATCAATTCAAGAAGCCATCATGATTTGGTCTGTTTAGCGCTACAACAACCATTGGGTTAGCGGATGAACCAGGTAGCGGAGCGAGAACGCCTCCCAAATCGCGCCGATGATAAACAGTGGGAGTGTGGACAGGCTCAGCCAACCGAGCTGTTTTAGCCCACGGACGTAACCCTGACGATGGTTTTGAGCACCGATAGTGGCGGGGCGAACCCAAGACCGACCGAGGATGTATGCGCCAAACATCAAGAGGGCGTAAGCTTGGACTTCGATGAGTACCGTCAGCGAGTGCGGGATCAGTGCCACTGCCACAATCTTGGTAGTCGGGGCCATAGCTAAACCTAAAGTGAATGCCTTGTAAGCAAACATGGCGATGCCAGTGAAGGGAACGAGCAGCGAAGGGAGCACGATCCACAGCGCGCCGGTCATGACGTTGACTCCCAGGATGGTCAGCGAGAACAGCCAAGGGTTGTTGATTAGCGATCGGACAAGATCTGCCGTTCCGTTGTCTTCCAGGGTGGCCAACTGAGTTGCGCCTAGGTCGGGAAAGACCATCGCCGCTACCATCCCAGTGGTGACTAAGCCATACACAATGGCGTTGATGATGAGGTAGGCGCGAAAATTGGCGCGAATGATCTGGAAGGGTTTGCGAAGCAAGCGGATGGGTCTTGCTTCATGATTCGGGTGAATAAGGCGCTTGGTGGCGATCGCTTTGCGTGACATATTTTTAACTCCAATGTTTGGTAATAGGTGCAGTGATGCTTAAGCGTGAGAACCGCCGCGTAGAGCAGCGCTGTCGATGATGCAAATAAGGGTGTCTAAATCCTTGGTTTTGGCGATGGGGGCTAGAGGACGCAGCGATCGCCGTCTGCGGGGAGTTCAAGTTCGATCAGGTAGTCAGCGACGATCGCATTGACGCAGGGGCTGGTACCATCCATGGCGATGGTGTGCTGCTCTCCCTCAACGGTGAGCACGGTGCCGCCCAGGGCTTCGGCTAGACTGGCTCCAGCAGCGTAGGGGGTGGCCGGGTCGCCAGTAATGGAGATGATCAGCGTGTCGGGTAAACCCTCGACGTTCTGAGCATGGGGGAAGCCGAGGGTCGGCTCACTAGGCCAGAACTCGCAGGCGTCGCGGGTGACGCCCTCGACGGGTCGTCCGGTATCAAGAAAGGGGCTCACGTCAAAGATCTGGCGGCGCAGTTCTGCCTCTTGCTCAGGGGTGCGGCGCTCCTCGTCGTTACAGTTGATGGCGAGCTGAGCATCGACGAGGTTGCTCTCCAACCCTTCAACGATAAAGTCGTCACTGAGAGCAAGAAGTTTGTCGCCTCGGCCCTCGTTTTTGAGCTGGGCGATGCCGTCAATAATTCGCGGCCACGCCTCGGCATTGTAGAGCGCCGAGAGGACGCTGGCAGTGCCAAACAAAAAATCCAGGGTGCGCCCCTCACCCGCTGGCACGGGGTTATCAATCAGCGGCTGGAACAGATCTTGGAACACAGCGGTGGCCTGCTCGGGGTCGGTGCCCAGCGGACAGTCTGAACTCTGGGCGCAAAACTCGGCCATCAGCTCGAACGAGCGCTGGAACGCAGCATGGATCGCTAAGCGGCGTTCCGCGCTGCCCTGCCGAGGGTCGAGCGCACCGTCTAAAACCATCGCCCGGACGTTCTGCGGGAACATCTCAGCGTAGACCGCGCCCAATCGGGTGCCGTAGCTTCGCCCAAGGAAGGTCAGCTTTTCGTCGCCGAGTGCGGCGCGGAGCACGTCCATGTCCCGGGCTACGTTGCGGGTGCCGACAGCTGCAAGCACCTGCTCACCGCCCGAGCCCTCGGCGCACTTCTCCATCAACTCGCGGGTGTCGTCGGCACTCCATTCTCCCGACGTACCCAGCAATGTCGTCTGGTTCTCGCCCTGGTCGTTCTCTTCGTCGGTGAAGCAGTTGATGGCCGGGGTCGAGGCTCCGACCCCGCGAGGGTCGAACCCAACCAAGTCGAACCGTTGAACAAGGGGAGTCTCCTTCAGACCCAATGCGGTGAAGGGGGTTTGAAGCGTGCCCGAGCCTCCAGGCCCGCCAGGATTGAGCACCAGAGAGCCGATCCGTTGGTCCGCCTGGGCCGGTAGTCGCAGTACCGCGATTTGCATGGTCTCACCCTCAGGTTCGTCGTAATTTAGCGGTACCTCCAGGCGACTACACTCAAACGGATCGACGTACACTTGTGCCTCGGTCGCAGTGGTCGCAAAGCCTTCGCAGGAGCCGAAGGTCAGCTCCTGGGTGTAGAACCGCTCCAGTTCCGCCGCTGGTGCCGGGGCAGACTGTGTCAATGCGGCAGGTGCCCCAGCGAGGACAAGCAACATCACTGCTGTGCCTGTTAATAAGCGCCTGACGTAGGTCTTGGGAACGCGCATAATTCTCCTCCTAATGAAAGCTGTTGGTCTTGAGTCGTACGTGAGTCGGTCACGATTTCGTGGGCTGTTAGAAGAAACTTGAGACATGGTGTTTAACGCTTTAACTGTGGCGAAGATTCGAGATCACCCAACCCCTGTTCGTGCACGGCGGGCTTGAGGAGATGCCTCAACCTAGAAGGGCCAGCACAGCATGAACTGTCAGGTGGGCGATCATGGCGGCCTCTAGCCCGTATCGCCAGAATAAATACCCCGCAACCCCTGCAAACAAAGAATTTTGGAGCAGCAAGAACCCTAGTAGTGGTGGGGTTAACGGCAGTCCTAGGGCGATCGCAGCGGGCAAATGGCCCATAGCAAACACCAGGGAGGAGATGGCAATGGCGACTACCACCCATCGGGGCTGGGGTTTACCCTGGCGCTGCTGCCCAAATCGCCAGCCCAGCCATAGCAGCAGCGTCATCAGACCCCAGCGGATCAGAATTTCTTCGGTGATACCGCCGTAGAGAAATCGCACTAACAGCGGCGTGGGCTCAGCCGCCTCATAGGCTGGTGGCAGCAGCGGGCGAGACAGCAGGGTAATCGCCGTCAGTAGTCCGCCGCTGATCAACCCACCCACTACACCGGGCAGCAGTTGAGGAACCATGGCTTGCCGCCATGATCGCCCAGTGGCCAGCGCCTCTACCCCCGGTGCCATTAGCCCTAGCCGGTGAGCCAAGAGCACACCTATCAGCACCGCTACCGACACCAAAACCGTGGGCTGCACCAGCACCAGTAGCCTGACCACGGTGGCAGGTGGGGCACCCTCTGGGAGCAAGGGTAAAGGCACCAACACCAGGGTCATCACCCCAGCCATGCCTGCCAACCACAGCAGCCCAAACAATCGCAGCCTAACGTTTTTATGCTCAACCATGACTTCATCCTCTGCCACATTTGCTGATGGTTTTACGAACTGACGAGATCATCGGTGACCCTTTTGATGGCTTTGGAAAAAGGGTTCGGATACCCCGTCGCGTTTGAATACCTTGTAGGCGATCGCCAGAAACACGGGTACGACAACCAGCATTGACAGAGCCGTATAGGTCGCGTGGAACTCGCTGACTGTGAATAGAGTCGGCGCGGTCACGCCGCTTCCGGTCACGCCGCTTCCGGCTACGCCCATCAAGAGATTGCCGCCGATGTTGTTCGCGAAGTGTACGCCGATGGCGAGTTCGGTGGTTCCGTCAATCAACGAAACCACGGTCCACACTAGACCCGGAACGAGGAAGTAGTTGAAGAAGACCGTGAGCCAGCCGCCAGCGCTCGCCTCCGGGTTGAGCAGGTGCGCCAGGGCGAAGATCACAGCTGGCACCAGCGCCAGAAAGACGCGGTTAGACCAAACAATACTCGCGCCCTGCACAACGTATCCGCGAAAGAAAAGCTCCTCTGTAGTGGTCTGGATCGCAACGAAAATCAGTGCGATCGGCACAAAGAGCGCGAACGTTGTGAGGTCAAAGTTAAAAGAGAAGGTATCGGGATAGAAGAAGTACTGTCCCAGCCCAGCGATCAGCCAGACTGGCACGAACCACGCCACAAACCCATGACCGACCCGCCGCCAGCTAATCTTCTCCCGCGCTGTGACCAGCGTCCGGGGATGACGCTGGTGAACGAGGGTGACGGCGATCAGCATTCCCGCGAGGAAGAATGGAAAACTCGCCCTGAACGCAACGAAGCCCCCCACGAGGCCGAGCGCAGCGTAATCCAGCCGATTGAACGCCGCAAGCGCCTCCTGACCGCCGAGCAGGAACGCGATGCGGGGGGTGGCGATGCCGTTGACGACCAGTCCCACAAAGAAGATGACGACTAATCCCAGAACATACCGCCACCCCCGATGCTTACCCCACCGGGCAACCTCCACGTAGGTAATTTTTTTCGCTTCTGCGATGATTCCCTCTGTTCTTTCGGTATTTTGCATCTTCATCTCCGTTCCCTTTATGGGTAAATTCTGTAGTGCTTGGATTTGGTTGCTAATCACAGTTGTCGATAGCTTCAGGATTTAAAGATTTTTTCGATAGATCTGGTGTCACCAAATCCGGCATCGTTGGACATACGCTTGCCCCTAGTCGAACCACAATCCGAGTATCGACGGCCACTATCAACGGAATTGTTGTGCTGTGTTTATATACTTTTTGTACAGATTGTCTTTGACTTAGCTAACTTGAGTGTATGAGTTTTAATCCTCAACTTCTTTCAGATTCTTACGGTGATTTATTAGATTCCTATGGAGCTAGCGAATCTGTTTCGGTGTCATGCCAGTGAGGCGCTTAAACTGCTGCGTTAAATGGCTTTGGCTAGAGAAACCAACTTGTAGAGCAATGTCTGCGATCGCTAAATCCGTTTTCATTAACATCACTTTCGCTCGTTCTACCCGCTGTTGAATCACATACTGGTGGGGCGAAATTCCCATTTCTTGCTTAAACAAACTGGCAAAGTAAGTTGGGCTGATATTCACAACACTAGCCAGTTCTGCCAAGGATAAATCTCGATTCAAGTAAGTGTGAATGTAATCGATCGCCTGCTGTAACTGGGTACGAGTAAAGCTGCTGTGGGGTGATGCAATCGGCTGTGTCAGGGTCGAATAGTGTCGGAGTAGATGAATCACTAGGGCTTGAGTGAGTGATTCGACATAGAGTTGCCCCATCATCCCGCCTGATCGCAACTCAGCGAGCATCAGCATACCAATCTGATGCAGTTGCACATCCTGCTGACCGAAACCATGCACAAGCTCGAACCGTGTGGAATCAATGTCAGACGCTTCAGCAACGTGTTGAATCAATTCTGGCTTTAGGCAAATGTGCAGCGGAGTACAGATAACACCACTCTCATCTCGACACCAATAGCTCGGTTGTCCAGCCGGGACAAAAAGATTGTCCCCTTCATGAAGGATTGATTCATGCAGGCGATCGTCCCGTTTCTGAATTAAAGGGGCAGCATTTCCGATGTGTAAGTTCAGCCAATGGTCTGAGAGGGCTGAGAGTTCCACCTCAAACGCTGAAATAGGGCTTTGGCACTGCTCAACGAAAACGCCATTCCAGTTCATCTGCCGACTGGAAAACATCAGCGTTTTATTAAACTGTTGGCTGAGTTCAAGCGAGTTGAGCTGGTTGCTAGCCATAGAATTTCTCTCCACCGATATTTTTGCATTTGCAAAACAACACCTCTCAGCCTTACTCTGGCGCAGCAAAAGCGTCTACCAGTTGGGAACCCAAGACAATCACTGACGCACTAATATACAAGCTAGCCATTAACGCTTCTCATGAATAATCTAGGTTAGGTAGGCACAGCGATGAGCCAAAACTTGTGGCACCCGCTTGGCTTCCTGGGAAGCCCCTGCGAGTCTAGTGCGTTGGGACGATGAGTACCTCTTCAAAGTGCTAGTTGGATGAAAATGCGACTGCCCTAGACAGAAGAGGGATATGACCACATTTGAAAGTATTTAATTCGGCGATGCTACTGGAAAACTAACGTCGTTTTCTTGGAACAGCTCTTTGAGAATTCCTGCTGCAATTAAAGCGCGAGGGAAGCTGGATGTAACTGTCCGTGAGATACACAGTTTCCATTAGCTCTTCAGGTGTAATTCCACAATTTAATTCATTGGTTACCTAACTTCTATTTCCAAAACTTTTTCAAAAGCTGGCATGTCCAAGAATGCGGTAACTTTAGTCACTTCTTCATCCTCGAAAGTGAAAAACCAGGCATAGCTGTTCCTATACTGTTCTCCGTTAATCAAGGTTGTTTCAGCATCAAAATGAATAATAACAACGTCACCATCTTCATAAACTTGCCACTGTGTTGGCCTTAAAGGCTCCTCTACGCGCTCATTAAAAGGCGCAATCAGCTCTTCTTCAAAAGGCTCGCGTGTGTAAGTGCCGGCATATGTATTAAAGCCACTAATCGTCCAGCGCATATCCTCTGATAAAAGCTCGAAAGGAGAGCCGGCACCATCTTGCCATTGCTGAAAACTCGCCTCGACAACGGCCTTTTTACTTGGTGCCGATGTTTCATTGTGAACAGAAGTTTGTCCGACAGCGCTACAGCCTACCGTGAGAATAAGCGCCATAACAGCTAAAAAATGAAATGGTTTCATTACGACAATGTCCTTTGTGTTGGTGATAACGCTCCTATGCGTTGACCGATTCCCTTCAGAACGCACTAGCCGTCGGTCGGACTATGATTTCATTCACGTCAACATCATCGGGTTGGGATACGGCGTACAGCACTGCTCTCGCGATCGCATCTGGGCTGAGCGAAATTTTGCGAAATTCCTGCAGAGCACCTTTCGCCGACCCGTCTGTAATATCAGAGCCCAGCTCCGTCTCAACGACACCCGGAGAGATCGTAATGACGCGAATATTTTGCGATTCCTGGCGCAGTCCTTCAGAGATAGCCCAAACTGCATATTTCGTGGCGCAATAGACGGTCCCCGTCGGAACGACCACATGAGCCCCAATCGATGCGGTATTGATGAACTGCCCACCGCCCTGCGCTTCCATAATCGGCAGCCCCGCCGCAATACCATTCAACACGCCCCGAATATTCACATTAATCATGTTGTCCCATTCCTCGACTTTCAGGGCATTCATCGGCGATAGGGGCATCACACCTGCATTGTTAAAGATGACATCGACACGGCGAAATATGTCTTTGGCAAACTCAACAAATGCTTTCACATCTTCGCGATCGGTGACATCGATCGCTTTGAATTCTGCTGTCCCACCAGATGCATGAATCTCTTTAACTAGCTTCTCTAGCTTGTCTATCCGGCGTGCCCCCAAAACGACTTTTGCACCATTTTGGGCGAGCAGTTTCGCGGTGGCTTTACCAATACCACTACTGGCTCCAGTAATAACAATCACTTTGTTTTCTACATTCAACATGGTGGGTTTTCCTTTTGTTGTAGTGAGGGTTAATTAAAGAAATACGCCGCTGGAGACTTCAATTATCTGAACATTTACCCAACGGTTATCTTCAGAGAGTAAAGATGCGATACCTTCGGTAAGCTTCGCTAACGCACATCCAACATCTTTGTCTTCAGAACTCAACTTGTTGATTTGCAATACTCCATCTAGACTAATGTGAGCCTGATTCAATGGATGGATCACAGAGTTTTCCCGTAAGTCAGAAATGTAGTAGGTCACTGATTATTCCTGCTGAAGAAAGTCCAATAGCACAGGATTGACCTGATCAGCGTGAGTCCAGTTGATGGCGTGCGGTCCGCCAGGAATAATCTCAAGTTGACTGTTTTTAATCAGCTTTGGCAGTCTGGCGGCGGTGGACTCAAGCGGCAAAATGCGATCGGCATCGCCATGAATGATCAGGGTGGGTACATCGATGCGGGGCAGATCGTCACGGAAATCGGTGAGCCAGGACGGGACACAATCCAAAGTCCCCTTAGCAGAAGCCCCGGCTGCCACATTCCAGCTGGCTTGAATGGCATAGTTGCTGATGCGCTCACCCAGCAGCACATCGATATTGAAGAATTCTCTGAAAAAGTCAGAAAAGTAGGCGGGACGATCTTTAACAATCGCGTTCATAATGCCATCGAAAACGCTTTGGTCAACGCCTTCAGGATTATCATCAGTCTTTAGTAGGAAGGGGGGCACGGGAGCCATCAGCACGGCTTTCTGCACCCGCTCTGAGCCATATTTACCGAGATAGCGCGTGACTTCACCCGTTCCCATGGAGAAGCCGACCAGCACCGCATCATGCAAGTCAAGTTTGGTCATTAGCGTATTCAAATCGGCGGCAAAAGTATCGTAGTCATAGCCCAGTGAGGGTTGGCTGGAAGCACCAAATCCTCGGCGATCGTAGGTAATCACTCGATACCCGGCATTTAGCAGCACTAAGACCTGCTTTTCCCAAGAATGACCGTTGAGGGGAAATCCATGAATGAGAACAATGGGTTGACCAGCCCCCAGATCTTCGTAGTAGATATCAATATTTGCAGAGTTTTCTTGACCGACAGTTACATAAGACATTGTCATCTCCTAATATATACCGCTGAATACTGCATTAAATTTCTGTCTGATTTAACCGAAGTGTAGTGGTTTCTAATGCTCAGTTTCTTTCAAATTCTTAAGGCAAATTGTCAGATTCTTAAGGTGTTAGCGAACCTCTTTCGGCGTCATTCCAGTGAATCGCTTGAACTGTTGCGTCAGATGGCTTTGACTGGAGAAACCAACTTGTAGGGCAATGTCGGCGATCGCCAAATCCGTTCTCTTTAACATCACTTTCGCCTGTTCCACTCGCTGTTGAATCACGTACTGATGGGGAGGGATTCCCATTATTTTCTTAAACAAACTTGCAAAGTAAGTAGGGCTGATATTGATCACGCTGGCTAGTTCAGTCAGCGATAAATCTCGATCAAGGTGAGTATGAATGTAGTCGAGGACTTGCTGCAACTGGGTGTGCGTTGAACCTCTGCTCTTGAATTCAATGGTTGGTGTTGTAATTGTTAGCATGGTTAGAAATTGGTAATTTGTTCAACATAACAGGCAAAGGCTAGCCAGCAGAATTAGATGGCTTATCAGCACTAACGAACAAGTTAGATATCAATTGCGAGCAAAAATCGGGGGAGCTTAATGACTATCAGAAATAATAGCTGCTGTCAATTCTGTTGTGTTCCAGTACCCGGTATATCGATTGCCATTGATAAACAGGGCTGGGGCAATCGTTACTCCACTCTGCATTCCACCTTTGATATCCTCATTGATGTGATCAATATGCACTTGTTTAGACAGCTCTTTGAGAAACTGAGGAATGTCAAGTCCTAAATCATTGGCGTACTCAATAAGATAGCCGTTCTCCAACCTTTGCTGATGGGCAAATAAAGTATCATGCATTGACCAAAACTGTCCTTGAACAGCGGCGGCTAGAGCGGCTTGGGCTGCCCGTTGAGCATGAGGATGAATCTGTATTTGCGGAAAATGGCGGAAGATGAAGCATAAATAATCCTCTCCAAAAGAAGCACTAAGCTCTTGTTTGATGACTTTAATCAGATTGTAAACGTCTGCACTTCTAGGGTCTTTATAGTCTCCATATATCACTAGCACTACCCTGGCACTCAGCACACCTTGAATTCGATCTTGGGTTGAAGGGGGTACAAGTAAAAAACTCTGACCACGCTCGTCGCTCATCTATTTAAATCGATACCAGTCATGAAACCTGGTAATTAACTTACTCAATCAATTAACTACATGGCTATTTGCATAAACTCAATATAAGCGATTGCCTTCAGGCTGGCGTCTGCAGCAAGTTAAAACTTTTACAGTATAAATTGACAGAGTAACGATGCGATCGCAAAGTAGAAGGCTGACTCTAACTTAAGTTGGAATCCAAACTTGATGGAAAGTACATTCTATAGACTGACAATGCCGCGCTTAACGGCAATAATCACAGCTTGGGTGCGATCGCTCACATCCAATTTATTCAAAATTCGATTGACATGAGATTTAACCGTGCCTTCACTAATGCTCAAAGCATCAGCAATCTCGGCATTACTCATTCCCTGTGCCAGTGAGCGGAGTACGTCTAGTTCTCTTTCACTCAGCTCTGGATTGCTGAGCCGCTGAACCAACTTTGCTCCCACATCGGGCGGAATATACTGCTGACCCCGATGAACAGTACGAATGGCATTGAGAAGCTCGTCAGGTTCAGTTTCTTTTAACAAGTATCCTTTTGCGCCTGCCTGCAATCCCCGATAGATATCTTCGTCACTGTCATACGTGGTCAGCACAATAATTCGAGCAGATTTAGCAATACCACGAATTGCACCGATGGCGGCAACGCCTTCCACTTCCGGCATTCGCAGATCCATCAGCGTGACATCCGGTTGGTGTTCCTGAAATAAGGCGATCGCTTGTTCCCCATCTTCAGCTTGGGCAATCACTTGCATACCTGGGACACGGTTAATAATCGTGGCTAGTCCTTGCCGAAAAATGGCATGATCGTCTGCGATCAGAACCCGAATTGGGGGTGTGGGGTGTGGGGTGT
>NZ_JADEXG010000099.1 GCF_015207255.1 Vasconcelosia minhoensis LEGE 07310
TCTCTATCGCTAGGTCACTGTAGGTATTCGACGCGCCTCGCTTGCCAGTCTTTTGCTTGTTCTTCCAGGCGCTCAGCACCCCTTCATCTATCCAAACGGTCAGGCTCCCTCGGGCCTCCAAGGCGGCATGATACTCTGACCAGTTGCAGATGCGGTAGCGGCTTTTCATGCTCTCCCTTACTTCGACTATTATCTCAACCGTATCGATTCATTCTTGCTCATCACAACTGCCTATCGAACGATTTGTGCAACAAAGCCAGTCAACCTCAAAACGCAACGGCATCAAGTCGCTCCCTAGCGTCCGGGACAGCAAATAAACCGAAGTTAATGACCGGCTGAGCAGGGTTCAGACGCTCCAGAGCGATCGCGACTTCATTCACAGTGGCGATCGCATCCATCGCTGACCGAATTCTCTCAAGCTTCTGGCTCGTGGGTTGACTGGCAACCCAGCCGGATCGCAGGTTCCAAATGGCCATTCGGGTGATGTTCCCAAAGGCGATACAGCGAATGTCTCCAGCGGTCGGATTCATGCCTGCTGTACGCAGCTCTGTCAACTCGTGACTGATGATTTGGGCGAGCTGAGCCCCGTTCTTAAAAAGCCCGGTGCGCAGGGTGGTGCCGCGGTGACGACAGACAAAAACCGTATCAACAATGGACGATCCGGTTCCGTGAATATGAATGGAGCCTCCCATTTCCGCGGGGCAGGGCAGAGACGCAGAACAGGTTAAGCCCGCATCAAGAATGGCCATCGCAACGGCAAGATAGGCATCCTGCTGGTTGTGGTGGTAGGTAAACACCAGGGGAGCCCCTGGTTTAAGCGCGGCAGCCATACGGGCATAAACTTGAGCTAGCCCTTCAGCAAAGTGGTTGATGCCTCGTGCGGCAGTGTCATTACCGGTAAGTTCATCGCGGTGACGAGTCGTTTCCTGGTCAAGCCCTGGAAAATCAGCTCCCATCAGTTTCCGCAGCCATACGTAGCAAAAGTGCATCAGCTCCCCATACTGAACCATGCCATAGTAAGGCGGATCGGTGAAGACGGCATCCAAGCTGTGATCTGGGAGTTCGAGGGTGGTTTCCGAATGACAGCGCAGGTCTACGGTTCGAGAATAGGGTTTGGCACCCTTTGGGCTCTGCTCCCCAATCCATTCTCCATCAATTTTTACAGTGTGTTTTTTCCTGCCTTCAAATGCGACTTCAAAAGGCGCTGTGCAATATTGTTTCGCTTTGGCGTATTTCTCAATGATATTGATCCAGCCGCCAGATCCTACTGGGAGACCGTTGCCTTTTCTAATGCCAAGAAAATTGGATTCGACCTGAATATAGCCCACTGGAAAGCCATGGATTGAGAAAATATCCAAAGATTTAAGCGCCATAGTGTCATAGCGACACAGCATATTTTGATACCGCAATAGGTCAGAGAAGTTAGTCGCAAAGGCGCGGCGCAAGCGATGATCTTTAATTTGGGCGATGAAGCCTGCTGCCGTTTCGAGTGCTAACAACTGCCGTGGGTTGAAAAGTTCTTTAAACTGTTGGTAACCCCAGCGATGTAATCGATTGGTTTCATCTCCCTGAGGAATATCGTCTTCGGGCACGTAGGACGGGAATAAGTTCGACCAAAGATATTGGGCCTTATCCACCCGAGCTATGTCATCGGCATCGGGCTTTTTGAAGAGTCGGCCCGATCGCCCTTTCAAATCGGGGCTATAGTACTCGATCGCAAAAAGGCGGTGCGAAGGTGACCCATTCCCGTGAAAAGGGGCCTTATTGACGTGGCCACAGTGAGGACAGACACACTGGCTGCGCTGAACTGGCCCTTTCATCGTGAGTGCTGCTCCGCAGGTGCAGGAACCAGGATTAGCCGGATCGGCCACTTCGTTCAGGTTGCCACAGCTCGGGCAAACTAAAACATAGGCCGGATGCCGCACATCTTTGGCCAGAACATACCCAGGGAACAAATCAAAGCTTTGGTTGCAAGCCGTACAGATTCCTGTTTTGACCCAAAGAAAGTATTTAACCTCAACATCCTCCTGGCCTGTGATCGGGCAGCGGGTTTGGTAGAGCAGGCCAATCTCATTTTTAAGATACGCGAGGAGATGATCGGCAGTTTTCAGGTAGGCAGACAGGTCAAGCTCAGAAATTTCTTCCTGGACAATCCAGGTAGCCATTGGATTAATATCAGCACCAATCACGCTACAGCCCAGGCGGTTGGCTTCGAGGAGGGGCGTTCCACCACCCATAAAGGGATCGCAAATGGTTAGCCCTTCAAAATTGTGTGAGCTATAGTAGGTTTGCTCGACCGGCTGCTCCTCAAATTCAGACAGGATAAGGCTGCGGAAAAGGGTCCCAGGACGGCGGGCAAACCACTTGTGAACGGCGATAATGGGTCGATAGTTCTGCTGAATTTGCTTTTCACGCAAAGCCAGCTTAGCCGTAAACGCAATATCAAAACTGAATTCTATCGACATACGTTAGGTAAAAGAGTTAAAAATAAGTAGTTCATCAGCACTCGTCAAAACATTCAGAACATCCTCAATGGCTAGTAATTGATCGATTCTTCTATGGTGCTTAGTGATGTAGAAAAGTTCTGTCTCACTAGGGCTACTCGAACAGATCAGAATGGGTTCCGGTTCTTTCGAAAATAATTTCCTCAGCTGACTTTTTATAAATTAGAAGCCAGTTTGGCTCAATGTGACATTCGCGCCTATCTTTATAATTGCCGATGAGTTTGTGATCTCTATACCGGGACTCAAGAGGCTCTTCACTGACTAGTTTTCGCATAACCGCCTTGATTTTATCTTCCTTCTTGCCTTGTTTAATAATCTTTTTAAGATCTCGCTAAAACTGTCTGGTATAAGAGGGTTTTAGCATCAGATGCCAAGCTGATCGAACATCTCACTGGCGTCATTGAAGCGGACAATATTTTCACCCGCGTCGGTATCTTTGAAAACCTTCTCAGTCATTTTATTAGGTATAACAACATCAAATGGGAGGCCATTACGCAGCTTGACCTGATGATAAAACAGCGTGATTGCCTCCGTCGTAGATATGCCTAGCTCTTTAAACAAATGTTCGACTTCAGCCTTGAGCTCAGGATCGATCCTCGCCCTCACAGTTGCCTCTTTTGCCATCGTCCACACTCCTTCAATAGATAGTCATATTATAGCCCAAGTGGGCTACATCTAGCTGTGCTGCATCACTATCTGGTTGAAGCGTATTAGCGTTTTTACCGGATCTGCTGGACTGGCCCGCGAGCTGCGTACTGGAGAAGGACCTAGTGCCTAGAGTACTCCGTCTCGATTTGAGCGTCATTATTCCTTTCTATAGCGGTTCTCATGCGGATGAGGTACAGTAGCAGTCTTTTGTGAACCAGTTACGAATATCTTTCAAAGTGACTTGAGAATAGGCAGATTTAATCGCTTCTTTTAATGCTTGATAAGTCTGTACGCCAACTGTATCCAAGATATTCTTGACCTTTGACCAAAACGGTTCTATGGGTGAGAAGTCCGGCGAATAAGGCGGCAAAAACATGAGCCGCGCACCTACAGCCTCAAGCGCAGTATTCACCTCTTCCGTCGCTTTATGCGTCGAACTATTATCGACTACGAGCACCGCCCCAGGCCAAAGGTTGGGGCCACTCGACGGATGATAAGTACTTATGCAAAATTAATTACGAATTCCTCACCAAAGCCGCACAGCATCCTTTCGACCTCCTCCCTCAAATTTTGGTAACTTTCATAGGCCCTGAACTCCATCCACTCATACTTCATGAATCGCCATAGGATCTCAGCCAGGTTCAGCTCGGGCGAGTAAGTGGGCAACTCAAATAGATAGACACCGCGCTCCTTCCACTCGTCGAGTTTGGCCTGTACCGCACCACTGGTATGAATCGAGGCTTGGTCTAGCACAATCACCGTCGGCTTGTCTACCACCGCAAAGAACGTATCAATGCACAGGATGACCACAGCACTGGTGATGCTCTGCTCTGACACATAGCTCTCTAACCGGCCCCGGCGATGCATGAAGGCGAGCACATTCAACTACTTAGTAACTGCTTCGATTCATGTGCACTTCTTAGCAACAATAAAAACTGACTCCTTCGCCGGCTGCCATTCGTAGTCAATGCTAAAGCCGACATTGGTCAACATAGACACAAGCTCCTGCTTGTCGAAGCGATTCACATAGGGGGCCAAACCTAAGAGCTGCATAACCGGAATCAACAATCGCCAGCGGAACTTCAAGTCAGCAATCAGCACGGTGCTGGATACAAATATGCCTCCTGGCTTCAGCAACTTATATACTCTTGAAATTGCCGCCTCCACATTCTCCAAGAGATGCAATATGTTGAGTCCTAGCACGGCATCAAAGCCTTCCGCTTCCAACCCCAGGCTATCCAGGGTGCCCTGTTGAAAGTCGATGTTTTCGATACCAGCATCCCGCGCCTTCCCTTCGGCGATATCCAACATCTTGTCCGATATGTCGATAGCGAGAATATGCTTGATGTGGGGCGCGTGGATAATGGCCGTGCTGCCAGTACCGCACCCGAACTCCAATACAGACCAGTCAGGTTGTAAGTACTCCTGCGTGATTGCCAGTTTTTTTTGATAGCTTTTCTCGTCCCGAACCGGACTTTTGGCGTAACGAGACGCAGTTTTGTCCCAAAATTCTTTCGGATTCTTCAATTTGCTGCCCCCTTTTTGACTTTCACTGATTTGTTGTTACGACTACTTTCTAGGGGCTGTGTTGCATGAATGTCCTGAAACCCCTGCGTATCAAGGGTTTTGCAATAATACTCGTTAATGAGAAACCTTTGCTATATAAGACTTTCAGCGTACTTGTGCAACAAAGCCCTTTCTAGGGATAACTTGAGAACACAACTATTACCTCAACAGCAGATTTGCTGCATAATACAATACCCTCCTCCGCAGACGTTACCTGGCAAATCTGCTAGATAACACCGTACTTTTCTGGAATTATATCGAAACTTTGCGGGATAAGTCTGAGAAGTCAGGGTGCTATACAGCACACTCGATAGTGAATCATGGTGATTAGGGGCTTATCGGTCATTTGAGCTAGATAACACCCCGAATACGGAGTTATCTAGCATCAAAGCTATGACGCAATCCCAGTCGCCTCGCCTGCTGGATTAGGTGAGGGAGTCTATTTGCCTGAAGCATTTTAGCTATTTCTATATCGCCAAGTTTTGCAGATTGAGCTGCCTTACATCGACGATACTTAGCGAGCCAAGCCTTCTGAGCGCTTGCCTGTGATATTTACCCAAATCGACGCGGCCTATTCCCACTCAATCGTTCCGGGTGGCTTGGAGGTGATGTCGTAGACGACGCGGTTGACGCCTTCGACTTCGTTGACGATGCGGTTGGAGATGCTTTCTAGCAGGTCATAGGGAGCGCGGGACCAGTCGGCGGTCATGCCGTCTTCGCTGCTGACCAGGCGGAGCACGACGGGGTAGGCGTAGGTGCGCTGGTCGCCCATGACGCCGACGCTGCGAACCGGCAGAAGGACGGCGAAGACCTGCCAGAAATCGTGGTAGAGGCCGCTTTTGTTGATTTCGTCGCGGACCACGAAATCGGCGTCACGGAGGATGTTGAGTCGCTCTTTGGTGACTTCGCCGATGATGCGGATGGCCAGGCCGGGGCCGGGGAAGGGGTGGCGGCGGACGATTTCATCCGGCAGGCCGACCGAGCGACCGACGTTGCGGACTTCGTCTTTGAATAGCTTGCGCAGCGGCTCGACCAGCTTGAACTGGAGATCTTTGGGTAGGCCGCCGACGTTGTGATGGCTCTTGATTTTCACCGCGACCCGCTCGCCGGTTTGCGGATCGACATTGGTATCAGCCGATTCGATCACGTCCGGGTAGAGTGTGCCCTGGGCCAGGTAGTCAAACGGCCCCAGGTTAGCCGAGCCTTCTTCAAACACGCGGATAAACTCGTGGCCGATCCGCCGTCGCTTTTCTTCGGGGTCAGTGACGCCGACCATTTTTTCCAGGAAGCGATCGCGCGCATCAATATACTCCACCGGAATGTGAAACTGATGGTCAAAAATCTCCAGCAGTCGCTCCGGCTCATACTTGCGCATGAAGCCCTGGTCGATGAACATGCAGGTGAGCTGGTCGCCAATCGCCCGATGCAGCAAAAACGCCAGCGTCGAAGAATCGACCCCGCCCGACAGCGCCAGCAGCACCCGCTGGCTGCCCACCTTCGCCCGGATTTCGCGAATCGCCTCTTCGACGAAGGTTTCCATTGTCCAGGTCGGCTCGCAGTCGCAGATGTGGTAAACAAAATTGCGAATCAGGGCAATGCCGTCATCGGAATGGACGACCTCTGGATGAAACTGGACGCCGTAGAACTTGCGCTCGTGATCGGCGATCGCGGCACAGGGCGTATTCTCCGTGTGGGCCAGCAGCTCGAATCCGTCCGGCAGTCGCGTCACCGAGTCGGCGTGGCTCATCCACATGGTGCCGCCGTCTTCCACATTGGTCAGCAGGTCGGTGGGGTCGTCAATCCGCAGGGACGCCTTGCCGTATTCGCCGCGCTCAGCCCGATCCACCTCGCCGCCGAGCTGCTGCACCATCAGCTGCATGCCGTAGCACACCCCCATGACTGGAATCCCCAGGTTCCAGATTTCCGGGTCGCAGGCCGGGGCTTTCTGGTCATAGACCGAATTGGGGCCGCCGGAGAGGATGATCCCTTTTGGGTTGAGCTGCTTCAGCTGCTCAATAGAGGTGCGGTAGGAGAGCACTTCTGAGTAGACCTGGGTTTCGCGAATTCGCCGGGCAATTAACTCGGAGTACTGGGAGCCAAAGTCAAGAATGACCAGCATCTGGCGGTTTAAATCGGGCAGATCGGTCGTCTGAGTCGAATTGGCCTGAAGATTTTCGGTGTTCTGGGTTTGCGGAGTCACGGTTGAGCCTACGGTCAGGGTGGGTGGACGAGGGAATTGAGCAATCCTTTAGATATTTTGCTACCACAAAATGTTCAAAACGAGCGCCTGGAGCCGAGCGCTGCGTTAATTCATAAAGTGGTTATCAGATAAACTCTAAAAAGATGGAATTTAAAATTATTCTAATTAGATTAGCAAACCTCGGGCAGTAGCGAAGCCCCGGTTTCACTTTGCACAATCGGCTGCCGCTGCCGGTCAAACAGCAGGCTGCCGACCGCAACTGGCCGCTCCGTATGGGTTTGAATGTAGGCCGCCGCACGTTCGTCAATTCGGGCGGCGATCGCGCCATACACCCGCCCCACCCGCTCCGCTCCGTCCTGATCCAACTTTCTTAAGAGCTGCAATCCCGCTTCCACCGTGGGACTGGCCATAATTCTTTGCACGATCGCCGTCTCTAAACCGGCATTGGCACAGTGGGCCGCTAAAATTTCCTGCCGTCCGTCCGCGACGTGGTGATGGGTGTGGAAAATGCCGCCGGCCAGCTTGATTAGCTTGCCGTGATAGCCAAATAGCAAAATGCCGCGAATCCCTGCCAGTCCCGCCTCCACCAGCATTGGCCCTAACCAGTTGGCAGTCTTCACCTGCCGCTCGGGCGCGATCCCCATCTGGCGCGATAGGTCCAGCCCGTTCTCCCCCAGGCAGAAGACTAGCGAGTCGTAGCTCTGCGCCTTTTCCCGCAGCTCGACTCGAAAATCGGCCAGCTGCCCCGGTGCGCTCAGGGGCTGCGAAATGCCGCTGGTGCCCAGTAGGGAAAGGCCCTCAACCACGCCAAAGGCCGCGTTGCTGGTGCGCAGCGCTAGACGCCTGCCCTCGGGTAGGAGAATGTGAACCTGGATTTTTTTACCCGGTGGCAGCAGTCGGGATAGGTTGGTTTGCAGCAGCGATCGCGCATAGCCATAGATCGCTGCATCGCCGGTCTGAGCCTGGTGGCCAATCCCTTCACCGCCTTCCAGGCTGATCGCTTCGGTCTGCTGCGGGGGAGCCCAGCGGACGATCGCCCAAACTGGCGTATGGCGAGTCAGGTCCAGATTGTCCCCAGGGTCGCTGCGGCTAATCGCCAGAACGGAGCCGTCAGGGAGTGGGGCTAGCTGCTCAATCGGAATTTTGACGGCAAAGTCGGGTTCAATCAGCCCGATTTCAACCGATTCAATCGGGGTACTGGAATCGAGCAGGTGACGCAGCGCGGCGACTGCACTGGCACAGGCAAAAACTGGCAGCGTGTAGCCCGCCTGGGCAGAAGTCTGCGATTTCAAGGGCGCTTGGCTCATAATTGAAGGAAGCTCACCTGCGGACCCCCATTTTAATCAACCCATGCCTGCTATTGACTATCTTCGGATCAGCCTGATCGACCGCTGCAACTTCCGCTGTGCCTACTGTATGCCAGAGGGGGCTGACCTGGACTATGTGCTGCGCGAACACTGGCTGAGCCAGGACGAGATTCTGACGCTGCTGCGGGAAGTATTTATTCCATTGGGATTCAATCGCTTTCGCCTGACCGGCGGTGAGCCGCTGCTGCGGCCCGACGTGGTGGAGCTGGTGGGCGCGATCGCGGCTCTCCCCCAGACCCAGGACCTGGCGATGACTACCAACGCCTTTCGCCTGGCTGACCTGGCTCAGCCCCTCTATGACGCTGGCCTGCGCCGAATCAACATCAGCCTGGACTCGCTCGACCCGGAGACCTTTCGGCAGCTGACCGGCGGTCGCGATCGCTGGCAAACCGTCTGGGCTGGAATTCAGGCCGCGCATCGGGTGGGCTTTTCGCCGCTCAAGCTAAACGTCGTCGTCATCCCCGGCGTCAACGACCATGAGGTAATGGATCTGGCGGCCCTGACCCTGGAGCGGGAATGGCACGTGCGCTTTATCGAATTTATGCCGATTGGCAATAGCAGTCTGTTTACCGATAAGGGCTGGGTCGATTCGGAAACCATCCGGCAGCAATTGCGCGATCGCTGGGGACTGACTACTTCTGCCGTCCAGGGCAACGGCCCCGCCGACGTATTTAAGCTGCCGGGGGCGAAGGGAACCGTGGGATTTATCAGCCAGATGTCCGAGTGCTTTTGCGATCGCTGCAATCGAATGCGGCTTTCGGCGGACGGCTGGCTGCGTCCCTGCCTGCTGAACGAAACCGGCCAGATTAACCTGCGATCAGCGCTCCGTGAAGGACGACCCCTGGCTAATATTCGGGCTCAGGTGGGCGAGCTGGTCACAGCCAAACCTGAGGTCAACTTCAAAATGCGCGACGCAGGCGTCACAGGAGCCTACAGCCGCACAATGTCCCAAATTGGCGGGTAGAAACAGCCCCAAACTCAGAACCCCCCAAAATTGGGGGGCAGGGGGGCCACTCAGGACAGCCTATCAAAGAGTCAATTTAAGCCAGAATAAGGGCACTTAATAAGACACCTAACTCTGCCCTGCTCATGACTCCTGCTGGCGTAAGCGGCGTTGCCACTCAGCATCGATTTCGGCCTGCTGAGCCGACTGGTCAATCAGGTCAGTCTCAGTCGTGTAGATCGCGTCTTCGGCCCTGATCACCGTCTGGCTGGCGAACTGCTGAGCGTAGGCCAGCTTTCTTTGAAAAGCTTCTCCCGCCTGGTTGAGCGCAGCGGCGCGGTCCTGGCGCTGCTGATTGCGGCTCTCAATTCTGCGATTCTGACGCTGCACCCAGAAATAGCGGACCAGGGGCACGGCCAGAAAGGCAACCCCGTAGGCCAGCAGCAGCCAGTAGATCGAGTTGACGAACGCCACCAGGCCACCCAGCTCAGCCACCAGGACCTGATCCTGTAGCAGGCTACCGAGCACGATCGCGCCAATCAGGTTGGCCGCACCCAATCCAATCGACAGCATCACCTGGCTAGAGGTTGCCGCCGTGAACTTATGGGGCAGCTCCTTCAGGTAAGCCCCGACGGAGCGCCGCTCTTGGCGGGCTGCCGTCACTTGCAGCTCTGGAAAATAGTAGATGAGGTCGCCTTGCGGACTAACTTCGGGCTGACCGTTGAAGCGGGTCAGTGTCGGAAGCATATAGTCTTCCGACTCCTGGGTCCAGCCCTCGCCGACATCGTCTAGGTAGGGCGCAACTTGCTCCGCCGTCGTCGTGCCGCCGTTGTTGCGGATGGTGGTCGCGATCGCGCTCCAGCGCCGTTCTTCCAGATCAGCATTGGGGTCACCGTCACCAAAGAGGAACGAGAAAATTGCCTCAAAGAAGTTCAGCTTCTCTCCCTGATTCAGCCGCTGCTGCCGCTGCTGCCGCCGCCGCCGACCGTAGTCAAAGTCGAGCCACCAGAAAATATTTGGCCCAAACCAGATGCGGGGTATAAACACCATGCCGCCGCCAAAGGAGCCGCCTCGGCCCCGATTATCGCGCTGGTTTTGCTGGGCGCTGCTAGCGGCCACGACGATAATCATAATTGTCAGAAAAATCAGCACAATCGACAGCAGCAGCATCACGCCAAACGACAGGCGGATCAGATAAAACAGAACCTGCCAGACCTTTTCCCAGGTTTCTTGCAGCTGAATCTGCCAGTGCTTATTGCGCAAAATGCCGCGAAAGTTTCGAGGAAACTCATAGGCAATCTCGCCTGCTTCAGAGACCTGCATATGGGCCTGGGTATCGGCTGCCAGTGCCAGCAGTCCCTGTTGCGCTATGGGCAGCTCTATCCCGGCCTGGGCGGCGACATCGCCTACGGTGACGCGGTAGTCTAGCGCTTCTACCGCCTGCATGACTGAATGATTCAAGGTCATGGACCTTCCTCAACTGATACGGGGTCCGTTCTGTACCAGTATAAATTGATAGATAGGATGACGTGGGTTAGGTAAAGGGTTCGGTTTTCCCATGCAAAAAGCGACCCGCTGACGAGTCGTTTTTTGTATAGGAAGGGCTAACCGGTACTAGACCTGGGGGCCTCTACCCAGAACCTGATCCTTCAGCGCGTTCATTTCGCTGATCAGCTCACGCCGGTTGGAAGCTTTAAGCAGATAGCGAAGAACAAACCAGCCGGTAAACGTCAGCCCGATGAGCTCAAACAGCGGAGCTAAAACCGGCACATCGTTGATCGCATCTAGAATTGCCAGGGTGAGCTTAATTGCCACAAACAGCCCAAAAACCAAGCCGAGCGCGATCAGGGGTCGCCTGTACTCGCCGACAAATTCTGACAGATACTTGTCCAGCTCTCCAAATCGAGAGACCACCTGGTCAAAGATGCGGCTGGCCTGAGCCATCGTATCCGATGTCGAGTTTTCGAAGGTTTTATCTTCAAAGGCCTGGGTTGTTTTGGTGGGGGAGGTCCCTGCTTCAGTCGTTGCGGTTTCAGCCGCGACGCTGTCAGCAGGAGTGAATTCTTCTTCAAATTCAGCGCTCATAATTAATTCATAAAAAGCAACTAGGTAGGATGGACTATCTTAATCAATTCAATAATCCGTTCAGAAACTGACTAGACCCTAGAGCAGGTCTGCTCTAAATGCAAGATATTGTAGCTATTCATATTAGCGCGTCTATCTTAAGGTGATCGCTCTCTTAGAGACCATAGCTAGGCTATTCGTGAGGTAAGGCAATCGGCTGACAGCATCTATTCCCCTGAAAGGCTCTCCAAAGAATGGATCAGGTTAAGCAAGCGGCGGCCATCGATAGCGATTATCGGATCGGGCTTTTGCACAGGGGTAGAGCGTCGCGGTGACGGATATTGCACAAACCGGGTTGAGCCGGATCGCCTGCGCCGAGATGAAGACACCATAATGCGTTAACCAATAACTGGGCTGGGAACTGTGCGGTCAAAATAACGATTTAGGGAGCATACTAGCCCCTTCAGTACAGACTATCCCGTTTTGTCACAAAACTCTGACAAAACGGGATAGTCTGCTTTACAACATCGGACCGGACTGGGCCACCAGAAACCTTTTCCCGAAATTACAGAGCAGAAATGAAAACAATTGCGATCGCGCCCATCCCCTGCCGACGGACTGACTAGAATGGGAAAACCATCGCGTTCAGCCCGGTTATCTATCGAGACTCTCTACGGCGAGCTAAGAGGACTTAAACCCAGTCAGCTCAAACAGCTCCAGCGACTATACCACCAGCGCCTGCCGATCGACTGCCTGACCACGCCCGAGTTTGCCCAGCGGCTGGGGGCGGTGAGTGCGGCGATCGACCAGCCGGTTTGCGTTTATATCAACCGGCGGGGGCACGTGATCCGGGTGGGGG
>NZ_JADEXG010000024.1 GCF_015207255.1 Vasconcelosia minhoensis LEGE 07310
GGCGTAGCCTCCCAATCTGGCTGCGGAATTCGGCTACCTGCTATCTCGACCTCTTCTGCCATAGCCTCAGCTTAGCGGATAAATCTGGCTGCAATCACCATTTTTCGTCGCCCCCCTGAACGGATACAATTTCTGTTAGTCAATTAGATAACTCTTGTGTCATGAAGATACTGCTACTAGAATTATTTGTGCCTCAACTTGCCATATAAGCTTTGAAGAAAAATGTAGTTTTTTGGCTTGTTTCTGCTGCATGTTCATGCGTGCCACTTTTGTTTCTGCAGCCAGGGTACGCAAAATTAGAGATAACAAAAGCTGACAGTTCAAATGTTAATCTCGGACTTTTAAACGAAAATTTTAGTGAAACATCAATCCCTAGTAATCTTCAGGAAATAGATTCACATGCATTCATACCTGATGATAATCTGCTGATTGCTAACGCTTCAAATGGTCTATGCGATGGAACGTTTTCACATGAAGTGGGAAACGTTTATTTCACTTATGATTATGCAACAGGGCGTTTAGCTTTTGCCTTTATTTTGTCTCCCGGAAGTCAACTCATTCTGGGACAAAACGTTACTGTTGCAATGCTTGAGGCGGTAGTCGGGTGGTATAAAATCAATCCGCCATACGCTCCACATACTCAGACATCTAACTATCAGTTTCACGGCAGTATTCGCAATTACAACCGTCTCGGAAGTTCTGGGAATTTCACTGTGCAAAGAGGAGATAGGATATTGTTCACATGGCTTGCTACTTCGACAGATAATCGAAGAGCAGCAGTTATAAGAGCTGTTGAATGTCGCATTCCATAAGTAAGTGTTGTTTTTAAATAAGTGGGTAGTTGTGAACAAAGATTCTACAGATAGGTATAATGTCTATGGCTCAATAGCTGTGCCAGGAAGATGAGTTAAAATAATGGCTGTGAGCCTTGCCCAGTTTGTGTTTTAGGTTATAGGCGAACCCAAAACTTAAAGCTATGCACAGCAAAGGTTTAGGCAGCTTTCGCCCCAGACCTCGTTGTAATACACCTAGAGCCAAGAAAGGAATGAGTTTTACCAAAAGCCTTTTAGCTTCTTTCCAGAAATCAGCTCTAATTTGTGAGGTACGTTCTTTGATTCCCTCTAATTTCCAGAGTTCTGCTCCTATTAATCAGACCTTTGAAAAAGTACTATCTACGTATAAGTTTCGCTTTATTCGACTGTACACTGACGAATTCGCAATTCGTATTGAATACAAATGCACCCCTCCGATTCCCTCACCTGAAGAGATCTCCGCCATGCTTCCTTACGCAACTTTTTGGGGATATGCCGTGGATAATTTAGGAAACGAATATCAAAGTGTAGGCGGAGCTTTCGGTTTATCAGCTGACAAAGAATCGACGCAAGGAGTTCTTTCGTTTACACCTCTTCCTGATAAGGTTGCTACTTCAATCAAGTTTACATTAGAACTTGAACAAGATGTAGATGAAAGAATTGAGTTCTCCGTTAGGATTTGTGACGTCAGCTCCACATAAATAGGAGTTACCTCAGAAAAAAGCGGGGAAAGGTCGCCGAGATGGTTTATAGAACTATTTGCATCAGGGTAAGCACATCTTGATTATTATTGACAAACGGTATCAAAATTGCCGCCAGGCTAAGGTAAGCAGGCGGTAAGCACCTTGAGTATATAGTCATCACCTATAGCCGCTCGGTTCGGCTTCTATCGCGTGCTGCGCCGCAAAGACTGCTCGCGGTTGATCCTATGGAGCGTCAATTGAACTAAAAGATGCATCTGGAGGGCTGAGCGCGTTATGATTAACGACTAATTCTGTCATCAGTGGAACGGGGTCTAAACCCACAAGGAGAATTTCAACTTTTAGAGTACCAACCCCGAACCTTTACTATCCAACTGAGGAAAATTCAATGCCTGAGACTCAAGTTTTACTCCAGCCCTTTGGCGAAATTGCCGATAACCCTGTCCTGCTTGAAAAAGCGGTCACCGAGCCGATCTGCGAAGGGCTGAGCGCCGCCTATGCCAGTTTTAATGCGCTGTATCTGCAATACTTCAAGCACCACTTTGTGGTCGAAGGCTCTGAGTATTACATGCTGCACGAGTACTTCGCCGAGAGCTATGCCGAAGTTCAGGGGCACGCTCATGATATTGGCGAGCGGCTGCACGGGCTGGGCGGCGTTCCCGCTCTGACTTTTGGCAAGCTGTCTGAGCTCTGCTGCTTTGATCAGGAGGCCGACGACGCCTATCGCTGCCGACCGATGATCGAGCACGACTTGCAGGCCGAGCAGGCCCTGATTGGGCTACTGCGGCGGCTGTCGGCTCAGGCTGAAAGTATGGGCGATCGCGCTACCCGCTACCTGGGTGAAAAAATCCTACTCCAAACCGAAGAGCGGGCCTATCACCTGGAGCATTTCCTCACCCGCGATAGCCTCAAGCTGGGCTGGTAGAAGCCTGGCTTCAGGGCATCCACTCTAAGCCAATCCCGACTCTGCGATCGTGCTGCTGCGGGCTGCTCTGCCACTGAAAGTCGGTGGAGACCCGCAGCTTCCCCGTTACCGCATAGCCCAGCCCCACCTCAGTCAGGCTAACCCGGCTGTCGCTGAAGGGAGCAACCCAGGTCTGGCTTAGGGTCAAGTCGGCCCCGGCAGTGCGGGACGGCACAATCCGCACCTGTAATCCCAGGTTTACCCCATCCTGGCTGAAGTCATCGAGTTCTACATGGCGGTAGCCGACAACGGGGGCCAGATTGACAGTGTTGCCCAGGGGCAGCAGGTAGTATTGCAAGTCAGCGCCGTAGGCTTCGCGATCGCCGTTTTGCCGATAGTCTGCACTGACGGTCAGGGCTGTTTCCCCAGCGAAGACATCTTCAACCCCCAGGTAAAATCCATCGACCCCGTTTAGCTGGCTGTAGCCCAGCCGCAGTCGGGTGTGAAAGCTAGGATCCTGGCGAATTTCGGCCCCTACATCTGGCACTTCCTCTAGCCAGCGCTGGAGCACCGGACTTGCTTCAATCACCTCCGGCGGCAGGTCTAGCTCTGAGCCGGGGAGCGGTGCAGCGGGATTGGGTTCGTCCGCCTGGGCGATTGAGACGCCTAGCCCTGGGCTAATTAGAGTGAGCGCCAGGCAGCCACCGCTTAGTACGGCCTGCGCGCGTTCGCAGAAACGTCTCATAAAAACTGCATCGGATTAATCGGCTCACCATTGCTGCGCACCTCAAAGTGGAGATGCGGCCCGGTCGAGAGGCCGGTAGAGCCCACCGCTGCAATCACCTGGCCCTTAGCCACGTCCTGCCCCTCGCCGACGTCGAGTCGGCTGGCGTGGGCATAGAGCGTCGTCAGCCCTTTGCCATGGTCAATAATCACCGCATTGCCGTAGCCGCCGTACCATCCAGCAAAAATCACCGTGCCCGCATCGGCGGCGCGAATGATGCTGCCATAGCTCGCGCCAAAGTCCGTCCCGGCATGAAAGCGGCTGTAGCCCAGCACAGGGTGAAAGCGGTTGCCAAAGTTGCTCGTAATCGGCCCTGCGACAGGATAAATCATGATTCCCGTACCTCGAATCTGGCCGCCCGCAGCCGCAATCCGCTCGCGAATTAGCCCAGTCAAATATTCGGAGTCCGCCGCCAGCTGATTGATCGCCGCTGAAAGCGCCCCCCGATTTTCCTGAAGCCGACTGATTAAGACGGTCTGCTGCTGGGCTTGTTGGGTGTAATCCTGGTGCTGCACCAAAAGCTGCTGCCGTAGCAGCGCGATCGCGTTCTTTTGGGCCTCTACCCCCTGTTGTTGAAGCACGAGCTCGGCAGACTTTTCGGTCAGCTTTGTGAGCAGAGCCTGGTCGGCTTGGTAAACCTGCTTGAGCTGATAGCGTCGGTCTAGGAACTCATTCAAATCTTTACTCTGGAGCAGTACGGCCCAGCCCTGGCCCTGCTGCTGCCGCTGCATAAACTGGAGCCGCCCCACCGTCGCCTGCCGCACCTGCTCGTAGGACTGCTGCGCCGCAGTCAGGTCGGACTCCAACAGCTGAATCTGCCGCTCTGCCTGGGCAATTTGATAGGCCGTGTCGTCAATCCAGGCGGTCGTACCTTGGATCGTGCTCTCCAGCTGCCTGAGCCGGTCGGAAGCCGCCGTTTCAATATTTTGTAACCGCTGCTGCTCGGTAGAAAGGGTTCGCTTCTGCGAATCAACCGCTTCCTGCTGCCGCTGTAAATCTTCGAGTTCGGTAGCGGGGTTGGCTGCGGCCACCAGTACCAGCCTAGCTTCGTCCCGGCTCCAGGCAGGCTGAGCCCAGGCCCCGGCCAGCATCCAAAGTAAGCAAAGCCCCAGGGCGAGACCCGCTATCCAACAGCGGTTATTTTTTTTAGGTGCTTGTCCCAGAACCACAGCTTACTTCATCCCCTCAGGCTGAGGGCGACAATACCAAAACCAAAAATCAGCAGGCCAAAAGCCCGATTCAGCCAGACCAAACGGCGGAGCGTCAGTCGCTGGCGAAACAGCGAAACCCCGGTGCTCAGCGTCAGCCACCACAGTGCCGACCCCAGCGTCACGCCAATCACGAGCAGCCCTGAAGCTAGGTATCCCCGCTCGGCCTGCGCAATCCCAAAACCCGCAAAAATAGCAACAAAGGAGAGAATAGTCGCAGGATTGGTCAGCGTCAATGCCAGGGTCGAAAAGTAGGCTCCGACGATGCCCCGGCCCCGCGCCTCAGCCGCCGTCGTCGCAGGCTTAGCCAGGGCAGTCGTGATCCCCAAGTAGCAGAGAAAAAGGCCGCCGCCAATCTGCAACCAGCCAGACTGATCGATCAGGAACTGGGAAATAAAAGTTAGGCCGAAGGCGGCGACAAAGCCATAGAAGCCATCTGCCGTAGCGGCCCCTAGACCCGAGACGAGACCGACCAGGCGACCCCGGTCGAGGGTGCGGCGGATGCAGAGCAGGCCGATCGGGCCGACGGGGGCGGCGAGCGCGAAGCCGAGGAGGAGGCCTTGGAGGAGCATGGGGGGAGCGGGTGATGGGGTGATGGAGTGGATGGGTAGGGGGTAGATGGGTAGGGGCTTGGTTGCCAAGCCCACACGGCAAGGTTTTCGGGTAGGGTCAGTCGGGGGTAAGGGGCAAATTGAGGGTTTCTTTGGCGGTGGAGAGGACGATGGCGGTGTGGGTTTGGCCGACGCTGGCCTGGCCTTTAAGGCCGTGACTGATGATTTGCTCTAGCTGGGCCGTGTTGCGACAGCGGACTTTGAGCAGGTAGTCGCCGCTGCCGGTGACGTGATGGCATTCTTGAATTTCGGCAGTGCTTTCTACATAGGCCAGGAAGGCTGGACGGTGCTCGGTTTTCTCTAGGCTGACGGAAATGAAGGCGGTGAGGTCATAGCCGAGCTGCGGGGCATCGAGCCGGATGGTATAGCCCTGGAGGATGCCGCGCTTTTCTAGGCGGCGGACGCGGTCCGCGATCGCGGGTGAGGACACCTCAAACCGCTCGGCCAGCTCTGACCAGGTGGCCCGCCCCTGCTGGCTCAGAGCCTGAATAATTTTTAGATCCAAAGAATCTAGAACCATTTTCTTTTTAAAATAACCTTTTAGAAGCTATAACTTTAAAAACAAAGTAAAATATCGAATTTATTTATTCATGCAAAATTTTTGGCGAACTTTTCTTAAAAACCATTTTTGAGAGTTTTAGTTCAGGTGACACTTCTTTAGGGCGCTAAATAAGATAAGAAAGGTTACAGACCTCAGCGTCTCAACCGCCTAACCGGGCATATGCCGTTTTTCTAACAAGCTTTGAATGATTGATTGTCTTTTGGCAGCCTTGCAGCAGGTGCAGCTGACGGTGGAGTGGGTGGGCATTCGGGCACTGCGAGAGACCCGGACGCGGCGGTCGGTTCGCGACGGGCGGCCAGAGCAAAACCAGCGACAGCTGATCCAGGGGGCTATGGTCGAGGTGCTGGCCCAGGGGCAGTTTGGCTATAGTGCGACCAATCAGCTAACCCCTGAGGCGCTCCAGGCCGCGATCGCGCAGGCCCACGCTCAGGCGATCGCGGCCAGCCCCTGGCGGCTGTATCCCTTTACCGAAGCTGTTCGCCCGCCGGTCGTGGGCGAATATTGCTCCCCCCATGAGAAGCCGCTGTCGGCTTTAGGTGCCGCTGAGATTAACGATCTGCTGGTGCGCCTCTGTCAGACGCTGCGGGTTTCTGACCAGATTGTGAGATCGCGGGCCGTGGCTCGGTCGAGCGAAGTCGAGTCCTGGTTTGTCAGCAGTAACGGGTCGGAGATTTATCAGAAATTTTTGATTATTGAGACCGGCTTTGACGCGATCGCGCAGGCCGACGGCGTTACCCAGTCCCGCAGCGACAATGGCCTTTTGGCCCGCAGCTATCAGGGCGGGTGGGAGCTGTTCCCCGACCCGACCCTTTGGGAGCGGGCGCGGCGGGTGGGAGAGCAGGCGGTGGAGCTGCTGAGCGCGCCGGACTGCCCGACGACGGCGACAACGTTGGTGCTGGCTCCCGACCAGATGATGCTCCAGATTCACGAAAGCGTTGGCCATCCCCTGGAACTTGACCGAATTTTGGGCGACGAGCGTAACTATGCGGGCGGCAGCTTTGTCAAACCGACAGATTTTGGCCAGCTGGCCTATGGCTCACCGCTGATGAATATCACCTTCGACCCTAGCACCAGCGGCGAACTGGCCAGCTATCGCTATGACGACATCGGGGCGACGGCAGAAAAACAGTATTTAATTCGGGAAGGACGGCTAGAGCGCGGCCTGGGCAGCCTGGAAAGCCAGACCCGGCTGGGGATTCCCGGCGTCGCCTGTGCTCGCGCTTGCAGCTGGAATCGGCCGACGATTGACCGGATGGCGAATATCAATCTAGAGCCGGGGGATAAATCCCTCGCAGAGATGATTAGCTCAATCGAGCGGGGCGTTTATATGGAAGCAAACCGCTCCTGGTCGATTGACGACCAGCGGCATAAGTTCCAGTTTGGCTGCGAGTATGGGCGGCTGATCGAGCAGGGGCAGCTGACCCAGACGGTAAAGAACCCCAACTACCGAGCCACCACCCCTCAGTTTTGGCATAGCCTGTCTCAGGTGGGCGATCGCGCCACCTGGGAAACCTACGGCACCCCCTGCTGCGGTAAGGGCGAACCCAACCAGCTGATCCGCGTTGGCCATGCGGCCCCAACCTGCGTATTTGAAAATATTGAAGTATTTGGAGGGGCAGCGTGACCCAGTCGAGAGAGGACGTTTTTCGCCAGCTGGCCGAACGAGTTATAGACACCGTGCAGCCCGCTGAACAGTTCACCCTCACCCTGGCGGGCGAGATCAGCCAGTTTACCCGCTTTAACCAGGCTCAGGTACGCCAGACGGGTACGGTCAGCGATGGCAACCTGCGCTTGGCCCTAATCTGCGATAGGCGAACGAGCACCTACAGCTTGCCCTTTACCGGCCAGCTGGCGGCAGACTGGCAAAGCCTGCACGGGGCAATGCTCGACCTGAGGGCAGAGCTGCCCCAGCTGCCTGCCGACCCCTATATTGTTCACCCCTCTGGCAATGCCCAGAGCCGCGAGGTCGATCAGGGCAGTTTGCTGGCAGGGGATGCGATCGCGCCCACCCTCCTACCGCCAGTCGCCGACCTGACTTTTAACGGCTTCTACGCTGGCGGCCTGGTCTTTCGCGCCTATGCTGACTCTGCCGGTCAGTTCCACTGGTTTGAGACACCTTCGTTTGCCCTGGACTATTCGCTATTGGACGATCGCGGGCAGGCAGTCAAAGGCACCGTTGCGGGCCGCAGCTGGGATCAGGTCGGCTATCTACAAAAAATTACCGCGTCTAAGCAGCAGCTGACCTTACTCTCTAAGCCCGTCCGAGCCATACCGCGCGGCCAGTATCGCACCTATTTTTCACCCACCGCCGTAGCCGATCTCATGGGAATGTTTTCCCGAGGTGGCGTCGGCGAAGCGGATTTACAGCAGGGCAGCAGTGCTCTAGGACTGCTAGAGCGAGGTGAGATGCCCCTATCGCCAAAATTCTCATTGCAAGAAAATTTTGAGCGCGGCGGCGTACCCCGGTTTAACAGTTTGGGGGAGGTAGCCCCGGTGCAGCTGCCGATTATTCAGTCGGGCCAGCTGGTGAATAGCCTGGTCAGCGCTCGCAGCGCCAAGGAGTATGGCAAGCCATCCAATGGAGCTGAGCTGCGAGAAGGACTGCGAGCGCCTGAGGTCAGTCCGGGACAGCTCGCGCTCGCAGATATTCTCCCGAAGCTCGATACAGGCCTTTATCTCTCTAACCTGCACTACCTCAACTGGAGCGATCGTCCCCGTGGTCGCGTCACCGGCATGACCCGCTATGCCTGCTTTTGGGTCGAGGCAGGCGAAATCGTCGCCCCGATTGAAAACCTCCGCTTCGATGACAGCCTCTATCGCTATTTAGGCGAAACCCTGATTGAACTGACCAACGTTCAGGAATTTATCCCCAAAGTCGGTACCTACGACCAGCGCTCCCTCGGCGGCATCTGGACCCCCGGCCTATTGGTAGAAGACTTCCGATATACGCTCTAAAATTTCGAAATCGCTAAACTAGGGAAGCCAAATTCAACCCACAAAACTTACCCCCACTCCGTCACGCCTACTCTTCACGCTTTCCTCTTCACCCTTCACCTCTCCTTCCCATGACTTCCGAACAGCGAATAACGCTCTCCTTCAGCAGCGTTCTACTCGTCCTCGTCGCGATCCCGGCATTTATTCTGCTGTGGAAGCTGAGAAGCCTGTTACTGCTGGTGATGATCTCAGTGGTGCTGGCCTGCTCGATTTCCCCTGCTGTGGACTGGGCCGAGCGCTACCGGGTACCGCGCTGGCTGTCGGCGCTGCTAGCCTACCTGATTTTACTGGGGGGGCTGGTGGGCGTGGGCCTGCTGATCGGCCCCACGATTATTGAGCAGATTGAGCGACTGGTGCGGCAGGTACCGGTTTCGCTACGGGGAATCATTGCCCAGGTAGAAGTCTGGGTGGTGGCACTCAACGACACGCGGCCAGAGCTGACCGGACAGGTGTTTGACCAGGTAGACGTGCAGGCGCTGGTCGGCTGGGTAATTCGCTCCAGTCAGCAGCTCGTTCTGCGCTCTTTCAACGTCACGACGGACATTGTGGGCAGCTTCTTCAGCGTGATTTTGGCGCTCTTTATCTCGACCTATATGCTCGCCGATAGCCGTACACTGACTCAGAATTTGATTCGGCTGCTGCCCTACCCCTGGGATGAGCGGCTGGAGCCGCAGCTGGGAGAGGTGAGCCAGCGGATTGGCGGCTATATCCGGGGGCGGCTGCTAGTTTCGTCGCTGCTGGCCGTAATTATCAGCCTGAGTCTAAGCCTGATTGGGCTAAAGGATTTTGCCATTGGTCTGGGCGCGATCGCGGGCGTCACCAACCTGATCCCATTTTTGGGTCCCATCCTGGGTGCAATCCCCGCCCTAGCGGTGGCGATTCCCCAGGGCGGCTGGATCGTGCTGTGGGTGATCATCCTCTATGCCATCATTCAAAATCTGGAGACCTACCTACTCGATCCGCTACTGGTGGGCTCTGCGGTGGGCGTCCATCCGCTCTACCAGCTGCTGGCGGTTCTAGGCGGAACCCAGGTTCTAGGCATTATTGGGGCGCTGATCGTGCCGCCCTGGGTGGCAGGCGGGGCGGTAATTTTAGAAAACCTGTATCTGCGGCCTAAGCTGCGGGCAGAGCGTCAGCAGCGTCGTGACTTGTCCCGACTGGCCGTCGCGGCGGGCTCCCTCACGCCAGAGACGGACTCGGTCGAAACTTCAATAACCGCTGGGAATCCTTAATCAGTGGAAGTTAGCCTCCGATCAATCCACTGTTTTGCCCGCTGAATAGCGACTCTCCGCGATGGAGCATAGGGCACCGCTACGGCGCTGCACTGCTCGTTATCGGCCCAGGCAGAATAAATGATTTGTCCATCTAACTCGCCTTGATCAAGGGTTATTTTCCACCCTTTATAGGTAAAAGATATAACAATTTGAAGATAGTCAGTTTGAGACTCTTCCATGGACAGGTATTAAAACAAATGATGAATGGCTCTGCCAGTGTGAGACAGAGCCAGCAAAGCTATCGTTTCGGACTCAGGCAGCCGCTAGATTTTGGGCGGCAAAATCCCAGTTGACTACTTCTAAAAAAGCATCGATATAGCTGGGACGCTGGTTTTGGTAGTCTAGGTAGTAGGCATGTTCCCATACATCCATGGTCATCAGCGGGGTTTGACCGCTGGTGAGGGGATTGACGGCATCAGGGGTTTTGGTCACCTTCAGGGTGTTACCATCGAGCACCAGCCAGGCCCAGCCGCTGCCAAACTGAGTCGCGCCCGCAGATTTGAAGGCATCGACAAATTTCTCGAAGCTGCCAAAGTCAGCTTCGATTTTTTTCGCGAGTTCGCCGGTCGGCTGCCCGCCCGCGTCGGGTTTCATGCTATGCCAGTAAAAGGTGTGGTTCCAAGCCTGGGCAGCGTTGTTAAACAGGCCGCTCTGTTCAGAGTCGTCTGCGATCGCCTTGATCACCTCTTCAATTGGCTTGCTATCTAGGTCAGTGCCCTGAACTGCATCGTTGTATTTGCGAACATAGGCAGCATGATGCTTATCATGATGAAACTCCAGCGTGTTCTTAGAAACATGAGGCTCTAAGGCCGAGTAATCGTAGGGTAAGGGGGGTAATTCGTAGGACATAGAATTGGGTTTCCTCTCTTCAACCGGAACGTATCACAGGTCAATAGCGTCTTGCTATGCCTACCGGGGGGAGAAAATTTCGGTTGAGTACGCAGCAGAAGTTCAGCCTATAAAGCGCTCAACCGAAAGCGTAAATCCGGGGAGGACTGACTCGCCAGAGAGGGTTGTGGGCAGAGATCGCACCTCTGGTGGCTGCTCGGGTCGATAGATTTCGACCTGCTGAGCCTGCGGGTTGAATAGCCAGCCCAGCCTGACGCCGCTGTCCAGATATTCTTGCAGCTTCGCCTGGAGCATTGGCAGCGAGTCGGTCTGAGACCGCAGCTCAATCACAAAATCTGGCGCAATTGGTGGAAACTTGGTCCGCTGCTCTGGGGTGAGCGCCTGCCAGCGCGACAGCTCTACCCAGGCCGCATCGGGGGAGCGATCCCCACCGCCCGGCAGCTTGAAGATCGTCGAAGAGCTAAAAACCTTGCCGAGCTGGGTCTGGCGATTCCAAATGGCCAGGTCTGCGCCTAGCTCCAGTTCACGATTGCCGCTTTCACCGCCCACCGGAGGCATCAGTAACAGCCCTCCCTGAGGCGTCCGCTCAACCCGCAGCTCGGGATTAGCCATGCAGAGCCGATAGAATTGCTCATCGCTCAGGTGAACAGTCTGGAGGTCAAGCGTTAGCGGTTCAGATAGCATGAGTTTTTGCGAACCATTGCTCTAGTTAATTATGGCAGATGCTGATAGCTCTAACGCTGCAACTAAGACCGCGGCCCCCAATTCGTTAACTTGCAAAGCGCTCAACCGAGAGCGTAAATCCGGGGAGGACTGACTCGCCAGAGAGGGTTGTGGGCAGAGATCGCACCTCTAGCAGCCGCTCGGGTCGATAGATTTCAACCTGCTGAGCCTGCGGATTGAACAGCCAGCCCAGCCTGACGCCGCTGTCCAGGTATTCCCGCAGCTTCGCCTGGAGCATGGGCAGCGAGTCGGTCTGAGACCGTAGCTCAATCACAAAATCTGGCGCAATTGGTGGAAATTTTGTCCGCTGCTCGGGCGTAAGCGCCTGCCAGCGCGATAGCTCTACCCAGGCCGCATCGGGGGAGCGGTCGCCACCGCCCGGTAGCTTGAAAACGGTTGAAGAGCTAAAGACCTTGCCCAGCTGAGTCTGCCGATTCCAAAGATAGAGCTCGCCGCCCAGCTCTAGTTCGCGATTGCCGCTCTCACCGCCTACCGGAGGCATTAGTAGCAGCCTTCCTTGGGGCGTCCGCTCAACCCGCAGCTCGGGATTAGCCATGCAGAGCCGATAGAATTGCTCATCGCTCAGGTGAACAGTCTGGAGGTCAAGCGTTAGCGGTTCAGATAGCATCGGGATGGTGCAAACCAGTGCTTTGGCCAGTGCTTTGAACTGATTATGGCACGGGTACCAACTGGATTGATATTGTGATTAGAACTGCGGTACTAGGGCGGTGGTGGGCTGAGTCAGGTCTAAAATGCGATTCTCCTTGGGAGAGGCTCCGCCAACGCACAGTCGCTTCAGCAAAGCCGCATCGTGACCAATCACTAGCAAACCCAGCTGATGCTGCTGAACATAGGCCAACACCGTCTGCCAGATTTGGGCTTGAGTATTGGCATCGAGCATTGCTGTAATCTCATCGGCAATCAGGTAGCGGGTTGCCGGGTTGAGGACGCGGGCAATGGCCACCCGCTGTAGTTCACCGCCGCTGAGCTCGTGGGGATAGCGCCTCAGCCAGCCGGGATGAACGCCTAGCCGGTCAAGCTGGGTTGGGGCTTGCCCCTCCCGCAGAATTCGCTCAATTCGCCAGCGCGGATTCACTGTCAGTTCGGGATTTTGAAAAATCAGCTGCACTGGGCAGTAGCCCCGCCGGGGGAGGGGATTGCCCTCTACCAGCACCGACCCTCGATGGGGGGACAGATAGCCTGCCAGCAGCTTGGCCAGAGTCGTTTTACCATAGCCGGAAGGAGCCATCAGCCCCACCACTTCCCCCTGGCCCACCGATAGGCTGATATCCCGCACCGTCCAGGGATGCCGGGGGCTGTAGCGAAACCAGAGTCCCTGACCCACCAGGCCGTTAGTCTGCATGAATGCACCTCACCAGTCCGCCGCGCACTGAGCGCAGGGCCGGACGTTCCGCCGCGCAGTCAGGTGTAAACCAGGGACAGCGATCGCTAAATAAACATCCCGTCGGCAGCTGGTCAGGGCTGGGCTGATGGCCGGGAACGGGGATAAAGTCATTTTGCGGCAGCGATCGCCAGAGCGCCTGAGTATAGGGATGGCGCAGGCGCTCGGGAAAATCAGCGGCGGCGGCAATTTCTACCGTCGTCCCTGCATAGAAGACGGCGACCCGATCCGCGATTTGCAGCGCCGCTTCAATATCGTGGGTAATTACCATGACGCCGCGCCCTTCGTCCGCTAGCTCTCGCAGGTGAGTCAGCGTCTCGGTGGCAATTTCAGGATGCAGTCCCGGCGTCGGCTCGTCGGCAATCACTAAGTCTGCCTGGCTGACCACGGCAGTCGCGACCAGCACCCGCCGAGCCATGCCGCCAGAAATCTGGAACGGATAGCGGCCCTGGGTAGAAGGCAGCAGATCGTAGCGATTGAAGGTACGGCCAACGGCGGTTTGGGCCGCCGCCTTGGAAAGTCCGCCGAGCTGGGCCACCCGCCGCACCTGCGGCCCCACCTTCATCAGCGGGTCGAGATAGCCCACCGACTGCGGAATCAGCGCGATGTCCTGACCTCGCAGCTGGGCACAGCGAGCCGGGGTCAGGGGCTGGCCCTTAAACCGGAGGCTGCCGGTGACCTGAGCATTGTCGGGCAAGATGCCCAGTACGGCGTGGGCCAGCAGGCTTTTGCCAGAGCCGCTAGCGCCGACCACCGCGACCACTTCCCCCGCCTGAACCTCCAGGTCAAGATCGGTGATCACCGTGAGCTGTCGCTGATTCAACCCCTGGTCATACTGGGTAAAGCTAACGCCGAGCTGGCGAATGGAAAGCATTGCTACCCCTGGCTGGTCTTAGGATTGAGCAGGGCGCGCAAATTTTCACCCAGCAGGTCAAATGCCTGCACCGTCAGCAGCAAAAGCAGGCCCGGCATGACGCCCAGCCACCAGTAGCCGGTCGAGAGATGGCGCATCGACTCGGCCAGGATAATGCCGATCGCGGGCAGGTGGGGCGACAGGCCAATGCCAATGAAGGAAAGCGCCGCTTCGTGCAAAATCGCGTGGGGAAACAGCAGGATCAGGCCGACGAGCAGCTGCGGAATCACATGGGGCACCATGTGATGTCGGGCAATCCAAAGGTGCGATCGCCCCAGCTTGTGCGAGAGCCGCACGTAGTCGGCGCTGTTGACCTGGAGCACTTCAGCCCGAATGATTCGGGCCAGACTGGTCCAGTGGGTCAGGGCGACTGCAATGATCACGCCCTGGGTACCGCCGCCGACCGCGAAGGCAATCATAATCAGTAAAACCAGGTGGGGCAGGCTAAAGAATATGTCGATCATCCAGGTGATGACCGCATCTACCCAGCCGCCCAGGGTTCCCGCTGCGAGCCCCAGGCTGGTGCCAATCAGGGCGCTGACGGTCGCCGCCAGCAGGCCAACCCGAACGCTCAGCGACATGCCATAGAGCGATCGCGTCAGCATATCGCGCCCCAGCCAGTCGGTCCCGAAGGGATGGGCCAAGGAAGGGGGCTGGTTACGAGCCGTCAGCAGCGGGTCGAGACCGGTCCTGCCGATGATGGTACTGCTGAGGACAATGCCGAGTAAAAAAACAGCACCTACGGCGATCGCAGCTAACGTGACCTGTCGTCGGTTCCAGCGGGGAGCCGAACTCGTTTGAGGCAGACCGATCATCGCTCACCCCCAATCCGAATTCGCGGATCGATCACCTGATAGGCAAAGTCAGCCAGCGTATTGCCGGTATAAACAAAAAGGGCACTGAAGAAGACAATCCCCACCAGCAGCGGCACATCGCTGCGTAGGGCCGCCTGGACAGTGGCTTCCCCCAACCCCGGATAGGCATAGACCTGCTCCACCAGAACGGCCCCGCCAAATAGCTCGCTCAGCGAAGCAAATTGGAGCGTAATCGCCGGTAGCAGAATATTGCGCAGGCCGTGATGACGGATAATGCCCGCCAGGCTCTCACCCTGAGCTTTGGCAAAGAGCACATAGTCGCTATGGAGCACTTCAATCAGCTTCTGGCGCGTGTGCAGGGCAATGCTGGCAATGCCGATAATACTCAAGGTAATGGCAGGCAGCAGCAGGTGATGCAGCCGCTGCCCCAGGGTAACATTGGCGGCCAGCGTTCCCGGTGGCGCCGCGCAGCAAATCGGCGCAATCCGCAGCGATACTGCAAACACAATCAGCAGCAGCAATGCCACCCAAAAGGTCGGCGCTGACGCCAGCACATAGGCATAGAGCCGGATGCCGCGATCCAGCCAGCTGCCCTCGTAGGCCCCGGCGAAAATTCCTAAGCCCAGGCCGAGCAGACCCGAGAGCAGCCACGCGATCGCGAGCATCTGTAGCGAAGCCTGAAATCGCTGCCCAATCACGCTCAGCACCGGCTGATTGAAAATCAAAGACGTCCCCCAGTTTCCCTGCACAAACTGCCTCAGCCATTGCCAAAACCGCACGATCATTGGCTGGTCTAACCCCCAGCGCTCGGCAATCAGCTGCCGCTGCTCGGGGCCAATCTGCATAATGTCGGCACCGACGTAGGCATTGACAGGGCTGATCGGCGATAGGCTGATCAGCACAAAAGTAAATACGGATACTGCCATTAGCAGCAGCCCCAACCGGACTAACCGGCTCCCGGCAAATCTAATTAGGTCAGCTAATCGCATATCCACTGCCACGCTGCAATGTTGGCGGTAATCGGCCAGCCGTGCCCGTGGGGTTCAATTTGGGGATCACCAATGTCGAGGCATTCGCTGACAAAATAGGTATGGTCAAGGTTGACCAGCCAGGCCCAGGCGGCATCGCCCTTCGCAGTGACGCCCTGCTGACCGTCCCACTGGGCGGCTTGCCAAAACGCGATCGCTTCCGCCTCCGAAGGCGCTCCCATGGCTAAATCCAGCGTCCGGTCGATGGCCTGATTGGCATAGTAGCCTGCGTTGTAAAAGTCGCCCTGAGCCGCTTCGCTGTGGTAGAGATTGTACAGCTCTGTCTGGTCGTGACTGCCCCAGCCGAACACCACCACATTGCTGTGCATTAGCGGCTCAATCTGATCCCAGCTTTTACCTTCAACGCTGGCCTGAATGCCAACTGGCTTTAGCATTTCTGCCGATGATAGGGCCAGCGCCTGACGGATGCTGTCGTCAGCCGGGTAGAGAATCGTAAATTCGGCGGCCATACCGTCCTTTTCTAGAACGCCATTACCATCCTGGTCGGCCCAGCCGCCCTCGGCTAGGATCTGCTCTGCTTTCTCCGGCTGAGCGTCCTCGATCTCGGCGCTGGGCTCCTCCCAAGCCAGGCCGCTGACCGGCCCATAGGCGGGTGAGCCGTAGCCTTCCAGGACGCCTTCAACCAGCGCCTGCCGGTCAATTGCATAGTTCACCGCCTGTCGAATTGCCGGGTCGGCGGTCACGTTGTTTCCAATTGGGTCGCCGTCAGCAGTTGTTTGCCCGGTGGTGGCATAGGGAAACATCAGCCCTCGATTGTCTACGCTGGTGACGTCATACAGCTCCATGCCGTCAATATTCTGCACGGCCAGTGACTGCGGTACGCTCGCGACCTGAGCCTGTCCGGATTTTGCTGCGGCAAAGGCCGCATCTTCTTCGACAAATAGGAAAACCAGCCGCTGTATCTCCGGTGGGTCACCGTAATAGTTGGGACTGGCCTCTACAATCAGCTGTTGGCCTTCATCCCACTGCACCATCTGGTAGGGGCCAGAGCCGATGGGGTTGCGGGCATAGTCAGGACCGTGGGCGTGTTGGGGTACAATCCCCAGCGTTACCAGCCGGTTAACGAAGGTGCTTTGGGGTTCCTTCAGCCTTAGCTCGACGGTGTAGTCATCGGTGGCAACGGCTGCTTCCAGTCCGGTCATGTCGGTCAGCCCACCGCTCTCGGCGGCCTGGCTGAAGGTATAGGCCACATCTTCCGCAGTTAGCGGTTCGCCGTCGGAAAATACCGCATCCTGACGAATCGACACCGTCCAGGTTTTGCGATCTTCGCTGACGCTGTAGTCTGTCGCCAGATCGTTAACCAGCTCTAGATTCTCATCTCGACGCAGCAGCGTACTCTGGAAGAGGGGCGAGCCATAGCGGCCCCAGCCTAAGGTCGGGTCGTAGCCTTCTTCGCTCTCGCCGCCAATCGCTAATACAATCTGCTCAGCCGATCCTTGGGCATTTCCACCCGTCGCTTCACCCGTCTGGTCAGGCGAACAGGCCGCCAAACCTTGACCTAACAGCAGCAGTCCTAAAGACCAGGCAGGGAAATGGGTCAGCAGTTTCATAGGCTCTGAAAAATGTTTTAAGCATCTCTTACGAGAAATGTTTGATTTCTCAGACCCTATCACCGCTCATAGGTCAGTACAATCCGGGGGAGAGGGATACGCAGCGCTTACAGCAGCCCTCAGTCGGAGTTGGCCCTCACTTTGCCCCCAACAGCTCAGAGGAGTAGCTCGACGGAATTAGCCTCAGCCCATTCATATTTTTTTTGCAAATATCGCAGCGAGGTTAGTAAACCTGAGGCAAAACCTGGGTCAAATCAAGGTCGAGGTGTTCTCAGTCCTCTGGACTAGCGATATTATCTAGGGCAGTGCGAATGTAATGGTCAGTAGTAGGAGCTATTGAGAACGCTATGGGTTTAGAACATCGCGGAGTCACCGTCTGGTTCACCGGCTTGAGCGGCGCAGGCAAATCCACCATCACCGAGGCTTTAGAGAAAAAGCTGCGGGCGATGGGCACCAAGCTAGAGGTGCTCGATGGTGACATTGTCCGCACTAATCTGACTAAGGGCTTGGGCTTTAGTAAAGAAGACCGGGACGAAAATATTCGCCGGATTGGCTTTGTCTCTCACCTGCTCACCCGCAATGGGGTGATTGTGCTAGTGTCGGCAATTTCGCCGTACCGAGCGGTACGTGAGGAAGTGCGCGATCGCGTTGGCGACTTTATCGAAGTCTACGTCAGCGCCCCGGTTGAGGTCTGCGAAGCCCGCGATGTGAAAGGTCTGTACAAAAAGGCGCGGTCGGGTGAAATCAAGCAGTTCACCGGCATCAGTGACCCCTACGAAGCCCCGACCAATCCCGACGTGAACTGCGAAACTCATAACGAGTCGCTAGAGGAAAGCGTCAATAAGGTAATCGCCAAGCTCGAAGAAATGGGCTACCTGCCCACTGGCGTCGCCGCCTAGTCAGCCGAGTTCTGAAGCGGAACTTGGCCAAACACCTCCCAGCGCTGACCGCTGTGTCGCAGCAGCGTCAGCGCCTCTGCCATGAACTCAAAATGCACTGGCTGAGATTCAAACTCGGGCCAGGCCCGGCGAAAGGCAGCGGGCTTGAGGTCCCGAAAGGCCACGGTCAGATGCGGCTTGAAGGGGCGATTGCGGTCTTTCTTATCGATCAGCCCCAGCTGCGCCTCGGTAAAGTCCATCAGGGCAGGCTTCAGCGCCATCAGCTCTGGACTTTTGACCACGTCGATATAGATTACCCGGGGCGGGAAGGCGGCAAAGCCATCTAGCATAATCGGCAGGCTTTGCTGGCTCGCGGCAAATTTGGTCAGGGCAGCGGTGAGGGTGTCGCGATCGCGTTCCGGCCATTGAAAAGGCGGCTGCAATGTGATGTGCGGCGGCGAGCGAAACGCGGCTTTGCTGTGAAAGCGATCGCGAAATACCTGCTTCACCTGATTGGCATAGTCCTGCACCGGCTGCGGCGGCACCAGCGCAATAAAGAAACGACTCAGCGGCTCAGCGGAATCTTGCGGTTGCATGGGATGAAAGCTGTGGCAATTACCAAATCACTCTGGGTAAAATACTCGTCTAAACGGCTGATCTCGATAGCGGCGATAGATGTCAAAGTCTTTATCCAATGTCGCAATGCCTGAAATGTCTAGACGTTCAGAAACTGCAACTAATGCCAAATCCGAAAAATCAGCAGGCATATCGGAATACTGGGTGTTTAACTCCGCAACCCTTGCAAGCCATTATCCTGACTGTACTTCTGCTGTAGACGCATCGAAATCAAATCGCGGCGGCAATCGCGATCTGACAGCCCACCCACAGAAAGCATACGTTTAGGTTCCCCACCCATACGTTCTAGAACAGTTTTTTCCTGAGCAGAGGGCACCGCTTCGGGTAATTGCTGCCGCTTCAACACCCTAAGCAATCCTAGAAGCGCCCAAACTAGATCATCGGGCGATCGCTCAATTGCCTGAATCAGTTCATCTTTTGGTGTCATGGTTAACCTCCTAAAATCTCTCAAAATAACCCAATAGCTGAATCAGAATCCTTCAGTCATGGCTTTGAGGCTAAAACTTCGGTATGGGCACCTTCGCGCTTGCGGCTTTGGTATAACCAGAGTATAACTTAAAGGACAGACTCGCGGCCAAAGTCATTATGAAAACTGCTATTTCGCTTCCAGATTCGGTTTTTGAAGAGGCAGAAGCGCTTGCTCAGGAATTAGGGGTGTCACGTAGTGAGCTTTATACAAAAGCGTTACAAGCGTATCTAAAGAAATACAACCGCAGCCAAATCTTGCGCAAGCTCAACCAAATTTACGCTGAAGAGTCTTCTGAATTAGATTCAGCGATGGCGAAGATGCAGTTTATGTCTCTGCCCTATGAGGATTGGTAATGCATCGGGGGGAAATTTGGTGGGCGAATTTACCTGACCCAGTAGGCTCAGAGCCCGGATACCGTCGTCCCGTTTTGGTTGTTCAAGATGATATTTTTACTCAAAGCCGTATTAGTACGGTTATTGTTGTAATTATCACTTCAAATACTCAGCTAGCAGAAGCCCCAGGAAATGTGTTGTTACCCCGTGAAGTATCTAGTTTATCTAGGGATTCTGTAGCTAACGTATCTCAGATTTTTGCGGTTGATAAAACGTTCTTGGTTGAACGTATTGGTTCACTGCCAGACGACTTTCAGGAAGAGGTAGATCAGGGCTTGCGAACCATCTTGTATCTCTAACGACTCAACGGCACTGACGTGGTTGAGCAGCTTCCGCTGAAGTCCTCACTGGGATAACTTTAAGTTGTCCGAGATCGCTCCAAGCTTTGACCCATACATCAAATAAGGTTCGGTCATCCGTTCACATGAGTTGGAAGCACCGGAAATAGTCTAAATCGACCCAACTGTCCACATACTCAAGACCTGATGGTAATTTACGACCGAGATCGCAGGCACGGTGACAGGTAGCAGCAGCGGCTCCTGCATTGAAATGTTCGATGACCATGTAAAGCATGGATTTCAACCTCAGCAGCCACTTCGTAAATTTAATTCACCGATTGCTCAATCATCTCACAGATAACCTTTGGTCACAGCCACAACTGGTAACGCAAGCCGCCCAAAGACCAAGCTCACCGAATACAGATAACCATGAACTCATCACCAGCAGCCTCCGTCTGTCCGCTGCCACGAAGTGTTAGACTGCTGGTATTTTGAACTCAATTCGACTTTTTTAGCAAACTCCTGAATTACACCAAAATCCTCTTTCAGAAGTGAGTAGTATATATTTTCATCATCTTGTATCTCGCTTTTAAGATTGAGCAATTGTTGATATACTTCACCCAAATTTTGTTGAGCTTTTGTATCAAAGCGGTTAAATATACGCTTTGTCATTAGCCCTAGACATATTACGATATTGATCCTGGCAATAAGAAAGTTTGTTCTATTTCTGTACGTTTCGCTTATTCTGTGCGTTTCACTTAAACGCCAGTTAAAAGTGTCAAATTCATCAATAGAGTTAGGCAACTCATAAGAAGTGAAGTTCCTTAGATCTTCGAGAACAACTTTGAGTTTGCGAAAGTATCTTACAAGAACCTCCAGCTTGCTGGACTTAAACAATTTGATCTCGTCTAACTTTCCTTTATACAGGTCATCATCCCTAATGGTGCGCTCTCGATCCTTAATTCTTTCAGTATCCATTAATAAACCTCTTCTCTCTTCAGCAGTTCGTTGAGGCTCAAGCACAGTGGTGTTTGGATCATTTTGTGAGCCAATAATAGTCCTAGCATGAGTAGTCAATCGAGTTCTTATGTTTTCACATGCAATTTGGATATTATAAAGGTCATCTATTTGATTGCTGACAACTAGGTCAAATACTTTTGAAGTATCATTGATTAAGTTTCTGTATTTAAAGATATTGATTACCAAATTCCCCAAAACTATTCCTAATCCAGTGTTTATTGCTGGATTTGATATATTCTGAGGAAACTCGAGAGATTTAATCAGAAAATCTGGCAGATGCGTTACATATCCTCCTAGTGCTTCACAACTAAAGTTAGTAGACATAAAAAGAAGCAGTAGACAGAAAAACAAAAGAGCAGTTGCTTCAAAAGAAATCATACGCTCTGTATCAGCCAGTAACCATAGCTATCTATGTTAGCCCATAGATATGCTGGGAGTACCGCCCTCACCGGAGAATGAAGCAGCCCAACGGGGCGCGAGATAAACGGAGACCCACGAGCGATCGCCCACCGGCGCAGCCGACCGGATGCATTTGATTTTTAGCGCCTCTTTTGCTGTGCAACATACTCATCGAGCAGTTGCCTGATCATTTTCTGGTATTGTGTGTGATGCTTTTTCGCCGCTTCTTTGAAAAAGGCAACGCTTTCTGAGCTCAACGTGATTGTGACCTTCGTTTGCTCATTCTTCAGTGCCAGTTCTTCGGGGGAAGGAAGAAAATCTGGCACCAATTTGATTTCGCCAATCGACTCTTCGCTATATCGAATTTGCTTGCTCATAAACCTTCTTACCTTTGCGCCAATAACCTGCACCAATGATTCGGATGCAGCTAGATCGATAGGTGAACCGAACGGTGAGAATGCCTGTCCCCTCCCGATTTGAACCGAAGCAGTAATATCGCAGCTCTTTCTGGCTGTGGCTCAGATCTTCGGCAATTACACGTTTTGTATCGAGAAAGGCGTACTGGGCTTCATAGAACGAAACCCCGTGCTTCCGTTGATTGGCAGTACCTCGGTGAAATGACTATGTAACTTCAAGCTGAAACTGATAGTAAGCGATCGCAGTCTCAGCCGTCTGAGACCAAATCAGTGACTGTCTGAAAACCGATTTGATTTGCTCTTGGAGGGTTTGACTCACAGTAAGATAGTTGCATGTAGAGTAATCCAGCTCAGCCAGAGCGTTCCTGAGTCAATTTAGCCTATGGCATGGTTCGTAAAAATTGAGCGCGGTATTGTGGATAAGCGCCGGTTTGATCAGTTTATTCACGCCCATAAAGCCTATGTTCAGAAACTGATCGAGCGGGGGCATCGGGCTAAGACCGGCTATTGGGCCGAGTATGGCGGCGGGATGCTGCTGTTTGAGGCCGAATCGATGACGGCGGCGAAGGCAATCGTTGAGGCCGACCCGCTGATTCAGAACGACTGTGTAGAATATGAGCTACATGAATGGTGCATTGTGGTGGAGTAGGCGATGGCAAAATCAGAGGCAGGCGGCGGCTTTAAGATCGTCAGCGACAATCGGCAGGCCCGCTTTACTTACGAAATTTTAGAGACCTACGAGGCCGGGGTGGTGCTGCTCGGTACCGAGGTAAAGTCCATTCGGGCGGGTAAGGTAAATCTGCGCGACGGCTACGCGCTGGTGCGGGATGGCGAAGTCTGGCTGCTGAACGTGCATATTTCGCCCCACAATATGACCAATCAGGTCTACAACCACGATCCGCGCCGCACCCGCAAGCTGCTGCTGCACAAGCAGGAAATCCGCAAGCTGATCGGTCAGGTTGAGCAGAAGGGGCTGACCCTGGTACCGCTGAAGATGTACCTGAAGGGCGGCAAGGTGAAAGTTAGCCTGGCCCTGGGTCGGGGTAAAAAGCTTTACGACAAGCGCGAAGACCTCAAGCGCAAGCAGGAGAAGCGCGAGACGGCGAGGCTGCTTAAAGATCGGCTGTAGCCCGGTCCAGGCTAGACACCACCTGCTCATAGATCGCCTGGGCTTCCTCTAGGCTATTGCCAATGCAGGTCAGCCCCAGCTTGCCATATTCCGACAGGCAGCCCATCAGGTGAAACACCGCGCCGACGCCGTCGATGGCGCTGAAGTGGAGCTGCTCACCCATGATGATATCCATTAGGTCATTGGGCAGCAGGCCGCGATAGGACTCCTTTTGCAGCGTGTCAGACGCCTGATAGTACTTGGGCTGGCCGTGCTTGGTGTAAAACTGTCCGTCCTCAGGGCTGTAGTAGCCATTAGTTAGCAGCTTTAGTGCCATAAAGGGATGGGTGGTGCCGCCCTTTCGCAGGTTGATCTCAATCGCCGAAAACTGCCAGGGCTCCTGGGCATTGTCCGGCTGCGGGACGGCAATAAAGTCTACGCTGTAGCGCTCCAGCGCCCCCTTGGCGGCCAGATTTTCACCAACGCGGCGGCCCATCTCCTGGAGCGCCAGCCGATAGCGGTCGTCCGCCGGAAACGTGCAGCCCAGAAAAATTTGTCCGTCTGGGCCACCCAGCATCTGGTCGTGGGTGGAGAGAATTTCGACTTCGCCTAGCGGGGTCACCCGGCCCTGGACGCTAGGGGAATGCTTGACGCTGCCTTCGACAAAGGCTTCCGCGATCGCGCCCAGCTCATGAATCTTCAGCTCAAAATGCTCCCAGGTCTCGGTCGGACACTGAAACCGCAGCTCGGCCAGCTGAGTCTGAATGGCCTCTACCCTGACTCGGTGCGAAGCCTGATCGGGAGCCACCGTCGCCAGCTCAGACAGCGGCAGCAGGGCATTCCCCTCGCCCGAAAAGCCCTCATTCAGCTTGATCACAATTCGCTGTAGTTCAGGCTGACGTTCCCACAGCTCGGCGGTCACCTCAGCTAAATCGGCGGCGGTATGGGTGAGCTGGCTGCCGTCGGGATGGGGAATTTCGCATTCCGCAAAAATCTGACGGCTGCCGCTTTTGGTTCCCCAGTAGAGCAGGGCCGGATCGACCGCGAGCAAAGGCAGCCCGAGCTGAACTGACAGATCGGCCTCCAGCTGGGTCGAGTTGAAGCAGGTCATGTAGGCCTGGTCGGGATTGAGCGTTTCCCGCAGCCGCTTGATTAGCCGGGGCCGGTCTAAGATTTTTTCTGACAGCGGGCGGCGTGAGGCGTCGTAGGTAGAAAACAGCTCTAGCCGATTGCGGGCGTGGGAGCTAGGAATGCCCGGCAGCAGCTCTAGATAGTAGTCCACGATGCTGGGATGCAGCGGCTGTGAGGTGACGTAGACCAGCCGGGTCTCAGGGTTGCGCAGCCGGATCAGCGAAAACAGCAGCCGTTCTTCGTAGTGATGCACCCCTTCAATTTTCGTTAGCTCGGCCTGGTCGAGGCTGAGCGAGGGGACGACTAAAATTTGCCGGGGCTGACGATCGAACTCGTCAACGGAACGCCAGCGGTCTTTGAGCTCCAGCTGCAAGCGGTGAAACTGAGAAGACTCTGAAATCTGAGCGGGCTGGGTCGGCGCTTGAACGGCTTCTATCATTGCAGGATTACAACAGGCCTGGTTTCTAAAAGCTTAGCTGCTCTGTAGGGGTGAAAATGGCCTGAGTCAATAATTATTCGCGATGCTGCCCGGCTATCCCCCCAACTGCAGGCGACTCACGAAAAAGTCGGCGGGTTCGCAGGCCGAACCCACCGACTCATCAACTCTGACATTGGTCTGATTTGAAAGCCGGACTTATCCGGCGCTAGACGCCCCTGGCTTTAGCACTCAGCATCAGTCTGGACCAGCTGCGGCTGCAGGTAGGCAATCATCTGCTCGATACCGCGTTGAATCCGTCGGGTTACGGTCATCGGGCTGACGCCAATCCGCTCCGCTACTTCTTTCCGCGATAGGCCGTTGAAAAAGACGAACTCAATCGCAGAGCGGGTTTTTTCCTCCAGCTGGGCCATGGCCCGCTGCACTTGCTGCCGGTCTTCCTCCAGAATTTGCAGGAACTGGTAGTGGGCATCGGGCAAGGTGTCGCCGAGGGTGATGGTCGAGTCAATTTGCTTACAGACCGTTGCATCCAGGCTCAGGGGCATACGGTTGCGGTTAGCCAGCTTGACCTCACGCCACTCATTCACCGAAACCTCAAGGGCAGCCGCCATTTCATAGTCCGAAGGCTGACGACCATACTGACGCAGCAGCTCGGCCTGGCGCTTTTGGCCTTCTTTTTGTAGATCTTGCCAGCGACGGGGAATCTTAACCGTAGTGCCGCGATCGCGGAGGAAATGCAGCATCTCACCCCGAATGTAGGGCACTGCAAAAGAGCTAAAGGCGCAGCCCTGAGCCGGGTCAAACCGCTCAATCGCACGGATTAGGCCAAGGTAGCCAATTTGCTCCAGGTCTTCATAGGGCTCAGAACACTGATGGCTCACCCGGTGGGCGATTTTGCGAACCAGACCGGCGTTAAGGCGAACCAGGTCGTTGCGCAGCTTCACCGAAGGATTCTGCTTGTAGCCGATCAGCATTTCCATACCACGAGAGCGCAGGGAAGAGGTTTGAGTCGTCATGGGAGGGTCCTTTGTCAGAGCAAGTTGAATGGTTGAATTGATTCCATTTTCGGGAAGTCGCCCTGTCCTCACCATCGTTGAATCACGGTACTCCCGAGGGGTACCCCCCCATCCCCTCAGCGGATTTACGCAAGGGAGCGATGGGGTCTAATCGGCAATACCAGACGAAAAGTGCCATAACAAAAAGCGTCGAAGCATTCGACTCGTAGATCTGCTCGACGCCAAAATCCCAGCTATTTTTCTTGAATTAGGCTATGGGTTTAATCTAGGCCAAGATTTCAAATCGTTAAACCCATTGGCCTGACGTTCTGGCCTGACGTTGGCCTGATGATTCTGGGATCAGATAGGTAGGGCTATCCGTAAAGGCTTTTGGGTATCGCTGCCAAACTGAATCTGCCCAGAAGTGGCCGGATTGAGTAAAATTTAGGGAGCCGTACTCATTCAACCCGAAGGAGGTTTATGAGCAACACCAGTAATTTTCGAGAAGCGATGCGCAAGGCTAAAGGTCAGGCGCTAGTCGGGCCAAACGTCATTGCCAAGGCGCTGCCCTATGTCGGCGCGGGGCTCGTCCTGACCGCAGCGGGCACCTATGGCGGCCTTAGGGTCATGGAGGCTAATCCCAATCTGTTCATGACCACCTTCTGGGTGGCGCTAGTGGCTGAAATTGCGCTATTTTTTATCGCTGGCAATATTGCTAAAAAAGGTAACGATGCTGTAGCACTGCCGCTGTTGGCCACCTACAGCCTGCTCACTGGCTACACCATTAGCGGCTTAGTCCTGGTGGCCCTGCAAACGGCGGGCGTCGGGATTGCAGGCGTCGGCTTTGCGGCCCTATCCTGCGGCGTCACCTTTATCGGCGCTCGCTCCATCGGCTCTAACCTATCCGAAGAAGATGGGATGGCGCTGATGAAGACGGTGCGGCTGGGGATTATCGCCCTGGTGGTGGTCCTGGTCGCCCAGCTGCTCTGCACGCTGTTCGGCATTTACACCCCGCAGTTTCTAGAGATTGCGATCTCCGCCTTTGGCGTTTTGATTTTCGTCGGGGCAGCGGTGGTCGATTTCTACATCCTGCCGCGGACTTATAAGGATGACCAGGCGCTATCAGCAGCCTTATCGATGTATCTCACCTACGTCAACCTGTTTGTGTTTATTCTGCGACTGCTGATTGCGATCAACGGTCGAGACTGACGGCAGTTCGCTCCCGGTTCTTCCTGGTTTCCTGGGCCGGTTTCTTGGGAGCGACTTTTCCTACCGTCCTTTCACTAAATCAGCCATGCTAGAAATTCCCCAAATTAAACGCGACCTCGATCAGCTATCTGAGCGCCTGAGTAAAACTCAGGGCTATCTTTGACCTGCCCGCCCTCAAAGCTAAAATTCACGACCTGGAACAGCTAGCGGCCCAGCCTGACTTTTGGGATGACCCCGACGCCGCTCAAAAGCTGCTCCAGGAGCTGAGCGACTATAAGAATAGCCTTTCCCAGCTGCGCACCTGGCAGGGTCAGGTCGAAGATACCGGTGCCATCCTTGAGCTGATCGAAGACGAGCCTGACACCGCATTGATGGAGGAGGCTCAGAAGAACGTCTCCAGTTTGGATCATGAGCTGGCCCAGTGGGAGCTCCAGCAGCTGCTCTCTGGCCCCTATGACAAATCTGGCGCGGTTCTGAGCATCAATGCGGGGGCTGGCGGCACTGACGCCCAGGACTGGGCCGAACAGCTGCTGCGAATGTATACCCGCTGGGGTGAGCAAAGCGGCTACCGGGTTCACCTGGTGGAAATCTCAGAAGGCGATGAGGCCGGGTTGAAGTCGGCCACGTTGGAAATTGAAGGCCGCTACGCTTACGGCTATCTCAAAGCCGAGAAAGGCACCCATCGGCTGGTGAGAATTTCACCCTTCAATGCGAATGGCAAGCGTCAGACCAGCTTTGCTGGCGTTGAAGTGATGCCGCTGCTCGAAGAAGATCTGACTCTGGACATTCCCGAAAAAGACCTGGAGATTAAAACCTCCCGCTCGGGTGGGGCCGGTGGCCAAAACGTCAACAAAGTAGAGACTGCCGTGCGGATTACTCACCTGCCGACGGGAATTTCGGTACGCTGTACCCAAGAGCGATCGCAGCTACAAAACCGCGAAAAAGCGATGGTCATTCTCAAGGCCAAGCTGATGATTATCGCCCAGGAGCAGCGCGCCCAGGAAATCGCCGACATCCGCGGCGACATGGTTGAAGCCGCCTGGGGCAACCAAATTCGCAACTACGTCTTTCACCCCTACCAGATGGTCAAGGACTTGCGCACCAATGAAGAAACCACCGCCGTAGACGATGTCATGAACGGCGACCTTGACCCTTTTATCCAAGCCTACCTAAGACAGGAAAACCAGGTCCTGCAAGAAACCGCCGTCTAACGCCGGATCACCCCGATTCCCTATACGGGCATGGCAACCATGCCCCTACCTATCCACCCCATTACTCAATCACCCCATCACCCTTCCATGACCCAAGACACCTCTCCCGCTAGCTCACCCACTCGCAAACCCAACCCCTCCCTGGACGAGCCGCCGCCAAGCTTTATCAAGCTAGCCATGCGCAATATGGTCAAAAAAGGCGGCACGTCTTTATTCCACTTTTTTCTAACCGCGGCAGGACTGCTCTCGCTACTGGTGGGTCTCGCCTACCTGACTCGATAGGGAGCGGTTTTGTGGAAACGATAGCGCCGCCGATAGTGGTTGAGGTGACCGTTGATGGCTGTGCAGCTGAGCGCTGTACAGAATCGATTGCAATTGCAACCTGGCAATCCTGGTTTCAGCAATGGCTTCAAGCCCTGGCTCCTGGCCTATCGCCAATTGGTGCCTATGAGCTGAGCCTGCGGCTGACCGACGACAGCGACATTCAATCGCTGAACACCGCCTATCGCCAGATGCCCCGGCCCACTGACGTGCTGGCCTTTGCGGTCCTGGAGACCGAGCTGCCTGACATGGCAGAACTGCACCAGCAGCAGCCGCTATATCTGGGAGATATTGTGATTTCAGCCGACACCGCCGCACGACAGGCGGCTGAGCAGGGCCATTCCCTCCGCCACGAGCTTGCCTGGCTCGCTGCTCATGGGCTGCTGCATCTGCTGGGTTGGGATCATCCCGATCAGGCTAGCCTGATCGGGATGCTGGCCCAGCAGGCACAGCTTTTATCGCTGACTTCGGGCACAGACGCTCGATAAGATACATACAGCGCCCTTTAGAAGCCAGTAAAATAACACGATGCCTTCAGCTGTGAGCATCTGACGGCTACAAATGGGCTCTATAAAGGAAGCTTCCCGATTGCAAAAATTAAAATTGCGATCGCGGGCTTCCAACCGGGTCAGTAGCGGATTTGCCGATGTCTATGTCCCCAAATGTGCCAAAACTCCCGTCTGAAGCGGAGTCCCCTAGTCAGGAGCGAGACTCCTGGCAGGTCGCACCCAACTTATTTTCTAGCTTCAAATATGCCTGGTCTGGCATTACCTATGCCTTTCAGACCCAGCGCAATTTTAGGATTCATTCCGGCATCGGGCTGATTGCGCTGACACTGAGTATCCTGCTGAGGGTGAGCCCGGTCGAAGCGGCAATTGTGGCTTTAACAGTGGCTGCGGTAATGGTGATGGAAATTTTGAACACGGCGCTAGAGTCCCTGGTTGATCTCACCGTGGGGCAAACCTATCATCAGCTAGCCAAAGTGGTTAAAGACTGCGCGGCAGGAGCTGTGCTGCTGGCAGCGGTAGCCGCTATCCTAGTAGCAGCACTGATTTTCGGGCCGCCCCTGTGGGGACTTTTACGGCCCTACCTCGCCTCGCTCGTATGATTTTAGTGATTGACAACTACGACAGCTTTACCTACAACCTGGTGCAATATTTGGGTGAGCTTGGCCAGAGCCTGCCCGTAGCCAAAGCGATCGAGGTATTTCGCAACGATCAGATTAGCCTTGAGCAAATTCAGGCTAAGCAACCCGACGGCATCGTGATTTCGCCGGGGCCGGGCCGACCGGATGATGCGGGCGTGTCGCTGCAAATTATTCGCGAACTGGGGCCGACGCTACCGATTTTGGGCGTTTGCCTGGGGCACCAGAGCATTGGTCAGGTCTATGGCGGCAAAATTACCTCGGCGGCAGAGCTGATGCATGGTAAGACCTCTCCGGTGCGTCACACAGGCGCTGGGGTCTTTGCCGGGCTAGAAGATCCGCTGGTGGCGACGCGCTATCACAGCCTGGTAATTGACCGAGAGACCTGCCCTGAGGTGCTCGAAATTACCGCCTGGGTGGATGACGGGACAATTATGGGCGTGCGGCATCGGCAGTATCCCCAGCTTCAGGGTGTACAGTTTCATCCTGAAAGCGTGCTGACGCAGTCGGGCAAGCTGCTACTGAAGAATTTTTTGAAAGACCTCAGCTAGCTTTCAAAGGGCCAATTCAGAAAACTGTCCCGATTTAGAAGCCACAGAGGGAACAAAGTGCGGCAGGATGGATCACATCTTTAATTGATTTGAGGACGTTATGAGACGGCGACATCTGCTCCGCTACGCCAGCGCTGGCTTTTTGAGTACGCTAGGTCTTGGGCTCGTATCGAGTCTGCAATCCTATCAGGCCCAGACCGAAAGCGGGCCGCTTTCGGTGCAGACCCTAGGGCATACGGCTTTCCTTTTCACCGGCGGCGGCCAGCGAATTTTGGTGAACCCGTTCCGGCCCATCGGCTGTACGGAGGGGTACCCAGCTCCGACGGCAGCGGCTGACCTGGTTTTAATCAGCAGCCGCCTGTTTGATGAAGGCTATCTTGAAGGCAGCTACGCCAATGCTCAGGTGCTTAGCCAGCCGGGCATTTACGAAATTCGAGGACTAAATATTCAAGGCATCAGTATGCCCCACGATCGCGAAGGGGGCCGCCGCTTTGGTACGAATGTTGCCTGGGTATGGAACCAGGCTGGGGTTAAAATTGCCCACCTCGGCGGAGCTGCGGCTCCAATTGCGCTAGAGGATAAAATTTTAATTGGCCGTCCCGATGTGCTGCTGGTGCCGGTCGGCGGCGGTCCCAAAGCCTATACGCCGCAGGAAGCAGTCGAAGCGGTGCGATCGCTCAATCCCAAGCTCGTGATTCCCACCCACTATCGCACCCAGGCCGCTGATGGCGACGCCTGCGACATTGTCGCCCTGGATGAATTCCTGACCCTCATGCAGGAAACGCCGGTGAATCGCGTCAACAGTACGCTATCGGTCAGTCCCTCGGTCCTGCCCAGCGATGGAATGCGCATTGCCGTATTGAACTATCCCTTCTAGACTGCCTATGCAAGCGTATCTCCAGCGTCGTCAGGCCGTGATGGCCGCCATTGGCCAGGGCACGGCTATTTTTCACAGCGCCCCGATGGCGGTAATGCACAACGATGTCGAGCATCCTTTCCGCCAGGACAGCGACTTTTTCTACCTGACCGGCTTTAACGAGCCAGGAGCGGTGGCGGTGCTCGCCCCCCATCACGAGGAGCATCAGTTTGTTCTGTTCGTGCAGCCTAAGGACCCGGAAAAGGAAACCTGGACGGGCTATCGGGTCGGCGTAGAGGCCGCTAAGGAACGCTTTGGCGCAGACATTGTTTACCCGATTGCCGAACTCGATGAAAAGCTAAAGCAGTATGTCGAGAAGGCGGACCGGCTGTACTATCACTTTGGCCGCGATCGCGTCTTCAACGACCGGATCATTGCCCTCTGGCAGGAGCTGCTGGCTACCCAGGCTAAGCGCGGCACCGGGCCGGTGGCGATCGAAGATACTCGGCTGCTGATGCAGCAGTTTCGGCGGGTGAAGACTGCGGCGGAGATAGAGAAGATGCGGCGCGCGATCGCGATCTCGGTCAAAGCCCATGAGCAGGCCCGCGCCATGGCCCAGCCCGGACGCTACGAGTACGAAATCCAGGCAGAGATGGAGCGTATCTTTCGGATGGAGGGCGCTTTGGGACCGGCCTATCCCTCCATCGTGGCTTCGGGCGAGAATGCCTGCATCCTCCACTACATCGAGAACAGTCGGCAGATGCAGCCCGACGAGCTGCTGCTAATCGATGCGGGCTGCGCCTACGACTACTACAACGCCGACATCACTCGCACCTTCCCAGTCAGCGGTCAGTATACGCCTGAGCAGCGAATTCTGTACGAGCTGGTACTAGACGCCCAGCTCAAGGCAATCGAGCAGGTACAGCCCGGCAAACCCTTTAACGCCTTTCACGATGCCGCAACCCACACGCTGACGACGGGCTTAGTAGAGCTGGGGCTGCTGGTAGGCGATGTCGAGACGCTGATTGAGGAGAAAAAGCACAAGGCATTTTTCATGCACGGTACCGGCCATTTCTTGGGCCTGGACGTCCACGACGCCGGAATCTTGCGCAATCCCGATAAGACCTGGCAACCCTTTGCTCCGGGCAATGTCGTCACGGTGGAACCCGGCCTCTACATTTCTCCCTACTACAAACCTGAAGAGGGACAGCCGGAAGTCGATGAGCGCTGGCGGGGCATCGGGATTCGGATTGAAGACAATCTGCTCGTGACTGAGACCGGCCACGAGGTGCTGACGGCAGCCGTTCCGAAAGCAGCCGAAGTTGGCTGAATATCAGGAGAACGGGGCTCGTTTGGGCTGGCTGATCAACCGTCAGGACAGACAGGTTGAGATTTATCGACAGCAGCAGTCAGTAGAAGTCTTAGAAAATCCCAATATTCTTTTGGGAGAAACGGTATTGCCAAGCTTTGTACTGAACCTTGATTCCATTTGGTAAGTCTTTCCTTTAGTCTTATGCAAAAGGTCCAAAACGGTTTCTGAGTATAACAAGAGATTGCCTAAGTTTCTCGTTTCTATATTGAAGACCTGAGTCTCTCATATACTTTGAAAAAGTAGCCCCTACAGAGAACATAAAAAATGCAAGGCTCTCCAGACTTAGTTCTTGTATAAATCTAAAACTTTCAAACCCTAAAACTACAGAGATCCACTTTATAAGAGAGACAAAGACATCACCTGCTATGAACACAGTCATAAAAGAGCAATAGAAGCCAAAAAGTGCATGAAACAAGTATGCTTTTTTCTCTTGATAGCCCAAACTCGAAATTTCATCTTCTATGATGCTTTCAGAAATAATTTTTACTTTGTTATGAAAACCATCTGTATTTGCATCGTTTAGTTGACTTAGATAACTAACGATTTTCTCTAAAACTCTGCTCGTGTTTAGAAAAACTTCCTACTGTCCAGTTAGCCAAAATAATTTGAAAAGTTTCTCCATTAAGAAAAAAAGCAGCAACTAAGGCTGATAAAGCTGCCAGTCCTAAATATCTATACAGTTTAGGCAATGAAAAGAAAGAAAATGAAAACCTCTCCGAAAGGTTTGGCGGCTGATACATTGACTGAACAGTTTGTTTGAGTCCATCTGAATTGCCAAAATATCTATTTATCTCAATGTACTTGTGCCTTCTTTTTCGAAAAACTAACTTGGACGCTTCCGAGTAAAAATAATTGCTGAATATTATCTCTTCTTTTTCTTTCAAACTATAGGCTGGAAGGGTCATTAGCTGCTCGAGAATAGCTTGAAGTAAATAATCTTTGGCTAAGCTATGTACCACGGCGCATTCTCCAAATACAGTATCGGAATTAAATAATATAAATAGACAACGGAACTCAGCTTATCGACAATACAGGCTCAAATTTATAGTTAATAAAACCTCTCAAAACAGAAATCGGATTAACAAAATCCAAAGTAAGGCGATGTTTGCTGTGAACTTGTCATTAATAGTACTTATATACTATCGGATGGAATTTGATTGTGCAAGTGGCGCAGAATACATTTTCAAAAATTAAAACGATATCTATCTAGTAAAAAACAGCTTATTGATTGTACAGATGGTTTGGAGTTTAAACCCATAGGCCCATAGGTTGGAATTCAAATACTGTGCAGATCGTATCTAAGGCAAAAATTGATTTGAGTTAGAGCTTGCGTGGGCAGCCTCATCCTCTTAGTAGAGTGAACGGGTTTGTTTGATCTGCCAAAGGTCCAGAGATTGAGTTGCGATGCGGCGGTTCGTTGAGTACAATACTAAGCTGGGATAAAAAAGGGTTGAACGGAAAATGGCTAAGCGAGTACAGCTGGTACTGAATCAGGACGTCAGCAAACTAGGCAAGACAGGCGATCTCGTCGAAGTCGCGCCGGGCTACGCGCGCAACTATTTGATGCCGCGCAGCATGGCCTATCGGGCGACGCCGGGCGTGCTGAAGCAGGTGGAGCGCCGCCGCGAAGCCGAGCGACAGCGGCTAGAGGCGATTAAGCAAGAGGCCGAGGCGACGCGGACGGCCCTAGATACGATTGGCCTGTTTACGGTGAGAAAGCCGGTGGGCGAAAATGAGGCGATCTTTGGGACGGTGACTGCCGCAGATGTCGCTGAAGCGGTAGAGGAAACCTCAGGGAAGGAAATTGACCGTCGCAATATCACCCTGCCGGACATTAATAAGCTGGGCGAGTACCGAGTGGACGTCAAGCTGCATAGCGAAGTGACGGCGACGATCAACCTGCGGGTGGCGGCAGCTTAGCGCTGGCGTAGTCGCTTTAGAGAATCGAGCTTACTAATACAAATGTTCGCTATACTAGGGCAGGGATAATCCTTACTCTAGGGAATGTCCGTGGTTCAAGAACCCCGCTTTAAGCCCGCCGTAGACCGCCTGCCGCCTCAGAATATCGAGGCGGAGGAAGCGATCCTGGGCGGCATTTTACTGGACCCAGAAGCGATTGGTCGGGTAACCGAAATCCTGACGCCCGAGGTGTTTTACATTGGGGCTCACCGCGAAATCTATCAGGCGGCGCTAGAGCTCCAGGCGCGGGGGCTGCCCACCGACCTGATGGGGATCACGTCCTGGCTAAAGGATCAGGGCAGGCTGGAGAAAATTGGCGGCCAGAGCCGACTGGCCCAGCTGGTGGATCGCACGATTAGCGCCGCCAACATCGATCAGTACGCGGCCCTGATCGTCGATAAATACACTCGTCGTAAGCTGATTCAGTCCGGTGGCGAAGTGATTCAGCTGGGCTACGAAACCGAAACGCCGATTGAGTCCGTCCTCGACCAGGCCGAGCAAACGCTCTTTGGCGTTACCCAGGTGCGCCCCCAGCAGGGCCTGACGGCGACCTCTGATATTTTAACAGCGACGTTTTCGGATATTGAACAGCGATCGCTAGGCATGGTGCTGCCGGGCCTCTCCTGCGGCTTCTACGATCTCGACGCAATGACCCAAGGCTTCCAACGCTCCGACCTGATCATCGCCGCTGGGAGGCCGGCTATGGGCAAATGCCTCAGCGCGACCGCCGAGATTTTGCTAGCGGATGGGTCTGTCGCTACGATCGAGGCGATTTATCAGCAGCAGCAAGCCAAGCTGCTCACCCTCAATCAGCGCTGGCGCTTTGAGCTAACCGAACCATCCGCTTTTGTAGATGATGGTTTGAAGCCCGTCTTTAGGGTGACGACCCGCCTAGGTCGGCAAGTTGAGACCACCTTGACCCATCCCTACCTGACGATGCAGGGATGGCGGCCCCTGTCTAGCCTGACAGCGGGCGATCGCATTGCCGTACCCAGACAGTTCCCTATTTTTGGCAATTGTCCCCTCCCCGAGCATCAGATTAAGCTTCTAGCTTACTTTATTGGCGACGGCGGTCTGACTGGGCAATCCCCTCTAGAATTTAAGCTTTGGCACTGTAGCGCTCGCGAAAAAGCGATTCCTGATGTGGTTTTCACGCTACCTAAAGCTCAGCTTGCCCTGTTTCTGAATCGGCTGTTTGCGACTGACGGCTGGGCATCTGTACTGGCTAGCGGTCAGGCTCAAATCGGCTATGCGACGGTCAATCCAAAACTGGGCCGGCAGATTCAGCATTTGCTATTGCGCTTTGGCATTGTTGCAGCTCTAAAGTCGCGGCAGGTGAAGTATCAGGAAACCCGACGGGCGGTATGGCAGTTGGATATTACCGACGCGATCGCGCTGGCTACCTTCATCGATGAAATTGGCATCTTCGGCAAAGAAACCGCCGTTCGCAAAGTGGCAGAGGCCATCAGCGGGAAGAAATATCACACTAACCGAGACCTGATTCCCGTCGAAGTTTGGGATACGCTTAAAGCCGCAAATGGGCAGGAAAGCTGGAGCGGTTTAGCGCGTCGGGCTGGGCTAGTTGGCATAAGCAACATCCACGCGGGCAAACGAGCGGTCAGCCGCTCTCGCCAGGCATCGCTTGCGGCGACCCTGGAGAATCCTGCCCTACAAGACCTTGCCGCCAGTGATATCTACTGGGATGAAATTGTCGCGATTGAATCAGTCGGCGTTCAGCAGGTTTACGACTTAACGATTCCGGGCACCCATAACTTTGTTGCCAATGACATTTGCGTCCACAACACTAGCTTTGTGCTCAACGTAGCCCGCAACATTGCGGGATTGCATAAGCTGCCGGTCGCCGTCTTTAGTTTGGAGATGTCCAAAGCCCAGCTGATCTATCGGCTGCTGTCTTCGGAAGCCAAGATTGAGAGCGGCAGACTGCGCACCGGGCGGATTGCTCAGCACGAGTGGGAGCCGCTGGGCCATGCGATCAATTCCCTATCGCTATTGCCCATCTACATCGACGATACGCCCAATGTTTCAGTGACTGAGATTCGCTCCAAAGCCAGGCGATTGCAGGCCGAGCAGGGCGGCGCGTTGGGTCTGGTCGTCATCGACTATCTACAGCTGATGGAAGGCAGCGGCGATAACCGCGTCCAGGAGCTGTCTAAAATCACCCGGGCGCTGAAGGGCCTCGCCCGCGAACTCAGCGTTCCAGTGGTTGCCCTTTCTCAGCTCAGCCGCGGCGTCGAATCGCGCACCAACAAGCGTCCGATGATGTCTGATTTACGTGAATCGGGCTGTCTCAGCGGCGATACGCTGATTACCCTGGCCGATAGCGGGCGACAGATACCGATTCGTGAACTATCAGGACGATCGGGATTTGCCGTGTGGGCCTTGAATGAGGACACCTGCAAACTTGAGCGAGCAGCGGTTAGCAAAGCTTTCTCAACCGGTATTAAGCCAATATTTAAGCTGACAACGAGCCTGGGGCGAACCATTCGTGTGACTGGCAACCATCCGTTTAGAACCTTGGAAGACTGGCAGCGGTTGGATACACTCAATCCGGGCGATAGGATTGCTTTGCCTAGGCAACTATCCAGCCCCTATCCGCAAACGCTGACGGATTCAGCACTCGGACTGCTAGGCCATCTAATTGGTGATGGCTGTACCTTGCCACGACATGCCATCCAATACACAACTTGTGAGATCGATCTAGCGCAGCGAGTTGCTGACTTAGCAACCAATATCTTTGGAGAAAGCATTCGTCCTCGAATTGTCAAAGAACGGCAGTGGTATCAGGTTTATCTATCAGCCAGTCAGCGGTTGACCCATGGAGTCAGAAATCCAGTCGCTCGATGGCTCGATGGGCTAGGAATATTCGGGCTGAGATCGCACGAAAAACATATTCCTGAAGTCGTCTTTGAGCAGCCTGAAGCCGCGATCGCAAAGTTCTTGAGCCACTTATGGAGCACAGACGGCTGCATCAAACTTCTCAAAGGTAGATCCGCTCGACCAGTTGCATACTATGCAAGCAGCAGTCCTCAGCTGGCTCAAGATGTTCAAACTTTACTGCTTCGATTAGGAATTAATGCTCGTCTACAAAGGATTGAGCAAGGTAGCAAAGGCCGTCCTCAATACCATGTAGTTATCAGTGGGAAAGCAGATTTGGATATATTTGTTGATAAAGTCGGCGCTATCGGCGCTTATAAGTCTCAGGCGCTAACAGCAGTTCAGCACCATCTGGCGCAGGGAGTAGCAAACACCAATCGTGACGTTATCCCGTTGGAAGCGTGGCGCTTGTATGCACTACCCGCGATGCAAACAGCGGGGTTATCCCAGCGAAAAATGCAGGCAGCTTTAGGAATGTCCTACTGCGGGACTAGTCTACATCGGCAGAACCTAGGTCGTGAAAGGGCGCAGCGCTTAGCCCAAGTAGTGCAGTCTGCTGACTTAGAAAAGCTAGCTTCCAGCGAATTGTATTGGGATAAAATTGTCTCCATTGAACCGGACGGTATCGAAGAAGTCTTTGACTTAACCGTTCCCAGACACCACAACTTTGTTGCGAATAACATTATTGTCCACAATTCTATTGAGCAAGATGCCGATTTGGTCATGATGCTTTACCGCGAAGAATATTACGATCCCGATACCCCTGATCGCGGTATTGCCGAAGTCATTGTCACCAAACACCGCAACGGGCCAACTGGAACCATTAAGCTGCTTTTTCAGCCTGAGTTCACCGAGTTTAAAAATCTAGCTCGTCAGAACTTGTAGCAAACGTCGGGCAAATCTTTAACATAGGTTCAGTGAATGCAGGCTATACATACCCGCGATGCCCAAAATTCCTGACGACGGCAGCCTGGATAGCGCCCTAGCGCTGGTCCTTGAAGGCTATGAATTTATCCCGAATCGGTGTCAGCGCTTGCAGACCGACATTTTTCAAACTCGGCTGCTGTTTGAAAAAACCATCTGTCTGAGAGGAGAAGCGGGGGCGAGGCTGTTTTACGACACCGAAAAATTCACCCGAAAAAAGGCGGCCCCGGAGCGGCTGAAGAAAACGCTGTTTGGCCAAAACGGCGTCCAGGGGCTAGACGGCGACGCCCATCAGCACCGCAAGCAGATGTTCATGGCGCTGATGTCGCCCGAGGGCATTCAGCGGCTGGCTGAGCTGGCTCGGGAGCAGTGGCTGGCCTATGCCAAAAAGTGGGCGTCGCAGCCGCAGGTCGTCTTTATCCCCCAGGGTGGCGGCAGCTACGAAACCAACCACCGCTGCCCCGGCGAATGGATCACCATCGCCGTGATGAAGACGACGCTACAATTTCTGACCCGGGACATCACCTATGACGTCCCTGCACAAGATCTAACCATCCGAGTCTCTCGCCTGCCAACCATCCCAAAAAGCCGCTTCATCATCAGCAACGTAAGATAGACTTAGCTTAACTGATACGCTTCTACTGCCCTCGTCCTGGTTTGCAATCCGCAAAGCCTAGAGCCTCGGCGTCGAGGAAACTGGCAACTGCCATCTCGACCACGGCTTCAACCGGATTTCAATTTCAGCGGCGCGAGCTATTAACGCGGCTCGAATTCGCTCAGGCAAGCGTTCTAGAATGACCTCGACATCGGCAGCGGAGAGCTGCTCCTGAAGTTTAGCTGGCATCGCGTCACCTTTCAGTTGGAATTTGGACGTTATAGGGTGGCAGAAATCCTCCGAACCTGACTTTGCAAGTCAGAGTCGTTTGTCGGCATGATAGCAGGGTGACCCATCTACAGAGCTGATGCTCTCACGATAGATAACTATGGCTAAAATCGCTTTGATTACTGGAGGTTCCCAGGGCAGTGGCCGGGCGACGGCGCTGCTGTTTGCTCGGAAGGGATATGACGTTGCGATCGCGGCCCGCAGCCCAGAGCTGCTCCACCAGGTGGCCGACGAAATTACCGCCTTAGGCCGACAGGCCCTCGCCGTCCCGACGGATGTCACCGATCCCCAGCAGGTGCAGGCCCTGGTGGACAAAACCCGCGATCGCTATGGCCAGGTAGACGTACTGGTCAACAGCGCCGGCATCTGCCTCACCGGCCCCTCCCAGCATACGAGCCTGGAAGACTGGCACAAGCTGTTTGATACCAACTTCTGGGGCTACCTGCATACGATTAAGGCGTTGCTGCCCCACTTCATCGCTCGCCGACAGGGCACCATCGTCAACATCGGCTCCTTTGGCGGCAAAATGCCGCTGCCCCAGATGACCGCCTATACCGCCAGTAAATATGCCGTCACTGGCCTCACCGACGCTCTGAGGCTGGAGCTGGCCGAGCATAAAATCCACGTCGCCGCCGTCCATCCCGGCGTCATCCAGAGCAGCTTCATGGAGCGAGCCATGTTTCGGGGGGCAGACGAGCAGGCCAGCCAGGCGGCCCAGGAGCGGATGACCAGCGTGCTCAACATGGGCTGGGTGAGTCAGCCGGAGGATATTGCCAAGGCCGTTTGGGAGGCGGTTGAGAAGCGAAAGCATGAAATTGTGGTGGGGCCGATTGCGATCGCGACCGAAGCCCATCGGTTGTTTCCTGGGTTGGTGGAGTGGGCGATGGAGCGGGCGACTTAGTACCTTACGGCACAATCTGAGCCTCAAAACTTGACTAGAGTATAGCGTTGACGCTCAGCCACTTTGAGGAAACGCTATCTATGGGACATCGGCTAGTTTCGGCCATTTTAATCAGTCTTCTGAGCCTAGGAACGCTACTGCTACCCGCCGCACCAGCTCAGGCCGTCAACTGTATGCTGACGGCGATTGTCTGGGAAGGCTATACCGATCCTGCTTTTACAGACGACTTTGAGGCGCAGACGGGCTGCCGCATCAAAGCCACCTACGCTGGGTCGAGCGACGAGATGTTCGCCAAATTTCGGGCCGGAGGCGGGCGCAACTACGACCTGATCTCGGCCTCGGGCGACATTACCGAGCGGCTTTATCGAGCGGGGCTAGTACGCTCGATTGAGACTGAGCGACTGACCAACTATGACGAGGTGTTCTCACCCTTCCAAGGCGGCAAGTGGAACACCTTTGACGGCCAGCCCTACGGCGTCACCTTTGCCTGGGGGCCGAATGTCCTGATTTACAGCACCGACGCCGTCTCTCCTGAGCCCGACAGCTGGAATGTCCTATTCGACCCCGCCTACGAAGGCCAGGTCACCATTCCCGACAATCCCATGACTATTGCCGATGCGGCGCTCTGGCTAGGCAAGACCGATCCCTATGGCCTGAGCGAGGCCGACCTGGCGCAGGTCAAAGAAAAGCTGCTGGAACTACGCCCACAGATTCGCAAGTTTTGGACCACGGCGGGAGAGCTGGCCAACCTGTTTCAGTCGGGGGAGGTGGTTGTGGCCCATGCCTGGCCGATTACCGAAAAGCAGCTGACTGAGGCCGATTTCCCAGCAGAGTCCGTCAGCCCGCCGGGCAAGCTCACCGGCTGGACCGACTCCTGGATGATTTCCCAAAAGGCCCGCAACGTCGATGCGGCCTACCAGTGGATTGACTTTATTCTCAGCGGCGCAGGGCAGAAGGGCGTGATTGAGGCGACGGGCTACTCCGGCGCGACCGAGCTGGGAACGGAGGCGGTTGGCCCTGAGCGCGCCAAGGAGCTATTTATGGATGACCTGTCGCTGCATTCAAAGATCAATATGTGGCAGAGCGTCAAAAACTACGATCGATGGGTCGAGGTCTGGAACGAGATTCGCAGCTAGGAGAGTTCTGTGACCGCAATCTCGCCGCCCACCGCCCGCCGCCCGCCCGTCGGACTCTATGCCACCCTGCTGCCGCCGCTGCTGTGGATGGGGCTGCTTTACTTTGTTCCCCTGGCGCTGCTGATTGTCTACAGCTTTTGGCGGCTGGACTCCTTTGAGATCGTGCAGGAGTTTAGCCTGGACAATTTTCAGACCATTTTTGCCAGCGCGGCCTATCGGCGGGTGCTGGTGAGAACGGGGATGACGGCGCTGGGGGTGACGTTGATTGATGCCGCGATCGCGATTCCCCTAGCCCTGGCGATCACCCGCTACGGCGGGCGGTGGCGTTCCCTGCTGACGCTGCTGATCATCCTGCCGCTGTGGTCGAGCTATCTGGTACGGGTGTTTGCTTGGAAGATCATCTTGGGCTATAACGGCGTGATCAACAGCGCTCTGGTAGGGCTAGGGATTTTACAAGAGCCAAGTTCAGCCTTTCTCTACAACAGCTTTTCGACGATGCTTACCTTTGTTCATGTCTGGCTGCCATTTATGGTGCTGCCGGTGATTACAGCCTTTGAGCGTCACCCGCCGGAACTGCTGGAGGCGTCTGCTGACCTGAACGCGCCGCCCTGGGGTACGTTTCGCCGGGTGACGCTGCCGCTGGTGCTGCCGGGGGTTTTGGCGGGTTCGATTAATGTGTTTGCGCTGACGCTGGGAGACTTCATTACGCCTGGGCTGGGCGGAGGACCTCAGGGAATTATGCTGGGAAATCTGATTGCTTCTCAGTTTGGCGTTTCCTATAACTGGCCTTTGGGGGCGGCTTTTGCGCTGCTGGTGATGGTTGTAGTTTGTTCTGGTTTGGCGGTGATGCTTCGATTGATAAGAACTTTCTGATTATAAATTCTTTGCGCGGCAGGTTTGAAACTAGAACTGGAGCTGTCGTTGCTAACGGTGATTCTAGGTCACGGGGTCTTTGGGCTGCCCGTAGCGTTCGGCCCGATTCTCACCCGGCTCTCCCAGTTTCCCCGCAGTCTGGAAGAAGCAGCCTATGACCTGGGGGCAAAGCCAAGTGAAGTGTTTCGGGATGTTTTATTCCCCTACCTGCGCAGTGCGCTGATTGCTGGGGCACTGCTGGCCTTTACCCTGTCCTTTGATGAAGTCGTGGTAACGATTTTTCTCACCGGGCGAGAGAATACGCTGCCGATGGAGATCTGGAGCCGCTTGCGGATTGACATTACGCCGGAGATTGCGGCGGTGGCAACGCTGGTGCTGTTGGGCAGCGGCGGCGTTGTTCTGCTGAGTCAGCAGCTGGGGGGGACAGAGTAGTTGAGTCCCCATCGGCAACAGAACAGCGTGGTCTATCTCGATGCGGTGAGCAAGCGGTATCCCACGGCGGACGGCGTATTTTACGCGGTTCAGGATGTGAGCCTGGATGTTCAACCAGGAGAATTTTATTCTCTGCTGGGGTCGAGCGGGTCAGGGAAAACGACGACGCTTAGGCTGATTGGTGGCTTTGAGCGGCCCGATCTGGGCGAGGTCTTCATCGGCGGCGAACGGGTGACGGCGCAGCCGCCCTACCGCCGCAGCGTACATACGGTGTTTCAAAACTATGCCCTATTTCCCCACATGAGCGTGGCGGAGAATGTGGCCTATCCGCTCAAGATTGCTCGGGTGCCGCGCAGTGAGTTCGGGCCGCGATTGGAGGCCGTTCTAAAGCTGGTGCAGATTCCTGAGCTGGGCGATCGCGCCCCGTCTCAGCTCTCCGGCGGCCAGCAGCAGCGCGTTGCCCTGGCCCGCGCCTTGATCAATCGGCCTAAAGTCCTCCTGCTAGACGAACCGCTCTCCGCCCTGGATGCCAAAATCCGCGACGAACTGCGCCAGGAGCTGCGGCAGCTCCAGCAGCAGACGAACCTCACCTTTATCTATGTCACCCACGACCAGGAGGAGGCGATGGCTCTATCCGACCGGCTGGCGGTAATGCATCGCGGTCGGGTGGAGCAGATTGGCACTCCAGCAGAGATTTACAACGCCCCAGCTTCGGCCTTTGTGGCCCAGTTTATCGGCCAGGCTAATTTTCTTTCAGGCGAAATAATGGAGCTGACGGCGGAGGGCGCGATCGCGCTCATCAACGACGTCCCCCTCAAGGTCACCTATCCCGACCAGCCGCCGACCGTCGGAGAAACCGTGACGCTGATGATCCGCCCCGAACGCATTCAGGTAGGCGCTGCTACAGCGGATAATCAGCTGGTGGGCAAGACTCTGGGGATGACCTACATTGGCCAGCTCACCGAACTCCAGGTCGAGACGCCGGTGGGGCAGCTAAAGGTGGTGCAGCTGGGGCAGGCTGGGGAAGCGCGATCGCTGAGCTGGCAGGCCAAGGACTGTATTATTGTCCCCTCATTCAATTCCAAGGCTTAGAACTCCCTTAAACTTTCATCAAGCTCCCAGAAAACTTCCAGAGGTAACGCCATGCAAACGCTAGAAAAAACGATTCACTATTCCATGGTGATCGGCGCAGACAGCCCTTCGACCGGTAAGCAAGAGCTGGTTGATCCCGCTACAGGAGAAGTCTTTGCCACCGTTGCCGTCGGCACCGCCGCCGATGTAGACCGTGCCGTCGCTGCGGCTAAAGCGGCGCAGCCGGAATGGGCCGCCCTTTCGGTCGGCGAACGCAGCGTTGCCCTGATGAAATTCGCCGATGCGGTCGAAGCCCAGAGCGAGCGGCTGGCCGAGCTCGAAAGCCAGAATACCGGCAAGCCGATGAAGCTGACGACCGGCGGCGACGTTCCCTTCTCAGTAGATAATCTACGTTACTTTGCCGCTGCCGTTCGCCGTCAGGAAGGCGCGGTGGCTGGCGAATACGTCGGTGGCTACACCAGCCTGATTCGCCGCGAGCCCATTGGCGTTGTTGGCGCGATCACGCCCTGGAACTATCCGCTGATGATGGCGGTATGGAAGCTGGGGCCAGCCCTAGCGGCAGGTAATGCAGTGGTGATCAAGCCCGCCCCAAATACGCCGATTACGACGATTGAGCTGGCTAAAATCGCGCTAGAGGCGGGCCTTCCCGCCGGGCTGATCAACGTGGTGACAGGCGATGCTGAAGTGGGCGAAGCGATCTGCAATCATCCCGACATTCGGATGATTAGCTTCACCGGCAGCACCCGCACCGGTAAGCGAGTGGCAGCGCTGGCCAGTGCCGGGGTAAAGCGAGTCTCTTTGGAACTGGGTGGCAAGGCTCCCTTTGTTGTCTTTGCTGACGCCGACATCGAGGCCGCCGCCCGGGGGGCAATTCCAGCCGCCTACATGAACACCGGCCAGGACTGCACGGCAGCAACCCGCATCTATGTCCAGGACGAGGTTTTTGAGCCTTTCCTCGAACGCTTTACGGCCCTCAGTGAAAAGATTCGCTTTGGCAAACCCTTTGACGATGCGACTGACATGGGACCTTTGGTGAGTGAAGTCCAGCAGCAAAAGGTCGATGGCTACGTTCAAGCAGCCCGGCAGCAGGGCATCCGCGTCGCTACGGGAGGAGAGATTCCTGATCAAAAAGGATTCTTCTATCCGCCAACCATCCTGGTAGAAGCGCCCCAGTCCGCCGCCTGTGTGCAGGAAGAGATTTTTGGCCCAGTAGCTGTCGTGAACCGCTTTAGCGACGAGGCCGAGGCGATCCAGCTGGCCAACGATGTGCCCTATGGTCTGGCGGGCAGCGTCTGGACGCTGAACGTGCAGCGGGCGATGCGGATGTCGGCGGCGATGGAATGCGGCACCGTCTGGGTGAACGACCATCTGCCGATCGCTAGCGAAATGCCCCACGGCGGCTTTAAGCAGAGCGGCTTTGGCAAGGACATGTCACACTATGCGCTGGAGGAATATACCATCGTCAAGCATGTGGTGATCGACAATACGGGAGATGCTAAAAAAACCTGGCACGCCGTTGTGTTAGAAGATTAGCGGTGTGCTAGATCACAATTCTCCAGGATTGAGCTGGGTGAACGTCGAAGGTACCAACTGCTACCCCCTCAATCGGTAGAGGTTTTGATTGTGAGAGCCTGCTGGATTGTCCGTCTCAGGGCAGTTTAGCAGGTTGCTCTAGTTAGTTAAGATATGTAACAGCGGTTGAGACCTTTTGAGATTATTTCAAAAGCGATCGGCCTGTTGACACATCGGTATTTTATGACATACACCACGCTTAACGAAATCAAACAGCCCCTAGCCGAATTCAAGAAATTCGACGCTGACACCCAGCTCGCGCTGCTCTGGTACGGCTACCTGGACATTAAAGACCAGCTCAACCCCGCTCCCCCGAACGATATTGAAGCGATTGGTAAAGCGCTGTACGACAAAGTAGAGTCGCTTTCCAAAGAGGAACAGCTCCAGGCCCAGCGCGATATCGCCAACGGTGCCGGCACCAATCTAAGCAAAGAGTATGGTGCCCTGCACAACTCGGCCCAGCTCGACTTCTGGCTGCTGCTGGCTCAAGGCATGGAGTCGGGTTCTATCATCACCGTGCCCGATGACTACGAGCTACCTGAAAACACCAGCGGCTTCGTTGAAACTGTCAAAGGGCTCGACTTTGAGCAGCGCGTCAACCTGACCCGCAATATCGTAGCCGAGATGGGCCAAAAGTAATCTTTGGAAATCGTCTCTAAACTTGATTCGCTAGCTCCTCAATGAGCTAAATCCGCAGGAATGCTAGAGCGTTCCTGCGTTCTTTTATTTCTCGCGTTCTCCAAGGTTTGCGATCGCGAGTATCTCCCTGTCCTCAGCTAGTTTACCCAGCCCGCTGCACCGAGCACCCTGCCTCATATAATCTCGAACATGGATACGGATCGCCCTATGACTCAACCGACCACTGCTCCCTTTGGCACCTGGAAATCGCCGATCACCGCCGAGCTGATTGTCGCCAACACCCTGCGCCTGGGTGAGATTCGCCTGGAGGATGAGGTGATTTACTGGAATGAGCTGCGCCCTTCTGAAGGCGGTCGATCGGTTGTTGTTCGCTGTTATGCTGCCGGGGCAGCCCCAGAAATCACCGATGTGACCCCCGCCCCCTTCAACGTGCGTACCCGCGTGCATGAGTACGGCGGTGGGGCCTATCTGGTTGATCAAGGCATCGTCTATTTTTCTAACTTTCAAGACCAGCGGCTCTACCGACAGTCACCGGGAGAAGCGCCGACGCCGCTGACGCCCGAAGCCCCGCTGCGCTACGCCGACGGTGTGATCGATCGGCAGCGCCAGCGGCTGATCTGCGTACAGGAAGACCATCGTGGTGATGAGGTAGTGAACGCGATCGCGGCCATTCCCCTCAACCAATCCGAACCCACAATCCTAGCCCAAGGCAGCGACTTCTACGCCGCGCCCCGCCTTAGCCCCGACGGCTCCCAGCTGGCCTGGGTCAGCTGGAATCATCCCAACATGCCCTGGGACGGCACCGAGCTGTGGCTGGCCGATATCACCGCCAATGGGCAGCTGAGCAATCTCCAGCAAATTGCCGGAGGCCCCACCGAGTCAATCTTTCAGCCCGAATGGTCGCCCGGTGGCATCCTCCACTACATCGGCGATGCCACCGGCTGGTGGAACCTCTATCGCTGGCGGGGCGAGTCCGAACCGCTGTGCCCAATGGCCGCTGAATTTGGCCTGCCGCAGTGGGTGTTTGGCCTTTCGACATATGCTTTTGAATCCGAGCGCAGCCTGCTCTGCACCTACCGTCAAGACGGCGTCCAGCACTTTGCCCGGCTGGATACAGAAACGCGATCGCTCACCCCAATTGAAACGCCCTACGACCAGATCGGCGGCCTTCAGGTCAGCGCAGGCGCAGCCGTTTTTATCGGTGCAGTCGCAACCCGACCCAGTGCGATTGTCCGTCTCGATCTCGCTACCGGCGAAATTCAAGAACTCCGGCGTACCAGCCAGCTCGACATCGACCCCAGCTATCTGACTGAGCCAGAATCGATAACTTTTCCCACGACCGACGGCCTCAGCGCCCACGGCATTTACTATCCGCCCAAAAACAATGACTACCAGGCCCCCGCAGGCAAACGCCCGCCGCTGCTGGTCAAAACCCACGGCGGCCCCACCGCTGCGACCTCTAACGCCTTTAACCCCGGTATTCAGTATTGGACCAGTCGCGGCATTGCCGTGCTGGATGTCAACTATGGCGGCAGCACCGGCTACGGGCGAGAGTATCGCGAGCGGCTGAAGGGCCGCTGGGGCATTGTTGATGTGGATGACTGCGTGAACGGGGCGCTGTATCTGATTGAGCAAGGGAAAGCAGACCGCGATCGCCTCGCCATCGACGGCGGCAGTGCTGGCGGCTACACCACGCTGGCGGCGCTAACCTTTCGCGATGTGTTCAAAGCCGGAGCGAGCTACTACGGCGTCAGCAATATGGCCAGCCTAGCGGAGGAAACCCACAAGTTCGAGTCGCGATACCTGGATAGCCTGGTCGGACCGTACCCCGAGCGGCGAGATTTGTATGAAGCGCGATCGCCGATCAACCATGTCGATCAGCTTTCCTGCCCGGTAATCTTTCTCCAGGGCAACGAAGACAAAATCGTCCCGCCTAACCAGGCCGAACTCATGGTGGAAGCCCTCCGCGCTAAAGGCATCCCCGTCGCCTACGTCCTCTTCGAAGGTGAACAGCACGGCTTCCGCAAAGCCGAAAACATCAAACGCGCCCTGGATGCCGAGCTATTTTTCTACGCTCAGGTGTTTGGTTTCTCACCTGCCGACAAGATTGAACCGGTAGAAATCAGGGGGTTAAGCTCGTCTAGCTGATACATACAATGCTGTCTGTCTCGATCAGGGTCGTAAAATAGAAATATACACAAGCTGTAGGTAAAGCCCATGGAGATCGCCACCCAACTTGATAATGACCACGCTAAAAAACTAGCTTATATTCAAGCGCAAACCCATCAAGACCTTACCGAGGTTTTGAACCAGGCGATCGACCTGTACTACAAACAATTGAACCCAACGCAAAAATCACCCCTAGATATTCTGACCGAAGCGGGTCTAGTGGGGTGCTTTGAGGGTGCCCCTGATTTGTCAAGCAACTACAAGTCAAGTGTCAATGAATATCTCGATCAGAAATATCCCCCTGAGTAGCCATGATCATTGTCGATACGGGTGCCTTTTTGGCACTTTTCAACCAGTGTGATACCTACCATGCAACAGCTCGACAGGCCTTTGATAGATTCTCACAGCCTCTAATCACGACCTATCCAGTCATTACGGAAACCTGCTATTTGCTGATGAAGTGGGTCAATCAAACTGCCCAGCAGAGTTTTCTCAAAGCCTTGTGTCAGAGCGTGTTTGAGATTTTTCAGTTGGAGCGTCATCACTTAGGACGGATGTCCCAGCTGATGGAGCAATATGCTGATCTGCCGATGGATTTGGCGGATGCTTCTTTGATTGTGCTAGCAGAACATTTAGGGCACGGGCGTATTTTGACCATTGATCGTAGAGACTTTGACGTCTATCGATGGGGGAACAGCAATCCCTTTCAAAATCTTCTGCTCAACACGTAGTAATCCCTAAACGTGCCCTAGATGCAAGCTGTATTTTCATGCTCAGATGTTTGGATTCGAGATCGCCGATGACATTGAGCCCGTAGAAATTAATAGACTATAGAAACTGTAGGTAATCGCCATGAGCCATCAACTCACAATTGAACTCCCTGCTGACATCACGCTTCAGGAAGCAAAGTTTCTGCTTGCTGCTAAACTTTTCGAGACGGGTCGCCTTTCTTTAGGACAAGCGGCTGAGCTGTCTGCATATTCCAAATCCACCTTCATGGAGCTACTTGGAAAAACTGGCATACCAGTCTTTGATTATCCAGCAGAGGATCTAGAGCAGGAAATGCATCTTTGACGGATAGCCGAATTGTGAGTAACAGCGCTGGTCTAATTGCTCTGGAACGCATTCAGCGGTTGGACCTCCTCCCTCGGGTGTATTCAACCTTATGGATTCCTCAGGCAGTTGAAGCTGAAATTGGCTTTGAAACCGACTGGCTACTGGTACAAACAGTTGAAAATCAGGCGCTCGTCGCCAACTTGAAAACTCAGGTCGGTGCAGGTGAGTCAGAAGCGATCGCCCTTGCTTTGGAAATAAAAAATATTCCTGTGCTGCTAGACGATAAAAAAGCTCGCCGGATTGCCAAGCAGCTAGGCCTTCAGGTTACAGGGACTGTGGGAATGCTGCTCAAAGCGAAGAAGCAGGGTATTGTTTCAGCTATCGAGCCCATTTTGGATGCGCTGGAAAACGTTGATTTCCGGGTATCTTCTGAATTGCGGACGCTCGCTTTGGAATTAGCCAACGAATGATAAGGGCGATAGCCTTGCGTATGACACTTAGGATAGTAAGTTCAAAACTGATATCGTGACTACGCTGTATCGGAGGCTACACCACTTTAGCCGCGCTGACCTTTTGCGATTTGCTCAAGGCCGGGGCCAGATACTACGGCGTCAGCAATATAGTCAGCCTGGCCGAAGAACTTCACAGGTTCGAAGCGCCATATCTGGATAGCCTAGTAGGAGCGTACCCGGAGAAAAAGGAGCTGCATGAAGCGCGATCGCCAATCAACCACTCTGAATGGACTCCGTTTCATCACGGAGAAAATTTTTTGCTGCCTCTGAATATCGTTTCAACCCGGTAAAGTTTTTTCCGGGTTGGCTGGGTAGACTGTTTTCAGATTCGCAAATTTGAACCATGTCACGTCACCTGGAAAGGCTACTTGCTATCGATGCGCTGCTGCGATCGCCCGAGCGACAGACTGCGCCCGCTATGGCTGCGGTGCTGGAAGTGAACGAACGCACTATCCGTAACGATATTGCGTTTCTGCGCGATCGCTACTCTGCCCCGGTTCGGTATAGCAAAACCAGAGGATTTCATTACACTGACAGCGATTGGCGACTGCCGAGTATTTCGCTTTCAAAAGGTGAGCTCTTTGCGCTCATGCTAGGCGCAAGGATGCTGGAAACTTACTCTGGCTCTGCCTATATTTCCGAACTCCGATCGGCAATCGAGCGCTTAGCAGAACGCCTGCCCGAGCAGACCTGGATCGACCTACAGCAGGTGGCAGACGAGCGCATTAGTTTTCGCTCAGGTGCTGAAACGAATTTAGACCCGGAAATTTGGCATGGCTTAGAGGTTGCTGCTCAGGCTTCTCAACAGGTTTGGATACGCTATTACACTGCCAGCCGGGATGCGTATTCAGAGCGAGCCGTTGATCCTTACCTGCTGCATATTTATCGAGGCACGAACCCCTATCTCATCGGCTTTTGTCACAAGCGTCAGGAGGTTCGATGGTTTCGAGTAGATCGCATTCAAGAGCTACGTCAGCTCAATCAGGCATTTGTCCGCGATCCCAAGTTCAATGAAAAAGATCATATGGAAATGATCTTTCAGCATGAAGCGGGTGGCGTCCCGATGACGGTGCACATTTGGTTTGATGCGCCGACGGCTCCCTACATCCGCGAGCGCCGCTGGCATGGTTCTCAAAAATTGGCTGAGCAAGAAGATGGATCAGTCACTTTGCAAATGACGGTCCGTGGGCTAAACGACGTGAAGCGGTGGATCCTGGGATATGGTAAGGGTGCCAGGGTTTTAGGACCGCCAGCCTTACTGAATATGCTGAGAAACGAAATCCAGGACATGCAACAACAGTATTCCAACGAAATTCCAGTTAGAGAATCGAAATGAGTTCAGAAAGATTTTGGGCGAAGACAGGCAAAGGCGAGTTTCGAGAAGACGGGCAGCCGGAGTACCATCCCGTCATTTGCCACCTGGCCGATACAGCGGCTGTGGCGATGGAAATTTTGAGAATCCACCTGAGTCCCCTGGCTCTGAATCACCTGTCCCAAGGTTTAGGGCTCACGGGCGAATCCCTGATCCGCTTTTGCGGCTTCATGGCGGGTAGTCACGACCTGGGTAAAGTCAGTCCCGCCTTTCAGTTTCAGGTCAGCGAAGTGGGGAAGATTCTAGCTGGAGAAACCCTCTATGACTGCTGGTCATCTTTGCCCCGGGAACGGCAGATTGGCGATGCGCCTCACGGTAGAATTACCGCAGCAACTCTGCCTGAGTTTTTAGTTGAAATAGGCTTGGGCGGCGACCTCTCAAAGCGCCATGCCAAAAAACTAGCTCGGCGGTTGGGCACAATCGTCGGCGGCCACCATGGCTTTTTTCCAGCTCAGCACGAGATTGACGCGCTAGATAGCGCCATTGCCGGAAATGATGAGCGTAGCCTCTGGCGACAGTATAGCCTGACCATTTTTCAACAGCTTCGAGACTTTGTTGGTCTCACTTCAGCCGACCTTCCCAGCCAATGCGACAACGCCGCCGCCATGATTTTGGCTGGGCTGACCACGGTATCGGACTGGATTGCCTCTAACCCTGACGCCGACTCCGGGTTTCCCTATGCCAATGACACGCCATTTGAGACCTACGCTGCCGAGCTTCCTAACAAAGCAAAAAATGCCCTGGCTAAGCAGGGATGGGGTCAGCCCGCGACCGGAAAACCTTTAGCTTTTACAGAATTATTTTCCTTTATCAGCGAGCCTCGCCCCTTACAGGAGGCGGCGATTCAGTTCACCGCCACCCTGACCCCACCTTGCCTGGTGATGGTAGAAGCCTCGATGGGGGAGGGCAAGACCGAGGCGGCGCTGTATTTAGCCGACCATCTCCAACATCAGGCTGGGGCTGGAGGCTTCTATATCGGGCTACCCACCCAGGCCACCAGCAACGCCATGTTTAAGCGGATTCAGGACTTTTTACGGCAGCGATATCCGCAGAATGTGATCAATTTAACCCTCAGCCACTCAGCCGCTGCCCTGAAGGAAGACTATCAGAGTACCGTCTGTCGGCTGGATCAGGTCTATGACCGAGAATCGGGAGTGGTCGCAAGCGAATGGCACACGGCCCGCAAACGTACGCTGCTCAGTCCCTACGGCGTTGGAACATTGGATCAGGGCCTGATGGGCGTCGTGCGATCGCGCCATCAGTTTGTTCGCCTCTTTGGTCTGGCAGGTCGCACCATCATTCTGGATGAAATCCATGCCTATGACCTCTACACCAGCACGCTGCTGGAACGGTTCCTGGAATGGGCAGCGGTTCTGGGATCGCCTGTGATTGCCCTATCGGCTACTTTACCGGCCACGACCCGCCAAAGGCTTTTGACCGCTTACGCTAACGGCTGTGGACATTCTGCGCCGCCCTTACCGCCTGCGCCCTATCCCCGAATTACCGCCTTTGCCAGTGGGGAAGCGGTGGCTCAGTCATTTGCCGCATCCGATCATGTGCGGCGTTCCCTAGCCATTCGCTGGGCCAACGATCAGGAATGGCCTGAAACCTTGCAACAGGTATTGGCCGATGGGGGCTGTGCTGCGGTCATCTGCTCTACGGTTAACCGAGCGCAGGCCGTCTATCAGGGGCTTCAGGACTACTTTTCCGAGGAAGAGCTCGGTCTATTTCACGGACGCTTTCTATTCCAAGACCGAGAACGGATTGAGCAGGACTGTCTGAGTAAGTTTGGCAAAGGGCAGGATCAGCGACCTCATCGATTTGTACTCGTCGCGACTCAGGTAATCGAGCAAAGTTTGGACGTAGACTTTGACCTGATGATTAGCGACCTCGCACCGATCGACCTGCTACTCCAGCGCTCTGGACGACTGCATCGCCATGTCCGAGACTGTCGTCCAGCCCAGCTACAAACGCCAACGCTTTGGATTATCGAGCCGACCTTGATGAAACAGAGTAAAGCTGACTTTGGCGATAGTGGCTATATCTATGACCGGCATGTGCTACTCAGAAGCTGGCTGGCGCTACGGCAGCGAGGCGCTATTCAGCTTCCTGAAGAAACTGATGACCTGATTGAGTCAGTCTATCACCTGGAAATGCCGATTCCAGAAGAACTCGACCCTACCCATGCCGATGATTGGCAAGCTTCCTTAGAGAAGTACAAGGTCGAAGAGGAGGAACGTAAACGGGCGATCGCAAACCAGGTAAAAGTGCCACCGCCCAGATCAGATGTTAAGCCTTCTGACTTTACTCGCCGGGGCGAAGAAGACGATGAGGGCGCGATCGCGGCCATGACCCGTCTGGGCGAACCCTCGGTGACGACTATCTTTTTGCAGCAAACCAAGGCTGGTCTGGTGTTTCCTAGCAGCCAGGACTCAGTGGACTTAAAAACCAGACCTAACTTAGCCCTGATCCGCAACCTCCTTGCCCACAGCACCCGCCTCTCTAAGCAGGGGCTAGTTCAAGCCTTACTGAGCCAGGAGAATCCTCCCAAGTGGACTTCTGCATTACTGCGAAACTGCCGATATGTAGAACTCAATGCCCAGGGAGTAGCTGTAGTCGGGGGTTGGCGGCTGACCCTGAACCCATTGCGAGGGGTGCTGATTGAAAAAGCGGAGTAGTCCCACAAGCAAAAGCCTATCATCGCGTCTCATTCATAGATGTTTGTTCATTTACTAGATAGAAGGTGATTTATGCCGTTCAACTTGACCGAAGAAGCCTGGATTCCCGTTGTAGGAAACGATTTCAAAGTCCGAGAAGTCTCACTGGTTGAACTATTTGACAATTGGGAAACCCTGCGCGAGATCCAGTCAGATAATCCACCCACAACACTGGCTCTTTATCGATTCCTACTCGCTATTCTGCATCGAGCTTATCAGGTGCCACGAAATGAGGAGCATTGGGAAGAAATTTTTGAGGATAACGGTGAAGAAGCAATTACATATCTACAAGACCGTGCCGACCGCTTCGATCTGCTCCATCCAGAACATCCCTTTATGCAAGACATGGCACTACCCATTGATAAAGCCGTGTCAGTCCACGCCATCCATACCATGAGCACTTCCAAAGTATTCTCTCACGAGCATGAGTGGAGCGGCTACAGCCTCTCACTCCCAGAGGCAGCCCGTCTGTTAGTACGGCTTCAGGGGGTGGATATCACCAGTTTGCGGGCTTACTACGTGGGGCAAACTAAAGGCAATCGCTCTGCGGTCAATACGCCGACCATTAACGCAGCTAATGTATTAGTTCAAGGATCAACTCTGAAACAAACCCTGCTGTTCAACCTGATGCGTTACGATCCAAACTCTGAGATTTCTGGCGCTATAAAAGGCGAAGATATACCTACTTGGGAAACCAGTTACGCAGGTAGGCCGACTAAATCTATTCCTCAGGGCTACATTAGCTATCTGACCTTCCCGTGGCGCAGACTCAAGCTATTTGTTGAAAATAATAGCGTTAGCCAAATCGCGATTACTATGGGCAACTCCTTGCCAGACAAGGTAACGCCTCAGCAGTGGGAATGCGGCATTGCCTACCGGGATGATCGACCGGTGCGGATGTCATTAAATAGGCAGCTTTGGCGAGATGTTGATAGCTTTCTCCTCTCTGCCGAAAAGAATCACCGTCCCCGTATTATTGACTGGCTTGCTGAGCTGCGATCAGAAGAACTGGTCGAAGATATCGTCACGCTCCAAATTGTGGGCTTTAGTGCCGATAAGGCTAAACCGCTGGGCTGGAGTACGCAGCAGTTTTCAGCCCCAAAAGCTTATATCGTCGATACAGAATTAGCTACTACGCTAAAGCTAGCCATTAATACTGCTGAAGAACACCAGCAAATCTTCCGTTCCTTCCGGGGGAGCCCTTACTATGCCCTGGCAGAGATCCTCAAACACGGCGATGCAGGCAGCTTAGCCCAAGCCCTAGACGGCGAATCTCGCTACTGGGCTACGCTTGATCGCGAGTTTCCCAAACTGCTCTATGCATTGCCCCAGGACACCGAAACGGGTGCAGACGGCATCACCCGGTACGGTCATCGGCAACTTCCCGCCTGGACCCAGACCGTTCAGAACGCGGCCAGGGATGCTTTTACAGAGTCAATTCAGTCAATCCGCAACTACCAGGCGCGGGCCGCCGCTCTGCGATCGCTTAGCTACCAACTAGCCAAGTTTCGAGGTGAGACAGGCCAAAAAACTGGGAAAGATAAGGCATCTGAGAAATTTCCCCAGGCCAAGGCGAGCTAAACTCCTATCTACAGAGACTACCCATGACAACCTCAACTTCCAGACTCGCACCCGCTGAACGAGAGACAAAATTTCTAGAGTCTGTTCAGCAGCAGACCCAAAACGACAGCGGTGCCAAAGCTATCCTCAAACGGGCTCTGACGGATGAGCCCAGACATCTACGGGCCGCCTATCCGCTGGTATTGCCCTACTTGGGCGGCATTCAGTATCACCAGGATGAATGGATCTTTGTCGCCTGCCTGTCTGCTTACTATCCCCAAGGGCTGCATCGGGAAAACCGACAAACCTTTGGTCACAGTGCTCGCCGTTTAACCGGCGAAGGCAGTTCTAAGGGAGCCGACCGCCGCTTTCGCGCTCTGCTAGATACTTCTCTAGAAGATTTGCGATCGCCCCTCTCGGCCCTGGTTCGCCTGATGAAATCAAAGGATATTTCCATTGACTACCCCCAGCTGCTAGCAGACCTCTGCCGCTGGGAGCACCCCGATCAGTACATCCAAGACAAATGGGCAAGAGCATTTTGGGGTGCGCCATCTAGCCAACAAGAAGAGCAGCCGAGCCAGAATAATGATGACTAAAATTAGTGAATACTCACTATTCAAGGAGATGAAAAATGCATCAGCTGTCTGTCGTGATTGAAAAAGATGAGCTTGGCTACTATGCCTACTGCCCAGCGCTAGAAGGCTGTCAAACTCAGGGCGATTCAATGGAAGAGGTGCAAATCAATATCAAGGAAGCAATTTCTTTGTATCTGTCAACTCTCTCGCAAGTTGAGAAGGAGGAAATTTTTAGCCGAGAGCTGACTGCAGTTGTGATGGAGGTACAGGTTGCCTAAACAACCTAGACTTACGGCCTCTGAAGCAGAAACACTCGTACTCAAAGCGGGTTTTCAGCTGCTGCAAAGTGCGGGCAGCCATCGAATTTATGGAAAAGACCGGCTCAGGGTAGTCATTCCTTTCCACTCTGCTAAGATTCTGCATCCCAAAATTGTCAAACAAGTTCTGAAAGCTATCAAGGCTGATGAATCTTGAAGTATTTACTTAAGTCATTTCAACCCAATCATACCGAAGAGGAAAATCAACTATGCAACTCGAAATTCACATTCTACAAAGCTTTCCCCCCGCCAACCTAAACCGGGACGAGAACGGCATGCCAAAATCTACGGTGTTCGGCGGTCGCCCCCGAGCTCGGATTTCTAGCCAGTGTCAGAAGCGGGCAATTCGTCTGTTTTATCAGGACTATTCCAACCTTGCACCAGAACAATTTGCCGCTCGCTCTCGGTCCTGGCTGCCTGAATTGAAAAAGCTGCTGGTTGATCAGGGCATTGCCGAGGCTCAGGCTGAAGCAGCCGCCCGCTTAGCCTTAGAAGATGGGCTCAAGCTCAAGCTCGATGAAAAGACAGGGGAGTCGAAAACGATCGTGTTTCTGGGCCGGACAGAGATAGCCGCGATCGCGAATATCCTCATCAGCAATTGGAACACGATTGAGCCAGCACTCTCTGGAGACAGTCCCCAGCTGCCTGCAAAAGATCCCAACATTGCCAAAGTCATTGAGAAAGCGCTGGTAGATACGGGTAAGCCGGGCGATGTTGCCCTGTTCGGGCGCATGATGGCCTCTCTGCCCACCGTTAACGTGGATGCCGCTGTGCAAATGGCCCATGCTATCAGCGTTAACAAACTTCAGCAGGAGTTCGACTTCTTCACCGCAGTGGATGATCTCGGATCCAGTGAAGATACCGGCGCTGACCATATGGGTGAGACGGGCTACAACAGCTCTACCTACTACCGCTTCAGCGTCCTGGATACTGAACAGCTGAAGCGAAACCTGGGGGCTAGCGATGAGCAGGCGGCCAGTGTGGCAATGGCGTTTGCAGAAGCGTTTGTTAAAGCGATTCCCACCGGGCACCAAAATGGGTTTGCCGCTCATAGCCGACCAGCTGCGGTACTGGCCGTTGTCCGCCAGGGCCAGCCTATTTCACTGGTAGACGCCTTTGAAGATCCGGTTGCGCCTAGAGGCGGTAAGAGTTTGTTAGAAAATGCGGTCTTTAAGCTAGACGAGCACTGGGCAGAGCTGAGCAAAATGTACGGTGAAAAGTCTGTCGCCTTTAAGGGAATTGTCACCCGCACTCAGCTGGCCCAGCAGCTCAAGCATCTTGCCGACTGCGAACTGCCTGCGGTCGATGAGCTGCTCAAAGACGCGATCGCAGCCGCATTCTCCCAAGGTGAATAAGATGCCTACTCTCCTACTCCGCATGCGGGCACCGATGATGAGCTGGGGCGACCACAGCCGATTTACAAATCGGGATACCCGCCGAGAACCAACTAAATCTGCTGTGATTGGGCTCCTCTGTGCCGCACTGGGCCGCCCTCGTTGGGAGCCGGTCGAGGATTTGACTGCCCTCAAAATGGGGGTGAGGGTTAATCAGGAAGGAACCGTCCAATGTGATTATCACACCATCATGGATAGCATTAGACCTAATGGAAAGAAGGTCAAAACGGAACTGAGCTGGCGCTATTACGTGGCCGATGCCGACTATCTGGTGGGGCTGGAGGGGAATCACCTGCTGCTCGAAACCCTAGATACGGCTCTGCAATCGCCGACCTGGCAGCTTTACTTTGGCCGCAAAAGTTTTGTGCCTAGCTGCCCAATTCAGGTTGGCATTGTGGAGCAGCCGCTGCTCGCAGCCCTAGAGCAGCCAATTCACCGTAAGCGCACTTTCACTCGCGAACAGCCAGATCGCCTGCGCTGTGTTGTCGAGGTGCCAGACAGTCTGGACGTACGGCAGGACGTGCCCCTCGACTGGCAAAAGCGGCTGTTCGGTCGCCGCTGTGTAGACACTCACTTCATCAATACTGAGCTATGTATCTCTCAAAATTAGTCCTGAATCGACGCCATCCCAAAGTCCAAACCGATTTGAGCAACGCCCATAAACTGCATCAGCGAATCATGCATGGGTTCCCTGACGAGGAGCCAGATCGTCCGCGTGAGAACTGGCAAATTCTGTTTCGCCAGGAGCCCGATAACGACGTGGTGTTAGTGCAGTCAGAGATTGAGCCTGACTGGTCGAAGCTTCCAGAAGGATATTTGAGCGACCATGCCGTAAAGTCAGTGGATTTTGATGCGGCTCAACTAGGGCCGGGACAACTTTTACAGTTTCGGCTCAAGGCTAACCCGAGCAAGCGCGATCAGAAAACCAGAAAGACCATTGGCCTCTTTCGTCAGGCGGATCAGCTGGCCTGGCTAGAACGGCAGGCCAGCCGCTGCGGCTTTAAGCTTCATGGGGTCAATGTCATCCCTTCGCCTAACGTATTTGGCCTCAAGGATAAAGGTGCTGCGCCGATCCGAATTACGACGGCGCTGTATCAGGGAATTCTAGAAGTGACTGAACCCAGTCAGTTTCAGCAGATGCTACAGCAGGGCATTGGGCGCGGAAAATCCTACGGCTGTGGCCTACTGTCGATTGCTCGGGTTCAACCTTAGCCAACTCTACCGGGGGCTCGGATTATGTCTAGATTACGCACTCTGCCCAAGGCCCGCGATCGCATTAGCTTTTTGTACTTTGAGCATTGCCGGATCGAACAGGATGATCGCGCGATCGCAATTTTCAAAGACAAAAGCAAGTTCTTCGTTCCCTGCGCGGCTATTTCTACGCTGCTGCTAGGGCCAGGAACGTCGATCACCCATGCTGCCATCAAAACCCTAGCTGACAATGTCTGCGAGGTGCAGTGGGTAGGGCAGGATCTGACGCGCTTTTACGCTAGCGGGCGCAGTGGGGCTAGCAATGCCAGGCGTCTTATTCATCAGGCGACGCTATGGGCCGATCCCATCCAGCGATTAGCAGTGGTCAGGCGAATGTATACCTTTCGCTTCGATGAACCGCTCAGCGAAGATTTAACACTTCAGCAAATTCGAGGGTTGGAAGGGGTGCGCGTGCGGACGATGTACCAACGCTGGAGTAAGGAGACCGGTGTTGAGTGGAAGGGCCGTAATTATAAGCAGGAAAACTGGGACGATGCTAACCCTATCAACCAAGCCCTGTCTATTGCTAACACCTGCCTCTATGCCGTGTGTCAGGCTGCGCTGAATTCAGTAGGCTATTCCCCAGCCCTCGGATTTATTCATACCGGAAAACCGCTGTCATTCGTTTATGACGTTGCGGATATGTATAAGGCGGAAACAACCATTCCGGCTGCTTTTGAGGCCGCTGCGGAAACATATTTTGACCTCGATAGGGTCGTTCGCCGTAAATGCCGAGATAGGTTCAATGACTATCGCCTGATGCATCGCCTGGTTCAGGATATTGACAAGGTTTTAAGCTTTGGTCATGAGGATGAAGCGGAACCAATCTGCTTCCTGTGGGATGACGTTTTGGAGTCGGTGGAAGGCGGAAAAAATTGGTCCGATAAGGAGGGCTAAATGGTGGTATTCATTCTCGAAAATGCTAAGCCTGCCCTGAGAGGAGAGCTGAGCCGCTGGCTGTTTGAGATCAAGGCAGGAGTTTTTGCTGGCCGTATTTCTGCTTTGGTTCGAGATGAGCTATGGGAGCTGATTGAGCAGAAACTTGGAAAAGGCTCTGCCGTCATGCTCTATTCACAGCGGAATGAGCAAGGCTTCGATGCCCGAATGCTTGGAAATCCCTCTAGGGCTTTAGTAGACATAGAGGGTGTACTACTGGTAAAAGTTCAATAGAATCAACCGTTTTGCAAGTGCTGTCCCCACGCCTGTGGGGGTGAACCCTATTACGTTCGTCGGAACCAAATTCAAAGCAAACGCTGTCCCCACGCCTGTGGGGGTGAACCGAATTGGGACAGACAGCGTGCCCCGACCGTCGTATGCTGTCCCCACGCCTGTGGGGGTGAACCGGATCCGATACCCAACCCGCCCGAAGAGTACGTTGGCTGTCCCCACGCCTGTGGGGGTGAACCGGCAGGCCACTGACTATCAGGTCAAAACACGCTGCTGCTGTCCCCACGCCTGTGGGGGTGAACCGTTATGGAAGAAACACTTTTGCTTGAGCAAAACATCGCTGTCCCCACGCCTGTGGGGGTGAACCTCTTACATCCAAGGCCAACGCAGCAGTTCTAGACGGCTGTCCCCACGCCTGTGGGGGTGAACCGTTGTTTATGAAGGACGTGTGTCTAAGAAGACTTTGCTGTCCCCACGCCTGTGGGGGTGAACCGTAACGTACGCGAATACTGGTAGACAATGGGACGAGCTGTCCCCACGCCTGTGGGGGTGAACCAGCCCGGCGGGGAATTCAGCGAAGGGGAATATTACGCTGTCCCCACGCCTGTGGGGGTGAACCGTCCGGTCATACACTTTCCAGCTCACTGATGCCGGCGCTGTCCCCACGCCTGTGGGGGTGAACCGGACATCCCGAGCGGCGAACATGAAACCGGGGCCGGCTGTCCCCACGCCTGTGGGGGTGAACCGATGTGTCCACCCAAAGCATGTAGTCTTTTGGGTTGCTGTCCCCACGCCTGTGGGGGTGAACCGGGGCTACTAAGCACCATGACCAGCGCCACCCCTGAGCTGTCCCCACGCCTGTGGGGGTGAACCGAATCACTGGCAGCAAGCCTAGACCTCGAGCAGAGCTGTCCCCACGCCTGTGGGGGTGAACCGCATGAATGCCCTATCCAATCTAGCTGAGATTTCGCTGTCCCCACGCCTGTGGGGGTGAACCGCGGCTAGCGGCAGGCGCTATTACCGGCGTGGCTAGCTGTCCCCACGCCTGTGGGGGTGAACCGGGTACAAGTCCTTGGTAATTCCTGGTCGATACCCGCTGTCCCCACGCCTGTGGGGGTGAACCGTTGTGGTTAGCCAGATTCAGATTCTTGTCGATAGGCTGTCCCCACGCCTGTGGGGGTGAACCGAGCTGGTCAAGCTGACCGGTGTAATGGCGGTTAAGCTGTCCCCACGCCTGTGGGGGTGAACCTTATTTCTATTCGGTCTTTCATCCATGCCGACACCCGCTGTCCCCACGCCTGTGGGGGTGAACCGAGAAGCATCCCGACTACTCTACAGACTGGCCCACGCTGTCCCCACGCCTGTGGGGGTGAACCGCATAGGGCTAGGGAATGGGCTTGCCCATACATCGCTGTCCCCACGCCTGTGGGGGTGAACCGTCATGGGAGTGGAGTCCTGAATTGGAGGAGTATGCTGTCCCCACGCCTGTGGGGGTGAACCGCGATCGAGCCGTTACCGCCATTGCTTTTCTTGCCGCTGTCCCCACGCCTGTGGGGGTGAACCGAATTCGTCTTCAGCTACTAACATACGCCCGGACGCTGTCCCCACGCCTGTGGGGGTGAACCGATGGCCTAGCCACATTTGAACTTGGTTATCAGGGGCTGTCCCCACGCCTGTGGGGGTGAACCGATTACGGCGCGGGATGACCGGGATACAGGGCAGTGCTGTCCCCACGCCTGTGGGGGTGAACCGCTCTTAGCCGGTGGAAGACAGAGCCCATGGTTGGCTGTCCCCACGCCTGTGGGGGTGAACCGGCTATTCGCAAAGCCCAGAAACGATTTGGAAAAGGCTGTCCCCACGCCTGTGGGGGTGAACCGGCATATGTCGAGCCACTAGAAGCAAAATTGGAAGCTGTCCCCACGCCTGTGGGGGTGAACCGCCCGCGACTTACTTAAATCGGTGCGCGGAAATACGCTGTCCCCACGCCTGTGGGGGTGAACCGCTATTAGAAAGGATTGGTGAATACGAGGACATCCGCTGTCCCCACGCCTGTGGGGGTGAACCGGGTGATGCTTCCCGCCCTAAACGCTTGCAGCATTCGCTGTCCCCACGCCTGTGGGGGTGAACCGCGAACTAGCAAACGACGCAGGAATCGTAATGTTAGCTGTCCCCACGCCTGTGGGGGTGAACCGACCTAAGTAAACAATTGTCTACCCAGGCCCCTATCGCTGTCCCCACGCCTGTGGGGGTGAACCGACTCAAGGACAGTGGGCGGCATTCAAACGGACTCGCTGTCCCCACGCCTGTGGGGGTGAACCAGAGTTTGAAAGCAGTTTTGAGAGCTTTGAAGGCCGCTGTCCCCACGCCTGTGGGGGTGAACCGGAGGTAGCGAATAATGGTAGCCCTAAAACCCGTTGCTGTCCCCACGCCTGTGGGGGTGAACCGGAAAGGGAGAAATCGATGTAAGCCCGTGCGACGCTGTCCCCACGCCTGTGGGGGTGAACCGCACGTCGCCCCTACTCCCGAACCGTCGAAGGTCGCTGTCCCCACGCCTGTGGGGGTGAACCGTTGGGGGGAAATGGTATGTGATGGTTTCAAAGAAGCTGTCCCCACGCCTGTGGGGGTGAACCGTAGTCACAGAGATAGCCCAGACGCTGGTAGAGCAGCTGTCCCCACGCCTGTGGGGGTGAACCGCATTCCTTCGTAGACGGTAGGAGGGCGAGCTGTACGCTGTCCCCACGCCTGTGGGGGTGAACCGTTTTCTCCGACTTGTACTGCCCCTTCTAAGGTTGCGCTGTCCCCACGCCTGTGGGGGTGAACCAGAGCGCGACGTATGGGCATCAATGGGGCGTCAGCAGCTGTCCCCACGCCTGTGGGGGTGAACCGCGTAACCGGTTTAGCCGGGCGGTTGCCGCTGCTTGCTGTCCCCACGCCTGTGGGGGTGAACCGTCGTACTCCTGAGGTTCGGTGGTCTGGTCTTCTAGCTGTCCCCACGCCTGTGGGGGTGAACCGCCTTTAGCCCACAGCTCATAAAGGCATTTTCGGCGCTGTCCCCACGCCTGTGGGGGTGAACCGGGTGGCTATCTTTGCCTTGCCGACTGGCAGTAGGCTGTCCCCACGCCTGTGGGGGTGAACCGCTATAAGTGTCTTCAACGGTTACGGCTTCAATCCGCTGTCCCCACGCCTGTGGGGGTGAACCGATTCTAGGACTCCAGCTGGTAGAGTTGGGTAGCGCTGTCCCCACGCCTGTGGGGGTGAACCGTTGCCGACGGCCAGGACGACCACGAAATCGACGCGCTGTCCCCACGCCTGTGGGGGTGAACCGCTTGCACCAGGGTCGGCAGCGCACCCAATACGACGCTGTCCCCACGCCTGTGGGGGTGAACCCGATGATGGTGACGAAAAGCAGTTAGAGTTTCTTGCGCTGTCCCCACGCCTGTGGGGGTGAACCGAACCCGTTGAGGTCACCCCCGCATGAAATAATCAGCTGTCCCCACGCCTGTGGGGGTGAACCGGTCTGCTGACTCAAGATGACGCCGCCAAGATTAGCTGTCCCCACGCCTGTGGGGGTGAACCGGTCCATATCCCCACCCCCGAACCCTAATATTCAGCTGTCCCCACGCCTGTGGGGGTGAACCGTTAAACGCCCCGATGGCTGGCGCTACCGGATGGCGCTGTCCCCACGCCTGTGGGGGTGAACCGTCGTCCTACATTGAGCTAGTAGACGCGGTCGGCACGCTGTCCCCACGCCTGTGGGGGTGAACCGCCATGGGGTGTTGGGTGCAAAAGGAAACTAACTCAGCTGTCCCCACGCCTGTGGGGGTGAACCGCCGCAGCCAGCGGCCCACCGTACAGCGAGATACGGCTGTCCCCACGCCTGTGGGGGTGAACCGCGTATCCTCCCAGGTAGGCCAATGACGCTAGAGACGCTGTCCCCACGCCTGTGGGGGTGAACCGTCCCCGGCGATGTCCGATAGGACGTTTTTGTCAAGCTGTCCCCACGCCTGTGGGGGTGAACCTTATTATCATCGAGCTGCGCCTGACTGAAGCCGAGCTGTCCCCACGCCTGTGGGGGTGAACCGTTTACGTGACCGGCGTTGGGGGCGAAAATGGTTGGCTGTCCCCACGCCTGTGGGGGTGAACCGCGTACTAAGACCCAACCCATACCTTATCTTTTAGCTGTCCCCACGCCTGTGGGGGTGAACCGGCGGATTGTCTCGGGTCAGAAAAATGACATAGAGGCTGTCCCCACGCCTGTGAGTGTTAAATGTCAAGGCCGTAGCGGTGACGTGACAGTCAGTTGTCGTGATGAGTGACATTTGGTAGAGACTACAAAGACTCATCGTGAGACTCATCGAATACAAGTACTGGGTGGCATCAGCGTCAGACGGCAGCCAGTGATCAAAATGACACTGCGTGATCAGTTAAAGAAATCGGGTGCATGAGGGCATTCTCTGCCGTGCTAGTCTTTGTTTCGAGTAGTAGCTGCCTGCTGACGGTAGCTTTTGGCCTTGATTTCAAAGATGACAGCATGATGAACGAGGCAGTCAACGGCGGCCACGGTCATCATTGAGTCAGGGAAGATGCTATCCCACTGACTGAACGGCTGATTGGCCGTAATCAGTAAGCGCTTGCGCTCATAACGATGCGCGATTAGCTCAAAGAGAACGGAGGTTTCGGCCTCCGACTTCTGGACGTAGCCGAAATCGTCCAGAATGAAATGAGGCAGTTAGTCGCTTTATCTAGCCAGCTAGCGTCATCGGCAAGCTGCATCAGGGGCGCGGGATTGAAGTCTGTGCAGTGAGCGAATTCAAAGCTGGTCAAACTTTTTACGGCGGGCAGTTGTGCTTCTTTTATAGCCCGCTTTAGCCGCATTTGGTTGCGTCTGCTTGTCTCCTGTACTCTCAGAGAAGCCGCTTCGCGTCTACGCATAACGTCAATAAGAACTGCGCATAAGACCATTGCTGCTGCAAAGCTTGGCTCTCGGTAGCTTCCCAATGGGTAAGCATGGACGTGAGTTTGAGTTGCTTGAGGAGGTCGCTGAGCTGCTGGTATGGACTGGCGGTCGCGGTCGCCTGGGTAATCGTCGTTTCCTTCGGCGGAGCCTGAAGAGTGGAGGGTGTCATTTTGGGGACTGAGGAGTTGGTCATAACTGTCGAGCGAATGTTGCTGCGTCTCTACCGAGGGGAGTGACGCTGATAGGTCGGGGATGAACTGCTGCTGGAGACGTGCCAGAGTGAGCGTGCCTTCTGCGAGAGCCTGTGCTAAAAAATCAGTGATCGCTTTTTCCTGGTCATAGGTCGCGGCGATATAGAGCGCCTCTACGATAAGCACCGCTGCTTGGTCAGGCTCGAACTGGGCTTTTAGCTGCTCCCATATCTGACGAAACTCAAGGGTGGGCAGCAGATCGCTTTGCCAGTTGCAGTAGAGGAAAGCACGGGGCTTTTTTCTGAGC
>NZ_JADEXG010000100.1 GCF_015207255.1 Vasconcelosia minhoensis LEGE 07310
GCGGATGGGTGAGGGTGGTTTGGAGGCGGTTGCGGAGTTCGACCGAGGTGAGGGAGTCCATGCCCAGGTCGGTGAAGCCCTGGTGGGGGTCGGTGAGGGTGCTGGGGGGGATGCCCAGGACTTTGGCAATTTGCGATCGCAGGATCTCTAACAAGAATTCTTGCTGCTGGTCGGGGGATAGGGCTGCCAGCTGCTGTTGGATTGTCGTTTCGCTGGTATGGGCGGGCTCGGTTTGAGTAGGGGTAAGGTCGGCTCGAATGGCTGGCTCTGCTATCCTCAACCAGTCTGCGATATCGCCTGGCAAGACGCCAACTTGGGTTGTGCCGCAAGAATGAGAGAGTAGATGGGTTAGAATTGCTAGCCCCTGCTCGGACTCTAGCGATTTTAGCTGCTGGGCCGCAAGCCGCTGCTGGGCGCGATCGCTTTTCGCTAAGCCGGACTGCTGCCAGGCGGCCCAGTTAATACTGACAGCAGGGCGGCCCTGGGACCGGCGGTGGTGCGCGCTCGCGTCCATAAAGGCATTGGCGGCGGCGTAGTTGGCCTGACCGGCGGAGCCCAGTAGCGAGGCAGCGGAGGAGAACAGGACAAACCGATCCAGCGGCCAGTCTAGCGTCAGCTGATGCAGGTGCCAGCTGCCCTGCACTTTGGCCGCCATGACTCGCGCGAATTTTTCCCAGCTCTGGTGCGGCAGCGTGGCGTCATCGATCAGCCCCGCCGCGTGAATGATGCCGCGCAGGGGATAGGGTCCCTGTCGGTAGGGCTGAAGCAGCTCGGCTAAGGCCGTGCGGTTAGAAACATCTGCCTGAGCTACCGCTACCGGAGTTCCGGCCTGTTCGATTTGCTCAATTACAGACTTCGCCACTGATGTGGGGGAATTTCGGCCTATCAGAAGCAGCTGCTGAACGCCCTGCTGCGCCAGCCACTGGGCCACCTGAAGGCCCAGCGCGCCCAGGCCGCCGGTGACTAAGTAAGTGCCTTGCCAGCCCACCGCAGGCGGCTCGGGCGCAATCACAACTTTGCCAATGTGCTTCGCCTGCTGCATCCAGCGAAAGGCTTCGACGGCGCGATCGCTGGCAAAAGTCCGATGGGGTAGCGGCGTCAGCTGTCCGGTTTGGAATTGCGGCATCAGGTCGCTCAGCATGGCCTGAATGCGCTGGGGCTGCTGCTGAGTAATTTGCACTAGATCGATCACGTGATAGGCCACATCAGGTCTGACCTGGGCCATCTGCGCGTCGGACCAGATATCGGTTTTACCCAGCTCTAGGAATCGGCCTCCCTGCCCGAGCAGCGACAGACTCTTGGCAATGAAGTCTCCTGAAAGCGCATTGAGAACAATGTCGATTTGGTGTCCCTTAGCCTGAATCTGCTCGGCAAAGTCCAGCGATCGCGAATTGTAAACATGCCGAACCCCAAGGGCTTTAAGCGAATCCCACTTGGGCGGCGATGCTGTCGCAAAAATTTCTGCCCCGGCCTGCTGAGCAATCTGAATCGCGGCCTGGCCTACGCCACCAGCAGCGCTATGGATGAGGACGCGATCGCCCGGCTGAATTTGGGCTAGCTGTCTAAGCGCATAGTGGGCGGTGAGAAAGGTGACCGGCAGCGTTGCCGCCTCGGCGGGACTGAGTCGGCCTGGGCGGGGAATGACCAGAGCGGCGGGGACGGTGACATATTGGGAGAGGCTGGCGGGCGCGATCGCAATTACTTCATCCCCCAGGCTCAAGTCCCTGACGGCTGCCCCAACGGCGACAATTCTGCCCGCGCATTCCAGCCCCAGCGGCCCCGGCTCGCCGGGATAGCGGTTCAGCGCGTTGAGTACGTCTCGGAAGTTGAGCCCCGCTGCCTGAACCTGGATTTCTACCTCAGGGGGGCCGGGAAACCGACGGCTGACGGTTTGCCAGGCTAGATTTTCTAAGCTGCCTCGGGCGGAAATTTTCAGCTGTTGAGCTGAGCCGTCCTCTGTCTGTTCATGGGAAAGAGTAGACTGGACTAGTCGAGCGACATAGCGATCGCCATCGCGAAAGGCAATCTGAGGTTCAGCGGTATCCGCCAGAATCTCGTTGAGCAGATGCTGAGCTGCCTGAGCCGTTGCTTCTACCTCTAAATCAATCAACGTTGATTGAAGTTCGGGATGTTCTAGCGCTAAGGTCTGAGCTAGACCCCAGAGCGGTGCCTGGGCCACGTTCAGACCCGTCGGGACTGATTCAACCTGCCGCGCTGACCGAGTGACCCACCAGATTCGAGGCGGTTCAAGTTCCCGACCGTTTATTGAACTCGCGCTGAGCAAAGCCTGCACCAGATAGAGCGCCGCCTGACAGTTCTGCTGCATTATCTTCAGCTCTGTACCGTTGGCCTGGGGCGGCAAATTTGCCAGACTCCAGTAGTAAAGAATGCCTTGAGCCGGGTACTCAACTAGCAAGCGCTGAAAATCTTCGGGCTGTTTAGGGTCAATCTGAACTCGATTGTTTTCAGCCTGATATGACTTGCCGGGCGTTACTAAAGTGTAGGACGGGAGCTGGGTCGAAACCTGTTCAGCGATCCCCTGGGAATCGGCAAAGATGAGCCAGTGGGCGCGATTTTCCTTCGGAAAGGCTCCGCCAACGCGATTCTTCTCTGAATTTGTCAGAATTTGTCGCTGCCAGTCCACCTGATAGAGCCAATGCTGCCAGTCTGGCACTTCGGCTGGGGCCAGGGCCATCGGCTGAGCCACCAGCCCATTCACCTCACCGATGACCGCCCCAGCCGCGTCGAGTAAAGTAACATCGGCGGTCACTGACTCCGCCTGAGATTGCAGTCTGACATGACTCCAAAGCTGGGAACCCGGCGATCGATAAAGCCGCAGCCGCTTCAGCCGCACGGGGACACAGGCCATGGGAGTCGGCAGAGCTGCTAAGACAGCTTGAAAGCAGGCATCGAGCAGAGCCGGATGGAGCTGGTATTCGCTGACCTGGGCTGGCTCTGACAGGTCTACCTGAGCTAGAGTTTCTCCAGATCGCCGCCAGAGCTGCTGAATGCTCTGATAGGTGGGGCCATATTTCAAACCCAGAGCCTGACAGGTTTGGTAATGTTCCTGTACATCCCCTGGCGTTAGAGTTTGCTGAATCTGACTCAAATCGACTGCCTGTTGGGGAGCTGAGGAGATTGTTGCAATCTCGCCTTGACAGTGCAAAGTCCAAGCATCTTGCGACATTTCTGGACGGCTGTGAACTTCAAAAACAACGCCCTCGGACTGTCTCTGCACAATTGTTTGGAGCGCTAGGTCTGAATCTAGCGACAGAAACTGTTGGAAAACAACATTACGCAGCTCTAGCTGTTTGGTTTTGAGGACGGACTGGCCAGCCGCGATCGCCATTTCCAGATAGGCTGTCGCGGAAAGCACGCTGCGGCCTCGCAGGCGATGCTCTAGCAGAAAATCGGGAATACGATCCGAGGTTGTTGAATACAGGGCAGCTGCCAGCGGCGTCGAAATCTGCTCTCCCAGCAGCGGATGAGCCTGGGACAGATCAGGTGCAACAATGGAGGATGGCTTAGCGTCAATCCAGTAGCGCTGGCGCTGAAAGGGATAGGTCGGCAGCGGCAGGCGACGGCGCGGTGCGGCGGCAAAGCCAGACCAGTCAATCGCAACGCCCCGCACGTAGAGCTGGCTGAGGCTGTCAAACAGCACCTGTTCGTCGGGCTGGTTGGGTCGCAGACTCGGCAGCCAGCTGACTTCAGCAGTGATCAGCGAACGGCCTAGACTCAGCAAGGTCGGCTTGGGGCCACATTCAATAAACGTATCGCAGCCCATGGCCAGCAGCGTTTCCATACCTGAGGCAAACTGCACGGGCTGTTGAATATGGCGGCACCAGTAGGCAGGTGTAGCCATTTCATCGGTCGCCAGCTCGCCCGTCACGTTGCTCACTAGCGGAATCTGGGGCGGGTGATAGGTAACGGTTTCAGCCAGCTGCGCAAAGTCTGCCAGCATCGGCTGCATCAGCGATGAGTGAAAGGCTTGAGAAACTTTGAGTGGCTGAGTTTTAATCCTCTGGGCGGTCAGCGCTGTGACCACGTTGGCCAGATTCTCAGTAGCGCCTGAAATGACGGTATTTTCGGGACCGTTGAGGGCGGCGATCGCAGCTTTTCGTCCTGACTGCGCGTTGGCGGAGCCTCTCCCAAGGAGAATCGCGCTTCTTACCTGCTCAGCCCCGGCCCGCACCGCCACCATCGCTCCGCCCGCCGGCAGCACCTGCATCAGCCGCGCCCGTCCAGCCACCAGCCGCAGGCCGTCCTCCAGGCTGAATACGCCCGCCAGGCAGGCGGCGACATACTCCCCTAGACTGTGACCAAGCATCGCCGCTGGCTGAATTCCCCAGCTCTGCCAGAGCTGGGCCAGGGCATATTCCAAGGCAAATAGGGCTGGCTGGGTGTTCTCGGTCCGGTTGAGTCGGTCTGGCGTCGAGTCAAACAGCAGGTCGAGCAGGAGGATATTTTGCGATCGCAGAATATCCGCGCAGCGATCCAAACTCTGACGAAAAACCGGCTGAGTTTGGTAGAGGTCCTGGCCCATGCCCACAGATTGCGACCCCTGCCCGGTAAAGAGAAAGACCACCGTGGGCCGATGCGGCTGCGGGCTATGGCCGATGCGATAGGCGGGATTTTCGCGGTCGGCGAGATAATCCTTTAGGTGGGACTGGAGCTGGGGGACTGAGTGGGCCGCGATCGCGAGCCGGTGGGCGAAGTGAGCTCGGCCCGCATTGGCGGTAAAACAGAGGTCGGGCAGTGAGATTTCTGGCTGATGGGATAGAAAGGTTTGGTATTGAGCGACTAGCGATTGCAGCGCGGGCAGGCTTTTGGCCGAGAGCGTTAGGAGCTGTTGACCGGTAGTTCTCGATTCCGGCGCTGCTATGGGCTCCGGGGCGGCTTCCAGCACCACATGGGCATTCGTACCGCCGATGCCCAGAGAGTTGACGCTGGCCCGACGGGGACTATCCTGTGGCCAGTCGGTCAGCGCGGTATTGACATAGAAGGGACTGTTGGCAAAGTCGATTTGGGGATTGGGCGATTCAAAATGCAGGCTGGGCGGCTGCTGCCGATGGTGCAGCGCCAGCACGGTTTTAATGAAGCCGACCACGCCCGAGGCAATATTCAAATGGCCGACGTTGGTTTTAACTGAGCCAATGGCACAGAACTGGCGCTTTTGCGTGCTGAACGCCTGGGTGAGACCGGCAATTTCCACCGGGTCGCCCAGGGCAGTGCCGGTGCCGTGGGCTTCCACGTAGCCGATGGACTCGGCGGGAATTTGGGCCTGCGCGATCGCGGCTGCCGCCACCGCCGTCTGCCCTTCGCTGCGGGGAGCCAGATAGCCGACCTTGCCGCCGCCGTCATTGCCAATCGCCGAGCCCTTAATCACCGCGTAGATTGCGTCGCCGTCTGCCTGGGCCTCCGCCAGCCGCTTCAGCACCACCAGCCCCGCGCCGCTGCCAAACAGGGTACCCTGGGCCTGGGCGTCAAAGGCCCGACAGTGGCCGTCGGGGGAGAGAATCATCCCCGGATGAAAGAGATAGCCAACCGTTTGCGGCGTATGCACCGAAACGCCCCCGGCCAGCGCCATATCGCATTCTCCATTGCGCACGCTCTGGGCCGCCAGATGAATCGCCACCAGCGCCGTGGAGCAGGCCGTTTGCACATTCACGCTGGGGCCGCGCAGATTCAGCTTGTAGGAAACGCGGGTGGTGAGGTAGTCCTTATCGTTAGCGACGGTCATCTGAAAGCCGCCCATGGAGCTGAGGTTGACCACACCCATCGGGTCGTTGGGGTCGAGCTGATGGCGCTGCGGATAGACCTGGTTGAGCAGGTAAGTATTCATCGACGCCCCGGCATATAGGCCAATGTCGCCGGGGTAGCTGAGCGGGTCGTAGCCGGCGTGCTCCAGGCTTTCCCAGGCGCATTCGAGCAGCAGCCGCTGCTGCGGGTCGATCAGCTCGGCTTCCTTGGGCTGATAGCCGAAGAAGTCGGCGTCAAAGGCGTCTACCTGGTCGAGGATTGGACTGGCCCGAACGTAGTCAGGATTTTTCAGCAGGGACGGATTGACCCCAGCTGCTAAGATTTCGGCATCGCTGAGGGTAGCAATTGACTCGACCCCCGCGCAGAGGTTTTGCCAAAATTCATCCAGGCTGTTGGCTCCCGGAAATCGGCAGGCCATGCCTACTACTGCGATATCTGCGGGCGCGATGTCTGCGGGGGCCTGGGAAGACTGGGCCGTTCGGCTAGGCGGTTTGGCAGGCTGGGCTGGAGATATACGGGGCAGCGGCTGGCGCAGATGGCTAGCCAAGGCCGCTACGGTAGCATGTTGAAATAGGTCTACCGCCGTTAGCTCTGGACTCACCTGGGTCTGAAGCTGCTGCAAAACCTGCATCAGCTTGAGGGAATTGCCGCCCAGCTCAAAAAAATTGTCATGCAGCCCTACCGTCTCCACCGCTAGGACGGACTGCCAGACAGTCGCGATCGCGTTCTCCACCCCACTCAGCGGTCGTCCCGCGGCAGGCGTCATCAGTCCCTTCAGCCGTTGCAGAATGGGATCAAATTTGCCCTGACTAAACCGCTGGACCAGGACGCTGCGTTGAATCTTGCCAATCGCCGTTTTGGGAATATCAGCAGGCTCGACTGGAATCAGATAGGTGGGGCTGATGCCCAGGGCCTGGAGCACCTGCTGACGGATGGTTTTGAGCAGATCTATGAGAGCCTTTTCATCGGCGATCGCGCTGTGAAAGAAAATGGCCAGCTGGTCGCTGGGGGCACCGGGCCGACGGACGCCACAGGCGGCGGTGAAAGAGCTTTCAATGGGCGCGATCGCCTCTACCACCGCCTCAATTTCATGGCTGTAGTAGTTCACCCCGTTGAGAACAATGACCTCTTTCTCTCGCCCGGTAATCGTCAGCCGCCCGTCCTGCAAAAAGCCCAGATCGCCCGTATTAAACCAGCCATCTGCGGTAAAGACTTCTGCATTTAGGTCGGGGCGCTGATAGTAGCCCGATGTCACGGTCAGCCCCTTCACCTGAAGTCGCCCGACGCTGCCCGACCTAACCAGCCGATCCTGCTCATCCACCAGCCGCACCGACAGGCCGGGAATGGGTTCGCCAACCTCGACAAACGGATCGTCATCGGCGGATGTCGCCAGCGAGAACCGATGGGAATGAACAATTCCCGAGCAGGTTTCTGACATGCCGTAGCCAGGGCTGACGGCAGTTTCAGCCAGCCCATGGGGAGCCAGCAGCTGTAGAAAGCGCCGGGTTGTTGCACCCACGACAGCCTCCGCGCCGTTCCCCATCCAGCGAATAGAGGACAGATCCCAGCGCCGCTGCGGATTGGTTGCAACCTGGTCGTTGACTAAGCCATAGGCAAAGTTGGGAGCCCAGGTAGCCGTGACGTGGTGCTGCTCAATCAGGTCTAGCCAGGTCAGCGGCGCTTTGAGAATGTATTCTTTGTTCACATGAATCTGCTGACAGCCCAGGCAGACCTCAGTCAGGTGGAACATCACTAAACTGGCTACATGCTCTAGCGGCATCCAGTTCAGCGTGATGTCGCTGTCTGAAAGCTGATTCACCTGGGCCATGCCGCTGGCGCTGACGAGCAGATTTCGCGGACTCAGCATGACGCCCTTGGGAGTGCCGGTGCTGCCTGAGGTCAGTAGCAACAGAGCCAGCTGGTCGAGGTCGGTTGCGATAACGTCCGATTGCCGCTCGGCAAGCCGGGAATTTTCTAGGCGGCACAGCTGATCCAGCGTTATCGCTTCAGTCTGCGTTGAACTCTGCCCTGACGCTAGAAACCGCTTTAGGTCAGGTTCTAGCACTGCATCAGTAATCACTAACGCTACCCCCAGCTGCTCCAGGGCGTAGCGCAGCGGCAGCGGGCTGTCGTAGCTCAACGGCGGCGCAATGGGCACCGGCACCACCGCCGCCAAAAAGCATCCCCACAGCGCTGCGATAAAATCTGGGCCAGGCTGGCATTGGATAACGACTTGACTGCCGGGATCAATCTGTCTGGCCTGGAGCCCCCGGCTAACCTGCTGGGCGACCGCTAGTAGCTCGGCATAGGACTGCTCTTTCACTGCCCCAGCCGCGTCGATGTAGCGAATTCCGGCAGCGGTTTGGGCTGCCCGCTGGAGGGCGGCAGCGAGGCTCGGAGGCAGGGCTGGGTCGTCTACGGGGCCGCCGTGGGCGATCGCATCTGGGGCGGCGGGCGGCGACGAGGATAGGGCAACCTGTCGCTGAGCGTCTACCGGGTTGTGCATGCGCTTCAGGCCAATTGAGAATAGCTCGATTGGCGCTATCAACTCCTCAGACCAGTAAGATAGCGGTTTCAGGCTGCGCTGTAAAGCGTATCAGCGATATCAGGCCGCCTGACCCCAAGGGGACTATGCCGCTTTGAAGTTCGGCCTTACGGCGCTTGTGAAATCGCGATCTGGGCAGATAGTATCTTCCGTTAGGGACTTACCGTTGGCCGAAACCGCCCACTAAACCAATGGAAACAATAGCACTGACGATTTCCGATGAAACCCTGAGAGATGGCGAACAGCAGGTCGGGCTGTATCTCGACCCGGCGACCAAGCAGGCGCTAGCCCATCTGATTGCGGCGACGGGGGTTCATCAGATTGCGCTAATGCCAGCGGTTCACGAAATGGAAGCGCAGCTGGTGAAGCAGCTCGCGGTCCAAGGGCTAGGGCTAAAGCTCGCCGCTTCGACAATGATGAGTCAGGCCTATATCGACCAGTCCCAGGACTGCGGCGTCAGCCAGATTATTCTGTTTCATGCCGTCTCCGATCGGCTGATGTTTCTGCGAGACCCAGAGCTGTCTGCCCATCCGGCCTATCGGGAGAAAACGGCTGACAATGTTTCTGCTGCTGACATTCAGGCCGTTCGCCAGAGGATGCTGGCCGCTGTGCTGACCCATCTGCGCTATGCCGCTGAGCGGGGGCTAAAGGTCTGGTTTGCTGCGGAGGACGCCAGCCGCGCCGACTTTGGCTTTTTGGTGGATTGCGTCAATACCTTTGGTCCCTACCTGGAGCAGTTTTTGCTCTGCGATACGGTCGGCGCCCTGATGCCCGAGAAAGCCTATATCTGGATTCATGATCTGCTGGCCTGTACCGATGGCACCGCGCTATCAGTCCACTTTCACAACGATCGGGGGCTGGCTTTAGAGAACACGATTCAGGCTGTCTTGGCTGGGGCTTCCGGTATCTCGGGTACCTTTAACGGGATTGGCGAACGCAGCGGTAACGCTCCGCTGGAACAGGTGCTCAACGGTTTGCGGCTGCGGTTTGGCTGGCAGGTTGAGGGGATTGACTACAAGGCACTAGATGAGGTTACTCGCTATATGGACCAGCACAGCTTTCGCCCTAATCCACCCTACTCGGCCCAGTCCCGATGGTGTGAAACGGGGATTCACCTCAGTTCAATGCGTCGCGATCGCAACAGCTATGCCCCCTTCGCCGACGGCCCGCCCGAGGTTTGGTTTGGCAAATTCAGCGGCGCGAGCAATTTTCAATACCTGTTTGAACAGCAGCTGAAGCGGCCCCTCAGCCGCGATCGCTACGAGCAGTTGAGAGTCGCCGTCAAGCAGCTCGCCATTCAAGAACAGCGGTCTTTCTCTGTCAGCGAAATTTTGGCGCTAATTGAGCAGGGGCTGATTTAGGGAAGCGATTGCTGACCTTTAGTCTCAATTCAATAATTTTATGTCTTGCTGCGAGTCTTATAAGAAGACAATTTAGTCTCAAAAATGCAGCTTACTCCAGGCCGCTAGGGCTGGCGGTGACTTTACTCTGCACGGTAGTCGATTAAAAAAATCTGGAGGTGGGGAAGCGCTGGGACTGCCCCTGTCACGGCTCGCGCTTTAGCTACGAGGGCAAGATTCTGCACGCTCCAGCGGTGAATGAGCTAGAGCAGAAGTAGGGCGCGTTCTCGTTTTAGCAGCTGCCCAGCTGCTAACATAGTCAAAAGCGCGTTTGCTGAACCGTCAGCGTCTGCAATATGGCTGTCACCCTCGCTAAATGGACGCTTGAGCAGTATCACCAAATTGTTGATTCGGGAATTCTAGCTGACCGCGCGGTTGAGCTACTCCATGGGGAAATTGTTGAAATGCCGCCTGAAGGCGAACCCCACGCCTATAGCAATACCGAAGCTAGAGACTATCTAATTGCGGTGCTTCGCGATCGCGCCCAAATCCGAGATAGCAAACCCATCACCCTACCTTCCAGCCAGTCTGAGCCCCAGCCTGATCTAGCGATCGTACAGCCGCTCGGACGAGAATACCGTGAGCATCATCCCTATCCAGAAAATATTTTCTGGGTAATCGAGTTCTCTAATACCAGCCTGCTGAAAGATCTCTATGAGAAAGCTAAAGCCTATGCCATCGCTGGCATTCAGGAATATTGGGTGGTTGACCTCAAGCGCCAGACAATGATTGTTTTAAGAAATCCTGATAACGAGACCTATCGTCTACGACAGGAAAAGTCTGAAGGAACGATCTGCCCCCTGGCTTTTCCTGAAATCGAAATTGAAATCAGCCGGATCACGAACTGACTGGCATAGGTTTGCTCAGCTCGGGAAAGTCTTATACTGAGACTATGTTATCTATTTTTGGTCTCATTACAAGGCAAGATAGACTCAAGCTGATTCACAAGACCGATAAGCAACTTTGCTTGATGGTCGCTTTGGTCTGTCAGGAGGTTGGTGGTTGGTAGCAATTAATTTCACAAAGACTCCATTTGCAAAGCAAACTGGTCTCATAGAGAGTCTTTTATGTCTATTTATAAGTCTATTCGTAATACATATTAGTCTCAAAATGAGGTAAAAAGTTTTAGGGATAGGTGTGTCGGTTCATTGCCAATCCGACCGCTCGTGCTGCTGCGAATACGGGATTACCAGCCAATGGCCATTTTTGATAGCCACATCAGTTGCGCCTACAGTAGCAGATGTCTACAAATAAGACTATGTCGTCTATATATTAGTCTTCTTTTGGTTTATTTAGTCTCATAATGAGAATAGCAAATTTAGTTTTCTGAGTAGTAAGCCAGGGTGCTTCGGGCTTGCTTCGGCTGCTGAGCCTTGCCAAAAGCCCTTGAAAATTTAGTCCAATTTTAGTCCCATAAAATTTATTGTCTTCCAGACCCATTCAAAATAAAGGGGTTTGTGCTTCTGAGTGTTTGCGGTATCCGCAACTAATCAAGAAGCTGCGCTCAGGATACCTTGTCATGATTAGCTGCATTGTGAACGTGGTCTAGAGCTAAGGGAAACTGCTATCCGTTTACCAGCCAATTTTCTAGCTGCAGCTCAGGTATATTCTCAAAGGGTATCAACTTAAAGCGGGACAAAAAGCGCTTGGCAAGGATGTATCAATAAGCACAACAAACAAAAAGCTCTGCGGCAGAGCCCAGAGCCATGTATCGTCACCCTAACAAGTTCAAAACATGGGTA
>NZ_JADEXG010000025.1 GCF_015207255.1 Vasconcelosia minhoensis LEGE 07310
GTCGAATTGGGTGGGGCGGCTGACATGAGCGCGATCGCGAAATAAACTAACACTATCCAGCAGTTCGATAACGCCCAGAGCAGCAGTACTTTCAGGCTCAGCAGGCAAAAATTCCAACAGGCTAAAGCCTACTATATCAAAATTTTCGCTGAGGCCAGCCAGCAGATCTCTGAGCCTTTCTTTAGTGATTCCACCAGGGGTAGGACAAGCCACATGGGGAAATTCTTCAGGCTCGATCACGTCCAGGTCCAGATGGATGTAGAGCTGATTAAAACCAGCCCTTTTCAAAGCTGAAAATAGCTGTTCATGCTCTCGATTGTTGACTGCTTTGGCTGAGACTACGGACAGGCCGTTTTGTCGAATGAAGTGGGATGCAGCACTCATCCAGGATGATAGCAGAGGAGTACCGCGATCGCACTTTCATCAGAATTGTTAAAAAGCTGAGCACTGGCTAAGAAAGTTATGAAAAGCAAGGTGATAGTCTGGCTTGCCATTTAGACTAGGAAGAGAACCCGTAGAGCTAAAAAGCACAGTTATCAAAACGTTAATTCAAATTTAACCTTATGTCTCACTTACTCGTCGGTGATATCGGCGGCACTAAAACAATTTTGTGTTTGGTAGACGCGCCCCCTCAGCAAATCACTCGCAAAGACCAGTTTGAAGTTGTGTTTGAGCAGCGGTATGAAAGCCAAAAATTCTCAGACCTTGTGCCGATGGTGCGTCAGTTTTTAGACCAGGCTAAGCAGGCAATCGGAACATCTTTCAATCTCGACAAGGCCTGCTTCGCGATCGCGGGTCCCGTAGTCGATAACGCATCAGCGCTCACCAACCTAGACTGGCGGCTAGACGGTGACCGATTACAAAAAGCGCTTTCAATTTCGCAGGTGCAACTGGTCAATGACTTCATGGCCATTGGCTATGGGGCATTGGGGCTAGACTCAGCCGACCTGCATACCCTCCAGGCGGTCGAGCCGCAGCCCGGCGCGCCAATTGCGGCGATTGGCGCGGGTACAGGTCTAGGAGAGTGCTTTATCGTCCCTCGGGGTGATGGCTATGCGGCCTACGCTTCAGAGGGCGGCCATGCCAGTTTCTCGCCCCTTTCTGAGCTTGAGTTTCAGCTCCGTCAGTATTTACTCGAGCAGAAAGCCAGCGATCGCGTTTCTATCGAGCGGGTCGTCTCCGGCCAGGGGATCATTGCCATCTACCAGTTCCTGCGCGATTCTCATCAGCATTCGGAATCACCAGCAGTGGCTCAAGCGGTCCGCGAATGGGCGCAGTGCAGCTATCCCTGTGAAGGCGTCGATGACCCGGCTGCGGCGATCGCTGAAGCGGCTGCCGATGACAAGGATGAGCTTTCCCAGCGGACGATGCAGCTATTTGCCTCTGCCTATGGGGCCGAAGCCGGAGACCTAGCGCTAAAAATGCTGTCCTTCGGCGGCCTTTATATTGCCGGCGGGATTGCCGCCAAGAACGTCTCGCTACTGAGTTCAGGGGTCTTTATGCAGGCTTTTAGGCAAAAGGGCCGCGTCAGCGGGCTATTGGAGAAAGTGCCCGTGCATATCGTTTTAGAGCCCAAGGCGGGGCTGATTGGGGCAGTGATGCTGATGTCGTCACAGTATGGGGGCGACTAAATCCCTTTCTCAACGAAGGGTTGCAAAACCACCTAGAATCTGTTCTGACAGAGATACTAGGGCAGAGATCAAAGTCCTTCTCCCGAGGGAGAAGGACTTTGGATGAGGACCGAGGCGGAGCAGTATCAGTGAGTTCAACTACATCTCGATCTCAACCTCAAGCGAATCGAGAAACTTGTTAAAGCTGACAAAGGTCTCCATTACGCCGTAGGCTTCTACCAGCTCAGCATCAGAGACACCGGCCTGCTTCACCGCTTCAAATTCAGTATTGGGAATATGGTTGGGGTCGCGGTTGACCTGACGCATCAGCTCGACCAGCTGAATTTCTTTGTCACTGAAGCCAACTTTCTCAAGCTTCCCTTTGCGGATATCCTGAAGCTCAGTCTCCGATAGCCCCATATCGAGCAATATTTGGGAATGGGCCGCAATACAGTATTCCGTACTGTTGTCCTGAGAGACGAGGAGGGCGATGGTCTGCTTCAGCTTGCCAGACAGCTGTCCGGTCTCCATCGTCGCCTTCATCTTCTCCCAGTTGGCCCGCAGCAGCGGAGGGTAGTGGGCATAGGTCTTAAACAGGTTGGGCACCGCGCCAAACCCCTGCTCGATTTCAGCAAAAATATTCTGAACGTCCTGGGATACTTCGTCGCTGTTGAGCGCTTTTAGGTGTGGCATATGATGGTCTCCTTAGTATCTGTATATCTGTTGAAATTGCTAGACTGACTTCTCGTCGCTCCCCAATGCGTGAACTACTTTGCGAGCGACAGCTGCTGCAACAATGGCCCCGGCCACCCATTGGACGACTTTTCCAGGGTCCTGCGGTTCTAAATAGCGGTCTACAACCGCATCGTTAAACCACTTCATCTCCGCCTGCAGATTGTGGATAGGACTGGGCAGCCGACTCAGGTAGGTGGCCTGACGAATTAAATGGGCAATTTCTCCATCCACCTCGACTCTGTCATCGATGTTGGCGGCTGCCGCTTCTAGACCCAATTTCATTAGCGTGCCTCGGATGGCAGCATCAGCGGGCTGGAGCTGCCGGCCTTCGACCAGCGCTTGCAGGTTTTGAGCGATCGCAAGCCCCTGCTGATGCGCCACCTGAGCCGTAGGCGGCAGCGACTCGCCTTCGACAGTAGCACAGTCGCCGCCCGCAAACACCTCTGGAAATTCGGGCAGCTGCATTGTCGGTGTGACGATCAGTCTCCCTTTGCGATCGCGGTGCTGCTCAGCAATCGGCAGGTCTTTGACCAGCGGATGGGCTGCCGTCCCCGCTGTCCAAACGGCAGTTGCAGCGGGGATAGTGGCGGTCTGCCCTGCCTGCTGATAGTCCACCGCCTTGGGTCGGACTGCCGTTGCCGCTGCCTCCGTGATCACCTCGACCGCTCGCCGCTGTAGCTGCTGCTCTGCCGTCTCTCGCAGGGGATCGTTGATATCGCCCTTGAGAATCTGTGCCCCGCGGCTCAATAGCACAATTCGGACTTCTTGGGGGTCGCCACCCAGCTCTTCAAACCAGTTGGGGACCAGGTCGGCGAGAGTCGCTGCGAGTTCAACCCCGGTCGGACCGCCGCCAATTATCACAAAGGTCAGCAGCAGCCGCCGCCGATCGGGATTGGCCGATTGCCTCGCCTGATCCAAACAGGTGCGGATTTTCCGGTCGAGCGCGATCGCGTCGTCGCTGTCTCGAAACGCGATCGCGTATTCGCTAGCGCCTTCAACCCCGAAATAGCCGGTTACGCTTCCCAGGGCAATCACTAAGTGACTGTAGGGGCAGACCCTGCCTGAGTGAAGGCGAACCTGACGGTCGCTTAAGTCGATCGCCGCCACCGTATCCTGTACAAAGCGGACGCCGCTACTCCCGAGCAGCTCCTCAAAGCGAGGCATCACCTGCTGCTGGTCCATTTGCTCGCTGAAATAGTCGTACAGCAAAGGACGAAACCGAAAGCGGGCTTCTCGATCAACCAAAATCACTGAATGGGGGTGATGATTCCGCCGCAGCTTGAGGGCGGCGTATAGCCCCGTAAAGCCACCGCCGAGAATCACGGTTTGCTGAATTAAGCGATCCATAATGTCCTGAAAACGACTGATATCGTCTTAATGGCTGGCCAGATTCTCGCTCTGATCTGGATCGGCTCCCGACCTTTCCGTCCAGTCGATCCAGACCTGATCCATCCAGCCGACAATCAGGCCGTAAATGGCGTGCAGCACCAGCGTAATGAGCACATACATGCCTGCTGGCCCAATGTACAGCGGAGAAGTCGGCGGCAGTTGATGATTGAGGCCGCCTGCACCAAAGAAGCCCCAGCCAATAATCGGCGAGTAAATCACCATCAGAATCAGCCACAGCACCAATGCCAGGCCAATGCCCTTGAGAATATTGGTGCGGCGACCAAAAAGGGCGACTAGCAGGACAGAACCCAAAGCCGCATAGGCAAAGTGAAGCAGTCCTGCCAGAGGTGGAGACTGGATGCCGGTCGTGGCGGCTAAAAATGCCGCCGACGGAGGCACATTAATCGGAGCCATACCGGTTTTTGTGCCAACAGCCAATACAATAAACATCACTAAGCCAGCGACTAAACCCGCTACGATTGCTTTGACCCATTTCATGATTAAATTCCCTTCTTAATTGACAATAACAAAACGCGACTCCATAGTCTCAGATCGGCAACAGTCTCAGATCGGTAAGACACGAGGACCCTAAGCGCTGAATCTGAATGCACTCATACGCGCCCGAGCAAGCAGCAGCGTGGCATTCGCCACTTTCCAAACAGATTCTAATTTTTTTCTCGCTTTGATTGCCTTCATCTAAAACGCTATCAATCCATTCAATTTTCTTGTTCTTCTACTCACCTAACTGATTTAGCTGTTATCTTCGAGACTATCCTAAATGTTCTACAAAAGCCTGAATTTTTCATGAGAATTTTCAATAGAGCAGCGAACCAAGTCCATTTAGTTTCAATAGATTTACTCGCATCTATCTAAGGTCGAATGATCAACGCTCTATCTCCGTATTAAGGTTGATTTATCGCTGTGAACGATGCTTATTCAAATACCCATAACGGCCCTTTAGTAACAATAATTTACTTATCGCTTCAGTTTGTTGATTGCTCGCCTGAGGGTAAGATGCAGGATTCGCCCAGCGGTAAGGTCTGGAATATCAGAGACATAGTTAGGGCAATGGTCAAAAAAGTGGTTGAGTTCCGTCAAGATTATGCGCAGACGGGGAACAAGCTGGGCCGGGCGATAGGGTGCAAAGAGATCTTTGGGGAGACTGCTGGGCTGCCAGCTTTGAACCGCTTGGAGAATTCGCTCGACGTCGTAGCCGCTAGCATAGCCGGCAATCTTATGACAGTTGAAGCCGGGGTCGAGATAGTCCGCTAGGGCGTGGTTAACGCTAGAGAAGACCTGGCAGCCGCAGGCCATCGCTTCCATCGGCGGTAGGCCAAAGCCTTCAGTGAGGCCAAAGCGGCCCCAGTATTCTGCCGAATCATAGAGATAGACTTTGGCCCGGTTGAACAGGCCCGCGAGGTCATCAACGTAGCTATCGATTAGGGTCACCTGGCAGCGCGATCGCAGTTCCGGCACCAGCTGATTGAGCAAATACTCCGACGACTTGCGGGCCTGCACTACCACGTCGATATCTCGGGGCAGGTTGCGATCGCAAAACTCAGCTGAAATTTCATTGGGAAAATAATAGATCAGCGAGCCCAGCGCCTGCTGGCCCCAGTAGCCCATGGTATTGCGGCTGACCGTGATGATCGGCACGCTGGCCGGAACAGAGAAGCCATAGCCCGCGCTGTGGGCATGGTAGACCACATTGTGATGGCGCAGGCGGCGCAGCAGCTTGGGCAGGTCGAAGCCCCAGCTGACGATAAAAATTGCGCGCTCTGCCAGCACATCATCCAGAAACAGCGTGTCTTTTTCCCGCTGCCGGTAAGTCACCACCGCCGCCTCGCAGACCTGCTGCGCTAGCGCCAGCGTTCGCAGTTCGGCCCCAAGCCCACCGCCACGATACTTCTGGGTGGTGCCTGGCAGCAGAAAGAACAGTTTTCGCATGGCTCTACGGGAATTGCGTCATCCAGCCTGGATCATCGCAGATTGGGCCGCCCCTACGACAGTCCTACCCAACCAATTTTTGCTGCCGACCATAGACCGCTTTGAAGGTGTCTAAAAAGGCAAAGGCAGAGGGCGTCAGCAGCCCATCCCTGAGCCAGGATGCGCCTAGCCAGCGAGTTAGGACAAAGGGCAGATGCACCCAGCGCACCCCCGGCGGAATCGGCTGCGCCGCCAGCATTGGCAGGATACCAATGCCCAATCCCTGTTCTACCATGCTCATCGTGGTTGAGTCGTTACGAATTTGATAGGCCACCTCGACCGGCGGGACGGCTCGCTGTAGGGCTTGGTAAATGCTTTTGGAGCAGCTGCCGTGGGTCGAGGTGATAATTGGGTGCTTTTGCAGATCTTCCCAGGTTAGCCGTGAAGTCTTGAGTCCAAAGTTTGATGGCAGCAAGGCAACGTACTTGTCCTCCAGCATCGGCAAGGTTTCAAAAGATTCGCCTTCGAGCAGCTCGGCGATGCAGAAATCGGCCTTGCCATCGGCCAGGCACTGGTGAAATTCATCGACTTCGTCCAGCTCCAGAATCGACACCTGAATGCTGGGGTAGCGGCTGTGAAGCTTCGCGATCGCGCCCGGCAGCAGATGGCTGGCCGTACTCCGAAAGGCCGCAATCCTAACCACACCGCCGTCTACACCCCGAGCCTGGACGGCCTCTCGGCCCATCGACTCCAATAGCGCGAGCACCTGCTGTGCCTGGGAGACAATCCGCTCGCCCACCGGTGTCACCGTCGCGCCGTGACGGCCCCGGTTGAGCAATACCACGCCCAGCTCGGCTTCCAACGCGGCGATGCTGTGGCTGACGGTAGACTGGCTCAAATCTAGCGCTAGTGCTCCCTCGCTGAAGTTGCCCGCCGCCGCAACGGCAACCAACGCCCTGAGCTGAGCAATCTTGATCTTAGAAGGCATCATGCGATCGCGAAGGAAACTCCCATTTTCAGGCTATCGCAAACTTCTCAGCCGGGAGCATCGATTTTTCCCATAGACCCTATGCAGGGAATGCTTTGCCGGTCTCAGACCCGGTTTCTACAGTGGTAACTGTTCAGCAATTCGCTGACATTCCCACTTTTTTTACCCGCTATTTTCCTCAGGAGGAGGCGCTATGGAAAGCTATTCCCACCCTTCGAACTGTCAGATTGAACTACAGCGCCGTCAGCTAGAGCAGCTCTGGCAAACGCCCTCGGCAGCGCCTGCCCAACCTTGGCAGGTCCTACGCCGCTTGGGTGCCTGGCTGGTCAAAGCCTTGACAACTAGCAATGAGTTACGCATCTGGGTCAGTAAATCTAGCAGTGGCGTCCTCTGGCATGCCTACGATCCGGTTACCCGGCAAAGTCGCCAGTTTACTTCAGAACATGAGCTTCGCAGCTGGATCGACCAGCGCTACTACCAGCACTATACTCAGTAATCCAGCTCTCATGCTCAACCCCTGGAGCGCGGTCACCCTGCACTCCTTATTTATGGGATTTATGGGCTCTGATTCGGCCAGCCTAAATTGCCGGTATGATGAGGCTGGATAGCGGTGAGCGTGAGGACCCCTATGTTTGGTTTAGGATTGCCCGAAATTGCAATTATCGGCGTGATTGCCGTGCTGGTCTTTGGCCCTAAGAAAATTCCCGAGCTGGGCGGCGCGCTGGGGAAGACGCTGCGTGAGTTTAAGGCCGGGATGGAAGCGGGGGATGAGGATGAGACGGATTATTTGGAAGAGGGGGAGGATGAGTGATGGGGTGATCGGGTGATGGAGTCGCGTTGCCTTGGGTGTTGCGCGTTTGATTGCTAGGCGGGCTCCTGGCCATGCTCCTTCTATCCAGTTATTCAGAAAAGCTTGATTCTATCGGCTAAGCTGTTCAATTTGTTCGATTGCGGTTCGAGCTTTACTCATAGTAATCTCTGTCGAGTCAGTTACCTGAATAAAGGCAATCTCCGGACGCTTAGCCATCGCCTCTACCAGGGCCTGAGGGGGGCGACCTACGAGAGTCGCTTCCTTGAATCTTTCCACTAGCTCCTCCGTGCTGAGGTGATCGAAATGGTTGGCAACCGTCTGATAAGAAGTCTCCTTTCGCAGCTCTGAGAGCGTTCTAGCCTCCATTGATATCCTCTGCCAGCATGACCGATAAAGGTATGTATAGGAATCTACCTGGCAAAGAGGCTGATATGACAGCGTGAGGTAGCGGCTGAGCCAACTTGGAGCATCGTGCCGGATTGACATATACCCGTGATTCATATCATCAGCCCGCTACGCGCAAACGATTGACCTTCGTTTAGCAGTGCTACAATCGCATTTGCGTCTAACATATAGCGGCTACCACAGATCAGTCATACTGTCTTTTGAACATGGTAACGCTTCCAATTGATCAAGCGCTGGGGTAGCCGCTATGACCACTGGGCCGCTGAATAAGGTGTCATTACGCGAGGGTTTGACCGCTGAGCAGCCGGAGGGTCAGCCGCTGATTGAGGAGCTGGACCAGAGCCAGGAGATTGATCTGGAGTTTCTCTATACCCGCGATATCGAGTTCCGGCAAGAAACGATTTACTTCATTGTGGTCGATCGCTTCCATGACGGCGACCCGGAGAACAACGAAGGTCCAAATCCAGAGCTGTATGACGCTACTCGCACAGACTGGCATAAGTACTGGGGCGGCGACCTGCAGGGTGTGATTGACAAGCTCGACTATTTGCGCAACATGGGCGTTACGGCAATCTGGCTGACGCCTCTATTCGAGCAGATTGAGGCGCTGTTTATCGACAGTGCCGCGATTCACGGCTACTGGACGAAAGACTTTAAGCGCATTAACCCGCGCTTTATCGCAACAGATCAGAACCCTTCGCTGAACAAGACCCAAGACGACCGCAATACTACCTTCGACCGGCTGATTGACGAAATGCACCAGCGCGATATGAAGCTGATCCTTGACATCGTCTGCAATCACAGCAACCCCGATATCAGTGGTACTAAAGGAGAACTTTACGACGACGGGGTGAAGATTGCTGACTTCAACCACGACGATGATCACTGGTATCACCACTATGGCGAAGTCACCAATTGGGAAGACGAGTGGCAGGTGCAAAACTGCGAGCTATCCGGTCTGGCGACCTTTAATGAAAACAACACGGCCTACCGCAGCTATATTAAGGCGGCCATTAAACAGTGGCTCGATCGCGGCATCGATGCGCTCCGGGTCGATACGGTGAAGCACATGCCGATCTGGTTTTGGCAGGAGTTCAACGCCGATATTCAGGCTTACCGACCCGACGTATTTGTCTTTGGCGAATGGATCTATAGCCACCCAGCCGACGATCGCTCGGTTGAGTTTGCCAACCATTCCGGCATGACCATTCTGGACTTTGGCCTCTGCACCGCCATCCGGGCGGCTCTAGGCGAGGGAGCTGAGGGCGGCTTTCACCTCGTCGAAGAGATCTTTGCTCAAGATTACAAATACAAGGGTGCGACCGAGCTGGTCACCTTTATTGATAACCACGATATGCCGCGCTTTCAGTCGCTGAATCCTGACCCAGAAATGCTGCGGGTCGCGATCGCGCTGATTATGACCAGTCGTGGCATCCCCTGTATCTACTACGGCACTGAGCAGGGCCTGCACGACGACACCGACGGCGGCAACGATCCCTACAACCGACCGATGATGACCGACTGGGATACGAGCGCACCGCTGTACCGAACGATTCGGCTGCTGTCGGGGCTGCGGCGACTGAACCCCGCCGTTTTCCTGGGCGGCCAGTGGACTCACTATATTTCGCCCGATGTCTACTGCTACGCCCGCCGCTATGGCGAATGCACCTGCTTCGTGGCGATCAACCGGGGCGAGGCAACGACGCTGCCAGCGGTGATGACTGACATGCCCGACGGCGAACATACCTGCGTGCTCACGCGCTGCAAGCTGACCGTGCAAGACGGGCAGATCCACCATCTGGAACTGGCGGCCCGAAGCGCGATCGTGCTTAGCCACGTGGGCAGACGGGCTGAGGGCCAAACCCTGGTGCGGGTGCAGCTGAACGGGGTGAATACCCAGCCGGGGGAAACCATCGTGGTCTCGGGCGACTGTCCGGAACTGGGGGAATGGGACATTGCCAAAGCCTACCTGCTGGAATACATCAACTCGAATACCTGGTTTGCCGAAATTCCCTTTAACGAAAGCGCTGGCAAGCTGATTGTTTACAAATACGCCATGCTGCGGCAGGGAACTTCGCCGCTGCGAGAAAATTTGGTGGCGCGGCAGTGGTTTGTCGCTGCTGAGGGCACGGTTAAGTGGCGCGATACCTGGGCGAGTTAGGGAGAGGGAGGGGTAAGAGTAGAGAGATAGGGGGTTAGAAGTCGAAGTAGATGTAGGGGGCAGTTTCGGTGGGGGCGAGGAGCCAGGCGATGAAGAAACAGAGCGGAATCAGCAGGGTTTTGACAGGCCAGCTGAGCTGAAGCTGGAGGCCACGCTGGATGCTGTGGGCGACGCACATGCCAGCCATAATCAGCAGAATCAGCAGCAGGAGTTGCGGGCGGCTGAGGCCAAAGGCTTCCTGATAGACCTTTTGGGCAAACTGGGCGTCGGCTGCCTGGCCCCACAGCTTTTGCAGGGCTAAACCGGAATCGCTCAGGCTCGGCAGGCGAAAGAAAATCCAGCTGGAGAAGACCATCGTCTGGGTTAGCAGCCAGGCCAGCAGCATCCCTGGCAGGCTCAGCCAGAGCGCCTTGAGGCCCGGCCAGCGCTCGGCCAGCCGAGCGTTGAGCCGATGCGCAATCAGTGCCAGACCGTGCAGTCCGCCCCAGATCACAAAGCCCCAGCGATCGCCATGCCAGATCCCGGCCACGAGCATGATCAGCATCAGGTTTAGGCAGGTGCGGCCAATGCCCCGACGGGAGCCGCCCAGAGGAAAGTAGAGGTAGTTGCGCAACCAGTCTCCCAGCGTCATATGCCAGCGTCGCCAGAAGTCGGCGATGCTGGTCGAAAAGTAGGGAAAGTTAAAGTTTTGCGGCAGGTTGAAGCCCAGCAGCAGGGCGCTGCCTCGGGCAATATCGACATAGCCGCTGAAGTCGAAGTAGAGCTGCAATCCGTAGGCTAAGGTCGCCAGCCAAAGGTCGCCGCTGCCCGCCCGAGCTAGATTGTCAAAGCTCAGGTTCACCAGAAGCCCCAGGTGGTCGGCGATCAGCAGTTTCTTCACCGCGCCGATAGCAATCAGCCAGACGCCTTCAATGCCCTGACTCAGCCGGGGGAAATGGAGCGCCTTCAGCTGGCCGGTAAAGCCGTGGAAGCGAGTAATCGGACCGGAGATCAGCTTGGGGAAAAAAAGCTTGTAGGCGGCAAACTGGACAAAGCTACTGGCCGCTGGCGAACCCCGGTAGACATCGATCAGATAGGCAATGCATTCAAAGGTAAAAAAGCTCAGCCCTAGTGGCATCAGTATCCCGGTAGCCAGGTCGGCGGGGTCGGCAGCAGGGTTGGCGGGCAGGGTGAAGCCCAGCATATTTAGCGTCGGCGATAGGTACTTAAACCCCAGCAGCAGCAGCACGTTTAGAGCCACCCCCAGCTGCAAGAGCCGCAGTCGCTGCTGGTTCCAATCCTGGCGCGCATTCTGCCAGGCCGCGTTGGGAATGCGCCAGTCTAGCGGGGTCGCTAGCTGCTGCCCCAAATAGAAGTTGAGTGCGACCAGCACCCCCAGCAGCGGCACATATTGGGCCTGCAGCGATCCATAGAACATCAGACTGGCGATTACGATTAGCCAGAGCTTGAGCGGTCGCGTCGGCAGCAGCCAGTAAAGGCCGAAAACGCCGGTTAAAAATAGACTGTAGAGGACTGATGGCAGAGTCATGCGCGATCGCGCAGTCTGCACTGCGCAGGATGTTGAAGCTGAGCCCAGACAAGGCCCAGATAGGGCCCAGACAGGGCCCAGACAGGGCTCGGACTACTCAGACGAGGGCCAGGGAATGAGCGGATCTTGGGCTAGCTGATTGGAGACCTGGTAGGCCCCGTAGCGGTTTAGGTGGCTGGGGTCGGAGAAGTATTCGTAGCGCTGGGTCCAGACCTGGCCGAGGTCGCGGTAGAGAAATCCAGAAGTAGAGCCGGCCACGTTAAACATGTAGCGATTGAAGCTTTGCTCTGCCTCAGAGCGAATCGGGTCTAAATATTCGTCCGTCAGCGGCGTGTTGACGAACACGATTGGCAGCTGCTGGGTCTGGGCATAGTCCAGCAGCTGCTCCAGGGCCGCAGACTGCTTTCCCTCTAGCCTAAAGGCTTTGTAGTCGCTGTCGTAGGCCCCCGATACGCGGACGTATTCCTGATAGTAAGTGGCGGGGTTAAAGCGAATGGAGAGCGGCAGAAACCCGTCGAAGTCAATCATGCTGGTTTCGCTAGGCAGGCCCGTGAGGAGTTCGCCGGGAGCCTCTGGGTCGATCTCGGGAGTCGCTGACAGGCCCGCCGTTGAAACCGCATAGGCTTCGTTTAGCAAGGCCTTCGCCGCCTGCCGCTGGCCATAGGTGGCGGCCAACTGGCCCAGTGCCTGGCTGAGGGACTGATCCACCTGCTGATACCGCCGGGTTACCTGGCGGGCGATGCCAAGCAGCGGCTCGATTTTCGCTGAATCGGCAGCTGGCTTCGCTAGCAAACCGGCCTGAAGCTCCTGATAGCCCTCCGAAACCGCGATCGAATTAAAGGTAATGTCCTCCCGACCGCTGTTGAAGGCGCGGGCGCCGTCGGCCCAGATCACCAGCCGCGGCAGCTGCTCCGGCGGAATCAGCTGACGGATTACCAGGTCTACCACCTGGGCCGTCGCCCCGTTAACGCCAAAGTTAAACACGCTGATGTCGTCGTTGCCCACCCTGGCCAGGGCCTGTCGGAGCGCGGCCGGATCAACCCCCCGCAGTGCCCGAGAGCTGCCGATGACTAGCACATCTGGCGGACCTGACTCAGCCACCCGCTGGCTGTAGAGGGCTAGCTTCTCATTCAGCTGTTTGCTATTGAAGTTGGGAAAGGGGGACTCGGCCAGCAGCGCCGACGTTGAAATAAAGCCTTGCTGAGGACTGTAGATCAGCTCAGCATCGTCGATCGCCGAAGAAGTGACATTGCTCCCCGCCGGCTTGGCCAGAAAGCCGTCTGCAACCTCATCCGCAGCCGTCTTGCTGGTACCGGCCTTGGGGCGCTCGGCCAGCCGCGGTGCGGACTGGATCTTGACAGCGGCCGCTGTCGGGCGCAGCAGCCGGGCCAGGGTCCAGTCAATCTGTAGTGTCAGCAACAGCCCAATGGTCCCCCATGCGATCGCGGTGGCAGGCTTCATCCGCAGCGCCTTCGGCAGCGGTATCGAGACCCCGCTGGCCGTTTCGGCTGGGGTAAAGAGCTGCGTTTGCTGCAAAGCCTGCTGTATCTCCTCAGCAGCCTGGCGCAGTAGGCGCCAGAGCGCCGCCTGCAAGTCGCGTCCGGTCACCTCGGGTCGCAGCGGCTCGGCCTCAACCGGCGCAATCAGGTCGCCAAGATAGACATCCGAAGCGGCAAACTCAGGAGCGGCCTCGGGCACCAGGCGCTGCCGCTGCTTAAAGTCGCTGCCATAGCTCCAGATCGGCTGCGTTTGACCCGCCCGCCGACCGTAAATCCGCAGGCCCTCCAAATGCGGCCAGCGAAATTCTTCGACATACTCCGTCACCAGCGGTACGACCCCCTGCTTGGGCGGGCAGACCGGACCGTCGGTCATCACATGCAGCAGCCCCTGCTTGAGTAAAAGCTGCACTCGGATGCCGCCGGTGGCGAGCTGTTCGTCTAGGTCTGGGTTGAGGTGTCGGGTGAGACAGTAGGCAATCGCGCTCAGGTCGCCCCGGCGGGCTAGTTCCAGCGTATCTTTGGCCAGGGCCGGATGCTGTTCAGCTGGTAGCACCAGACATTTCAGCCAGTCTGGGTTGATCCGGTCTGAGGCCGGTCCGTAGAGCATGGCTCGATGCAGGCCCTGCGGCGCTAGCTGCTGGAGCAGGTCAGCTAGGGCTGCAACCGGTGGCGACTGCTCTGGGTCGCGCTCTGGAATCGGTTTGGGGCCAAAGTTCGACGACCGATGGCAGACCACATGGAGGGTGGTGTCTTTAAGCTCTAGCTCAGCGGTCTGCTTCCACTCGGCCAGCGTCTGATTGGTCAGCCGCTCTAGGGCGGCCAGGTCCCCCCAGCGGGCCCATTCCCGCAGCATTTCCGTCGGCGGCGTCAGGTCTACCCGCAGCCGCCAGTCCGATGCGGTTTCGCCCCGCACGTGAATGGTGATCACGGCATCTTGAAACTGGGTGAGCTGGAGGCCGCGCAGCCGCTCTGCCACCGGCTCGGCAATCATCAGCGGGTCGGGGCTATAGCTGGCCTCGCAGGAGATTTTTAACCGCGAGATCAGATCGGGGGACGGATCTAGACCCACCAGGTCGTCTTCATCGTCGCTGGCCGTGATGGTCTGGACTCGCTTGGCCCGGCTCGGAATCACCCGGGCACTGACCCGCACGCCCACATCTAAGGTGCTCAGGATTTCGCTCAGATAGCGCGCGATCGCGTCTGGGTTACCCTGCCGGGCCAGGCTCAGATTAGAGAGGACAATCGCCGAGAAAGAGTCATCCGCTTTGTCCGGGTCGCCGGGCCGATCTGCGTCGCCGACCAGCTGCTCTAGATGCCGCTCCAGCCGGTTGAGATAGAGCGGGGCTGTCCAGGTGGGCTGTGCCTGCTGCGGCTGCCGGTTGTATACATAGATCTGATAGATCTGGGGAAACTCTTTTGCCAGCTGCTCCCTGGTCTCATCCTCTAGCAGCGATCGCACCAGCGCCAGCAGCGTACGATTGCGCTCCAGTGGTACCGCAGACTGATAGAGCACGTGTAAAATATTGCCGCGCAGCCTGACCTGAAGCTCCGGCGGCGCTCCAGGCGACTGCACCGCCGCCTGGAGCGCCGGAATCAGCGGCGCGATCGCGGCGTCGGATGTTTGCTTGAGGGAGTGCCTACCGGACATAGAGCTTGTATCAGTACGAATCCCAATCACTTGGAGCCAATCGCTTGGGCTAGGATTTGGGGCAGGATTTGGGTGTCAGCTTTACGAATTTGCCCAATCATCCATAAAAACTGGAATTCTGTCTAGGGCTAATCCTCATTGGGTCTCCTGGGCTCCTGACTGGGCTCCTGGCTGAGTCCCTGACTGAGTCAAGGAGCGGTTGGGAAGACGCTGCCGTTAGCGCCGAAAAAATTGTCTCGCCAAAAGCATAGCTCGCTCTAATCAAAACGAACAGGTCAGATTTAGCGCCGGTTCTCGTCTCAAACCGAAGTTAGCGGTAAAATTTTGGAAAAGGCTTAAGTCATGACGAACTACCTGCGTTCCACCCCTGCCGAATTATCGCCCGGTTTGGCTATCGAATCGCCGCTAGAACCCGACTGGCTGCTCAGTCTGGCAACCGTTCCCTTAATCACTACCCTGCTCGCGGGCCGTTTATTGGCCGACTGGGCGCAGCAGGTTGGCTGGGCTAGTGAAGAAATCTTTCGCGGTGAGCGGCTGCCGGTGCTGCCCATTGCGCTGCTGTCTGAGCCGCTGCCCGAGGATGAAAGCTAGCCGCATGGCCCAGCGCTTGAATCATTATTTACAATTCAGCTTCTAAAAGACATGAGCAGCGGTCGAATCTGTCCCGGCTAGCGCTTACAATTTTGTCGAGTGTTCTTCCCTAACCCCCGAAGCCGCATGAGTTTTACCGTCTCCTCCCACAGTCCGGTAGCGTCCGGCTTAGACAGCCCGACCGGTCTGCCTGAAACTGCGACCTATGACTGGCTGCTGCGCCATCGACTCAGGTCGATTGAAGACACCTGGGCAAAGGTGATCGAAGACGAATGCGGGCTAGAGCTGGTCGAGCTGCTGACGCGGCTGCGGCAGATGTGCGCCCCCGACGGCCAGGCCAACCCCGACCGGGATGCGTCAGATGTGCTGCCGCTGATTGAGGATCTGTCGCTGGATGAGGCCATCCGCATGGCCCGGGCCTTTGCCCTCTACTTTCAGCTGATCAATATTGTCGAGCAGCATTACGAGCAGCGGGGGCAGCAGCAGCAGTACCGGGCCGCCTATGAAGATGCCGCGATTTCGAAAGCCTACGGTTCTCAACCGGACGACCGCCCCGAAGATGGCCATGGGTCTCCCGACGGCGGGGCCACCGACCGTCCCGACCAGGCCAATTTTCTAGCTGAGCTAGTCGAGAAAAGTACCTCCGGCCCCGAAGCACCTAAAGATGTTGGTACCTTCTACTGGCTATTCCCCACCCTGAAGCGGCTGAACGTGCCGCCGCAGATGATCCAGCGGCTGATCAACCAGCTCGACGTGCGGCTGGTGTTTACCGCCCACCCGACCGAGATTGTCCGCCACACGATTCGCGATAAGCAGCGGCGGATCTCCGACATTTTGCACCAGCTGGACCGATCGGAGGAGAGCGCCCGGTCAATCGGGCTGGTTTCCTCCTGGGAGGTAGAGGGGCTCCAGGCCCAGCTGAAAGAAGAAATTCGGCTTTGGTGGCGTACCGACGAGCTACACCAGTTCAAGCCATCGGTGCTGGACGAGGTCGATTTTACGCTGCACTATTTCGACGTGGTGCTGTTCGACACGATTCCCGAGCTGCACCACCGGATTACCCGCGCCCTGCAGGGCACCTTCCCCAACCTGACGCCGCCGCAGCATAGCTTCTGTCGGTTTGGTTCCTGGGTGGGCAGCGATCGCGACGGCAACCCCTCGGTAACGCCCCAGGTCACCTGGAAGACGGCCTGCTTCCAGCGCAACCTGGTGCTGGATAAGTACATGGGCTCAGTCCAGAAGCTGACCCACCTGCTTAGCCTGTCGCTGCACTGGAGCGAGGTGCTGCCCGACCTGCTGGAGTCGCTGGAGCAGGACCAGCTGCAAATGCCGGAGATCTATGACGAACTGGCAATTCGCTACCGGCAGGAGCCCTACCGGCTGAAGCTGGCCTACATTGAGCAGCGGCTGAAGAATACCCGCGATCGCAGCCAGAAACTCTACCACGGTGACTATCTGCAAGAAGAAGAGACAGTCGCCCAGGCCGGCACCCTCTATCGCTCCGGCGCAGAGTTTCTGCATGAGCTACAGCTGATCCAGCGCAACCTGAAGGAGACGGGACTGGTCTGTCAGGATTTGGAAAAGCTGATCTGCCAGGCCGAAATCTACAGCTTTACCCTGGCCCAGCTCGATGTCCGCCAGGAGAGTACGCGCCATGCCGACGCGCTCAATGAGATTACCGAGTACCTGGGCATCTTGCCCAAAGCCTATAACGACCTGACCGAAGCGGAAAAAATGGACTGGCTGGTGGCCGAGCTAAAAACCCGCCGACCGCTGATTCCCGGCGAGCTGCCCTTTTCCGACAAGGTACAGGAAACGGTGGCCACTTTCCGCATGGTGCGGCGGCTGCATCAGGAGTTTGGTCCCCAGATCTGCCAGAGCTACATCATCAGCATGTGTCACCACGCCAGCGACCTGCTAGAAGTGCTGTTGTTGGCCAAAGAAGCGGGCCTGTACGACCCGGCAACGGGGACGGGAGGGCTGATGATCGTGCCGCTGTTTGAGACGGTGGAAGACCTGAAGCGGGCGCCGGCGGTGATGCGTAGCCTGTTTGAGCTGCCGCTGTATCGGGCGCTCTTGCAGGGTGGCTATGCTGAGCTAGAAGTGCTGCAAGGCGGCGAGTCCCAGCCGATGGCCCTGCAGGAGATCATGCTGGGCTATTCCGACAGCAATAAGGACTCGGGATTTCTCAGTAGCAACTGGGAAATCCATAAGGCCCAGCAGTCGCTGCAAACCTTAGCCGACGGCTATACTGTGGCGCTGCGGATCTTCCACGGTCGGGGCGGCTCGGTGGGGCGCGGCGGCGGCCCGGCCTATGAGGCGATCCTGGCCCAGCCGGGCCGCAGCGTCAACGGGCGAATCAAGATTACCGAGCAGGGCGAAGTGCTGGCCTCCAAGTACAATCTGCCGGACCTGGCCCTGTACCACCTGGAGACGGTGACGACGGCGGTAATCCAGGGCAGCGTCCTGGGCAGCAGCTTTGACGAGATTGAGCCCTGGAATGAAATTATGGAGGAGCTGGCGGCGCGATCGCGGCAGCATTACCGCGCCCTAATTTACGAACAGCCGGAGCTGGTCGAATTTTTCCATCAGGTGACGCCGATTCAGGAGATCAGCCAGCTGCAAATTAGCTCTCGCCCGGCCCGGCGCGGTGGCAAGAAGGATCTCTCTGGCCTACGGGCAATTCCCTGGGTGTTTAGCTGGACCCAGACCCGGTTTCTGCTGCCGGCCTGGTACGGCGTCGGGACGGCGCTACAGGCCTACGTAGACGAAGCGCCGGAGGAGCGGCTGAAGCTGCTGCGCTATTTCTACACCAAGTGGCCGTTTTTCAAAATGGTCATTTCCAAGGTCGAGATGACCCTGGCCAAGGTGGATTTGCAGATTGCCCTGCACTACGTCAACCAGCTCAGCCATCCCGACAAGCGCGAGCAGTTCCAGGTCCTGTTCGACCAGATTGCCGAGGAGTTTCGCCTCACCCGCGAGATGGTGCTGGCGATTACCGGCCACCAGCGGCTGCTCGACGGCGACCTGGCCCTGCAGCGCTCGGTACAGCTGCGCAACGGCACGATTGTGCCTCTGGGCTTCCTGCAGGTGGCGCTGCTGAAGCGGCTGCGGGAGTATCGCGACAGTGCCGCCTCGGGGATGGTGCGATCGCGCTATAGCCGCAGTGAGCTGCTGCGGGGGGCGATGCTGACGATCAACGGCATCGCCGCCGGAATGCGGAATACGGGCTAGCGACGAATTTCTGCCCTGTGCCTGACTTTTGGGCTTGACTTTTGCGACCCCGGTAGGGTATTACCTGCTCATACCGGTGTGAGGAAGTCTGTGATGCTCCGTATTTCAAGCAATTTAAGCGGGCTCGCTGGGGTCGTGGCGGCGGGCGCGATCGCCCTCAGTCTCCAGTCCCCTGCCCAGGCCCAGGCCGCCTTTGGCAGCTATGTCGGGGCGGGTGCGGCGGTCGGTCTGAGCGACGACGACAACGGCGACGGCGATGGCGTCTCTTTCGTCATTTCGGGCCGCTACAACATTCTGGAGCTGCCGATTTCGATTCGCGGCCAGGCGTTTCTTTTGGGTGACGGTTCAGCCTTTGTGCCGACGGTGTCCTACGACTATCCGCTGAACTTTCAAACCAATGTCTATGTCGGCGCGGGTATTTCTCTCCCCAGCGGCGGCGAACCCTCGCCGGTGGGCGACCAGGTGTCGTTTGTGATTCAGCCGGGAGTCGATTATTTTCTGCCCGGCAGCAATCTGGTCGTCTTCGGCAACGCCGTTTTTGCCCTTAACGGCTTCTCAGACGGCGGCACGGCCACTTCCGTCCAGGGCGGCGTCGGCGTCCAGTTCTAAAACGCCCGAACTCAGAACACCTGTATTTAAGAACGCCTGTATTTAGGAACAGCTGTATTAATCGCCGGTCTCAAGCTACGATAGCCCCAGAGCGTGCATTTCGGGGTGATCGATGGAAATACGTCCGCTGGGTTCGGTGATTCAGGGTTCCCTCAGCCAGGGTTTGGCGGTGCGGCTGCATCCCGACGTGCTGGTTGAGGAGATGCGGGTAGGCAAGTTTCTGGTGGTGCAGGGGGTGCGATCGCGCTTTTTCTGTATGCTCACCGACGTGGCCCTGGGCACCACCAGCCAGCGGATTGTGGCTAACCCGCCGGAGCCCAGCAATCTGTTTTTGCAAGAGGTGCTGGCCGGGTCGGGCACCTACGGCACGATTGACCTAACGCCGATGCTGATGTTTACGCCGGGGGCGGAGACTGAAAGCCCAACAAAATCCCCGGCTAAAAAGCGCAAAGCCGATTCCAACGGCGGCCTGGCCTCCTATCAGGCGAACTCCAGCGCCGCGCTGGAGCTGCTGCCGGTGAAGACGATTCCCGGACACTTCAGCCAGGTCTACGACGCCAGCGAGCGAGATTTTCGAGCGGTGTTTGGCTGGGAAGACGACCCCCACCGGCGCAATTTTGCGATTGGCCAGCCGATTGATATGGCGGTGCCGATCTGCATTGACCTGGACCGGTTTGTGGAGCGCAGCAACGGCATCTTTGGCAAATCGGGGACGGGCAAATCCTTTCTGACCCGGCTGCTGCTGTCGGGGATTATTCGCAAGCAGGCGGCGGTGAACCTGATTTTCGACATGCACTCAGAATACGGCTGGGAGGCGGTCAGCGAAGGCAAGCAGTTCAGCACGGTGAAGGGGCTCAGGCAGCTGTTTCCCGGCCTGGTGCAGATCTTTACCCTGGACCCGGAAGCCACCCAGCGGCGGGGCGTGCGCGATGCCCAGGAGCTCTACGTCAGCTTTGACCAGATCGACGTGGAAGACCTGACCCTGATCAGCCGCGAGCTTAACCTGTCGGAGGCAAGTTTAGAAAACGCGATCATTCTGCGCAACGAGTTTGGCAAGCATTGGATTAACCGGCTGCTGGCGATGACAAATGAGGAGATCCAGGAGTTCTGCGAAGTTAAGATGGGCAGTAAGTCTTCGATTATGGCCCTACAGCGCAAGCTCACCCGGCTAGCGGAGCTGAAGTACATTCGCAACAGCTGCCCCCACAACTATGTGGCCCAGATTCTAGAGGCGATTGACGCCGGTAAGCATGTGGTAATCGAGTTTGGCTCGCAGTCGAATATGCTTTCCTACATGCTGGCAACGAATGTGATTGCCCGCCGCATTCACGCCAGCTATGTGCGCAAGGCCGATCGGTTTTTGCAGACGAAGAACCCCTGCGATCGCCCCCAGCCGCTGATGATTACCATCGAAGAAGCCCACCGTTTTTTAGATCCCGCCACCGCCCGCCAGACCATCTTTGGCACGATTGCCCGGGAGATGCGCAAATACTTTGTCACCCTGCTGGTGGTCGATCAGCGCCCTTCGGGCATCGATAACGAAGTCATGTCCCAGGTTGGCACCCGCATCACCGCCCTGCTCAACGACGAAAAAGACATCGACGCCATCTTCACCGGCGTCTCCGGCGGCCAAAACCTGCGCTCCGTGCTCTCCAAGCTGGATTCTAAACAGCAGGCCCTGCTGCTCGGCCACGCCGTCCCCATGCCGGTCGTCGTCCGCACCCGCCCCTACGACCAGACCTTCTACACCGAAATCGGCGATACCGCCTGGGAAGAGATGCCCAGCCCGGCCCTATTCAAAGCCGCCGAAGCCGCCAAGGCCGACCTGGGCTTTTGAGCCGCCAGGAGCCGCGCCCCCGGAGCAACTTCTCCCTATGGCTCTAACCAACCTCGACCCTGCCAATCTGCGCGAGTTTCGGAGGCTGATGATATCAGTCAAGGCCAGCACTCAGCGGCTCAATCTATTGCTGGCTATCTGTGACGATCGCAGTCTGCAAGACACCCTGGTCGCGGCCTACGAATCTGAGCTGATAGCCCAGGAGGTCATGCCTTTTCGAGCCTGGCTCAACCTGAAACAGCCCAGCCTACGGGCCACGCTAAAAAATCTGGTCGCCCAGGAACCAGTCCTCCAGACGGGAGAACCGGCTGTGGTGACGGTGCTCAACGCCAGCGAACTGCTGGGAGTGCGACTGACTGACGATAAGTCAGAACAGGAGCGCTTTTTCTTTTCCTTACAGTGGACCCGGGGAGCGTTGATCCAGTTTGAATTTCCGGTTGTGCTGTGGCTGTCCAACGCCCTCTCTGATCGGTTAGCACAGCAAGCGCCTGACTTTTGGAGCTGGCGCGGCGGTATGTTTGAATTTGCAACCCAGCCCCAGAACCGTTCTGAGCATCGACCGCGATCGCGGCCGATGCGCGAGGTTGAAACGCCTGACAGATTTCGCCATTTCTCGATTGAAGCGCAGCAGCGGCAAATCGCTCAGCTGGAACAGACGGCACCCGAGTCGCCGCTGCTAGTGACGCTGTATAACCATCTAGGTAAAGCCCATGAGCAAAAACACGCCTATGAGCAGGCAATGGAGTTTTATGAGAGAGCCTTAGCGCTAGCAAAGTTAAACCACAATTCAACTGGGCAGGCTAGATCCCTCAGCAATATGGGGGATTCGCTGCATCGCTGCGGGAAATCGGTGCAGGCCCTCGACTTTTACGAACAAGCACTGACCCTTTATCGCGAAGACAAAGACGGCTGGGGTGAAGAACTGGTTTTCGGAAAGTTGGGATTAGTCTACTATTCCCTAGAGCATTATCAGCAGGCTATTGATTTGCTTCAACAGCAGGTGGAGATTTCTCGTGAGATGGGCGATCGCGCAGACGAAGCAATTCTACTCGGTAACTTAGGGTTAGCCTATCATTCGCTAGGGCAATATCAGCAAGCCATTGAATTACTTCAGCAGTCGCTGGAGATTTCCCGCGAAATCGGCGATCGCAGCGGCGAAGCCTTTGCCCTGGGCAATTTGGGAAATGTGTACGCTGCTCTGGGACAAAGTCACCAAGCAGGCGAACTCCATCAACAGGAATTAAAGATTTCCCGCGAGATAGGATGATCGCTGAATTACGCTCTTGGGACGAACGATTTTAACGTGCGAGAAGGAAGCGTTTGACCCGAGACTTAAATCGTCGGTTCAGCTTAAACGCCTGGCTGAACGGTAAGCGAGTAGGCTGCGAATGCTGCTACATGGCAAGCTGTAGCAGCATTCGCAGCAGCACATTTGCCCCGTTTTCTAAGTCTTCAGGGGTCGTGTACTCGTCAACATTGTGGCTAATGCCGCTAACGCTGGGGACAAAAATCATTGTGGATGGTGCCATGGCAGCTATCAACCCGGCATCGTGGCCCGCGCCGCTGGGTATTCTCTTAACCGATAAGCCTAGCCCAAGGGCTGTCTGCTCCACCCTGTCAATCAGATTGGGAGCAACCGCTACTGATTGCATAACGCTGTTTGGCCGAGCCTTTGGACAGCTCGGCTAGCTGTCTGCGCTATTGGAAGCAGCATCCCCAATAGCGCAGACAGCGTTCTAGGATTCAACCTGGAGGCGAGGCGTTGCCGCTACCGGATTGCGCAGGTTCCAAACGTTGGGGGAAACCGCGATCGCAGTCTCATAGATTTTCTGGAACTGCGCTTCTGTTGCATCTCCTCGCACCGTCAGCGTCCAGTCCAGGGCCTGGAATCCGGGAGTCACATTGGCATCCAGACCAAAGAATCCGCGCAGGTCTAGCTGGCCACTGCTTTGGATATCTACCTTCTCCAGGCGAATCCCTTCCAGGGTGCAGAGGACCGTAAACGTCGTCATCAGGCAGGCATTGAGCGCTGCCAGGATGACCTCTTGGGGATTAGGACCAAGGTTCGTGCCACCGGCTTCTTCTGGTTCGTCAATGACCAGGTGGAAGTCTCGCTCAATCGTTTCATTGCCTAAGTCAAAAGACTTCACCCGAGCAATTGAGCGGCCACCCTCGACCCAGGTCGTCGATACGCGAAAGGCCATTTTTCCCTGACTGGCATCGGCAGCGACGGTGTCAGCCAGTTCCTTTAGCACGTCAGGGTCGAGCCCATTGAGCGTAGATGTCAGCTGAGTTGTCATGATTAAGCTCCTAATGAATCATAATTAAAGGGATGTTGGATGGCTGGGGCTTAGCTTAAAGTCTGGGCAACCTTGGCAATCCGGTCGTAACCTCTAGGGCTAAGCGCCTGTAGCGTTTCTAAAAATTTGGGATGGCTCATCCCAGAGACTAGAAAAACCTGCTGATAGGACGCCGCCTGAACCTGTTGGATCACTGCTTTATCAGCCCAGAATAACCGGCAGGTAGCCCGTTCCAGGCTGCCAATGTCGAGCTGTACTTGGCTCATCAGCCCGGTGCGGAGGTACTGGATGATGGCCAGATAGTCATCAATCCCAGCCGCGATCGCGCCTTGCCTACTTGCTGCTGCGACTGTCCCGGTTATGCCAAATCAGGTCAACCAGGGTCGCATCCTTGGAAACCTCTTCAGGCGTAGAGACCTGCTCCTTGGCAATGGACTTGCTTTGGCTATCCAGGTGCTCCAGGCGAGTGGATTGGATACTTTCAATGCCTTTGCTCTGGTTATCTAGGTGTTCTAGCCGGGCCGACTGGATGTTCTCGACAGCTTTCGACCCGCCCCGGTCTAGCACCTCATAGCGCCGCTGCTGGAGGTTGATAGTTCCGTAGTCGGCGGCCTGGGCAGCTGGCATACTGGCAGCGGCGGCAATGGTCATAGCAACGGCGGTAAAGAAATAGCGTTTCATGATGGGTCTCCTCAATGGGTAGGGGGTATTTGCTTCGATAACCCCTACCCTAAGGACCAATCGGGAAGTTCTAGAGAGGGAAAAAGACTTTTGATTCGTGCCATCGATCGAGCTGATTCTGCAGCCAGCGCCGTCGTAGACAAGCGGGTGTCGTGAGTCATTCACGAGCTCTGGCTAGACCGTGCTGCGCTCCTAGCGGGAAATCTGGCTCAGATCTTGCAGGGCTTGCAAAGGGGGCTAGTGATTCCTGAGCATCTTTGTCGCTCAGCTCTGACCGGATAAACTGATGAAATGACTTGAGCAGCTGTACCAAGTCTATCTATGTAGTATCTTGCTGCTTTAACCATGAGCTAAGCCAGGCTGGAACGGGCGCTTGAGCGTAGTCAATCACAACCTCATATCCGGCTCGGTCATAAACCTGATCCAGCAGAACATGTAGGTCAACGACCGGCTCGCTATCTTCGGCCTTCAGCGGCAGCGGAAATTGAGGAATTTCATCGGGTAGGTTAAAGGCGTACAAGTCTGCCTGGGGACGCAGTTCACTTCGACTGACCAAAATTCGGTAGTGGCTTTTAAGCTGCCCTGCTGCTAGCGCCATCGGTTCACCGCTGCGGAGCAGGTCAATTTCAATCAGATGGGTACGGCTGCTCAGTATTTCTCGCCGTTTCTCTTCATATGCATTGCGTCCCGTTCCGGAGCGTTTGTTGGTAGGTGACAGCAGCTCAACTGCTGCCACGACTTCCCCTGTGTCAATTTCCTGGATTTGCAAATAGCTTTCGCGGAGCTCAAGCGGCATTGGGACTCTAACCTTCATCGGGCTGGCAGGTTTCATCGTTGCCACAGTATTTTGGGCGGCGATTTCTGAGGCCAATCGCTGCTCTAAAGTGACGTCTGGGATGCCGATTAGCACAGCTTCGTCCCCCTGAAGATCATAGACCCGTCGCTCAATCGCCGCTCGGTATTTCGGCATCAGCTGAGGATTTAGTCCATCGGCGATGGCCACAATCAGCCGACTATGAACCTCTGGCCAGAGCGTCGGATTCTCCAGATAAGGATTCATTCCCGGAAACGGTGACGGCATGCCTACCCCTCTATCAGAAGCTTCCCTAAATCTGCCATAACATCCGCTGGAATGCTCATGCATAGAATCTAGAATTAAGTAATCGGGCAGCCGGAGGCGACGCTGCTCGACAGGTAGGTAGAAGTGGCCTTATCCCCGAACTACGACCTGGGCAATCGCGTTTTCCAGCATTATGAAGCCTTGACTTCCTATAGTTTAGCCAGCCGTATGTAACAGCATTGTCAGCAGCGGCAGGCAGAGAATCAGTGAGCCCAAACCCAGCCACAGCCAGCTGTAGCCCGAATTTTGCACCAGTGACGGACTATCAAGTAAAACGTTAATCCGTTCTTCCAGGCGGCTGACCTGGCGTTGACTGGCGAATAGGACCCAGCCGTTGGGTTCGGGGACGGCAAACTGGGTCATTTTGAGCAGCGACTCAGCCAGTATAAGCGGCTCAACCCGGCGGGCGGCCCAGCGGTCGGCGCGGAGTTCCCGTAGCAGCAGCAGCTCCTGCCAGAGCTGCTGGGTGGCGGGCAGCCAGGCAGAAATGCGGCCCAGCCAGCCCAGCCAGAAGAACCAAAACGGGTCGCGGTAGCGGCGATGCGCCTGCTCGTGCAGCAGCACAGCTTCGACCTCCGACGGCGTTAGCACAGCGGTCAGGCCGCGGCTGACGATTAGCTCTGGCTGCCAGAAGCCGACCCGGGCCGCGAAGGGAACGGCGCTGTCGAGCTGGCGGCCCGGCTGATTTTGAATGATGACCGGCGGGAGAGCGCAGATTTGCTGGCGCGATCGCATCCCCAGCCCAGCCAACCAAGCTAGGACCCCCAGCGCCATCCCAATCAGCCCCAGAGCAACCGAGTAGCCCAGCCAGCCCACCGGCAGCCCCAGCATGTAGCCGCGCAGCCCCATCGCCAGGACGGCCAGGGCGGTCGCTAAAATTAGCAGCGGCGGCAGGGCAAAGCTGGCTAGCGTCCGCCGCCAGCGGGTTTCCCAAGCTAGATCAGAAGACGGCCGCCGAGGGAATAGCCGCCCGGGACCGGCTTTTGTTAAGTCGGCCCGCATCGTTAGCCGCAGGCCGACCGCGATCGCGGTGCTGAGCAGTAGCAAAAAACCGTGCACTTTACGACTCCTTCCTGGCTTGGCGGATGGCGTTGAGTCGCTGCGCGATCGCGTCCAACCGCTCAATACTATCGCTGTCCAGCTCATCGGCAAAGGCGGCGACAATGTCGGGATTGCCGATGGCGAGCAGTTGCTTCAGCTGGCGGTAAGCCTGCAAAACCTGGGCATCTCGCTGCGAAACCAGCGGCTCCCAAACAAAGGCCCGCTGCCGCTTGTGTCGCTTGAGCCAGCCCTTTTGGGTGAGCCGATTCAGCACCGTCGTCACCGAAGCATAGGCCAGCTCGCGGTCGGGGTCAGCCAGAATTTGGTCGTGGATTTGCCGGGCCGTAGCGCTGCCCAGCTGCCAGAGAATGCCTAAAATTTCGGCTTCCAGGGAGCCTAACGACAGCTTTTTAGGCGAGTTGGGCAGAGGAGCCATGAGAGTATGCAAGCCAACCTTATTAAGGGTATGGACTTGCCGGGCTGCTGTCAAAAGACAGACTGTCGCTGTTAAGTCGCTATTAATTCGCCTTTAATCAGCAGTGGCTATATGTGGCTATATAAAGATGTAGGCTGATTCTCAGCTCACCGATCGTTTTATGTCAGATTTGACATAATTTTAGAAGGCGATGTTGCAACCCGGCCTGCCAATAATGGTTGACTTTTCAGTCGTCATCTGTACTTACAATGGCGCCTCGCGGCTGCCCCAGGTGCTGGAACGGCTGCGATCGCAGCTGTATACCCAAACATTTTCCTGGGAGGTGCTGATTGTCGATAATAATAGTCAGGACGATACGGCTCGCCTGGTCCAACAGTATCAGGCCGACTGGCTGCCAGCGGTACCGCTGCGCTACGTCTTTGAGCCCAGGCAGGGGCTGGCCTATGCCCGCAGGCTCGCAGTACAAACCGTGGTCAGCCCGCTGATCGGCTTTTTAGACGACGATACCTGGCCCGAAGACACCTGGGTCAGCGCAGCCTACCAGTTCGCCCAGCAGCATCCCCAGGTAGGCGCTTTTGGTAGCGCCATTCGCGGCAGCTACGAGGTGCTGCCGCCGCCCAATTTTCAGCGGATTGCCTGCTGTCTGGCGGTGATTCAGAGAGGGGCTGAGCCCTTTCAATATTCGGCTGAGCGCGGCGTGCTGCCAGCCGGGGCCGGGATGGTGATTCGGCGGCGGGCCTGGGTGGACTGTGTGCCAGAGCAGCCCAGCTTGACCGGCGTCTGCGGTAGCAGCCTCGACGCCAAGGGAGAAGATGTGGAAACGCTGTCCTATCTGCGCAGCGGCGGCTGGCCAATCTGGCACAATCCCCACATGCAGCTTTTTCATCGCATTCCCAAGGCGCGGCTAGAGCGGGGCTATCTGCTAACCCTCTTTCAGCGCATCGGCTACAGCCGCTACCCGCTGCGGATGGTGCGCTATGCCGCCTGGCAGCGTCCGCTAATGGTTGGACTGCACGGAGCAAACGACCTGCGAAAGGTGATTCTGCATATTCTCCACACTCGCCAGCTCACCGATCTAGAGACGACCGAAGCCTGTGAACGGATGCTGCTCTACAGCAGTCTGCTGAGTCCGCTCTATCACTGGCAGAGTCAGATTGGTCAGGGCCTGAGCTGGGTGCCTTTGCAAGCTAGGTTGAGAGCCAAATTGAGGTCTCGGCTCGGGTCTGGTCTGCTTCAGCGGCTGTGTTCCTAACGCCGTGCCGCCGATTGCGTTCTACATTCCGCCAACTTTCTGGCCACCTGAGCTGCCGACCAGCGCGGAGCAGAACTGGGCCGGGTTTGGCTTGGGTATCTATGCCTGGACGCTGCAAACCTACCTGCGGCTGCGGGCGGTGGGTTTTCCCTGTGAGCTGGTGGACCGGCTGCCCGCCGAAGGGATTGTGCTTTTTCACAGCAATGCGGCGCGGGCGACGCAGCCCCGACCGTCGGCAAAGCGACTGCTGATATGCCTGAAGGCGGAATCCTATCCCTACCCCTATGCCCAGCTTCAGGTGGTACAAAATCCAGTGGAGGCGTCTGCCCGATACCATCGCTACTTCACTCCCCACTGGCCGCAGCCGGGGCTAATGGCGCGATCTCAGTTCCCAAATCAGTCCCCAGGCCGCCCAGACCGCTTTGAAACGGTCGCCTTCTTTGGCCATGCCAACAGCCTCGCCCCCGAGCTGCAAACCTCGGCTTGGGAGGAGGCGCTGGCCGAGCTGGGGCTGCGCTGGCAGCCGGTAATCAACACCAATCACTGGAATGATTTTGCCACCCTGAGCACCGACTGGAATGACTATCGCGCCATCGATGCCATCGTGGCCGTGCGCAGCTTCAGCGCCTGGCAGCAGTGGCTCCAGGGCGGCTACCGGCACAAGCCCGCGACTAAGCTCTATAATGCTTGGCTGGCAGGAGTCCCGGCTATTCTAGGTCCAGAGGTGGCTTATCGAGCGGAACGCCGCAGTCCGCTGGACTACCTAGAGGTGACTTCGATGCCAGATCTAATCGCTCAGCTGCGACAGCTCAAGTCTGATTCAGGATTGCGTCAGGCCATGGTGGTGAATGGCCGCGATCGCGCCTCTGCCTACTCTCCTGCCGCTATCACCCAGCGGTGGCAGCAGTTTCTCGAAGCCGTCGCTATCCCGGCCTATGATCGATGGTGTAAGCAGCCGGCCTGGCGGCGGACTTATCAGCTGCTGCCGTCTGTTTATGACAGCTACCGCAGCCGCACAGTGAATAAAGCCAGCCGCCTGCTAATAAAATTCTCTCGCTGACCGGCCTATGCAGATTTACTACTACCAGCGCCGCGATCGCCAGCCTAATTTTGGCGATGAGCTCAATACCTGGCTGTGGCCCCAGCTCTTACCGGGCTATTTCGATGACGATCCGAACAGTATCTTTATCGGCACCGGAACATTGTTGAACAATCTTTTTCCAGAGCGGGTTTCAGCTGCTGAAAAAGTTGTCATTTTCAGCACCGGTGCCGGGTATGAACAGCCGCTGCAGGTGATTCCACCCCATTGGCAAATCTGTTGCGTTCGCGGCCCGCTCTCGGCTCAGCAATTGGGGTTGCCATCCAGTAAGGCAATCGCCGACGGCGGTATTTTAGTCCGCTTGCTGGTTCAGCCAACCACAGAAAAACAATATCCCTATAGCTTTATGCCCCATATTCACCACGCTGACTTTGCCCAGTCGGCCTGGCAGCGCATTTGTCAGGCGGCGGGAATTTGCTATGTCGATCCGCGATCGCCGGTAGAAGAGATTTTGCAAACGATCAATCAAACTGAGGTACTGCTGGCAGAGGCAATGCACGGCGCGATCGCGGCAGATGCCCTAAGAGTGCCCTGGATTCCAATTGTGACCAGCCCGCGGATTCTGCCTTTCAAGTGGCAGGACTGGTGCGCTTCGATGGGGCTGACCTATCGACCTCAAACGCTGCCGCCGCTGGTTGACTATCCCCGCTGGGGGCGCGGGCTGCGGTCAGGGGGGCAGTCGGCCCGGCACTGGCAGCGGAGTTTGGTACAGTCTCCAGTCGCGATCGCGCAGTACGGCCTCAGTCCTAATGAAGCGCAGTTTGCCAAAATAATATCTCAGATTGCTGAAACTGCTGCCCCCTGTCTCAGCTCAGACGCCATCATCACAGAGCGGACGGAGCAGCTCAAAGCCCGATTATCAGCGATACCCAACCCCAATGGCTAAGGGCACGGCGCTGACTGATGCGCAGGAGATACACCGCGGCCTTCGCATTCAAGACAGCGCTGTTACCTGTCGCCTTACCGGATCTGCAATCTAAATACTCAGGGATGAGTCGTCGCTTCACTCCAAAAATGCTATCCGGCTCATCAAAGGTCACAAATGCTAGGCTGAAGGGGCTCTGGCCCTCCTCTCCGTACCCGTTTAGGATAAAATATAGGGGAAAAATTTGAAACCAGGCTAAGCCTATGACCGTTCGAGAACCCCGCTATAGCAAAGAGGAATTTTCTCGGCGAGGCAAAGAGCTCTACGAGACTCAGGTACGCGCTCAAGTTGAAGATGGAAATCATGGCAAAATAGTGGCGATTGACATTGAAACTGGAGCTTTTGAGGTAGCTAAAGATAGCCTGACCGCTGCTAAGCAATTGCTTAGGCGTCATCCTCATGCCCAGATCTTTGGCATTCGGATTGGGCATCCTGCTGTGCATCGCTTCGGTTTTCGTCCTACTGCATCATGATTATTGGCAGCGTAAATGCCAAGCGAGAAGCAGTGGTGCAATTAGCGGTGTTGGGTGAAAGTCAGCGTCGGGGCATTAAAGCAATCATCGACGTTTTTAGGCAAAATGCTATTCGGCTCATCAAAGGTCACAAATGCTAGGCTGAAGGAGATCTGGCCCTTCCCTCCACTTTGTGACTGATTCCGTTTTTTCGGCTGAAAAGCGCTTATTTACCCCGGCGATGACAATCGCTGAGGCCATCCCGCTGATCTTTGCCTTCCCCAATGAATACAGCGTGGGCATTACCAGCCTGGGCTATCAGGTGGTGTGGGCAATGCTGGCCCAGCGGCCCGATCTGGAGGTCAGCCGCCTATTTACCGATGTGCAGGAATCGCTGCCTGCCCGGCCCGAGCTGATCGGCTTTTCCCTCTCGTGGGAGTTGGACTATGTGCACGTGCTTGATTTGCTGGAGTCACAAAAGGTACCGACAAGAGCGATTGCGCGTACCTACGACCATCCCCTCGTCTTTGGCGGCGGCCCCGTCCTAACTGCCAATCCCGAACCCTTTGCTGCCTTCTTCGACGTCATTTTGCTCGGCGATGGCGAGACCCTGCTAGACGAATTTCTGGACGCCTACCAAACCGTCCGCCAGGCCGACCGGCAGACCCAGCTCAGAGCCCTGGCTCAGGTGCCGGGCGTCTACGTGCCCAGCCTTTACAAGGTAACCTACAGCGCTTTAGACGGTCCGGTAGAATCAATTCAGCCGATGGATAGTGACATCCCGGCGCAGGTACAAAAGCAGACCTACCGCGGCAATGTGCTGTCGGCCTCTACCGTCGTCACCGAGAAGGCCGCCTGGGAAAATATTTTCATGGTGGAGGTGGTGCGCAGCTGTCCGGAGATGTGCCGCTTTTGCCTAGCCAGCTACCTGACGCTGCCGTTCCGTAGCGCTAGCCTGGACGACGGCCTGCTGCCCGCGATTGAGCGCGGCCTGAAGGTGACTCCGCGGCTGGGCCTGCTCGGCGCGTCGGTGACCCAGCATCCCCAGTTTGAGACGCTGCTCGACGTGCTGAATCAGCCCCAGTACGACGATGTTCGCCTCAGCATTGCCTCGGTACGAACCAATACGGTCGATTCTAAACTGGCGCAAACGCTGGTCAAGCACGGCACCCAGTCGATTACGATCGCGGTTGAAAGCGGCTCCGAGCGGGTACGCCAGATTGTCAACAAAAAGCTGACGACCGACGAGATTGAGGCCGCTGCGGTTAATGCTAAAGCAGGCGGCCTGAAGGCCATGAAGCTCTATGGCATGACCGGCATCCCTGGCGAAACCGCAGAAGACGTGGAGCAAACCGCGGCGCTGATGCTGCGGCTCAAAAAGGCAGTACCTGGGCTGCGGCTGACCTTGGGCTGTAGTACCTTCGTGCCTAAGGCCCATACGCCTTTCCAGACCTATGGCGTCAGCCGTCAGTCCGAGCAGCGGCTAAAGTATTTGCAGAAGACATTGCGATCGCGGGGTATCGACTTCCGACCTGAAAGCTATAGCTGGTCGGTCGTTCAGGCGCTAATTTCAAGGGGCGATCGCCGCCTCGCCGACCTGCTAGAGCTCACCCGCCACTACGGCGACTCGTTGGGCAGCTACCGCCGCGCCTTCAAACAGCTCAAAGGCAAGCTCCCTCCTCTAGAATTCTATGTTCACCAGGATTGGCCAATCGACCAGCCGCTGCCCTGGGACCATCTGCAAGGCCCGCTACCAAAGACGACGCTGTTGAAACACTTAGCCGAGTCGCAAGAAGCTGAGGTTTAGGCCAATTAAGAATGCCTATTGTTCCAGTTGAGCGAAGGTATGCTGAGATTTAGGACAGACTTCAAACATGAGCTGCGAGCGATACAAGCAAACGTAGAATTCTAGGGAAAAATTCATCCGCCCGTAAGTATATCTCCTCAGTTAAACGTCGTCCTGAACCGCTGGAAGCATTGATATTCGGTTTAGTACAGTCCCCCAAGCTTCGAACCTAATAATCTACCCGCGTCCTAAACTCATTCAACTTACTACCCGTCATAACCTAGCAAAGTCTCAAATACTTTGGAAGTCAAACTAAAGTTGATTGGATGATCGCACTCTATGGGCAAAATCTGCCTGAAAAGGAGTTTGCAAATATCTACCTTTGAACTTCTATACCTTGTGTCTATCATGATGCAATAGTTGGGAGCATGTCACCTTTGAGCCCTCACCCTTATATGTCAGGGCTATACAGAGTATGGCAAACCTGACATGCTCACCAATAGTTCGATGATTGACGTTCAAGGTCCAGTTCTCGGCCAAGCTGCTCTCTGCGAACCAATTCTACGGTTACTCCCTGAATGGTTTGGCATTGAAGTCGCTCTTAAGGAGTATGTCGATGAAATAGATAAGCTACCCACTTTCCTTGCAGTTGCCAAAAATCAGGTAGTTGGTTTCCTGACAGTCAAGCAGCATAGTGAATATGCCGCAGAAATATATGTCATGGCAGTTCATCCCAGCTCGCACCGCTCAGGCGTCGGCCGGCAGCTAGTAAAAATCGTAGAGCAAACATTAGATAGCAGCGGGGTTGAGTACCTTCAGGTTAAGACTCTAGGGCTGTCACATCCTGACAAGCACTACGCACAAACGAGGGCATTTTACCAGTCGGTAGGATTCCGACCGTTAGAAGAGTTTACAAACCTTTGGCCAGAGAATCCATGCTTGCAAATGGTCAAGCGGTTATCAACTTCCTGATTACCCCGTCACTCATCCGCTCCCTCACCCCCAACCGTGACCTGCTGAATTCGCAAACTGGGACCGCCGCAGCCCACCGGCAGTCCGCTCTGCCCACCCTTACCACAGCCGCCGGACTCATCCCAGAGAAAATCATCGCCGATGCCTTCGATCTGATTCAGGGTGCTGAAGACATTGCCGGAGAGGGTAACATCTCGGACCGGCTCGGTCAGCTTGCCCTGGCGGATCATCCAAGCTTCTCCGGCGCTAAAGGTAAACATTTCGCCGTTGGTCTGGCCGCCCAGCCAGTTGCGGGCATAGACGCCTTCAGTGATACCCGCGAACAGATCCTGAACCGGCGTCTGGCCGCGCTCGATCCAGGTGTTGGTCATCCGGACAATGGGCGGATAGTGGTAGTTCAGACAGCGGGCGTTGCCGGTAGGGGTTTCGTCTAGATGTCCAGCTGTTTCGCGGGAATGGAGCCGCCCCACCAGGATGCCGTCCTGGATCAGCTGAGTCGTCGTCGCAGGGGTGCCCTCATCGTCGTAAAAATAACTGCCGCGATGGCCACCGGGCGCGGCCCCGTCGAAAATTTGTAGGTTGTCTGGTCCAAACCGGCGACCCAGGGACATCACCTCCATCAGGTCTGGGTTTTCGTAGGCCATGTCGGCTTCAGACAGATGGCCGAAGGCTTCATGAACAAAAAGGCCGGTGAGGATAGGATCGATCACTACAGGATAGGTGCCCCCTTTAACCGGCGGCAGGGAAAGGGCGCTGACGGCTCGTTTAGCGGCGTCCAGCACGGCGGCATCGAGCTGCTTTAGGTCTTCGTAGCCGCTGCGCGAGCCGGTTGTTTCTCGTCCGGTCTGCACCCGCTCACCTTGCCGGGCCGTCGCCGCAAAGCGCATTTCCAGGTCTGTCCAGGCCTGTTCAATCAGCGTGCCTTCAGAAGTGGCGAGCAGCACCTGTTGATAGCTATCCTCATAGCGGACAAATCGGGTGATTACTTGCGGGTCGGCGCTGCGTAAGATCTCGTCGTAGTGCAAACAGAGGGCTTTTTTATCAGCGACAGAAATGTGGCGGGGGTCGGTGCCGGTGAGGGGCAGCTCGCAGCGGGTTTTCAGAATCTCGATCGGCGCCAGCCGGGTTTCTTCTGTGCCAATTAGGCGGGCTGCTGCGATCGCGTCTTCCACCCGGGCCGCCAAATCCTTTAGCCGGTTAAAGCTGGCAAAGCCCCAGCCACCCCGATAGCAGGCCCGCACCTGGCCGCCGACAGCAGTGCCGGTACTGAGGGTTTCGACCAGGCCGCTGCGCAGCCAGATATCGGTGCCTTCTGAGGTCTCCAGGCGAATGGCCAGATAGTCCGCTCGTGGGCGATATCTAGCGATCAGGTCAGCTATCTGGTCTTGAGCAAGCGAGAGGACAGGCATGGGAATTGGGTTGCTGAGTAAAGGATTGTATCGGAGTGAGCTGAGCAGGTAGAGTGGGCGAGTTGAATCAGCCTCCTACGGTTTATCCTAAAGCTATGACTGGTGAACTGGGTTACTCTTTACCACCGGCGATTCGCCGAATTGCTGGCGCTTTCCGGATAGTCGGCTGGATCAGCTTTTGGATCCAGGCCGTGCTGGGCGTGATATCAAGCCTGGTTCTGCTGTTTTCAGTGGCGACGCTGAGCGGTCGAGCGACCCAGGGCGAGACCAACCCGGGGACAAGTGCGGGGCTGCTGTTTGCCGTGCTTGGGGTGCTGGCGGTCTTTGCCGGCGCTTTCTGGTCGTTTCGCTATACCCGCCTCAGTCGCAAGCTGCGCACCAGCAATCCCGACCTGCGACCTAAACCCAAGGATGCGATTCGGGCAATTCAGATTGGCCTGATGATTAGCCTGGCAGGGATGCTAGTCACCCTGCTTGGTGCGGAAGCGATTGTCGGCTCACTGCTGGCCAAATCGCTGGCCCAGCCCCAGGGTAGCGCCCTATTTAACCCGGGCAACGTCACCCAGTTTATTCAGCCTTTAGATATTTTCATCGTCCAGGCCAATACCCATACGCTGGTGGCCCATTTCGCCGCGATCGCGTCTGCGCTTTGGCTCTACCGCAGCGTCAACCGCCAGTAGCCTGGGGCTTAGAATCCCCCATGCTGCTGTAAATACGCGTCTTCCTCGGCCGTCGTTTGACGACTCAAGATGGCATTGCGGTGCGGAAACCGACCAAACTTGGCAATCACGTCGCGGTGTTTTAGCGCATAGTCGAGGCTGTGCTGCAATTCTGGCGCAATGTTTGCCAGGACGGTAAACAGGGCTACGCTCTGCTGCTGATGTGCTAAGCGCTCGCTGTGCTCAAAGGGCAGATAGAGAAAGTTGCGCTCGATCGGGATCAGTGCGCGATCGAAATTATGCGCGATCGCGGATTTCGCCGCCGCCAGCGCCTGGTCATCCGTAGCAAAGCTACGCGGCCTGCCGCGAAATAGGTTGCGGGGAAACTGGTCGAGCAGCAGAATCAGCGCTAGACAGGAACGGGGTTGCTCCTGCCAGCTGGCGAACTGGCCTGCCGCTGCCTGCTCGTAATCGTTGAGAAAACGCTGGCGGATCTGCGCGTCAAAGTTCGGATCTTTCTTGAACCAGACCTGGCGAAATTCTCCGTAGTGATGTTGCGGATCCGGGTCGTTAAACCAAAAGGCTAGAATTTTATTGGGGCGGCTCATGGGCTAGCGCTGGATTGGCGACTTGGGGATGACAAGTCTGGTTTAGGCAATAGTCTGTATTAGCTAGTATCGCTTTTTCTACGGTCGAAGCTATGTCATTATTTCCCATTATTCTGGCAGTCGTCATCGTTGTCGCCGTGTTTTGCTGGCTCACAGGCTATCGGCTGCCCATTCAGCGGCGTCCGTTGGGCCAATCGTCGAGTCATCAACTTGGTCGCGGGGTCAACCGTTCTACCCGACAGCAGCTGATGCGACGGGTCGGCGGCAATGCTGCGGTCGCCCAGCGGCTGGTCGAGCGGGTTAAAATGCAGAACCCCGGCCGCAGTGAGCAATGGTGCTGGGAAAAGGCAATTTACGATATTGAGCGCGATCGGCGAGCCTAGCCGTCGCAACATTCTTACGTAAAGCGTCCGGCTACATTACTAAAGCTTTTGTAATGCTGCCCGACCTTCCCCAAAAATCATCTAGCCTTTGATATATCTTGTGTATAGATTTGTCAGAATTTACATTGGAGCTATCGGCTTCATGTCTGACTTGTCTGACTCAACTTTTGTATGGGGCCGCTATTTTAACGTGACGGCTTTCCGTATTCTTGGGCAGTCTATGGGTAGAAACACCACAGGGCGCTGAGTCAGCGCTATTCAGTTATCATCAGGAAATTTATAGGAAATCACAGCCATGACGCAATCGAAGCGGGCGCTAATCACTGGAATCACCGGTCAAGATGGCTCCTATCTAGCCGAATTTCTTTTAGAAAAAGGCTATGAAGTACATGGGGTCATTCGCAGAACCTCTACCTTCAATACGGACCGGATCGACCATATCTACGTAGACCCGCATAGCCCTGACGCCAAGCTCTTCCTCCACTACGGCGACCTGAATGACGGCACCATGCTGCGACGTATTCTAGAACAGGTCAAACCCGACGAGGTCTATAACCTGGGAGCCCAGTCCCACGTCAAGGTCAGTTTCGATTCGCCAGAATATACGGTGGACACGGTGGCAATGGGGACACTGCGGCTGCTCGAAGCGATTCGCGATTACCAGCACCGTACTGGGCTAGAGGTGCGATTTTATCAGGCGGGCTCCTCTGAGATGTTTGGCAAGGTCCAGGAAGTCCCCCAGAAAGAAACAACGCCCTTCTACCCGCGCAGCCCCTACTCCTGCGCCAAGGTCTACGCACACTGGCAAACGTTGAACTACCGCGAGTCCTATGACCTGTTTGCCTGCAACGGAATTCTGTTTAACCATGAATCTCCTCGCCGGGGTGAGACCTTCGTTACCCGCAAGATTACTCGGGCGCTAGCGCGGATTGTGGCGGGTCAGCAGCAGCAGCTCTTCCTTGGCAACCTCGATGCCAAGCGGGACTGGGGCTATGCTAAGGACTACGTCAGAGCGATGTGGCTGATGTTACAGCAGGCCAAAGCGGACGACTATGTGATTGCCACCGGAGAAACCCACTCGATTAAAGAGTTTTTAGAAATCGCCTTTAACTACGTCAACCTGGACTGGAATCAGTACGTCACCTTTGACCCGCGCTATCTGCGGCCAGCCGAGGTTGACCTGCTGATTGGCGACCCGTCCAAGGCCCAGCAAAAGCTAGGCTGGCAGACGACGGTGAGCTTTGAAGGACTGGTCAAGCTGATGGTCGATGCCGATCTAGAAGCAGTTGGCCTGCCACCGATCAATGCCCAGAACGGGAATGGCCTCGATATAGCAACCATTCGGAAGCAGATGTCAGGCAGCCTGTCCTAATGTTCATTCGCTGGGCTAACCCGTCTGGGTTAGCCCGAAGTTAAAGTTGAGACGATGTCCTGCCAGTATCTTGCCAAATGCAGCCCAAATGCACACCTTTGGCTGACGCTGATAGTAGGCTGGGCTAGTGGGCTGGGACCCATTTGAACAGTCGCTTCTATAAAATAACCCAAATAATTCTTATGGAAATGGAACTTACGGGTCGGCAAATTCTGGTTACAGGAGGCGCTGGTTTTTTAGGGAAACAGGTCATTCGCCAACTCCAGCAGGCTGGCGCTAGCCCAGACGCGATCGCGGTTACGCGTTCCCGAGAAACCGATTTGCGTCGCCTGTCTGCTTGTCAACAAGCCGTCCAGGGTCAGGATATTGTCATTCATTTAGCCGCTCACGTCGGCGGCATCGGCCTGAATCGAGAAAAGCCCGCTGAGCTCTTCTACGACAACCTGATGATGGGCACCCAGCTGATCCATGCGGCCTACGAAGCCGGGGTCAAGAAATTCGTCTGCGTTGGCACCATCTGCGCCTATCCCAAATTTACGCCCGTGCCGTTTAAGGAAGACGACCTATGGAACGGCTATCCAGAAGAGACCAACGCCCCCTACGGGATTGCCAAAAAGGCGCTGCTGGTTCAGCTCCAGGCCTACCGTCAGCAGTATGGGTTTGACGGCATCTACCTGCTGCCGGTTAACCTATACGGGCCAGAGGATAATTTTGACCCCCGGAGCTCCCACGTGATTCCGGCTCTGATTCGCAAGGTGCATGAGGCTCAGATGCGAGGCGATAAAAGCCTGCCGGTCTGGGGAGATGGCAGCCCGACTCGGGAGTTTCTGTATTCCGAAGATGCGGCGCGCGGCATCGTCATGGCAACCCAGTCCTACAGTGAGCCCGATCCGGTCAATCTGGGCACCGGCTATGAAATTTCAATCCGCGACCTAGTTAGTCTGATCTGCGACCTAATGGGCTTCGATGGCGAAATTGTCTGGCAAACTGATCAGCCCAACGGTCAGCCCCGTCGCTGTCTAGATACCCAGCGGGCCAAGCGAGCCTTCGACTTTACTGCCGAGACTGACTTCCGGCAGGGACTTAAAAATACGATTGAGTGGTACCGTCGTAACGCAGTGCCGCAGCTAGCTTAGACAATTTGTTTTACTATAGGCATGAACCGCGCGGCCGCCCGTCGTCCCTGCCAATCAGCCAGAATGGAGACCTTGAACTCAATGGCCGAAGAAAATACGTCCAAAAACGCTGAAAATTCTGAAGAGAAGTCCACCGCAGATAAAGAATCGGCAGCCAAGGAGTCGTCTGCTGAGCAGAAGTCCGAGAAAGCTCAGTCGGATGATCAGAAAGCCGCTAAGTCTGGGGGCAAATCTGCCGCTAAGTCTGCCGCTAAGTCTGGCAGTAAGTCTGATAGTAAATCTGGAGGCAAGTCTGCGGCCAAGAAAAAGGAGAAGCCGCCAAAGTTGGAAGACAAGCCTTTCACTGAATTTATGCAGCAGCACTATCTGCCCAGCCTGGAGGAGGCACTCAAGGCTCAGGGCGCTGACGACCTACAGCTAGAATTTGCCAAACGCCAGCTAGCGGTGCTGGGCTTTAGCGACCCGGATGAGTACTGGCAGGTGATGGGGCAGTGGAAAGACGGCCGGAAGCAGTTCAACATTGCCTTTATGGATGAAGATATTTCCGGTACCAAGGTCTTTTCCTACGCGACGGCCGGCGACAAACCCAGCACCATCGAACAGTTTATGGGCGACGAGCGGCGGATTACGCTGGACCTGATGGTGCTCTATACGCTCCAGCGGCTGAATGCCCAGAAGTGGCTCACGCGGAATTAAGCCTAGAATTGGCCTGCCTAGTGTAAAAAATGGCGGGTGCCGGTCAGGGCCATGATCAGGCCCAGTTCGTTAGCCGCCTTAACTGAAGCTTCGTCTCGGATACTACCGCCCGGTTGGACAACGGCCCGAATCCCCGCGGCTGCTGCGGCTCGGACCGAGTCGTCAAACGGGAAAAACCCGTCGCTAGCCAGCACTGCACCGCTGGCGGCGGCACCGGCCTGGTCTAGCGCAATTTTAACCGCGCCGACTCGGTTCATCTGGCCCGCCCCAATTCCCAGGGTGGCGCGATCGCGCGTAATCAGAATCGCATTTGACTTCACATGCTTGACCACCCGCCAGGCAAACAGCATTTCCTCTAGCTCGTTAATCTCCGGCTTTTGAGCAGAGACAATTTTCCAGTTGCTGGGATCTTCCAAAAAGTCATCTGTCGTTTGGGCCAGGAAGCCACCCGCGATCGCCTTCACCGTCTGCGCCGGGCCGTCGCTAAATTCTGGCAGAATCAGCACCCGTAGATTTTGCTTCTGAGCCAGGATGGGCGCTGCTTCAGGCTCGCAAGCTGGGGCCACTACACATTCTAAGAAGGTCTGGGTTAACGCCTGGGCCGTCGCGGTATCGATGGGCTGATTTAGCGCCACGATCCCACCAAAGGCTGAAATCGAGTCAGCTGCAAAGGCTTTTTCATAGGCCCTAGCCAAGGTTTCTCCCAGGGCTACCCCGCAGGGGTTGGTATGCTTCAAGATGGCAGCGGCCGGGCGACCATGGGTCGGAAACTCGGCCATCAGCCGACGGGCCGCTTCGAGATCGATTAGATTGTTATAGCTCAGCTCTTTGCCCTGGAGCTTTTCGGCAGCGGCCCAGCCGCTGGCCGGGGTCCCATTCTGATACCAAACAGCGGGCTGATGCGGGTTTTCGCCATAGCGCAGGGCCTGTCGCTGCTGGCCGCTAAGCGCGTAGTGGGTCGGAAAGGCTCTGCCGCCTTCGGCTTCGCTGGTTTGCTCGGTGAGGTACTGAGCAATCGCCTGATCGTAGGCAGCTGTCTGCCAAAACGCCTGGCGGGCGCAGCTCTCTCGAAAGAACTGGGAGGTTTCTCCCTGATTTTTCCGCAGCTCGGTGAGATAGGGGGCGTACTGGCTGGGGTCACATAGCACCGTGAGATGGGCAAAGTTCTTGGCCGCCGCTCGGATTAGGGCGACGCCGCCGATATCGATTTGCTCAACCGCTTCGGGCAGCGTCGTGTCGGGTTTAGCAATGGTCTGCTCAAAGGGGTAGAGACTGACGATGACCAGCGTAAAGGGGCGAATATCGTGACCCTCTAAATCTTGGACATCTTCAGGAAGATTGGGTCGGGCCAAGATGCCGCCATGAATTCGCGGGTGCAGGGTCTTGACCCGGCCACCCAGGATTTCCGGCGAACCGGTGTAGTCGGCTACGGCAGTTACCGGAATACCGGCTTCCGCTAAAACCTCCGCCGTGCCACCGCTGCTGATGATCTCAAACTCAAAATCGTTCACCAGCGTCTGGGCCAGATCAGCTAGGCCGGTTTTGTCAGAAACACTCAGCAAGGCCAATCGCGCCATGGTGTATAAAATCCTCAAATCCGCCTTTTTAAGATACAGGGGAATGGGAAAGTGAGCGATTATGATCGGTTCAGCGTTTTGACGACGGGAGACGGCTTTTGACCCTACGCGCGATTTCACCACCCCCACCCCCCCATGCCTCCCGGCTGCTCGTGTTACTCCACGGCTGGGGGGCCAATGCCCAGGACGTCGCCGGTTTAGCCACCTACCTCAGCCTGCCTAGCCACCAGCTGATCTTTCCAGAAGGGCCATTTGTCCACCCGATGGCTCCCCAAGGCAGGATGTGGTACAGCTTTCCAAACGGCTATGACTTTCGCCAAACCCACGCTTTTGAACAGCAGGTAGACCTGCAGCAGAGCCGCCGCGAGCTCAAAGCTTGGATGCTTTCCCTCGCTGATAGCACCGGTATCGGGTTAGAACAGACGGTGATGGGCGGCTTCTCTCAGGGCGGTGCGATGACGCTAGATGTTGGGCTACAGCTACCGCTGGCCGGGCTGCTGGTGCTGAGCGGCTACGCCCATGCGACGCTGAACCCACCGGTCAGCCCGCGTCCGGTCTTACTGATGCACGGACGCCAGGACCCGGTCGTGCCGATTGAGCGTGCCCGCTCGGCGAAAACCCAGCTGGAGCAGCAGGGGCTGACGGTGGACTATCGCGAGTTCGACGCGGGCCACGAGATTACGCCGGCGGCGCTGGCCGTGGCCGAGCAATTCTGTCAGACCTTTATAATCTAAATTTTTGTCATCCTGCTCACTTGGCAGATAGACTAATCTTTGGACTGATATTAAACTGATAAAGATAAGTTCTATCGATCCAGCTAATTTTCTGAACAGAGCGGGAGGAAAAGCGCTATGCAGTCTACCCAGGTCCCGGACCAAACCCTGTCTCAAATGACGCCAGAAGCGGTGGCGCAGCTCGCAAAGCGGCTGGAGCAGGATGCTTATAGCACCCCCTTTGAGGGCCTACAGGATTGGCATCTGCTGCGGGCGATCGCGTTTCAGCGCTCTGAGCTGGTCGAGCCCTACATGCATTTGCTCGACCTGGAATCGTTTGACGAAGCTTAGTGCTGGTGCAGCAACCGATAGCTTGGGATAAGCGCAGTTGGGCAGCCAGCGAATTTTAGTCGGGGTCAGCGGCGGTATTGCGGCCTACAAGGTCTGTGAGGTCGTCTCGGCTATGGCCCAGGCCGAGGCAGAGGTGCGGGTCATACTCACCCAGTCCGCCCAAGCCTTTGTCTCAGAGCTAACCTTTTCAACCTTGGCCCGGCAGCCCGCCTATACCGATGCCGACTTTTGGACTGCTCGTCCCCGACCGCTGCACATTGAGCTGGGCGAATGGGCCGATGTTTGCCTGCTGGCCCCGCTAACGGCGAATACCCTAGGCAAGCTGGCGGTGGGCCAAGCCGACAATTTGCTGACAAATACCATTTTAGCCTCGACCTGTCCGGTGCTGCTGGCTCCGGCAATGAATACCGACATGTGGCAGCAGGCGGCGGTGCAGCGCAGCTGGCAACAGCTACAGCTCGATTCGCGCTATCACGCGATCGGCCCCGGCGCGGGACGGCTGGCCTGCGATCGCGTCGGCCCCGGGCGGATGGCTGAGCCGTCCGAGATGCTGACTTTTCTCACCTCACTTAGCTATACCGGCGGCCAGCGAGACCTGGCCGGTAAGCAGCTACTGATCAGCACCGGTGGTACCCGCGAACCGATTGATCCGGTGCGGTTTATCGGCAATCCGGCGACCGGGCGGATGGGCATAGCCCTGGCCCAGGCGGCCCGCCATCGCGGTGCTCAGGTGACGCTAGTACACGGGCCGCTGGAGGCTGAGCTGCTGCAGCAGCTGGGAGGAATATGCGCGATCGCGGCGCCAACGGCAGCGGCAATGGCCCAGGCTATGCTCGGCCACCAGCCCCAGGCCGACTGGGTAATCATGGCCGCTGCCGTCGCCGACGTGCGCCCTGCCCGCGTTGCCGCCACTAAGCTACCAAAATCAGAACTCCCGTCTGACCTACCGCTAGAACCTGTCCCCGACATCGTTGCCGCCCTGGCCACCGCTAGGCAGCCCCAGCAGCTGATTGTCGGATTTGCCGCCCAGACCGGTGAAATTGTGCCGCCGGCTAAGGCCAAACTGATCCGTAAAGGGCTCGACGCCATCGTCGCCAATCCGGTCGATCGGCCCAGCAGCGGCTTTGGCAGTAACCAGACCCAGGCAGTGCTGATTGACCGAGCCGGGCGTCAGCGCATCAGCCCCCCGGGCAGCAAACTTGAGCTGGCCCACCGGCTCTATGACTTTCTCCGAGACCTGGCTTAAGCCCCATGGGCGACACTGAGTTTAGCGTTAGTTGGTTGGAGGTTGTTCCGATGTCGGCTGCTGCCCCGTCCGGGAACGAATATACTCAATCGCCTCTGAATCGGGGACAAGCCTGATTTTACTAAATTCCTCGGTGTCATTGTTTTCCATCTGCGCCAGCAGCGATTCTAGCGGCAGCACGTCTACCTGCAAATCTGCTACCGTTTCAGGGTTGACCTCGCCAATCTCTGCCAGTAGCGCCTCTAGGTCGCTGCGAGAAAAGAAAACTGGCAGCACTAGCTCTTCGTTTTCAGGCACCAGTAGATAGGAGCCATCGGTATCGACTGCGGTATAGACAGGGACACCGCCGGGGTAGTCGCTATTTAAAGTTTGGGCTGCAGCTAGGTCGTCATCCTGCACCATGTAAGCCAGCTCCAGAGGCTGCTCCCGCTCCACCTGAGCTTCCTGATAGAGTGCACCTAGTTCTACCCAGCTGACCTGGGCACCTGAACCAAACTGCTCAGGATTGTCCTGTCGGGCGTCCTGCAAAAAGGTCTCTGCATCCTGACCGTCGAGAAAGACATACAGTACCGGCAGCTCAATTCGCTGTCCCTGCTCGGCCTCAGCCACCAGATTTGCGACGATGAGAGAGCCCTGGGGGTCGAGAAGGACGAAGGCCGGAACGCTGTCGAGCTTCTGAGCGACCTCGGCTTCGGTCAGGGCAATGGCTGGGATTGCTCCAGCCCCCAAAGCTAAGCTTCCTCCTACGACCCAGGGGGTGCACAGGGACAGCAAACGATGAATAGCGTTCATAGGTCCTCCTATTGACAAATTGACAAAGCTAGCACGCCCTATGATGGGCGAGGGGGTTGAACTCGTCCTGATGGGATGGACGATTGCTCAACTGACCGTGGCAGAGCAGCCACTTCCCATGCTAAGTCCTTTTATCAAAAGTGATACCTAAAAATGATATCGGGATGACAGGATTTGAACCTGCGGCATCCTGCTCCCAAAGCAGGCGCGCTACCAAGCTGCGCTACATCCCGTAATGAAATTGAGCCCGGGCGGGCTCAATTTCAGACAGCTTTTATTGTAGCGCGATTGGCCAAGCGTGAAAACCGTCTATTCCTCGATTGTTTCCTTCAATCAGCTCAATCGGGATACCAAAACATGCCCTTGATCCCCTCCGGGTCGGAGACGAAGCCGAGCTGCCGATAAAAATCGACCACGTGGGGATCGGCAAACAGCGTGACATTGCTGATATCTTCGCTTCTCAACTTTTTAATCAGCTGCTTCATCAGCGCTTTCCCCAGCCCTTGCCCCTGAAAATCCGGATGTACGACCACATCCCAGATGGTGGCGTTAAAGGCATGGTCCGAGGTGGCTCGTGAAAACCCGATCAGGCGTCTACGGCTGCCCTGCTGTTCCCACATAGTGACCACCAAAAAGCTGTGCTGGATAGCCTTGCGCACCTTACGGACGGGGCGACGCGACCAGCCTACCGCGTCACATAGCTCTTCTAACTCATAGAGGTCGATAGTTCGATCGGTACTGAAAAAGACGCGGGCACTGTCATCTGCTCGGGAGGCCTCAGCAATGTAGCCATCAGATGCTGCCTGCTTAGGCTCAGAAGTGGCCTCAGAAGTCGTGAACAAGCTTTTCCAAAAACCCATGCAGGCAAAAATGAGTGGCGTAGGCGGGCAGACAGTACAGACAATATCAGCAGTATATCTCTGTGTCCTAAGGGGACGGTAGGACTGCTTCAGCTAAATCTATCAAAATTATCGAAAATCCCACATAATCGCGGGCAAACTAGGTCATTACCCCTGGGCAAGATTTAGAATAGGCCGACCTAAAGGCCTGAGATCATTCTACCTGCCCTACTCCCTGCCCAAAGGCCAAAGAGGTTTTAGCGTCGTCCATGGCAGCCGGCTTAAAGACATCTACCCTCGAATTTCTCAAACGCTTCAATCGGGCGTTTCCTCAGTTCTATGAACAGTTCGTCAGCAGCGAAATCCAGCTCCAAAATCTGAAGCTGGCCTACCAGCTGTATAAAACCAAGAAAGCGGTGATTGAGCTAAAGCCAGAGGGCCATCGCAGCGCCCTCCACTTTGCCTATCGCAATCAGTCTTTTCTGCTCAGCGATATTTTTGGCGTGCTGGCGGCCTACGGCCTCACCATCCACACCCTGAGTTTATACGGGCAGATTTATCCGCCGATGCTGGTATTTGTCAAGCTGTTCGTTTCGCGCGGGGGTAAAGCGCTGACTGGGAAAACAGCGGACAATGTCTGCCGGGCCATCCGCGAGGCCCTCGCTGGCCGGTTTGAAGTTGAAGAAATGCTGAATGTCGAATTTAACTTAGACGCTGGACTAGAACAGGTCGAGACGGAATTTTACGTCGATCCGGTCTTTCACCTGCCGGCCCTGCTGATCGAGGCTGACAACCAGCCTGGCCTGTTCTACAAAGTCATGTATGCAATCTGGCAGGAGGACCTGCTGGTCGTCAATGCTAATCTGCTGGTGTGGCGAGGTCGAACAAGACTGATTCTCTATCTGCTAGGGCCGAACGAAAGCGTAATCCCTGAGTACCTTGGCCAGAAAATTGCCGAAGGGGTCCGCTATCGACTGCTGGGCGAATAGCGCCAGAGCATAGTCCTAAACCCTAGCTCTAAAGTCTGACCCTGATAGCCCCAAATCATTTGGCCTTGTAGTGGCTTCAGGCTACTATAGAGCCATGGCCGTTGTGAATATTTTGGAGGTGCCTCACGTCTATGAGCTCACGCCTCCTACTCAGCAATCTGAAGCGCTGGTCTTTGTGCACGGTTGGCTACTTAGCCGCGTTTACTGGCAGCCGTTAGTGCAGCAGCTGTCGCCTCAGTATCAGTGCTTGACCTACGACCTCCGGGGCTTTGGCCAGTCGAATCAGTACGCTGAAAAGCGCCTGCATCAAAGCTCTCAGTGGTCGAGCTCGCTGCTGCTCCCGTCTCCTTCGCGCTATTGCCTGGCAGCCTATGCAGAAGACCTGCTGGTGCTATTGGAAAAGCTTCGGCTAGATCGGGTCTGGCTGCTGGGGCACTCTTTGGGCGGCAGCATTGCGCTGTGGGCAGCTCACCTGATGCCCCATCGGGTCAAGGGCGTCATCTGCCTGAATGCGGGCGGCGGCCTATATATTGCCAAGGAGTTTGAGCGCTTTCGGGCGGCTGGGCAGCAGATGGTGCGGTATCGGCCGGCTTGGTTGCTTAATCTGCCCCTACTGCCCTATTTTTTTGCCCGGATGATGGTGGCTCGGCCGCTGTCTCCCCACTGGGGTCGGCAGCGGCTTAAGGATTTTCTTCAGGCCAACTCGGAGGCGGCCCTGGGAGCGTTGCTAGAATCGACCACCCGAGCTGAGGTCAATCGCCTACCCCAGGTGCTTGCGCAGCTCCAGCAGCCCGTACACTTCATTACCGCGAGCCAGGACTCGGTGATGTCACCCCGCTACGTGCGGCATCTCGCTAGCTTTCATCCGGCGTTTCGGCACCATGAGAATACGGTGGTTGAGCTGGCCGACTGTGGCCATATGGCGATGGTAGAACAGCCGCAACGGGTGGCCCAGATTGTCGAAGCGATCGTCAATGCTCATTTGCCCTATCGGCCTTATCTAGATAGAAGCTCATAGCTGCTGTAACGGGTAGGCGAGACTGGCCGGCCAGGGTTAGGGGCGAGCGGTGCCCCTGCCGCCAATGGTCGGCTGCGGCGCAGGCGATCATCGCCGCGTTATCGGTACAGTAGGCCAGCGGCGGAAAGATCACGCGCAGCCCACAGTCGGCTGCCTCAGTCTGGAGCTGCTGCCTCAGCCCGCTGTTGGCCGCAACGCCACCGCCCAATACCAGGGTGTTGAGCTGGTGGTCGCGAGCACAGGCGATCGCGCGTTTACTCAGCACGCCCACGACCGTGGCTTGAAAGCTGGCGGCAATATCAGCAGTGGGCAGCGTTCGGCCCTCGGCCCGGAGCTTTTCCGTCAGCCGCAGAACAGCCGTTTTAATGCCGCTAAAGCTAAAGTCGTAGGGATGGAAGCCGCCCCCGGGCAGAGAGATTTTGCCCTCAGGTAGGTCGAACGCCCGGGGATTGCCCTGCTGGGCCAGACGGTCAATGGCAGGCCCGCCCGGGTAGCCCAGATCGAGCTGCCGAGCCACTTTGTCAAAGGCTTCTCCAGCGGCATCGTCGCGGGTGCCGCCTAGAATGGTATAGTCGCCGCAGCCGCGCACCTGCACTAGGCTGGTATGGCCGCCTGAGACCAGCAGACAGAGAAACGGCGGGGCCAGGTCGGGCTGGCTGAGGTAGGCGGCATAGAGATGACCTTCCAGGTGATGTACCCCGATAAACGGCTTATCCCTTACCATTGCCAAGGTCTTGGCGGCGCTGACGCCGACCAGCAGCGCTCCGACTAAGCCGGGGGCACAGGTGGCGGCAACGGCGTCGATGTCAGCCCAGTCTAGGTTGGCCTGGGTGAAGACGGCCGCGATCGCGTTCCCCATCGCCGTCACATGGGCGCGAGCGGCCACTTCTGGCACCACCCCGCCGTAGGGCTGATGAATCTCCAGCTGGGACGCGACGATGCTGCCCAGCACCTGCCGGTCTCGGACAATAGCCGCCGCAGTTTCATCGCAGCTGGTCTCTAGGGCTAAGATGGTTGGCATAAAATTAAGCTGAAGCGCGGCGACGCAGGATACTGCGGCCAGAATATTTCGGCATGTAAAGTCCTGTAATGGTTTGGCTTTACCCCGTTCCGTCAGGGAGTATGATGGCCTGAAAGTTGGGATGTGGCTGCTCAAATAACTTAACCATTTTGGCAGAAACGCCCAGTGCTCACTTAATAAAGGGAAACAATTCATGCGACAGTTGTTTGCTCTGGCTTTAGTCCTGTGTCTCTGGCTTGGCATCGCTTCTCCAGCGGTAGCTGGGTTAGCTGGTGATGATGTAGCTGGCCTAGTGCCCTGCAATGAATCACCCGCGTTTCAACAGCGCGCTGCGAATGCAACGACGGATTCGGCCAAGGCTCGATTCGAACTCTATGGCAGCTCCAATCTGCTCTGTGGCCCCGAAGGGCTGCCCCATTTGGTGACCAGCGGCGACCTCTCCCACGCGGGCGAGTTCCTGATACCCAGCGTTCTGTTCCTGTATATTGCCGGCTGGATTGGCTGGGCCGGTCGTCAGTATGTGATCGCGGTGCGCGACGACAAAAATCCGGAAGAGAAGGAAATCATCATCGATGTGCCCTTAGCGGTTAAGTGCTCGCTGTCGAGCGCTGTCTGGCCTTTGGCTGCGCTCAAGGAGATGACGACGGGCGAAATGTTTGCCAAGAACAATGAGATCCCGATATCCCCGCGTTAACTCATTTTTATCGCCTGTCTATTTTGGCAAGCCTTGAATCCTTCCTTTCCACACTGTCTAACTTGTTATTTCTAAGTCGAGATGCCCATGGATAATCTGTTGAAATATCTCTCAACCGCACCGGTAATCGCTACCGTCTGGATGCTAATTACCGCCGGGATCATTATTGAGTTCAATCGCTTCTTCCCCGACCTGCTGCTGTTTCCTCAGTAGTGACCCAGAAGTGACCCAGAAGTGGCCCAGAAGTGGCCCAGAAGTGGCCCAGAAGTGGCCTAGAAGTCCCTAAAAATCTAGGCGAGCCTGCGGGCGGGCGCTGACCATTCAACGTTGAGTTTGGAGAACCTATTTTAGATATGCCATCATCAGCAGAGTATATAAAGCCGTATAACGGCGATCCTCAGATTGGAAACTTGGAAACCCCGATGAATTCATCCGGGTTTACCAAAGCATTCATCGGCAATTTGCCAGCCTATCGTCAGGGACTCTCTCCCCAACGGCGAGGGTTAGAAGTGGGTATGGCCCACGGCTACTTACTCTATGGCCCCTTCGCCCTCCTAGGACCGTTACGCGACTCTGACGTGCCGAGCATAGCGGGGTTGCTGGCAGCAGGCAGCTTGGTCGTCATTCTAACCGTCTGTCTCTCGCTTTACAGCGGCGCTAACGTCAAGAAAGAAATTTCTGATGCAACCACGCCGTTTAATCCGCCCGAGGGGCTGAGTACGGACGAAGGCTGGAGCGAGTTTGCCGGCAGCTTCCTGATCGGCGGCATCGGCGGAGCCACCTTTGCTTACCTGCTCGCCTCGAACATACCACTGCTGCAGAGTGTGGTCACCGGCGGCCATAGCTAGGCCGATCTGGCTATCCAATATCGTTTCAATAGCATTAAAAGCCGCTTTGGGAGTCCTGGGGCGGCTTTGCTTTAGAGCCTTGAGGTGATCTGGAGGAAGACTAAATGTCTGACCTGAGCGGCGGCGGTATTTCATTCAAAGACCAGTAGTACTCTACCGGAGTCTGCTCATGACGGCAGGTTTCTTCTAGCCGCTTCTGCTGGGATAGGGCTTTGCGCAGGCTGACGATGAGCGATTGAACCTGCTGCTGCTGCTGAGAATACTGGGGCACAGCAGGTAAGGTACGGCGCTCTAGCAGCTGTAGCAGGAGCTCGTAATGGACGTGGGACGGTAGCGGCACGGGAGAGGTCATGGCTTAAAAAGGGTAAATTGGGGCCAGAAGCAGCTGCCTTAAGGCTAGCTGGGGACGAGAACGTGGCTTGATCGCCTTCGGCTAGCGGCCTAGCAGGGTCGAGATCGCGCGGCCGGGGTCGGGCTGCGCCATCAAAGACTCCCCGACTAGAACGGCTTGCGCACCGGCCGCGGCGACTTGCGCCACGTCCTGCGGCTGCCGCAGCCCCGACTCGCTAATCACAACCCGCTCTCGGTCGGCAATCGAGTTGCGATAGGTCTCTAGCAGCCCGCAGGTGGTCTGGAGATCGACGCTGAAGTCTTCTAAATTACGATTGTTGATGCCGATCAGCTCGACTTCTGGTAGCGCCAGCACTCGCTCAAACTCAACTGCCGTATGCACCTCAACCAGTGCGTTCATGCCGAGTGCTTTGGCAATCCGGACAAAATAACCCAGGTCCTGATCGGATAGGATCGCCGCAATCAGCAAAATCGCGTCGGCGCCCCGCACTCGAGCTAGGTAAATTTGGTAGGGATAGAGAATGAATTCTTTACAGAGCAGCGGCAGCGTCACCGCCTGACGGATCTCGCTGAGATAGTCAAAACTCCCCTGAAAGAACTCGCTGTCGGTCAGGACAGAGAGCGCTGTCGCTCCCCCAGCCGCATAGCTCTGGGCGATGGCAACCGGGTCGAAGTCAGGGCGGATGACACCACGACTGGGGGAAGCCTTCTTCACCTCGGCAATCACAGCGGGAGCGGGAGCCTGACGCAGGGCCGCGATCAGGCTCTGGGGCGGTGGTACCGTCAGTACCTGCCGCTGTAGGTCAGCCAGCGGCAGCTGAGCCCGCAGGCGCTCAACTTCAGCTTCTTTATGCCAGACAATTTTTTCTAGAATGTTTTGCGGCTGGGCGTCAGGGCGGTTCACCTGATAGCGCAAATGCTTCACCCGAATGACGGGATTGGGCTGACGACGACGAATTTCCATAGCGATGAATCCAATCTTCTGGCAATGTTTTACGGGCAGTGAGCCGGCGCTAGTGATGCACCACTGCCCGCTTGTAGGCCTCATCCAGCACTTCGGAAAGCGTGGGATGGGTGTGGACAAACTGCGCAAGCTGCTCGACTGACTGCTTCTGCGCGATCGCGTTGGCGGCTTCCTGAATCAAATCCGCCGCGTGCAGGCCAATAATGTGGGCTCCCAGAACCTCGCCGGTGTCTTCACGATAGATTAGCTTGGCCAAGCCCTCTGATTCAGCCTCAGCCAGCGCTTTGGAATTGGCCTTGAAATAGCTGCGCACGGTGCCGACCTTGAATCCCTGGCTGGCGGCCAGCTCCTGAGCAGCGGGTTCGGTCAGGCCGACAAAGCTGACTTCGGGGTGGGTGAAGGCCGCCGCTGGGATACTGCTGTAGCTGACGCTGCGATGGTGCTGACAGATGTTGTCCACCGCCACAACCCCCTGGGCTGAGGCCGCATGGGCCAGCATCATCTTGCCGGTTGCATCGCCGATCGCCCAGAGGTGGGGCACCGGCTCGCCCTCTAGCAGCACGGCCATCTGGTCGTTTACGGGTAAGAAGCCCCGCCGGTCTGCTTCAACAGCAACCGTCTCCAATCCTAGGTTGCGAGTTGCCGGCAGCCGTCCGGTCGCGACTAGGCAGGCATCTACCTCTAGCACATCGACCGTTTCCTTGGTTTTCGGATCCGCCAGCTCAATCACCACTGGAGAACCCGGTGTTACCGACTTGGCGATAACGCCAACCCGGGTTTCGATGTCGCGCGGCTGGATCAGGACCCGCTCAGCCTGTTTGGCAATGTCGGGATCAAACGTCGGCATCAGCCGATCCAGCGCCTCGATCATCGTCACCTCGGTTCCCAAGGCCGTGTAAACGTCCGAAAACTCTAGGCCGATGTAGCCGCTGCCGATAATCGCAATCCAATCGGGTAGCCAGTCCAGCCGGATCGCTTCGTCGCTGGTGAAGACCGTTTTGCCGTCGGTCTCAATGCCGGGCGGCACAAAAGGAATTGAACCCGGCGCCAAAATAATGTCTCGGGCAGTCAAAGTACGCTCGCCCTCGGCGGTAGCGACAGTTAGCTTTTGGCTTCCGGCTAGCTTGCCCCAACCGCGGATGGTCTCTACCCCTAGCCGCTTCAGGCTGTTCGTCAGGTCGGCCTGAAGCTTATCGACCAGGTTTTTGGCGTGGTTTGCGATCTCGTTTCGTTCGAACGTCACGCCAGCAACCTGAATCCCCATGGCTCTGAGGTGCTGAGCATCGCGCATCTCACGCACTCGACCAGAAGCAGCCAGTAAGGCCTTGGAGGGAATACAGCCGCGATTGACGCAGGTCCCCCCCATATCACCCGCCTCCACAATCGCCGTCTTGAGGCCACACTTGACTGCGTGCAGCGCTGCGCCATGGCCCCCAACCCCGGCGCCGATAATCACCAAATCGTAATCAAATGCCTGACTCACGGTTTTCTCCTTCGTCCAAACAGCGCCCAGAGCGATCGCGGCTGAGCCATTTCTCATTATTCAACCAGATAGCGAGATTAGACAACTATCCCTTTGACACTCCCATGGATAAATCCAATGGGATTCTCCCGTCTAGGCCGACCAAGGGAACAAGCTTAACTGTTCGTCTTGAGTCGGATTCATGGAGTTCAGGGGACTGTCAAAGACCCCATCCGCTGAAGCCACGACGCCCATTACAGACGCCGCTTCTTTTAGAATCAGCGGACATGAAAAGCCATCCCATTGAGCGATATTCACAGCAGCATTCCAATCCGCATTGCACTGGTAGCCATCTGCCCCAGTGAATAGATGCCGGTTGCGCTTGCCATCTAATCGCCCGGTACGATGGTCGGTTTTCGATGTGTAGGCCGCAGGCCGCTTATGTACCTGCCTGCCCTTCAGGGCCATCTTGTAGCCCAGCTTCTGCTCCAGGTCGTAGTAGGCCCAGGTATGGCGAGACGTTCCGGCGTCAGAGCGGTTTTTCTGGCGCTGCTTGGAGGTTTGCCGAATCTTTGATAAGTCCTCCAGATACACATCAGCGCCCACACCGTCAGCAAACCGTACAATCCGCCTGCTGATAGTATGATTGACTGCTCGCATCCACCGCGACTCTTTGCGCTCAAGCCGCTTCACGGCCCGATACTTGCGTGCCTTCTGGAGCTGCTGGCGCAGCTGCTGGAACTGACGACGGCGATGTGCCACCTCAGCGCCTGAGAAAAACAGGCATGGCCCGTCAATCGTCGCAGCTACTGCCAAATTGTTTTGCCCCCGGTCAACGCCAATGCGCGCAGCACTCTCCACCTCAGGAACGTCCCAGGTGATTGAAAGCACGGCGTACCAGCTACCCCGTAGCCGCATCAGCTTCAGCGTTCCTTTCAGAGCGACCCCATCAATGATGGCATCAAGCTGTTCAGCAAAGTGGCCCTGGACGCTAATCGGAACCCGCTTAACGCCTTGGACAGTTGGGAAGCTAACCGAGTAGGTCTGGCCAACTTTGACCACTTTCCAGTTCTGCTTGTTCACTTCAGGCCAGAACACCCTGAACGTCTTGACACGCTTGCCTGCCTTTCCTTTCAAGATACGAATCACTTGATTGGACAAGGCCGACTTTAGCGGCGTGACAACCTGGGCAGTCGTCAACTTTTTCCGTTCAGCAAAAGGCATCTTCAACAGCTCATTCGCCAACTGAGTAGACGCGGCTACCGTATCAGCAAACATATCGGCCTTGGCCTGATTGAGGTCAAGGAACTTGAGCTTAAGGGTTGTAGTTACCTTTTTCATCGGTCTATTGTAGTACATCTATAGACCAGATTAGATAAAGAGGTTAAATAAAAATATGGCTCAGGATTACCGTCACAGCAACACCTCTGTCTCACTGCTGAACTATCATTTTGTTTGGATTGTGAGACGGCGGCGAAAGCTTCTAGAAGGGACTGTAGACGACCGACTAAAGGCATTGATATATCAGGCAGTCAAAGAAATTGACTGCGAAGTTATCGCGCTTGAAACGCACTATGACCACGTTCACTTATTTGTCAACACTCATCCTCGACTAGCGCCTTATCAGGTGATGCACAAGGTGAAAGGGTTTACGGCCCATGCGCTGAGGGCTGAGTATCCTTGGCTGAAGACAAAGCTGCCTAGCCTATGGACGCGAAGCTACTTCGTCTCAACTGCTGGCAATGTCTCAGGAGATACGATTAAACGTTATGTAGAAGAGCAAAAATCCAGGTAGATTGTGAGCAAAGCTCACCGCCTTATATCCCACCCTTGAAAGTGGTGGGCTTTACGGCGATTTCTGTAAACCCGATCGGGCCATCCGGGCAGATCGGGTTTTGAGCTGCTGTTTTGGGTAAGTTAAGTCATTAGGGGAGCAAGTCATTCATACTAATCCTATGAGCGAACAAAAGCGTCAGCGCCTTCAGGCGGCAGAGGATTTCATGAAATCTATGGAGCAGCTTCAGTCGCTGCTTCAGGGCGACGAGGCTGAATCAGCCCGAGTATCGCGTTTAGAACCGCTGCCAGAACCGGACTCCGATTGGGATACGGCCTCTGTAGAACATGAAGGCCCAGCCAACCGCAGCCTACGGCCTGGGGACGAGAACTGAGCCCGCAATGTTGAGTCGGCTCAGCGGGAACTAGCCTGAAATCGCTGCCGGCGAGCTTCGTAGAGCAGCAGGGCAGCGGCGATCGCGGCATTTAACGACTCGACACCTAGCGCTAGCGGAATCCGAGTGCTGACCGTGGCCAGCTGGATCAGCTCCGCTGTCAACCCGTTCCCCTCATTGCCGATTAGAAAAACCGTGGGCCGGCTCAGGTCGAGTTCCCAGTAATGGGTCTCTGCTTCGGGGCTGGTTGCGACCAGCTGGAGCCCCTGCGCCCGCAGCAGCCGGCCTTGTGATCGCGGCTCAACGATAGCCATTGGCAGCCGAAACCACTGCCCAGCCGAGGCCCGCAGCACCTTCGGATGCTCCAGTTCAACGCTGTCGGGGCTGAGCCATAGGCCGTCACTCCCGGCGGCGGCAGCGGTGCGAATAATTGTTCCCAGATTTCCGGGATCTTGCAGGGTTTCGAGCAGGATGGCCAAACTGGGCTGGGCTGGCGGCGGGTGGTAGTCGGCGCGGCGCGGCGCGATCGCGACGACGCCATCGGGGCTCGCAGTACTGGCAATCGACTTTAGCACCTCGGCGGCTACTGGCTGCATCGTCGCTCGCTGGGCGGCCTGCTGCCAGAGATGGGGATAGCGATCTCGCCAGGCCTGGGTGTAGCAAACCAGGCTAAGCGGATAGTCAGCAGCGACGGCTTCCTCGATGAGATGCGTGCCTTCCAGCAAAATCAAACCCTGACGCCGTCGCTGCCGCCCCTGCTGAAGCTGGCGCAGCTGCTTAACGGTTGGATTTTGCAGGCTGGTCAAGAGCGGCATAGACAGCGCTTCAGCTGCTAAATCAGACCCATCATCGGCCATCAGAATGCGTCTTAAGACATCATGCCTAAATCAAGATGCGGAACCCGGGACTTGAACCCGGAAGTCCTTGCGAACACTAGAACCTGAATCTAGCGCGTCTACCAATTCCGCCAGTTCCGCTTGCGGCTTGTATTTCAGCTGCGATTGATAATCATCTATCAGCGAGGCCCTATTCGTCAATCCCCCTTTGACCCCTTTTGGTTCTTTTTTCCCCGTTCTGGCAAAAAAATCAGTCCCTTCGGTCCGTAGTTCTAACATGTTTCGATTTAACTACGCTAAATGGGCAAATCGGTTCTCGCAAAACGCCGGTTTCGGGTAGAATCTACACCTAAATTATCGATTTAGCCTGATATTCATTCTGGAGGACCCTCCTATTCTGACTCCTAATCCCGCCCATAGCGCTGCCAAAGCTGCCCCAACCGAACAGTCCTCTGTCATTGAGATCTGGGGCGGGTCTTCGTTAGCGGGTCACATTCCGATCAGCGGGGCTAAAAATTCTGCCCTAGTCGTGATGGCCGGAACACTGCTGTGCTCGCAGCAATGTCGCGTTCGTAATATTCCAGCGCTGATGGACATAGACCGTATGAGCCAGGTACTGCTGGCGCTGGGCTTAAAGCTAGAGTACAAAGACAGCGTTTTGGAAGTCGATGCCAGTCGGGTCAGCCAGGCCCGGGCGCCTTACGAAATTGTCAGCAAGCTCCGCGCCAGCTTTTTCATCATTGGTCCCCTACTGGCGCGTTTAGGCGTCGCCCGAGTCCCGCTACCGGGTGGCTGCGCCATTGGCGATCGTCCGGTAGAGCTCCATATTCGCGGTCTACAAGCGCTAGGGGCCGAGGTTCATATTGACCATGGCACCGTTCATGCCTACGTCCCGGGTCACCGCGGCAAGCTTCAAGGGGGGCACATCTATCTCGACTATCCCAGCGTTGGGGCAACCGAGACGCTGATGATGGCGGCGACCCTGGCTGAGGGCGAAACCCTCATTGAAAATGCTGCCCAGGAGCCCGAAGTGGTCGATCTAGCCAATTTCTGTCGGGCGATGGGAGCAAAAATTCGCGGTGCGGGGACTAACACGATTATGATCAGCGGTGTTCCTAGCCTGCACGCTACCGACTACAGCATTATTCCCGACCGGATTGAAGCCGGCACCTATCTGATCGCTGGGGCGATTACCCGGGCGCATTTGAGCGTCGGCCCGGTGCTGCCGGAGCATCTGACCCCGCTGATTTCAAAACTCAAGGAAACCGGCTCTGAAATCATTTCTGAGGGGGCCAGCCAGCTGCGGATTAGGCCGGGCCGCCGAGTCATAGCAACCGATATTCAGACGCTGCCCTATCCCGGTTTTCCCACTGACTTGCAGGCTCAGTTTATGGCGCTGATGACTCTGGCTGAGGGCAACAGCATGATTACCGAAACCGTCTTTGAAAACCGGCTACAGCATGTCGCCGAGTTCAACCGAATGGGGGCCGATATCCGAGTTAAAGGGGACTGTGCCATTGTCCGCGGCGTCCCTCGGCTGTCTGGCGCACCCGTAACCGGGAGTGACTTGCGAGCCTCGGCAGCGCTGGCGATCGCGGGTTTAGCCGCCGATGGCAAAACCACGCTGCACGGCCTTCAGCACCTGGATCGGGGCTATGAAAAATTTGAGCAGAAACTGCGCCAGGTCGGGGCTCAGATTGAGCGGATGCCGCTGCCGCTAGAGGCGGATGCGGATACGGCGAGCCCGGCTTCGTCGTCAGTCCAGAGTCCAGCGGCAAAGTAGGCTGAATGAGCTGTTCGGCTCGCGCTAGCGAATCGATATTGGCCGATCACAGGGCCGCTCGTGGGGGAGAGTAGGTCGGGGATATATCGCTATACTGTTTGCATCATGAGCAAAGCTGGGCTACGACTCCCCTATGGCATCTTCTAAAACCTTGCTAACCGGACTCAGAGCCGATCACTTCCGCCATCCGCTGGATTTGCAGGCGACCCAAACGCTGAAGCAGCTGCCTGGATTAGATTTGATCATTCGTAGCCTGCTGGGGCCAGTCGGCGAGCAGTTTTTCTATCTAGAAAATATTGCCGCTAGCGTTTTGGTCGGTCCTAGCCAGCTGCCGCAGCTCTATCACCTGCTGACAGAAGCCTGCCGGGTCCTCGACTTAGAAACGCCACAGCTCTATGTCAAGCAGCATCCAAGCCCCAACGCCTATACCTTCGCGATGCGGGGCAAGCGGCCGTTTATTGTGGTCCATACGTCGCTGATTGAGCTGCTCACCCCAGCAGAAATTCAGGCGGTAATTGGGCATGAGCTGGGTCATCTGAAGTGCGACCACAGTGTCTATCTGACCCTAGCGAACGTGCTGGCACTGATTGCCAGCCAGCTGCCTTTGGGCGGTTTTTTAATTCAAAACTGGCAGTCGCAGATTTTGGAATGGGTACGCTGCGCTGAATTTACCTGCGATCGCGCTGCGCTGCTGGTTACCCAGGATGCCCGCACGGTGGCGTCTGTCCTGATGAAGCTGGCCGGGGGCTCGCCGACCCTCTCGCCCCAGCTCAATCTCGATGCCTTTATCGAACAGGCTCGTTCCTATGACGCCATCAGCAACAGCCAGCTGGGGGAAATGCTCAAGCAGGTTAAAACCAGCGACCTGACGCACCCGGTGCCGGTGCTGCGGGCGCGGGAGATCGATCGCTGGGCCGCGACGCCTGACTATCAGGGCCTGTTGCAAAGCCGTCCGATTCAGTATAATAGTGAGGCTATGTCGGAACAAACTTCTGGCGGCAGCCAGGCCATGGGCGGATGGCGGAATTGGTAGACGCACCACACTCAAAATGTGGCGGCTTCGGTCGTGAGAGTTCGAGCCTCTCTCCGCCCAGCTTAAGCGAATAGGCAGGAGGATAGCGTTATGACTCAGCGACTGAAGCGTTGGGAATCTCCCCGACGTGAGGGCCGAAATCACAAAGGACGCGGTGGCACGGCCAAACAGCGGCAGTACGTGAAGCGACAAAAGCTGTGGCGGCAGCGACTGACGGATTCAAGCCCGCAGGCAAACGAATCAAGCCGTCAAAGCAGTCAGCGTAATCAGAAGCGTAATCAGAAGGGAGAGGTTAGCCGCCTCTCTTCTTTTTTGGCAATTTTTTAGCAGGTCTGACGCTAGAGCTAGGACAAGACGCGATGCCAGTCTATTTTTTTTGGGGATCAGATGAATTTCGGTTAAAGCAGGCGGTCCAGAAACTCCGCGATCGCGTCCTCGATCCGGCCTGGGCCAGCTTCAACTATGACAAGCTACCGGCAGAGTCATTAGAGCAGGCTCTGGAACAGGCGCTGACGCCACCCTTCGGAGCTGGCCAGCGGCTGGTGTGGCTGGCGGATACTCCCATTGCCCAGCGGTGTTCTGAACCGGCGCTGGCGGCCTTAGCTCGAACTTTGCCAGCGGTACTGGAGACGACGACGCTGCTGCTCACCAGCGGCCAAAAGCCCGACGGTCGGCTGAAATCGACTAAGCTGCTGAAAAAGTATGGCGAGGTCCGTGAATTTGCCAGCTTTTCCCCCTGGCAAACTCAGCAGATAGAGCAGCAGGTGAAGCAGATGGCTGAGGCTGCTGGACTATCGCTGCAGCCCGCTGCGGTGGCTCGGCTGGCCGAGGCGGTCGGCGCCGATACTCGCCAGCTGGCAAATGAGTTAGAGAAGCTTAGCCTCTATTGGGCTGATTGCAGTCAGCCGCTGACGCCCGAAGCAGTGTCTGCCCTGGTGGCCAACAGTGCCCAAAGCAGCCTCCAGCTGGCCGCAGCGCTACGGCTGGGGCAGCCTGAGCGAGCCCTAGCGCTGGCAGCTGAGCTGGTCGCAGCCAATGAGCCGGTGCTGAAGATTGTCGCGACCCTGGTCGGTCAGTTTCGCCGCTGGCTGTGGGTCAAGCTGATGACGGAGACGGGCGAACGCGACTTTCCTACCCTTGCTAAGGCGGCCGAGATTGGCAACCCGGCCCGGGTTTACTACTTGCAACAGGAGGTGCGATCGCTCTCGCTGGCCCAGCTGCAGCAGGCGCTAGAAATTCTGCTGTCGCTAGAATATAGTTTCAAACGCGGGGCCGCCGATCAGCAGCTCCAAACCGCTATGGTAGAGCTGTCAACCTGTCTCAGAAATCGCTAGCGGAATTGGCTCAGTAATAGGTCTGCCAGGCCGGACGAGTCGAGAAAATCCAACCGGAAACCCGCTAAACTGCTCAAAAAGCCTGCTGTTGTCACTGCTTCACGATGTCATTTTACCGCTGCTATGCTCAGGGCCGCTTTCGCTCCCGGCTCATCCGCTTTACCCTAGCTAGCGGCTTTGCCCTGGCTTGCGTCGCCGGCGGTCTGAGCGTCGGCAGTCCCCAAGGTCTGATGCCCGGACGGCGGCCCCCGGCGGCCTATGCGCAGATTGCGACCGAGGAAGAGATCCAGAGCTACGCCAGCGCCATTGTCGGCATGGAAGACGCTCGGCTGGCCACCTATGCCGAGATTAGCGATATTTTTACTGAGGCCGGCCTGAATGCGAGCGACTATCGCTTTGCTTGCCCTGACGCCGAATCGCTGGCGGATATTCCCAACCAGGTGCGATCGCAGGTCAAAGCGCCCCTAATCAGCTACTGTAACAGTGCCCGTGAGCTGGTTGAAGACAGCGGCCTCACCGCTGAACGCTTCAATGCCCTCACCCAGTCGTTCCAGACCGATGCAGCCCTAGCCAACCGGATTCGTGCCGCTGCAGCAGAACTACAGCCCTAAATTCCAAAGCCCCTTTAATATCCCTATGCAGTTTATCGACCAGGCAGAAATTGAAGTCGCCGGTGGCAACGGCGGCGACGGCCTCACCGCCTTTCGACGAGAAAAGTATGTACCGGCTGGCGGGCCGTCCGGCGGCAATGGCGGTCGGGGCGGCTCAGTCATTTTAGTCGCCGACGAAAATCTTCAGACCCTGCTCGATTTTCGCTACGCCCATCGGTTTCAAGCGTCCCACGGGGGTCGGGGTGGGCCGAAGAACAAAACTGGCGCCGCTGGCGCCGATCGGCTTGTTGAAGTGCCCTGCGGCACGCTGGTCTACGACGCCGTCAGCGGCGAGCAATTGGGCGACCTGGTCGAGCCTGGCCAAACCCTGTGCGTCGCGCCGGGGGGTAAAGGTGGCCTGGGCAATCGACATTTTTTGAGCAACCGCAACCGGGCGCCGGAGCATGCCCTGCCAGGGCTGCCGGGTGAAGAGCGGCAAATCCGCCTGGAGCTGAAGCTGCTAGCGGAGGTGGGGATTATTGGCTTGCCCAACGCGGGTAAGTCAACGCTGATCTCGACGCTGTCGTCGGCTAAGCCCAAAATTGCCGACTATCCCTTTACGACCCTGGTCCCCAACCTCGGCGTCGTTCGCAAACCCACCGGCGACGGTACCGTATTCGCCGATATTCCCGGCCTCATTGCCGGTGCCCATGCTGGGCTGGGCCTCGGTCACGAATTTCTGCGCCATATCGAGCGCACTCGGCTGCTGCTACACCTGGTCGATGCGACCGCGGCCGATCCCATTGCCGATTACCACATTATCCAGCAAGAGCTGTCCGCCTACGGTCGAGACCTGGCCCATCGCCCGCAGCTGCTTGCCCTTAACAAAATCGATGCGCTGCCGCCTGAGCCGGCCGAGGCGCTCTCAGCGGCTCTCACGACCGCCAGCAATCGGCCTGTCTTCACCGTTTCAGCTGTCAGCCAACAGGGATTAGAGACACTGATGCAGGCCGTCTGGCAGCACCTAGAAACCCTACCCCAAGTTGGTCCCACAGCTGAACCAGAAATGGGGACAGCGCCTCCGGCGGCCTAGCGCTGGATCGATAATGGCAGCTGGCTAACGGGCTTGCCATGCTGAATTAAAGCCAGCCGCAGATGGGCCGCAGTCACGGTTGGCGCTGCTTCTGTCTGCATTAGCGCGATCGCGCTAGCCGCAATAGCTTGGATCTCGCCGCCGCTGAGCTTGAATGACTTTGCCAGGCTGGCCCAGTCTAGCGACTCGCCTGCGTCCAAATCCGCTGCAGCGGCCAGAGCCTGCTGCCAAAGCTGCTGACGAGCGTCCCTGTCGGGTAGTGGAAAATCGAGAACAGTATCCATCAGCTGCCGCCAGCGGGCTCGCACCAGGTGCAGATAGGGCGTACTCAGCCCGGTAAAGCGAGCGCTGCGGCGCTGCTGGAGCCAGTCTAGCAGTCGGGCCGAATCCAGGGCTGAGGAGCGGCCAAACCAGACTGAGGGAGCCTTAATCAGCAAGACCGGATAGCGCTCTGGCTGGAGCGCCGTCAGCAGGCTGAGCCAGTCAGATTCTGGCACACTACTCAAATCAACCTGGTATAGCGGCTGCTGCTGCGCTGTGGCAATCGCGATCGCGGCCAGCGTTTTCCCCGTCCCTGACGGCCCCACAAATAGGGCGATCCCCGCCGTTGGCTGAGCAGGGCAATCAGCTTTCCTGGGCGGTCGGCTCAGTCCCTGGAGCTGCACCTTAAGCTCGGGCGGTAGCACCAGCTGGGGCCATCCGACTGCGGCCGTAGTCGGGTGAATGTAACGGGTTACGCCCGGTGGCAGGGCAAGAACCGAACCGGATAGGCGCAGGGCGGGCAAGGCCGGATCGGGCTGCTCTGCGAGCAGATAGTCCACCCAGTCATCGCTCAGCCGCAGATAGCTGCTGAGTCGGGTAGAAGCGGCAGGCGCAACATAGCTGAGCACTCGACCCTGGAGCAGAGACTCCGCTACCGCTAGCTGAGCGCGGCTCCGGCGACGTTCCAAGTCATTGCGGCAGAGCAGCCGCAGCGCTAGGTCTAGGGTCGGCAGTTCGGCTACCCCCTGATCGTTACCAGTATGCAGGTATTGGTAGAGCCGGCCGTAGCGGCGGTTGATCTCCGGGGCTAGGGTCAGCAAAATCAAATTTTTTTCGAACAGGGTGAGCCCGAGATGCTGCCGTAGGGCAGGCAGGGCCAGCGCCACCCCTTTTTGCTGACTGACCTTGACGCGAGCCTCGAGCTGCTGCTGGTAGCTGCCCTTGGGTGCGGCCGACTGGGGCGGGCGGCAGTCGTCGTAGGCAGGCTGCTGGAAAGAAATAACCCCCTTCCACCAGTGGCTGCTGACTCTGTCAGCTGGGGTTTTAGCCAACCGCTGGGTGTCCTTAGTCTCCTGGCGCTGGCGGGCGACGGCCAGCATCAGCAGCCGATCGAGCCAGCTGAGCTCAGTTTTGAGATAGGCCCAGTTATCGGCAAAGGGAATGGGTTTATTGCTCATCACCCAGCCGTCGAATGAATTCTAAGGGCAGGCCGTCAGCATCGGCGATGAAGGCGACTTCGTACACCTGGGGGCCAATTTGCTGCTGCTGGGGCTCGAGGAGTACAGTCAGCGGCGGGATATCGGCCCGGTCGAACCGCTGACGCAGGGCAGTCAGCCAGCCGGGCAGGCTTGGCGTCTGCCGGGTTAGGTCAAAGGAAAGGTGGTAGTAGCCGGTGTAGTGCTCATCGCTAAAGGCATCGGCGGCCGCCCGGGGCTCGGGCACCTGGATTAGCTCAACCCGGCCCCCGAGTCCTTCTAGCCAGCAGGCCAGGGTGATCCCGGCGGTAAAGCGCTCGATTACGGTAAAGCCGAGCTGTTCATAAAACGCGATCGCCCGATGAATATCAGCCGTGCGGATAGAAACGTGGTGCATGGGGCTTGGGCAAAAGGATAGGAACGGACGATGCGAACTATTCAAAAAACTTAAGATAGCGGTATTGGGTCGGCACACCGGGCTCTTTTTCTAAATCAAAGTTAATAATTGCCCAGCAGGGCTCAACCTCAGACGATGGGCTAAAGTCTACCGGCAGTCCGTAGAGCCGGGGAGCCCCACTAGCGCTCTGGCTTTGCCAGGGAGTACTGTGCTCCAGATAGGCATGAACCAGGTCCTTGTAGCGCTCGGCAATGATCACCCGAGTCGCCCGATAGCCCTGGGTATAGAGCCGATCCAGAGCTTCGTGAATCTCGAAGCGAATGCCGTCTGGGTGGGTATGCTGGCGATACCACTCGCCTTCCCACTGCCGCCAGTGCCGACCCGACTGCACATGCACCAGCTCCTGAGTGTCAGGGTTTGCCTCAAAAGCGCCGTGACGAGGGCAGAGGTAGCTATCGGTCAGGGTTAGGGCAGAAATGGTTTGGCGACAGTGGGGGCACCGAATTTCTGGGCCATATAGGGGATATTGAAAGGCAGAATTGACCATCGATATAATCGACCTGAAGAGGCTTGAGGGGCACCCATAGCAGATAGGCTCCGGTGGATTTATTATAGCGGGGGGCGATCCGGCCCTTGACCGGGTTTGTGCAGATTCTCTTGATAAACAACGGGGTTATTTCGTGGATTCTCTCCCACTTGTCTCGCCACTGATCTCGGCTCCTAGCCAATTTTGGCCCGAACCAGACCTTTCTCAGGCCGCCTTCGTAGCGCCGAATGCAACCGTACTCGGCCAGGTAGAGATCGGGCCGGGGGCCAGCATCTGGTATGGCGCCGTAGTGCGGGGCGATGTCGATCGGATTTGCATCGGGGCCAGTAGCAATGTCCAGGATGGGGCAGTGCTGCACGGCGATCCGCACCTGCCAACCATCCTCGAAGACCATGTCACCGTTGGCCACCGGGCGGTGATCCATAGTGCCCATATTGAAAGCGGCAGCCTCATCGGGATCGGTGCGATTGTTCTGAACGGCGTGCGGGTCGGTCGTGGCAGCCTGATTGGCGCAGGGACAGTGGTAAACAAGGATGTACCGCCGCGATCGCTGGTCGTGGGCGTCCCCGGCAAGATCTTTCGTCCCCTTTCCGAAGCTGAAGCCGCCGACCTGATTGACCATGCCAAGCGCTATGAGCAGCTAGCCCGAGTCCATGCTGGCAGCGGCACCGACCTAGGCTTTGTCTAGCGGTCTGGTTGCAGCCTGTTTGGCAGTTTGACGGCCTGATGTAACTTTTGTTGACAATGCCCCGCAAATTTTTTCAACCTGCTCCAGCGCTCCAAACCGCCCTGGATAGCGTCCTGGAAGCGACCTGGCGCGAATTTCCTCGGCTTTCCCAAACCCAGATTGCCGTCACTTGGGTGGTCTATTCGCCCCCCTGCATGGTTAATACCGGGGGGTCGCTGAGTCCTGAGACGTTCTGGCAGGCGCGTCCGCCCGCAGCGAGCTATCGGGGTGTCGAGCTGATCTACCCGGCCAGCGTCGTCAAGCTGTTTTACCTGGTCGCCATGCATGAATGGCTAGAGCAGGGCATGATCCAGTCTGACCCAGAGTTAGGTCGGGCCGCTAGCGATATGATTGTTGACTCCAGCAATGACGCTACGGGCTACCTGATGGATGTACTCACGGGGACGACTAG
>NZ_JADEXG010000101.1 GCF_015207255.1 Vasconcelosia minhoensis LEGE 07310
CCCCTCGGCTGATCGGGGCCGTAGAACCGGTACCTGCTGTGCCTGGCGTTCTGGTCAAGCCTGATAGAATCTGCTAAGCTGCTATATTCTGAGTCTGCTTAAAAAAACAACTTATGATCCCTGAATTTGTCATACAATGCAGATACTGAATTTGGGTTGAGCTCCTTTAGCCTGTGGCTTGCCGCAATTTGTCAATCCTCTCAAAGCGCTACAGTTCCGAATGCTCTAGTCAAGCGACTGATGGCTCAATGGTCTGATGGAGATATCGGTGTGAACGGGCTAAGGGGGCTGAAGAGTAGGCTTTGGGAATGAACTATAGTCAAGCACTACTCGATAAAAAGGACGACATTATTCAGGCCTGGACTGACTTAGTTCGCCAGGATGTCGAAATTGAGAGTAACAAAGAGCTAACTTATCAAGCAGTGCGCAATAGCCTGCCTGAAGTCATAGAAGCGCTGGCAGCCCTATTTTCAGAGTCGGGTCAAAGCGGCTTCCGCCCGATTATTGACAAAAGCCTGAAGCACGGATTTGTCCGCGCCCAGCAGGGCTATGACCCGAAGGAAATTGCCCACGAATACGGCCTGCTGCGGGAAGTCATCTTTGACAGCTTAGAAGATGAACTGCTCGCAGGCTCATCGCAGGACACGCTAAAGGCCGTGCGGCTGCTCAACACGGCTGTTGATGCAATGGTGACGGTTTGTTTTGAAAAATATGTCGGCGAAAGGCTGGAGGAGTTTGAAAGGCTTCACCACCAGCTGCTGCTAACGAATCAAGAACTCAACCGTCTGGTACAGATGGAGCAGGAAACCTTTTCCCATTTTGCCCACGAGCTGAAAAATCCGCTGAACTCGATCATCGGCTACTCGGATATTTTTATTAAACAAAATAAACGACTCGAAGGTCAAGACAACAAAAAACATTTAGAGTACATTGAGCGGATCTTAAAAAACGGTCGGCAGCTGCTGCGGCTGATCAATGACACCTTAGAAATTTCTCGACACAAAGCAGGAAGAATCACCCTCAACGTGGCGCCGATTGATATTGAGGCGCTGATTCAGAACGTCGTGCAGATTTTGGAGCCTCAGGCTGAGCAGAAAGGACTGGAAATTAGGGTCAGCTGTACTGTCTCGTCTGACCAGGTGGTTTCAGACCGGCTGCGGCTTCAGCAAATTGTGATGAATCTGGTGGGCAACGCCATTCGCTATACCGAATCCGGTAGTGTCCAGGTCAGCTGTCGGCCTGTCTCCCCCAGTCAGTTTGAAATCGTCGTTTCTGATACCGGCGTCGGCATCGATGACGAAGATCAGTCCCAGATTTTTGATCCGTTCTATCGCGGCAAACCGGGCCGACAGCAGTCTGATAGCACGGGGCTAGGTCTGACGATTGCCCTCCAGGTCGCTGAACTCTTGCAGGGCGAGCTGCAAATGACTTCGCAGGTGGGCTCTGGGTCGGTCTTTAGAGCGCTGCTTCCCTTGCGAATTGAGCCCCCCGTCTCGCCCTGACGCAGACACTTCGTCATCAGCAATTTCTCAGCAGAACTGCGCGCTTAACTTACTAATTGCCGCTATCCTAAAAAAGGCTTTAGCAGCCGCCCCCTATAGCCAGCCCTGGTATGGCGCGAACGCCGACCCTAAAATTTGACCGCGGCACCTTGATTCTCCATCCGCCGCCCCGGGGTAAGGCCTGGATTGACTATGCGGTTTGGGACGACCGGGTTGAGCGCTTTCGGGTTCCGGCTAACCAATATCGACGCCTGGTTGAGGCGCTCAAAACCGATGGGGTCAGTTTTGACGACCAGGTGCAGGGGTTTGAGCCGCTGACGCTGAACGCTAACCTAACCATGACGCCCTATGCACATCAGCGCGAAGCGCTGCAAGCCTGGATTGATAGCCGCTGGTGCGGGGTGGTGGTGCTGCCGACCGCCGCGGGTAAGACCTATTTGGCCCAGCTGGCGATGCAGACGACGCCGCGCAGTACGCTGATTACGGTGCCGACGCTGGACCTGATGCACCAGTGGTATGCCCAGCTAGAAGCGGCGTTTCCTGGTGTTGAGATTGGCCTGCTGGGGGGCGGGTCACGCGATCGCACCTCAGTTCTAGTGGCGACCTACGACAGCGCTGCTATCCATGCTGAAACCTTAGGCAATCAGTACGCCCTGCTGATCTGCGACGAGTGCCACCATCTGCCTAGCGACTTTAACCGGGTGATTGCTGAATATTCAATTGCGCCCTACCGGCTGGGGCTGACGGCGACGCCCGACCGGGCCGACGGTCGCCACGCCGACCTGGATACGCTGCTCGGTCCGGTAGTCTATGCTAAAACGGCGGCGGAGCTTTCCGGCAAGGCGCTGGCCCCCTACGAAATTGTGCCGATTAAGGTGCCGCTGTCGTTGGCGGAACGCGATCGCTACAGCACCCTGATCCAGCAGCGCAATGACTTTTTGCAAAAATCCAAAATCTGGCTCAGCAGTACCCAGGGCTGGCAGCGTTTCGTCCAGGCCAGCGCTCGCTCCCCAGCCGGTCGCCGGGCAATGCTGGCCCACCGCGAGGCGAAGAATATCGCCCTTGGTACTGCCGGTAAGCTCAAAATTCTCGACCAGCTGCTCGACCAGCACTATCCCGACCCAACCCTGATCTTCACCAACGACAATGCCACCGTCTACCGGATCTCCCAGGATTTCCTGATTCCCGCTATCACCCATCAGACCCCGGTGAAAGAGCGCCACACCATTCTGCAAAAGTTTCGTACCGGTGAATACAGGGTCATTGTCGTTTCCCATGTGCTCAACGAAGGCGTCGATGTGCCAGAAGCCCGCATTGCCATCCTGCTTTCTGGCAGCGGTTCCACCCGAGAATACGTCCAGCGTCTGGGCCGGGTGCTGCGCAAAGGCGACGGCCAAAAAACCGCATTACTCTATGAAGTGATTGCCGAAGAAACCACAGAAGAAAATATCTCCCGTCGCCGTAAGCCAGCGTCACCAGAACGTCAGCTAGAGCTAGTCACCGACAAATCACCGTATGATTTCATACCTGACAGCACGCCCAACGCTGCTGAAGTCGAAAATCAATGGGAGTAGTCCATGGGGCGTACTCTAGGGCTAGTGCCAGCTCTATGTTCTATGAACACCAACGCCAGCCGTGATCGGTTCTAGGTCATTAGGGGGAACTCTGAGGAGAGTTTTTCCACTGCGGCTTTAGGTGCATTTGCTGTGAGTGTGGAATCTTGGCTGAGACAAACGACCGGCGTTTGAAGGGCTGAATTGATGTTGAATCACCTGAAGCACAAACTTTTTATGCCCGGACTGACTCTGGCAGTGGTGTTCAGCCTGATGCTGGTGGCGACCGGCAGCTGGAACGCCTGGCAGATCTCGCAGAATTTTAAGGGCGGCGTCGTTGCAGAATTTCAGCTAGAGCAGCTGGTGGGCGAAATTATTCATCTGGACGAGGTGTTGACCATGTCGGCGCGGATGGCAGCTGCAACGGGGGATCTGCAGTGGGAAGAGCGCTATCGGACATACGAACCGAAGCTAGATGCCGCCATCAAGCAGGCGATTCAGATCGCGCCTGAAACCTATGCGGACCATGCCTCTCAGACGGATGCTGCCAACATCAAGCTGGTAGATTTGGAAAACCGGGCATTCGCTTTGGTTCATCGGAGGCAGACGGGACAGGCATCAGCGCTGCTGTTTAGCTCAGATTACGAAACCCAAAAGCAGGTCTATGCGGCTGGCATGGGCAAGACAACGGATGCGCTACAGCAGCGGATGCAGTCCAGTTTGGATGCCTACGGGGCAGCATTGTCTCGGTCTAGCCTGATTAGTTTCGTCAGTTTGCTTGTCCTCACGGCTGCCTGGGCGGTGATTCTGATTTTGATCAATCAGTACATCCACAAACGGCGGCAGGCGGAGCGAAGATTGCAGGCCGCCAAGTGGCAGCTAGAGCAGAGCAATGCCAGCCTCGAAGTTTCAAAAACGGCCCTGCGGCAAAAGGCAGATACGCTGGAGCAGACTTTGCAGGAACTCAAAAAGACGCAGGCTCAGATGGTCCACAATGAAAAAATGTCGAGTCTGGGGCTGCTGGTCGCCGGGATTGCGCACGAAATCAACAATCCGGTGAACTTCGTCTATGCCAACCTGGACTTTGTCGAAGACTATGCCAGGGACCTGCTAGATTTTGTACGGCTTCACCAGCGCCACTATCCCAACCCGGCACGCGAAATTCAGTCTGCGGCTAAAGCAATTGACCTAGCGTTTCTACAGCAGGACCTATTGCGTATTCTCAAGTCGATGCGAGTCGGGTCTGAGCGGATTCGCGAAATCGTCCTGTCGCTGCGGATGTTTTCCCGCTCTGACGAAGCCGCGCTCAAGCCGATAGACATTCATGAAGGCATTGAGAGCACGCTGCTGATTTTGTCTCATCGGCTCCAGGCTCAGCCCAAGCGCCCAGAAATTGAGGTGATCCGAGACTATGACACCGCTTTACCGCTGGTGGAATGCTATCCAGGGCCATTAAATCAAGTGTTTCTAAACATCCTGGCTAACGCCATCGATGCGATTGAAGAGGCCGCGATCGCGCAGTCGGAAGCCGAATTCCCGACCGGCCAGATCAAAATTCGCACATCAGTGGTAGAAGAACAAGTTGAAATCGCGATCGCCGATACCGGCACCGGCATTCCAGAAGCGGTGCAAAAACAGCTGTTTGACGCCTTCTTCACGACCAAGCCGGTCGGCAAGGGCACGGGCTTGGGCATGTCGGTCAGCCACCAGATCGTGACTGAAAAACACCGGGGCAAGCTCACCTATTTTTCGACCCTGGGCCGGGGAACCGAGTTTGTTATTCAGCTACCGATTCAGCAGCGGGCTGATTAGCGGGTTCGCTCAGACAGTCAGCGGCAATTTGCAGAAATAGGGTAGCGCCTCGCTCGATTAGCGACTCGGGAAAGTCGTAGTCAGGATTGTGCAGGGCGGGCTCCTGTTGACCCGCACCGAGGCCGAATAGGGCACCGGGCGCGATCGCGGTAAATCGGCCAAAGTCTTCTGACCAGCGTAGGGGAGCCTCGATCCGGGTAAGCGGGACCTGGCACTGGTGCGCCGCCGCGCAGACGCGCTCTACCGCGGCCGGATCGTTGACGGTGGCATTGAAGACATCTTCGTAGGCCAGGCTACAGCGCAGGTCCGAGACGCTGGCGAGCTGACGCGCCTTTTCTTCTATATGGCTAACAATCCGCTGCATCGTTTCATCGGTTTCGCTGCGCAGCGTTGCCATCACTTCGGCCTTAGGATCAAGGATTTAATAAGATGCACAACTCCCGAGCCCTCATCCCCAACCCTTCTCCCGGGGGAGAAGGGGGCCGGATCTAGCTCCCTCTCCCCCGGGGAGAGGGCCGGGGTGAGGGCCGCGAGACATGCACAAATGGTCAAGTTATTTAATTCTCGATCCTTAGCGGGTGACGTGCCAAAGGCTTTTTCACCCAGCCGCGCCCCGACCACCGTCGCAAACGCCAGCTCGTCACCAAACCCCAGCCGGGTCGGCAGCTGGCTGAGTTCGTCAATCAGCTGGCACATCGCCGCAGCTGGGCTAATGCCAGTCTCTGGCTGGGCGGCGTGGGCAGTTTTACCGAGTAGGGTAATCGTCACCCCGCGCGAAGCGCAGCTAAAGGTGCCCGAGCGAACTACGACCTGACCCAAAGGCTGGCCGGGCAGGTTGTGTAGGGCAAACACATAGTCCGGCCTGATCTGCGAGAACTTCTCGTCTGCAATCACTGCCGCTGCCCCCTGCCCGGTCTCTTCAGCCGGCTGATAGAGCAGCACCACCCGACCTCGCAGCGGACGTTGAGCCGCTAGCTGAATTCCAACTGCCGCCAGGATCGCCATATGCCCATCGTGACCGCACTTGTGAGCGCAGCCAGCGGCAGTAGACCGATGGGCAAAGGTATTCTCTTCCTGAATTGGCAGGGCGTCGAGTTCGCAGCGGAGCAGCACCGTCGGGCCGGGCTCCGCCCCGCTAAAGACAAAGGCAACGCCGGTACCGCCCAGCTCGGTTAAGGTTTCATCCGGCTTGAGGTCGGCAAAGAAATGCAGAATTTGCTGAGCCGTCTGAAACTCTGCCCCGGATAGCTCCGGCTGCCGGTGTAGCCTGCGACGGAGCTGCGCGGCGGAGTCTGTAGGCAGAAGTTCGATCGGCATAGTGGAGTGTCCTACGGCAGTCAGGCTCGGCGGCGCTTGCTGACCCATCCACCCAGGCCAGCCGCGAGCAGCATTCCTGCCATCCCGGTCGGCTCGGGGACCGACTCATACCGATCGTCAACCCAGCTGAGTAGGGTATCGAATACGGCGACGTAGTTGCTTGCCCGTTCCTCAATTAAACCAGGGAAAACCCGATTGATAAAGGTGAGGTTGTCGGTCGCTGGGTCGTGCCAGGTGGCCCCGCCGGGAACTGCCGGGTTGGCGGTTTGGGTGTAGCCGTCCAGCTCGCCGATGGACCAGTTCGTCGCTTCCGCTGCGAGTACCGGCATCAGCTGGTCGAAGGATTCTAGATCGCTACAGCAGCCCGTCCCCGCCGGATAGTTGGGGTTGAGTCCTGGATTGGTATAGGCTTCGATGTCCAACTCAGCCGCAATTTCCAGCGCCAGGTCTCGATACTCAAACCAGCCTGGATTCTCTGTCGCCCCGCGTCCAGCGTTGAAGTACATCCGGTCGCCTACGATCAGGCTGTCCAGATTAACCATAAATTCTGTTTTCTTGACCCCGCTGCGGCCCAGGCTGTCGGCATAGTAGTCAGAGCCGACCAGACCAATTTCCTCAGCGCCGAATAGGACAAACTGATAGGTCAGTTCCGGGTCGGGCTGCAGCCGCTCGGCCAGTTCTAGCAAGACACCTGCACCGGAAGCGTTATCGTTCGTTCCCTGCAAATTTGACCGGTCGAGGGTCGGTCGGCTAGGCGCGTTATCATAGTGAGCGCCGACAATCACCTGCTGATTCAGCCGCCCGGTACGCTCGGCCACAATGTTATAGGAGGTCAGGCTCTCGTCTCTAAAGTCGTAGCTGAAGGACTGGAGCTTGGGCTGGTAGCCCAGCTCGCCTAGCCGCCCGGTCAGGTAGTCCACCGTCTCGGCTTCTTTGTCCGTGCCAACGCTGCGGCCCGCCAGATTCTTAGAAAGGTAGTAAATTTCATCGACGGCGGTTTCGCCAAAGTCGAGTGATACAGCTTCAGCGGGTAGCGCAATTGGCGCGATCGCGCCTACGGCAGCCCAGAACAGGGACAAATTTCTAAGCGTCATAGGGTTTTGAGGGGCCACCTTCCGGCGGAAAAAAGAGCAGCCCTTAACTTACCGCTTGCCCCAACCGGATTTTGTTCTCCAGTAACAGAGTAATTTTACGCAATGTAAAATTCGGATGCTGAGTAGATAAGTACCTGAGCATTGAAATTTACATAAAAGGATTTGTCATTCCGAGCAAGCGAGGAATCTCTCGAATGCTGATGCTTCAAGGTGAGATGCCTCGACTAGCTCGGCATGACATCAGACTTCTCTCTGCAAAAATCATGTAATTAATTTTGGCTGACTACTTAACCGATTGTTCCGTCCTGTCACCCGCTCAGCATAAGTCCTTCCTAGCGATGGCTCTGACGATTGCCCTGAGGCCGTTCCGGGCACATTTCCTGAAGCTGCTGCTGCTGTTCGTCGGTGAGCACAGCGCGGATTTGCTCGCGGGAGGACTCGCGGATGGCTCGCATTTGCTGCCGCTGCTCGTCAGTGAGATCGAGCGATCGCAACGCTTCACGTGGCGACTCACTGCCCGCTGCAGCAGCTCGCTGCTCTGGGGTCAGCAGCGCTTCCATCTGGCTGCGGGTATCGGTGCGGATAGTCTCAATCTGGGCGGATTGCTCTTCGGTCAGGTCAAGCTGCTCTAGATTTGGCCGCCGGTGGCCGCCGCCATTGGCGTTGGCGGAATGGACCCAGGTCAGCGGAGCAATTAGCAGGGCCACGGCGGCTAGGCTGCCCAGAGAAATCGTCTTGAAGTTGAGTTTCATGGTTTGTGTGTTCTGTAGATTAATAGGGTAGAACCGCTAGCGTTCAAGGGCTAGAAGTCTGCTTTGGACTCTTCTAGCTTAGGCAAAGCGATCCAGCCTGAGAGGCTGCAAAGGTCACAATCGCACCCATGACTTTTGTCATGATTTGTCTGGGAAACTGGACGGCGCCTTTCCACTCGGGCGATAGTTTGGTGAAGCGTCCTTCCCTCACGCCGATGAGCCGAGCCCTTCAGCTAAGCAATCATCCCTTTCGCTTTTTGCTCTATCTGGAGTGGGGCCTGCTGGCCGTTGCCTTGATGAGCCTGCTGGATGTACCGCCGCCGCCGGTTGGACGCCATGGTCCGCCGCCCGGTTGGGAGCATAGCCCGCTGATTGCTGTGGTTCCCCTAATTCTGTTTGGGCTTATGGGGCTCTACCTGCCTTTGGGCAAGCTGCCGCGTCTGGGCCATACGCTGGGACAGATTCTGCTGACGCTGATCACCTCAGCCACGGTATTCAACGATGGGCGAATTATTCCAGCGGTCTATCTAGTGTTAGTCATTCGCGGCTGCCTGATGTATGGCTTAGCGGGTCGGGTGATGCTGGCAGGCGCTGCCTTTGTGCTCTTTGTAGCGGGGCTACAGGTCAGGCTGCGATCGCTCTCAGCCATCAGTCGCCGCCTGCCCCCGGGTGCCCAAAATCGGCTGCAGGGACTGATTATGGGCTTTCAGCTCAACTTCATCGTGCTCTTTGGCCTGTCTTTACTGCTCGTCGTGCTGCTGATTAACGCACTGCTCACCGAGCGGCAAAGCCAGCAGCAGCTTCAGCAGGTCAACCAGGAGCTGCGCCGCTCTGCCCAGGAAATTGAAAAGCTGGCGATGGATCAGGAGCGCAGCCGCATTGCCCGCGAAATTCACGATGCCCTGGGCCACTCGCTCACCGCCCTGAATATTCAGCTAGAAAGCGCGCTCAAGCTCTGGGACAAAGATCCGTCCAGAGCGCAGCAGTTTTTGAGCGAGGCCAAGCGGCTGGGCAGCCAGTCGCTACAGGACGTGCGCCAGTCTGTCGCCGCGCTGCGACAGGACCCGCTGGCTGGGAGGACGCTGGAAAACGCGATCGCGCAGCTGCTCAAAAGCCTGCAAACCGATTCAGCAAATTCGCTGACCGTCACCCAGGACATTCAGCTCAGCCGTCCCCTGCCCGCCAACTTCAATCTCGTTCTGTATCGCATTGTGCAAGAAGGGCTGACCAATATTATTAAACATGCCAACGCCCGCCATATTCACCTCCAGCTGGTGAGTTCGGCAGCGGTGGCGACGCTAACGCTGGAAGATGATGGCAAGGGCTTCAATCCCGATCAGGCTCGTACGGGGTTTGGCTTGCAGAGTATGCGCGATCGGGCCGAAGCGACCGGCGGCACCTTCACCATCAGCAGTCCAACGGCTATTGGCAAAGGCTTTCAACGCGGCACCCGCCTCCAAGTTAGCCTGCCGCTCCCACGGGCCGCTCAGGACTAACCCGCCTTTGTTCCAAAACTTGAGCATATCGATGATGACAGGGCAGGCAAAGGGTAGCTATCGACCCTGCGCTGCCAGCCAGGTTTCTAAATCGGCTGGGCTGGAAAAATCTAGCAGGGCTTCCCCTAAGGACTCTAGCTGAGGCAGGGATAGGGTGTTGATTTGCGATCGCGTCCCTGCCGAAATTTCGCCGACTTTACGAGCGAGCAGCCGTAGGATAAGTGATACTGTCGCTCTCCGCTCACCTTCTGCTTTCCCTTCTGCTTTCCCTTCTGCTTTCCCTTCTGCTTTCCCTTCTGCTTTCCCTTCTGCTTTCCCTTCTGCTTTCCCTTCTGCTTTCCCTTCTGCCTTGGCTTCCTGATAGACCCGAGTTTCCTGTAGTCTGACTCCCATCATTGCCTCAACCTCTCGCCGACTCAGATTGGTAAATTTGTAGACCATAATTGTCGTAATCATATCTATTATGGCGCGACTCGTAGTCGGCGGGCTTTCCTGCTGGGAGCGGGCAAGCAGATTGCGGGCGACTTCGGGTGAAGCAGTCTCATCAACTGCGGTGAGCGCCATCAGCGCGACGTTTAACGGTAGCTGGTCAATCTCGCCGAGCTCATCGATGTAGACTCGATGGACTCGCTCGCTTTCCAGCAGCGTGAGGTAGGGATGGGTCTGACGCTGCTCGGTTGTTCGCGAAGGATAGATGACGACGGCTTGCCAGTCGCTAAAGCGATCGCGATTGCGGTAGAAATACAGGAATAGTTCGCCAAATAGCCGCTCATAGAGCTGTTCATCTTTTTGAAACTGGACCTCGCAGAAATAGACAACGCCCGGCGGTTCTGATGCTGGCGGCAGGAACACCCCATCAATTTCGAAGGTAGGCTCTTTGACCGATACGGCATCGAAGCGGTAATTCTCAGCGTTGGCGGGAGGATTGGCCAACAGCTCAAACAGCAGCTCGGGTGACTGTTGAAACAGTTGGTAAAAGATGGAATCGCGCCGCATAGATAGATATTTACCATGATTTCGTAGCGCCTTCGGTCTGAGGCAGCACCTCAAGGTCTCGGATCGTCTATCGAACTTGGCCAGCAGTTTGACTTATCGCTATTCTACTCGCTGAGCCCTGACCGATAGAGAGGTCCAAGGATATATACTCTAGCCGGTTCGGGCTTGAACTAATTCTATAGTCATGGTGAAATTGAGTTAGCCCACCCAAAAGACACCGCGGTCATGATTCAACTAGAGTTCAGCGAAGCCGACATTAGCGCACTTGAATACGAGCGCTATCACCACCCT
>NZ_JADEXG010000102.1 GCF_015207255.1 Vasconcelosia minhoensis LEGE 07310
AGAGAGTTCTGCCACATTCGCGGTTATTTATCGACTCTGAAAAAGCAGAACCTCAACATCTTGGATGCATTCGTCGAACTTTTTTCCGGCAATGCTCCCTCTCTTCTCCCTCAGCCTGAGTAGTTACGGCTAGTCTTAATCTCACCCATCTCGATTGAGCGAATTGATTGGGATAGAGAGATGGTGGTTCTGGCCCTGACCCGACAGCAGGTCGAAGATAGCCCCCCGATCTCTCTAGACGAGCCGGTTTCTCGACAGGTTGAGGCTGAGTACCTCCGCTACTACGGTTATCCCCCCTACTGGGAAGGTCCTGGGCTCTGGGGCGTTGCTATGTTCCCTCCCTATTCCGGTTTTGCGGGTGCGGTTGCCCCGACCTACGAAGCCCGACCCGAGGCCGCTCCCACGCCAGCCCCGGCCACAGAGGCTGAACCGCACGGAGACCCCCACCTGCGGAGTACCCATGAAATCAAGGGCTATAATATTCATGCCCACGATGGGGAAATTGGTCATGTTGAAGATTTCATTCTGGATGATTCGACCTGGTCAATTCGCTACATGGTAGTGGATACCCGTAACTGGTGGCCCGGCAAAAAGGTACTAATCTCGTCGCAGTGGCTTCAGTCGATGAACTGGGTAAGCCAACGGGTGAATGTAGACTTGAGCCGAGAAACCATCAAGCACAGCCCTGAATATGACCCGGACCAGGTGATTAATCGGGCTTACGAAATAGAGCTGCACAGCCATTACGAGCGACCGGCCTACTGGCAGGAAATAGCAGTGAGGGATGACTAGCCCTACCTTGACCCTGGGGTTGAGGAGTCGCCCTGATTGGGTTTCCAGATAGTTTATTTTTTGAAGTGACTAACAGGAGAGATTGCTATGAGTATGACAGGCTTACCTGTTTTTGATACGACCGTTCAGAAGACCAATACCTGGGTCAATGACCTGGCAGCCGAACTGGGCTGGGACGATAAGCACCGGGCCTTTCAGGGCCTGCGAGTAACGCTGCATGCCCTGCGCGATCGCTTGACGGCTGAGGAAGCCGCCCATCTAGGATCTCAGTTGCCGATTTTGATAGGGGGCTTCTACTACGAAAATTGGAAGCCTGCCACCAATCCTAGCAAGGAGCGTTCTAAGGAAGAATTTCTCGGCCATATCCGCCAGTACTTTGAGAGTATCCAGCCCCCAGAAAGCTCAGACATTGGCTTCGATGTTGAGCGCCTGGTTCGGGCTGTATTTAAGATTCTGACGCAGCGGGTTAGCCAGGGTGAAATCGCAGATGTTGTCCAGATGTTGCCGCCCGAGTTAAGGGATCTATGGCCTCAACAGGTTTCCAACTGATATTTTAAAGATTGCCCAGCTCAGCCAATTGATGGTCTTCCATCCTCGTCGATCAGCAGGATGGAAGACCTCTTCAGCTACCTAGATAGGAGAGATTGACCTATGCAAGTTCCCTTAGAAGTTACCTACCGCGACGTGCCTAAGACCGATGCGATTGAGGCCCTCGTTCAAGGAAAAGTTGCCCGCCTGGAGCGGGTCTGTGACCATATTAGTAGCTGTCATATTGCCATTGAGAAGGCCCACGATCGCCCTAGTAACGGCTCACCCTATCGGGTGCGAATCGATCTGACCGTACCCCCCGGTCATGAGCTGGCGGCGGTGGAAAACCCAGGAGAGGGAACCCAGTACGAGCCTTTGGAAGTGGTGATTCGAGATACCTTCGCTGCCGCTGAGCGACAGCTCAAAGAACTCAATGAGCGACAACACGATCAGGTCAAAGCCCATCCTACCCAATCAGTGACGGGTATTATTACCCAGCTATTTCCAGAAGAAGGCTACGGCTTTCTCAAGACCCTGGAGGGTCAGGAAATTTACTTTCACCGCAACAGTGTTCTTCAGAATGACTACGATCGCTTAGCAATTGGGACCGGGGTTCATTTCTTTGTAGAAGAAGGCGAAGAAGGCCCCCAGGCAAGTACGGTTAAAATTGTTGATAAGCCGGGTGCCCATGTTCCTGAATCTTCAGAAGCGGAAGAAATTGAACCGCCCCTGGGCTGGCAACAATAGGACTTAAGGCAATGGACTCACCGACTCAAGACCTTAAAAACACAGCTTCCAGGTTGTTGACCGGGATGCTGGCAAACCCCCAAATTTATCCCCAACTCAGCGAATCCCTGCCTTGATTGTAACTATTCGACTTCAATCTGATAACATCTGAATAGAACAGGGGCTGCCAAAGTCATTGGTTTCGCTTGCGCTTACCGAGATCGCAATACTGCCACCTGCTCTAGCTGCTGCTGAGCCTGAATCGCCCATTGGGTTTTGCCCTGGGCGACGAAGAGGTTGATGGCTTCCTGCAATCGGGTTTGGGCCTGATCATAATTACCCATACCGGATAGAGCGACGCCCTGGGCATAGTAGGCGTGGCTGAAGGTGGGAAGCAGCTCAATGGCGCGGTCGAACTGGGCCAGCGCGGCAGCGGTATTGCCCTGGGTGAGCTCGGTAATGCCCAGGTTGTAGTGGGCTTCGGGGTAGGCGGGGTCGATCGCGATCGCGTTGGCAAACGCTCTCCGGGCGAGGGCGGGCTGGCCCTGTTCTAAATAAACGAGCCCGATGTGATAGTGGGGCTCAGCGGCCTGAGGGCTAAGCTCGGCGGCCCGCTGTAGGGTAGCGATCGCCTCTCTCGGCTGCCCCTGGCGACGCCGTACCAGCCCCAGGTTGTAGTAGGCCATTCCCATCTCAGGATCGAGCTCGATTGCTCGCCGCAGGTACGCCTCAGCCTGCTCGGGGTTATCGCCCTCTAGCAATGCTGCCCCCAGGTTGACGTAGGCTAGGGCAAAGGCCGGGTCGGCCTGGGTCGCTTGCCAGAAGGCGGTAGCGGCTGCCTGCATCTCACTGTTTTGGTACAGAGCCAGGCCTAGATTGTAATGGGCGGCCGCCAGGGTCGGACTCAGCTGGGCCGCCTGGCTGAAGGCCGCGATCGCGGCTTCAATCTCCCCCTGCTGTACGAGCATTAGCCCATCGTTGAGAACGGTTTCGGCCGCGTCATCCGTTTCTGAAGTCTGGGAATAGGCTGACGGCGGCGCGATCGCGAGGGCCGCGATCGCGAGGGCAATTCCAACTCTGACCTGCCACTGATCTTTCATTGCTGGGGACCTGACGCAAGGATGCAGCTAAGGTAGCGCAATCTGGTCACAGGTCAGCAGAAATTGTGCCATTTGTATAGTCTGTCTGCTAATCTTATTTTAAGGTTATGCAGCTTATCATGAGATTCATGTCTGGCAGAAGCGTCTCATGAGATAGATCGGTAGAGGCTGAGGTCATTCTCTGCACGCAGGTCGATGCTGGCTTTGTGCACCAAGCTATCCAAAGCGGCTAACCTTTTCTACGGGCGGAGCAGCTGCCAAGTTAAGGTTGGCTCAAATATTTTATAGTCTTCATCAGCGCTAATCCACAATGCGTTTGCTTCTACTGCCAGGGCTGCTAGATAGGCATCAGGGATTAAATTTCCCTTTACACTATTGCTTAAGCACAGCTGAGTAAATATTTGCCAATGGCTTGCCCCTGGCATGATTCCCAACGCATTGGGTTGGCTTCTTATCGTTTTGACGAACTCTAGCGCTTCAGGCGGCGGAGTCGAAGTTTTGTATATTTTTGGATGCGTCACAATTCTCACAAAAGAACTTAATATCCAATCGCAATACAAAAAGGTTTCTGCTGCCCCTAACTGTTTTTTCAGCCATTGATTGTAAAACTCGTGCCCTGAATTCTCTTCTCGATATGCATTTATAAGAATATTGACGTCCCACATCTGCATAGACATTTTCTGTCATTGAGACAGATCCATATGGTCTCTCAAACTTGCACTACAGTTGATATCTATACCTGGGTAGGTGCCATCTCCCTTGAAAGTAGGTAGCTTTACCGTACGCGGAGATGCTGCATTCCGCTCCTTTTCCAGCAGTGACACCAGCGCATCTTGAACGAGTTGCGTTAGCGTTCTTTGCGTTGCTAATGCATGCTGCTTTGCTGCCAGTAGCAGCTCATCATTTAGCCGGATTGTGGTTCTCATGTAGACATACTAGCATCAAAATGTCTGTCGAGCCGATCCATGGACCGCCTGTCCATAGTCGCTAGTATCCATAGTCGCTAGTAATGATTTCGTCAGGTTCAACCTGCGGTGGGCGCGTTTTCGGATTGATCTGATAATTTAGAATAATTAAAACTGTTAGCGACCCGTTTGCAATTTATGGCGCCTCTGCAACATCAGGTACGGCTGACTGGGCCATATCGCCAGAAGTTATGCGGCTGATCGATCCGTTTGCCGACGGCGGGGAGATGGGGGAGCGGCTCAGAGCGCATTCCTGGTCCCACAGTTCGCTGGGAACAATAGAAACCTGGCCGCAAAGCTTGCGGGCGGCACTGCGGATGATGCTGCGATCGCGGCAGCCGATGTTTCTCTGGTGGGGACCCTCTCTAGTCCATTTTTACAACGATGGCGCGATCGCGCTCTTAGGCCAGCGACATCCCGCTGCGTTAGGCCAGCCTGCTCGGACGGTTTGGGCCGATCTCTGGGCGATGATGGGGCCAAAGGTTCAAGTTGTGATGCAACAGGCCAGCACGGTTCAGATCGAGGGCTTGACGGCGATGGCGGGCGGCGGGGGTCGCAGCTTTGATTTGACCTATAGCCCAGTTGCGGATGAGCAGGGTGAGGTCGGAGGCATTTTGTGCGCCTGTCGCGAGCAAACACCACATCAGCAAACAGAGACGGCTCTAAAGGCCTCCTTACGGCAAAGTGAATCGCGCTTTCATACGCTAGCGGATCATATTTCACAGCTGGCCTGGATGGCGGATGAGACGGGCTCGATTTTTTGGTATAACCGCCGCTGGTTTGACTATACCGGTACGACATTGGCAGAGATGCAGGGCTGGGGCTGGCAAAACGTGCACCATCCTGACCACGTGCAGCGGGTAGTCGAGCATATTCGACACTGTTTTGAAACCGGCGAGCCCTGGGAAGATATTTTTCCTCTGAGGGGAAAAGATGGCAGCTATCGTTCTTTTCTCTCGCGAGCGCTGCCGATTCGCGATGCTCAGGGGTGCATCCTACGCTGGTTTGGGACAAATACTGATATTACCGAACGCCTCCAGATTGAAGAGAATCTGCGGGCTAGTGAAGAACGGTTTCGGCAGATGGCCGAAACGATTCAGGACGTATTTTGGATAACCGATTTTCGCATTCCTAAAATTCTCTACGTCAGCCCGGCCTATCAACAGATTTGGGGGCGTTCTCCAGAGGAGATCTACGGCGATCATGCGCTCTGGCTGGAGACGATCCATCCTGACGACCGCGCCCAGGTGCTTGAGGTTGTAGCCCAGTGCCAGCATCAAGACTTTGTCGAAAATGAGTACCGGATTGTCCGGCCCGATGGGGCTGTACGCTGGATTCGCGATCGCAGTTTTGCCGTTCGCAATGACCAGGGGACTATTGTGCAGGCGGTGGGCACCGCTCAGGACATTACCGACCGTAAGCAAATTGAGGCCGAGCGGGAGCTGCTGCTAACGCAGGCGGAGGCCGCCCGGGAGCAGGCAGAAATCGCTAATCGGGTAAAGGATGAGTTTCTAGCGATGCTTTCCCACGAACTGCGATCGCCCTTGAATCCTATTCTAGGCTGGTCAAAGCTGCTGCAAACGCGATCGTTTACCCCAGAAAAGACCCAGCAGGCGCTGGCGACGATTGAGCGCAATGCCAGGCTACAGGCGCAGCTAGTCGAGGATCTGTTGGATATTTCGCGAATTTTGCGCGGTAAGCTTAGCCTGAAGGTGGCCCCAATCAATCTGGAACGGACGATTGAGGCGGCCTTAGAAACCGTGCGGCTGTCGGCTGAAGCCAAGTCTATTCAAATTGAATCAGCCTTTGACCCCGGTATTCCTCCCGTGCTAGGCGATGCCAACCGATTGCAGCAGGTGGTTTGGAATTTGCTCTCAAACGCAATCAAGTTTACGCCCGCTGGGGGCCGGGTCAGGTTGCGGTTGGAGCAGGTCAGTCCCTATGCCTGCTTTAGCGTTAGCGATACGGGCCGAGGGATCAAGGCCGACTTTATTCCTTACCTATTCGAGTCTTTTCGTCAGGCGGATAGCAGTACGACTCGCAAGTATGGCGGGCTGGGCTTGGGTTTGTCGATTGTCCGCCAGCTGGTAGAGCTGCATGGAGGAACGGTGCGAGCCGAGAGTGAAGGCGAGGGACTGGGCGCGACTTTTTCCGTCTGCTTGCCGCTGATGCCGATGGCGCTGGCCGGGCAGGCACCCGGGCAGCCAACGACGCAGCTGTCTAAGGTACATTTACAAGGGATTTATGTGCTGGTGGTTGAGGACGAAGCCGATACTCGCAATATCCTCACGTTTATGCTAGAGCAGGCCGGCGCGACGGTTGCCGCTGCGGCTGCTGCTGAGGAGGGCCTGCTGATGCTGCAAACGGATGAGCCCGATTTGCTGATTAGCGATATTGCCATGCCGGCTATGGATGGCTATGGTTTTATCCGCCGGGTTAGGGAGCTGAATTTTCAGATACCCGCGATCGCGCTGACGGCCTGCGCAACTGAGGCTGAACGGCAGCAAATTTTAGCCGCCGGGTTTCAGCGGCATCTGACTAAGCCGGTTGACCCGATCGCCTTGATGAAAGTGGTTAAAGCCCTGTTAAAGAAAGCGGCTAGGGAATAGGGTTGGGTCGCTCTCGCTGGCCGCCGCCGTCTCAAATGTTAAGAAGTTCCCAGATGCTGCTTCCCTCAAGGCGGAGGTCGCTTATATTTGGAACTATTTGAACTGTCTCGTTTCTGGTTTGGCGTTATGACGACTTATAAATCAGCTGCTCGCAGACTTGGCTCGCGCAAAGCAGATTCTGGTAAGCCCGAGGTTAACGTTCTGCTCGCCTATGCGCTTTGCGCCTGCGGGATGTTTGGACTAGGTGGGCTACATCGCTTCTATCTAGGTCGCCCGGTCAGCGGCCTGCTCTGGCTGCTGACGGGCGGTTTGTTTGGGTTTGGTACGTTTATTGACCTGTTTCTGATTCCATCGATGGCGAAGGAGCGGAACCTGTATCTGTGGTCTGGAACCCGTACAGATAGCTCGTTAGATTTGGTCGATTTGGGCCGTCAGACGCTGGAGTTATTTTCTTCTGGCACTTCCCCAGCTGCTTCTTCTAGCCCTTCGGCATCTGAGCCGCCACCGCTGACCCCGATTCAACAGCTCCTGCACGCGGCTGAGAGCCGTAATAACGTCCTCTCCCTGGGCAAGGCCGTCATGATTACGGGCCTGGAACCAGAGGAAGCCCAAGAGGTGCTGATGGAGGCTGTTCGCCGCGGCCTGGCGCATATCGAAAACGACTCTGAAACCGGCGCAGTTCGCTACCATTTTGACATCTAGGGCTTTTCATTCTCAAGGCCATGCGTCGAATGCAGATTCGCGAAGATGACTTGACTGGTCCAGAAATCACCGACTTTTTGCGAGAACATCTCACCGAAATGCGTGAGATTACACCCCCTGAAAGCGTTCATGCGCTTGATTTGACGGCACTGCGATCGCCCGACATTACCTTCTGGTCAGCCTGGCTGGACGATCAGCTACTCGGCTGTGGAGCGCTGAAGGAGCTCGATTTGAAAACCGGCGAAATCAAATCGATGCGGACTGCTCGGACTTATCGCGGCAGAGGAATCGGTTCGCAGCTGCTTGAGCACATCATTCAAGTAGCTGAGCAGCGGGCTTACGACTGCCTGTATTTAGAAACCGGAGCGATGCTTGAATTTGCCCCAGCCCGCTCCCTATATTTGCGCTATGGGTTCGAGTATCGAGGTCCTTTTGGAACATATGTTGCCGATCCGAACAGCGTGTTTATGGCTAAACAGCTTTAGCACTGGCTTACCCCAGGAGCCATGCGACCTATTCTCACAGCTTTCTTACTCTCCAGGCAGTTTCTGAACCATTCTTGCCCGCCCTAAAAAACCGGAAGCCATAGCGCTCAAATAGCTCTAGCCACGTCTGGTAAATTGTCAGCTTCACTGGTCAGAAAATTGTCAATAATCAGCCGGCTTTAAATTTTGCCAAGGCCGCTGCTCGGCTCTCAATGACGACACAGGCGGCCAAATTGCTGAGGTTCAGCCCTGGTGCATACTGACTGACTTCGACTTTGGCGTAACGAGTTCCTTCAAGCTGATAGATAGCAATTTCACTGTTTTGCCAAAACCAGACTTCCGAAACGCCCAAAGCGGCATAGCGGGCCAGCTTAGTTGAGCCTTCACCTGCAATAACGACTTCGATAGACAGGTCGGGAATGGTTTTGCGATCGCTAAAGCAGTAAGACTTATCGCCCTGCGCGCTGGCCACCTGATCCCGCTCTACAGTCATATCTCCAGTTGCGACAAAGGCGATTCCTTGCTCCAGCATCCACAGCTCCAGCAGAAACCCCAGATTTCCTGCAATGATGCCGTGCTGCGGTGATACGGTTAAGATTTCGACATCCCCATCAAAGTAATTGACCCTGACGCCGGGCGAGTCCTCGAATGCTCGCTGGAGAGCCTTAAACTGCTGCCAGCCCAAGCCAGAATGGGTAAAGTGCTGAGGTTTAATAGGGAATGCTTGCACGAGCGGGTAACCTTTTCCCTTTATCTTGCCACTATTAAGCAGAGCCATGCAGGGAGGCAGGATGTCTGAGCAAAGTGATTCGGAGCTAATTTTTCTTGCTCAACAAGGGAACAAGGCCGCATTCGGGCAGCTTGTGTCGCGCTATCAGCCAATGGCGCAGCGGCTAGCAGCACGGGTGACGGGTGATGACATCCTGGCTCAAGAGCTGGTTCAGGATGCCATGATTCAAGCCTATCTTTCTCTGAAAAAACTTGAAGATCCGATGCGCTTTAAGAGCTGGCTGTATGGCATTGTGCTTAATATCTGCCGCAATCATTGGCGTCGTCAAAAGGTGATCAGTTTCTCAAAGGTGATCAGTTTCTCATTTGAGACAATGGTGGGGAATCGAATAGACGAATCGATACCCTTTTCTGATGGCTCATGCGACCCTCAGCGGGTGGTGGAACAGGAAGAACTTCATTCTGCGCTGAGGGAGGCAGTTGATACTCTGTCTCACAAAAATCGCCTAGCAACTCAGCTGTTCTATTTTGAGCAGCTAAGTCTCAAAGAAGTGGCAAGACACTTAGATATTTCTGTGAGCGCGGTGAAAGGACGATTACACAAAGCTCGTCTTCAGCTAAGGACGCAGCTCCCCCGGTTTCAATCACAAATGCATACCAATTTACTTCAGGAGACTAAAACAATGACGGCTAAAGCTTCTATTCAAGGTAGGTCAGAACTGTGCTGCTCATTCTGTGGCAAAAGTAATCAGCAGGTCGGTTCTCTAATTGCTGGACCACTGCTAGGTGATGTTCGTATTTACATCTGTAACGAATGTGTCAATGCCTGTAACCGGATTATCAATGGAGAAACTCCTCCTCTGATGCCGGAAGAAGTTGAGGCACTAATGAATTCAAGCAGTAGATAGCTTGAACCCCCAAAAATCAGCTTCTACTCGACGCCTGGAATTTTAGGTACTGCTGTCCTCAAACTTTTAAGGAAGCTACGCAATCGGCGAGGCTGATGGCGTCCGGGTAGTGAAGCCACATTGATGGTCAGCTTCGGCGCGCGCCATTCTGGCAGCAGGTCTATCAGCCGCTGATTTTTTAAGTCGTCTTCGATAAACCAACGCGGCATTACCGATAGTCCTAGCCCGGCTAGCGTGGCCTGACGAAGGGCAAAAATGTTGTTTGTAGACATGCGGATAGAAGGGGATATGGCAACTGTTTCACCTTTGGGATGGGTCAGCGGAATTTGACCGCCTTCAAAGGGCTCAAGCGCAACACCAGGCAGTTCTTCCAAGGCGGCGGGGGACTGGGGACTGCCATAGGCTTCGAGCAGTTTGGGCGAGGCGACAATCATTCGCTCGACCTGTCCCAGTGGCTCTACAATCAGCGATGCGTCTGGAACTGAACCGACCTTGATCCAACAGTCACAGCCTACTTCTGCGAAGCGGATATTGTGGTCTTCTAGCTGCCAGGATAGGGAACCTTGCGGATGCTGTTGCTGAAACTGAAGCGCGGCGTTGAAGGCAGCCTGCGGCGGCTGAAGCTTGACCAAATCGATCTCTATCAGCTGCATCGGCCCGACCCTAAAGTTCCCTTGGCCAAGTCAGTTCAGACCCTTGCAGCCCTACAGCAGGGTATCAACTTAAGCCGGGAAAGTGTCTGCGTATAAGGGTTTCGGCTGTTGTGGTTTAGAAGACCGCCGAGGCATAGGTAGATCACCTACCTGCGCTAGCATCCATTCAAATACGTCGGGAAAATCGTGCCC
>NZ_JADEXG010000103.1 GCF_015207255.1 Vasconcelosia minhoensis LEGE 07310
GGCTCCCCTTCTCCCCGGGGAGAAGGGGTTGGGGGATGAGGGCTGCCGGGATAACGCTTGATTCCCCGACTTATGTATACACGGTAGCCCGGGGGGGGAGGGACTTTGAATCCGGCTCCCTTCTCCCGAGGGGAGAAGGGCTGGGGATGAGGGCTCCGGTGCTGATGGCTGGTACGTTATTAACATGCACATCCCTAACTTAGAAGTCGCTCGGTCTGCGCTGATGGCTCAGCGTAAGGAATTTCAGTGGTCACTGTCCAACCTCAAGCCTGTCCCTATCCCACCGCCGACCGCATTCAGGCTGTTCGCAAATACATCAAAAAAACCTGGCAGACGCTCCGTCGCACCCATTCTCACATTTTAGAAGCGGCTCAGGATATCAAGGTCGAGCATACGCCGGGCCGCTGGGTGGTTTACGTGCCGGTGCGGGAAGACCTGGGCCAGATTGAGAAAGCTCTGCAGGCAGCGATGCCCGTTGAGGAATTTGACCAGATTCAGCTAGAAGTGCTGCCGGTGCGGATCTCTCAGGTGAAGGAGCACGGCCTGCTTTACCTGCCGGGGGACTACGTGGTGCCGGGCGGACGGTTTAACGAAATGTACGGCTGGGATAGCTACTTCATCCAGCTGGGCCTGCTGCGCGACGGCGAATATGCCCTGGCCCAGAGCCTGGTCGATCAGCTGCTCTACCAGGTGAAGCACTACGGCACCGTGCTCAACGCCAATCGTACCTACTTTTTTAACCGCTCACAGCCGCCTTTTCTCAGCCGCATGGTGCTGGAGATGTATGGGCACACGCGCGATCGCGACTGGCTCCAGGCCACCGTTGCGCCCCTGCGCAGCTACTACTATTACTGGCTGGTACCGCCCCACTTTAATCAGGAAACCGGATTGTCGCGCTACTACTCCGAAGGTGAGGGACCCGCACCGGAGGTGCTGTACTCAGAGCGGGACGAGGCCGGACGCACGCACTTTGACCGGGTGCGCGACTACTACCGCCGGGTGCCGGTAGACGACTATGACGTCAGCCTGTTCTACAACCGCACCCAGGATCGGCTGACCGATCTGTTTTACAAGGGCGATCGCTCCATGCGCGAATCGGGCCTCGACCCGACCAACCGCTTTGGCCCCTTCAGCGTCGATATCATTAGCTATGCCCCGGTCTGCCTGAACGTGCTGCTCTACCAGATGGAGCTGGATATGGCCGAAATTGACGATATTCTGGGCCACCCCAGTTCGGTCAGCGTCTGGCGCAAGAGTGCCGAGCAGCGCCGCAAGCTGATTGACCAGTACCTCTGGGACGAGGCCAGCGGCCTTTACTTGGACTACAACTTCGGTACTGGCCAGCGCCGTCCCTACGAATTTGCCACCACCTTCTACCCGCTCTGGGCCGGGCTGGCTTCGCCGCAGCAGGCCCAGCGCCTGGTCGAAAACCTACCCCGATTTGAGGCTGCGGGCGGCATCCGCACCAGCAATAACGTCTCCGGCAGCCAGTGGGACGCCCCCTTTGGCTGGGCACCGCTACAGCTCATGGCCGCGCAGGGGCTGCGGCGCTACGGCTATCGGGCCGAAGCTGACCGCATCGCCCATCGCTTTTTGGCCCTGGCGATTGGCGAATACGACCGCTGCGGCTGCCTGCTGGAAAAATACAATATTGAGCACTGCACCGGCGAAGTTTCAGCCGAGATCCAGTTTGGCTATAGCACAAACGAGATTGGCTTTGGCTGGACAAATGGCGTCGTGCTGGAGCTGCTAGCGCTGCTGGACTGAATTTATCCTGCCGTCTGTGCTAACGTCAGGGAACCAGTAATAATCGGGGTTTATGAGCATTCAACAGCTGCCGGGAACTGCGAATGAGCTAGGAGCAACCTGGGACGGCCAGGGAACCAATTTTGCCCTATTTTCCGAGAATGCGACCAAGGTTGAGCTCTGCCTGTTCGATTCCTCCGATCGAGAAACTCGGTTTGAGCTCAGAGAGGTCTACAACTTTGTCTGGCACGGCTATCTTGCCGATATTCAGCCCGGTCAGCGCTACGGCTTTCGGGTGCATGGCCCGTTCGAGCCCGAGCAGGGCCATCGGTTTAATCCCTCAAAGTTACTGATCGATCCCTATGCCAAGGCGATCGCGGGTGACGTCCAGCCGGGGCCGGAAATTTTTGGCTATGACTGGAACGACCCGGACGAAGACCTCAGCTACTTCGACGCGGATAGCGCCGCCCTGATGCCAAAATGCGTCGTCATCGACCCGGCCTTTGACTGGGAGGGCGACCAGCGGCTAGAAATTCCCTGGAATGAGACCATTATTTATGAGCTGCATGTTAAAGGGTTTACCCAGCAGCATCCGAAAATTCCCCAAAAGCTGCGGGGTACCTATGCTGGGCTGGCCCATCCGGCGGCGATTAAGCATATTCAGTCCCTGGGCATTACCGCGGTCGAGCTGATGCCGGTGCACCATTTCAACGCGCTGCCGGGCTACCTGGTGGATAAGGGCCTGCGCAACTACTGGGGCTACGATTCGCTCAACTACTTTGCCCCCTACTCCGGCTACAGCGCTTCTGGAGAGGCGGGAGCGCAGGTGCGCGAGTTTAAGCAGATGGTCAAGGCCTTCCATGCCGCCGGGATCGAGGTGATTCTCGACGTGGTCTATAACCACACCGGCGAGGGCAACCACATGGGGCCGACCCTCAGCTTTCGCGGCATTGACAATGCCTCCTACTACCGGCTGGTTTGGGAAAACGAGCGCTACTACATGGACTATACCGGCTGCGGCAATACGCTGCGGGTTAGCCATCCCCAGACCCTAAAGCTGATTATGGACAGCCTGCGCTACTGGGTGCTGGAGATGCACGTAGACGGCTTCCGGTTTGACCTGGCCTCGGCTCTGGCCCGGGAGATGTACGAGCAGGGGACACTGGCCACCTTCTTTGACATCATCCATCAGGACCCGGTGATCTCGCGGGTGAAGCTGATTGCGGAGCCCTGGGACGTGGGTGACGGCGGCTACCAGGTGGGCAAATTTCCGCTGCTGTGGTCGGAGTGGAACGGCAAATATCGCGATACGGCTCGCGACTTCTGGCGGGGAGAAGACAGTGCCCTGGCGGAATTTGCCTACCGCTTTACCGGCAGCTCTGACCTGTACGAATTTACCGGCCGACGGCCCCACGCCAGCATTAACTTTATTACCGCCCACGACGGCTTTACCCTGCGCGACCTGGTCAGCTATAACGAAAAGCACAATGACGAAAACGGTGAGGGTAACCGCGATGGCGAAGACCATAACCGCTCCTGGAACTGCGGTGCGGAAGGCGAGACCGACGACCCTGAGATTCTTCAGCTGAGGGCACAGCAGCAGCGTAATTTTCTAGCAACGCTGCTGCTCTCCCAGGGCGTACCGATGCTGCTAGCGGGCGATGAGATGGGTCGCAGCCAGGGCGGCAATAACAATGGCTACTGTCAGGACAGCGAAATTTCCTGGGTCAACTGGCAGCTTTCACCGGACAATAAAGCCCTTTTACAATACACCCGCAGGCTGATCCGCTTTGTCCAGGAGCATCCTACCTTCCGCCGCCGTAAGTGGTTTCAGGGACGGGCGATCCACGGCTCTGAGGCCAGCGACATTAGCTGGTATAACGTGGAAGGCCTGCCGATGGGCGATGAGTGGGACGCGGGCTTTGTCAAAACGCTGGTGATCTTTCTGAACGGTAAGGCAATTCCCACCCGCACCCATCGGGGCGAGCAGATTGTAGATGACAGCTTTTTACTCTTTTTTAACGCCCATTACGAACTGCTGGAGTTTGCCCTGCCTGAGGTGCTCCGCGATCGCAGCTGGCGGCTGATCCTCGATACCAAAGATGGCGGCTTCGTCAAGCGGACTAAAAGCTTCCGGACTAAGGACCGGGTGCCCGTACCGGCGAGGGCGCTGGTTATTTTACAATGCGCTGACTAGACTTTGGACTCAATCAGCATGGGCCGACCCTGACTCACCCCACCAGGGTACCAACGCTGGCCCCAGCCTTGAGCTCAAAAATCTTCTCGATTACTTCTGCGACCGAGCGGTCTGGGGTCGAAGCGCCGGAGGTGATGCCGATGGCAATCGGACCAGACGGCAGCCAGTCGGCGCTGGAGGTCAGGCTTTGGTGCAGCGGTTTATGCTCGATCTGGTTGCCGGGACCAATCCGGGCGGCGCTGTCGATATGGTAGGAGGGAATGCCGCGCTCGATCGCGATTTCTTGCAGGTGGGTGGTATTGGACGAGTTGAAGCCGCCGATCACCACGATCAGGTCTACGTCGATATCCACCAGGTTGAACATGGCATCCTGCCGCTCTTGGGTCGCATCGCAGATGGTGTTGAAGCTTTGGAAATGCTGAGAGAGATTTTGCGGGCCGTACTTTTTCAGCATCGTGCGCTCAAATAGCTTGCCAATCTGCTCGGTTTCGCCCTTGAGCATGGTGGTCTGGTTGGCAATGCCGACCTGGTCGAGGTCAATGTCGGGGTCAAAGCCAGCCGAGTGGGCGTCTTTGAATCGGCTCAGGAAGTCAGCGCGATCGCCGCCGTTGAGAATATAGTCGGCGACATATTCGGCTTCTTCCAGGTTCAGCACCACCAGATACTTATCGGCAAAGGAGCTAGTGGCTACGGTTTCTTCGTGCTGATATTTGCCGTGGATGATCGACGTAAATTCATGCTTTTTATGCTTTTCGACCGTATTCCAGACCTTAGAAACCCAGGGACAGGTGGTATCGACGATGGTGCAGCCGCGGTCGTTCAGCAGCTGCATTTCCTGAACGCTGGCGCCAAAGGCGGGTAAAATCACCACGTCGCCTGACTGCACGCCGGAGAAGTCCTTCTGGCCATCGACTAGCTCAATGAACTGCACGGCCATCTGCCGCAGCTGCCGGTTAACTTCGGGGTTATGGATAATCTCGTTGGTAATCCAAATCCGCTGCTCGGGGAAATGCTGCCGCGCTTCGTAGGCCATGGCCACCGCTCGCTCGACTCCCCAGCAAAAGCCAAAGGCTTCAGCCAGATAGATCGTTACGTCGCCCTGGACCAGCTTGTACTGCTGGTCGCGCAGCTGCTGGATCAGCGAGCTCTCGTACTCCGTTTTCATCTGGCCGGCAATTTCGTCCTTCTGGCCAAAGCCCTGATTGCGGTAGTATTGCTCTGACTTGTTGAGCGATCGCTTAAATGCCTTAGTATCCATTCGTCTTCCTTAGCGGGTGAGCCTCAAGCCTATTCTAAACGCCGACTCTCCGTTAGCTCTAGCTGGGCATAGAGCGCGATCGCCGATCGCCAGACCAGATAGCCCTGCCGATTCAGATGCAGGCCGTCGGTGGTCAGGTCGGGGCGCAGGGTGCCCTCCCCCGTTGAGAATAGCGGATAGAGGTCGAGATAGTAAGCATCGTAATCATCGGCAATCTTATGCAGGGCGGCGTTGATCGCCTTGACCCGCTCGACCGGCAGCTCTAGCAGCAGATGCTTGCTCTCCCAGATCGATGCCTCGCCGCCGTGGGGCAGCAGCGACTGGATGACGATCTGCGATTCGGGGTGGTTTTGGGTCAGGTAGCTGACGATGGCTCGATAGTTATCAATAAACTGGTCGTCGGTTTGCCCCCAGATCAGATCGTTGATGCCAATCATCAAAAAAATGGTTTCAATTTTGGCATCGTCCAGCAGTGCTAGCCGGTTGATCAGCCCGTTCGTCTTTTCGCCAGAAATTCCCTGTTTTAACCAGGCTCGCCGTCCCGGCATCAGCTCTGGCGGAAACCACAGGCTGAGCGAGTCACCGAGCAGGATAGTCAGATGCTCTGGCTGCTGGGCAACCATCGCATCGGTTTTTTGCTGGAGCAGCTCCACCCATTCCTGATAGTTGAGGTGACGCATATCGGCAATGTCTGTCGGGACGACCATCGGCTCGCTGCCGCCGAGCACGTCCGTCACCGAAGCGCTGGTCTGGTGCAGGATCGCCGTCCTAGACAGGCTCGCCTGATTTTGCCAGAGGGCAATCAGCGCCGCGAAGAGCAGCCCGTTCATGATCAGCGAGAGGGCCGCCCAGCCTGGAATTTTGGAAAACCAATTAACCACAAGGATGACGAAGCTGGTCATGAACCCGATTCTACACGTTAAACCTGAATAGCATCACGTCGCCTTCTTTCACGGTATAGTCTTTGCCCTCACTGCGCACCAGGCCCTTTTCCTTGGCGGCCGTCATCGAGCCCAGCTGGGCCAGATCTTCATAGGAAACGGTCTCAGCCCGGATGAAGCCGCGTTCGAAGTCGGTGTGGATGACGCCAGCGGCCTGGGGGGCGACCATGCCAGCGCGGATCGTCCAGGCCCGGGTTTCCTGGGGGCCGGTGGTGAAGTAGGTGCGCAGACCGAGCAGGTCATAGGTGGCGCGAATGAGGGATTTCAGGCCGCCTTCCTCAACCCCGAGGGCGGCGAGAAAGTCGGCGCGTTCGTCCTCGGGAATTTCCAATAGCTCCGATTCGACCTGGGCCGAAACAACGACCACCTGCGCCGTTTCTTTAGCGGCGAACTGGCGCACCTCCTCGACCCAGGCATTGCCCTCGGCCAGGTCATCTTCCGAAACGTTGGCCGCATAGATCACCGGTTTACGGGTGAGCAGGCCGAGCGGCTTAATCACGGCTTCTTCCGCCGGGCTGAGCTCGACCGTCCGCGCCGCCTTGCCGCTGTCGAGGGCCGGTTGCAGCTTTTCCAAAATTTCTAGCTCGGCCTGGGCGTCAGGATCGCGGCGAGCCTGCTTGCGGACGCGCTCCAGCCGCCGATCGATCTGGGCCAGGTCGGCTAGGGCCAGCTCCAGATTGATAATCTCAATATCTCGCAGCGGCGCGATTGAGCCCGCCACGTGAATGATGTCGTCGTTTTCGAAGCAGCGGACGACGTGGATGATCGCGTCTACTTCGCGAATGTTGGCCAGGAACTGGTTGCCCAACCCCTCACCCTGACTGGCTCCCTTCACCAGGCCGGCAATATCGACAAACTCGACCCGGGCCGGGACGATACTATCTGAGCTGGAAATCTCTGCCAGCACGGCCAGCCGCGCATCGGGAACGGCGACCACACCGACATTAGGCTCAATCGTGCAGAAGGGAAAATTAGCCGCCTGAGCCTTAGCATTCGCCACGACTGCGTTGAATAGCGTGGATTTGCCCACGTTGGGAAGACCCACAATTCCAGCTCTGAGCATAGGGGTGTCGTTAAAGTCGCTGCATAAAAAGTGTACACTCCAGCATAAAACCAGAATGATATGCTTGGGCTAATTCTATGGGCTCACCTACTTAATGCTCCTGAAACGCCCGCTCAAGCCTTTGGCCGTTTTATTGCTAACGGGCCTATTGCTGAGTGGCTGTCGGCTCTTCAATCGCGGCTCGGGCGAGGTCGTGGGCAGCGTTAGCAGCCAGGCGCTCTCGGACGGTGGCCAGCTGCTAGAAAATGAGGCAGCGCAAATTCGTCTTGCTGTGCCGGATGCCTGGGAGTCTTTAACTGAACTGCGGCCCGATGCTGACATCTATGCCGCTCACGAAGCCGATCAGCTCTATATTATGGTTCTGGCCGAAGACCAGGGAACGCTCAGCCTATTCGACCTGGCCGATAATGCCGAACAGTACCGCCGCTTCATTGCCAGTAAGCTGGATGACTACGATGGCGAAACCGCCGTCGGCGAGGTCCAGATTGACGATAAAAGCGGCATCCAATACGAAATTCGCGGCAGCCTCGACGGGACTGAGCTGACCTATCTCCATACCACGCTGGAGGGAGAAGACAGGTATTACCAAATTATCGGCTGGACAAAAGCCGATCGCTACCCCAATAGCAAGGCCCGCCTGCAAGCCGTCATCGAAACCTTCCAGGGCACTTAAGGAGCAAGGTTAATTTCGCGCTTTTTGCAGAACTAAAGCCTGATGTCATGCCGAGTTGGACGAGGCATCTCGCTGAGAAGCATCTGCAGTTAGGAGATTCCACCCTACGGGAAGCCGCAAGCGTCTACGCTCTGTTGCTACTTTGGAGCCGCTTCGCGAACGGAATGACAATTCTTTTTATGTAATAAATTTCAATGCTTAGATACTTATCTTTCGGGGTTGCCCACTCTTCGAGAAGCCGCTTTGGCGTCTACATCCTAAATCCTTCTCCCAAATCTGGGAGAAGGACTTTGAGTTAGGCAGCTGCTCGTGGCCAAATGAACTTTATAATCCGCGAAAGCCTTACAGTACAAGATCTCTTGCTCCCCTTCTCCCCGGGGGAGAAGGGGAGCCGGACTCAAAGCCCCTCGCCCCGCGGGAGAGGGGTTTGGGGTGAGGGCCAGGCCAAAGTACAGCAGGTCTTACAAATAATTGGGCTAATCTACTAACCTAGAGCCCAACTCTGCCGACTTTGACCCCAAGGAGATAAAAGATGGCACAGGTTACTGTCAACGTTCCAGAGGATTTCCTAGAAAATTCTGACCCTGAAAGGTTTGCCCAGCAAATGCGGTTGGCGGCTGCCGTTTACTGGTATGCTCACGGCGATATTTCCATGGGGAAAGCAGCTCAGCTGGCGGGCTTGAACCGTGCAGAATTTCTGAATTTTCTATCACAGGAAAAGATAGACGTTTTTCAAGTCGATTTTGACAATTTAGAACAAGAATTGACTCGTAATTGAAGATGTGGTTGTGCCCATTGTTAAACAGAGATGCTTATGCGGTATGAACCTTTTCCAAAACCCATTCCCGAATGAGATCGGTATAGCTAATGCCTCTCAAATTTGCGGCTTGCTTAACGGCTTCTACCTCTGTGGGCTGCAGACGAATTTTTACCACAGTTTCTCGTCTAAAAACGGGCTCTGTAACTTCTTCTAAGCGATCGTTAAAATCGGTTAAGTCATGGCTGTCCCAGAATTGGGCCATCTTTTCAACTGAGTCAGTTTGTGAAATTTTCTCAATACTCATCGGTTCCTCCATTGAGAGCATCCCAATTTTGCAAATTACTGTAAGCCCTCACCCTAAATCCCTCTCCCCGGGGAGAGGGACTTTGAGCCGCACTATGGCTTTTGGCCCAGTTCCGGCTCCCCTTCTCCTCGGGGAGAAGGGGCGGGGGGATGAGGGCGCTAGCCTGGACCTGCATAATCGGGATGCACCCCCTCCATTGCCTGTATCGGCGCTTTTCTTTTTCGGTCATGGGTCGCGCTGTAACTGGGTATCCTCTACCATGAGGAAATTGAATAATCACACAAAATAAATATCGCCTAGCCTCGGTCTGACCCAATACATAGTAGACAGGGTTACTGCCTTCTGATTTTGCACGTTGGACAAAGGCAGCTCCAAAACAAGCCTCTTCGACTTCTTCAGGGGTGACGTTGTGTCGTGCAATATGGTCAATTCGATCCGGATTCCAGATGAACTCGTAGATCTGCATAGCCCTATTTTACTGAAACTTTGCAGGCCCAACCTACGAGATCAGCTTCCCGAATCTTGCTCGTCAACTTGCGCGTAGTCAATCCTGATGCCGCCGTCTTCGCCAACGATGATATCGCCGCCGAGGTCGCGGATGTGCTCTACGGCTCGCTGCTGGGTGGCTTCGTCGAGGGCAGTGGTGAGGATGCTGGCCCAGGCGTTGATTTGAGCGAGCTTGCTGGTGGGGTTGGAAGCCAGGTACTGGGCGGTCTGCTGTGAGACCTGGGCGGTCTGCTGAGCGCCAGGATAGCTAGACTGGCTGGCCCAGTCGGCGGCGGTGGCGTAGGACTGCTGAGCGGCTTTGCCATCGCCAAGAAAGAGCAGCTCGTCGGTGCCTTTGTAGCGCCAGATGTAGTAGCTGTCGGCGGGCTGCTGCGGGCCGAGGTGCTTGAGCCCTTGCTCCATAATGGAGACGGTTTTGTCGGGCATTCCGGCGTAGCCAGTGGTACTACCTGATAGGAAAAGGTAAAAGTATCGGTAGTAGGGATCGTGAGTGAGGGCAGCGTCAAAAAAATCGGGGCTGAGTGCATAGTCGGTTGCGGCGCGGGCGTCGTCGTCACCAAAGTACTGGAGGAATTGAAGAAAGGTCCAGTCGGCTAGCACGTTGTCGAAGCCAGCGGCGGGGACCATTTTTAATAGTTTTAAGTTGGCGGCCTGGGCCGTGAGCTGGGCGGCTTGCTGGTCGGCGGGCACTTTTTGGGCGGTGGCGTTGAGCTGGGGTAGTTGGAGGGCGCTGACGGCGCCGCCGAGGGCAAGGATGAGGATTGTAGGTTTTAGGAAGTTCAGGTTCATAAGGGTTCGTCTAAAGAAACAAGCTCATGGTTTCATATCCCCCCTTTTCAAGGGGGGTTAGGGGGGATCCTCAGGTGCTTGGAGGTATTGGGATCCCCCTCTGTCCCCCTTGAAAAGGGGGAGGGTAGAGCGAAAAGGGCGAGGGTATTG
>NZ_JADEXG010000104.1 GCF_015207255.1 Vasconcelosia minhoensis LEGE 07310
CTCGGACCGTGAAACACTGCAGCGGCGAAGATAGTGAGGGGGTAGCCCCTTGTCAAAATAGCTCGGTGCCAGGTCTATATTCAACCCGAAAGCGCCCTCACCTGAGTGAGAGCGCTTTCGGGTTTTGAGATTGCACTGGGTTTCGCTACATAAGCATGGGCTTATGAAATTTTTGGACAAATTCCGGATTTAGCGCTTATTTAGTCAATGTGTAGGATAAACTTAACTGAAAATTATTTAAATTTTTACTGCGATCAAGGGCAGTTCTGGCCTTGTGAATAAGGTTGTCAAGTACGGCTTGTAACTCCTGACGCTATGGAAGATCAAGAGGGCTCTTTAGGTCTTGAGCTGATTGATAAATATCGAAAGCTAAAATTTGCTGCCAGCAGCTGGGCGGCTGATCGTGGGATACTCCCTCAATCCAGGGAATATCAAAAGTTTATTGTGTTGACCCGACCTCGTTCAGGCTCGAACCTAATTGGAGATTATCTGGGTTCTTCCAGTCAGATCGCACTGTCTGGCGAGATATTTCAGAATCTCAAAAAGCGTATCATCTGGAACTATTGGCAGCCACAGAAGTATAAGTCGCCTGAAACTTTAGCGCTCCGGCGAGATCATCCGATAAGGTTTTTAGAAGACATCGTTTTTCGACCCTATCCCGTTCATCTCCAAGCAGTTGGCTTTAAGCTCTTCTACTCTCAGGCTAGATCTCCTAGACAGGATGTCGTTTGGGATTATTTGAAATCTGACTCAACCATCAAGGTCATTCATCTCATCCGCCATAATCTGCTCAAAGTTTATTTGTCGAGACAGCTCGCTACCAAAAATAAAAGTTTTATTCAGCGACGTCGGTTGTTTAGCCGTTCTGAGCCCGCACCTGCTCAGGCTCCTATCCGGTTGAGCTATGAAAACTGCGTTGAAGAGTTTGAAAAGTCGATTTTGTGGCAGCAGGAGATGAGAACATTCTTTAGCGATCATGTGGTTGAAGAAGTAGTCTATGAGGACTTTCTTAAAGATAAGAAAAGTACTTTAGACAACCTTCAGCTTTTTCTAGGGGCTCGTCCTGAAAGACTGCGGACGTCATTGCTCAGGCAGTCTAAACAATCTTTAGCCGATTCAATTGAAAATTACTGGGAGCTGAAAGAAAAATTCTCAGATACACCCTGGGCTGATTTTTTTACAATATAGCTAAGTTCAGATATTAAAAGGAATAAAATTCCCCTTACTTAATCACGGAGGCGGCTTCTATGAAGATGCGTTTGATTTCTTCGTGGGAATCGCGGATGGATTGTTCGATGCGGCGAATGGCGGCTTCGATTTCGTCGGAGGAGAGTTCGTCTTTGAACTCGATGTTCAAGGCAAGCATCACGTCTTTGGGTCCGAAGTGAAGCGTGATTGGGGGTTCGGCAGCGGTGACGGCGGGGTCTGAGATGACGATTGTTTGGATGCTGGCGCGGGTTTCGGGTGAGGCGCTTTCGCCGACTAGGAGGCCCTTGGTTTCAGAGACGAGCAGGGTGGCGACAATAGTTAGAAGGACGCCGATCAGGATGGACGCGATCGCGTCATAAATCGAATTCTCCAAAAATTGGCTCAGCAGTAAACCGATAAAGGCAATAGCTAACCCAACCAGGGCCGCCGAATCTTCAACAATGACAATAAACGAGCTGGGGTCTTTACTTTTGCGAATCGCCTCCCACAGCCCTATATCCTGACGGGAATGGTTTTTGTTGAACTCGCGAATTGAGACGGCCAGGGCGGTTCCTTCAAAAATGGTGGCAATGCTTAAAACACCGTAGCTGACGAGTGAGTGGCTAGCCGGTTCAGGATGTTGCAGGCTCTGCACCCCTTGAAAAATTGAAACGCCGCCGCCTAACGCAAAGATCAGCACGGCGACCATTAGCGACCAGAAGTAGATCTCCTGCCCCCGGCCTAGCGGGTGCTGATCGTCTGGACCGGCTTCGCTTTGCTTGAGCCCGTAGAGCAGCAGCAGCTCATTCACCGAATCGACGACGGAGTGAATGCCCTCAGACAGCATCGCCGAGCTGCCGCTGAGCCCAGCCCCCACAAACTTGGCGATGCCGATGGCGACATTCGCACCCATGGCAGCGTAAATAGCAACTTTTGAAGATTCTGTAGACATGCCGTTCTCAGTTTGCTACCTAATGTAGCTCAGCTGGACAGGCTTTTGCGCGGTTTTTGACTTTGCAGCTCCGTCATCAGCGCCCAGTGGCTAGCGATCGGCATCCGCCAGCCGGTGCCAAAGGCGCGGTCGGTCACTTTGAGGACGGGCGGAGCCTGCCGCCGCTTAAATTCGGCTCGGGTCAGCAGCTGGATAACCCGCTCGACGATTTGGCGATCGTGCCCGGCGGCAACAATTTCGGCAGCGGACTGCTGAGACTGGGTAAGCCGTTCGAGGATATCATCGAGCACATCGTAGGACGGCAGCGAGTCCTGATCGACCTGGCCCGGCTTGAGTTCGGCACTGGGCGGCTTGATTAAAATATTTTCAGGGATGATTTCAGCCTGTGGGTTGGGCTGGCTAAACTGGGTGAGCTGGGCAAGATAGCGGCAGTCTCCGGCCTTGGCCTGGCGGTTGAGCCAGCGGCAGATCGCATAGACACGAGTTTTGGACACGTCGGCAATGACGGCCAGGCCGCCGTTCATATCGCCGTAGAGGGTGCAGTAGCCGACAGACATTTCCGACTTATTACCGGTCGAGAGCAGCAGATGGCCAAACTTATTCGAGATCGCCATCAGCAAATTGCCGCGAATCCGAGACTGGAGATTCTCTTCCGTAACGCCTGCTTCTGTTTCCGCAAAAAGGGTCGAAAAGGTCTCGTCATAGCCCGCCATCAGCTTGCCAATCGACAGCGTTTCTGTCGTAAAGCCCAGGTTGTTAGCCAGCTGCTCCGCGTCCTGAATGGAATGTTCTGAGCTGTGGGGCGAGGGCATGAGGACGCCCAGCACGTTCTCGGGGCCGAGGGCGGCAGCAGCGATCGCGCTCACCAAGGCTGAATCAATCCCACCGCTCAATCCGATTACCGCCTTGGAAAAGCCGCACTTGCGGGCATAGTCGCGCACGCCCAGAACCAAAGCTGACCAAATCTCGGCGTCGCTCCCATTAATCGGCGGAACTACTGGTCCCGGCTGTAGATCTTGCTGTGCCGGGTCATATTCAACAATCTGTAAATCGGACGCAAACGCTGCTGCTCGGCTGGTCACCTTACCCTGACGGCTAACTGAAACGCTGCTGCCGTCAAAAATTAGGTCGTCATTGCCCCCCACCTGATTTACATAGACAATCGGGCAGCCGTGCTGCTGGACGGCATGGCGAATCATCTGTTCTCGCAGCTGTTGTTTCCCCACGCTGTAGGGCGAGCCCGAGAGATTGACAATCAGCTCGACTCCTACCTTTACCAGGTCGGCTGTAGGATTGTCGGGGTAGGCGCGCTGCCCCCAGAAACCCTCATCATTCCAGAGATCTTCGCAGATGGTGACGCCGATGTGGAGAGATTGGCCGTCTGCTTGCAGAACAAAGTGATTGGGCTCCTGACCCGACTCAAAGTAGCGATCGTCGTCGAAGACATCGTAGGTCGGTAGTAGCCGCTTGTAAAAAAGGGCTTTGATCTTGCCCTTCTGAAGCAGTGCCATGCTATTGAAAATAGGCTTCTGGCCAATCTGCTGCGCCTGGGGATTCTCCGCTGCGATCCCCACCAGGGCGGAGAGACCGGCGGGCAGATCCTGAGCTAGCCGCTCTACGGTCTGCTGCATGAGTGCAACAAAGCCGGGCCGCAGCAGCAGGTCGCGGGGGGGATAGCCGCAGAGGGAGAGCTCGGGCGTGAGCAGCAGATGCGCTCCCTGTTGGACCGCTCGATTCGCAGCGTCGAGGATTTGCTGGGCGTTGCCGGAGAGGTCGCCGATGGTGGGGTTGAGCTGTGCGATCGCAATTTTCATATTAAATAAAGACCATGGGTTTGTCTTTTAGAGCCTCGAAGGCTTCGGGGTCGAAGCGGTAGAGACTGGCGGGGCGGCCGGCGCCTCGGGAGGTCTTGTGTCCGGTGTCTTGGAGGAAGCCGAGCTTGAGCAGGCGGGTGCGAAAGTTGGAATAGTCGGAGAAATCTTCGCCCAGAACGGTCATGTAGAGCTGGTAGAGGTCGCCCAGAGTGAACTGTTCGGGTAGCACATCGAAGGCGACGGGGCTGTATTCCAGCTTGTTGCGCAGGCGCTGACAGCCGTAGGTGAGAATCTGATTGTGGTCGAAGGCCAGCTTGGGGACACGGCTGAGCGGATACCAGGCAATGCCGCTAACGCCGTCGGCGATTAGCTCGGCATCGGCGAATCGCACCAGGGCAAAGTAGCTAACCGAGAGATAGCGGACGCCAAAGGCGCTGGCCGCTTCGCGCGGGTCGCGGTGGGGATCGCCAAAGGTGTAGAGCTGTTCTAGGTAGAGGTTGTTGACCCGAATTTTTTCAGACAGGACCCGATAGGCCGCGTCTTCCAGCGATTCGCCGCAGCGGACGAGGGTTCCCGGCAGGCTCCAAGCCCCAATAAAGGGGGATTCGGGCCGCATCACCAGCAGCACCAGCAGGCGATTTTGCTCGGTATCGACCGAGAAGATCACGTTGTCAACGCCAACCTTGAAATCCGCCAGGTCTTCAGCTATGACCGGGTCGGCTGCTTTTTTTTGGAGTTTTCCGGGCATGGGTAGAGGTGGTGGTCGTGGATGTAGGCTTGGACGGCGGGCGGCAGCTGTTCGCTGTTGTCGGTTTCACGGTAGCCGCTGGAGGAGACATCGTACAGTTCGGGCGGCTGCGCGATCGCGACGTCCGCCCCCCGCTGCCTTAGCTCCGCCAGATCGGCTTCATTCAGCGGATAGCCCGGACGGGGGAAGACCCAGATCTGTACCTGCCGAAAAATTTCCTGGGCGCGGTACCACTGCGGCAGCTGCGCGACCAGATCGGCACCGACCACCAGAGAAAAATTAGCCTCGGGCCAGATCTGCCGGGCCTGCTTGAGGGAGTTTACCGTGTAGCGATCGCTCAGTTCGGGATAGAGCCGCACCTTCTCGGCAGATGGGTCGAGCGAGTCAATCAGCAGCGACAGCATTTGCTGACGGTGGTCGAAGGCAGCCCGATGGGACTTAAATGGGTTGTCCGCCGTCCAAACGGCGACCTGGTCAAACTGGCCTGCCAGCCGCTGCAAAATGGCCTGATGGCCGCGGTGGGGCGGGTCGGCGCTGGTGCCAAATAGGGCGATATTCATAGCTTCTGTCATACCGATCTCCTCAGCCCGAGACCTGAACGGCGGCCTGCTGACGGGTGTCAGCGGTGAGCTGCTGGAGGGCCTGTGAGATTTGGGGCTCTAAGGTTTGGGGCTGTTCGACGGCGCGAACATCTGCCGACAGCGCTGCGACCGAGGCGGCTGTTCGCTCTGCTGTTTGCTCCAGTGTTTCTGGCGGATACATCCGCTGACCGTCTTTCATCACTCGCTTGAGTAGCGGTGTCTCGCCGGGCTGGGTGGCTTCAATCATCAGTCCTAGCCGGTCTGAACCCAGCGGCTCGGCGTCTAGGCTGCGATAGATCTGTTTGCAGCCGGGATAGGTATCTTTGCCGCTAGAGGTTTTCATCACCGGAATATTGTCAATCTCAACCAGCTTGTAGACGCCGTTGACCGGTTCCCCCGTCACCAGCTTAGTCCCTAGACCGTAGCCATCAATGCAGGCACCGGCCTGCCGGAGCTGTTGAATCGTCCGCTCGTCAAGGTCACCGCTGGCGTAGATGGCAGTGTCGGGCAGGCGCGATCGCACTGCCTGAGACAGGGCCGCCAGATCGCCCGAATCCAGCCGCACCCCGGCTAGAGAGCGTCCCTCCCGCACCTGGGTCGCCAGCTGCTCCGTCGCCGCTACCGTATCGTAGGTGTCGATCAGCAGGGTCGCGCCAGGGAAGTAGCGGTGAAAGGCGTCGAAGGCTTCTGCCTCGCTACCGGAGAGGGCCGCGATCGCCATCACCAGGGCGTGGGCCATCGTCCCGACCGGCTGCCGCCCCAGCTTCAGCGCGGCTAGCACATTTGAAGTGGCATCGAGACCGCCCGCCAGAGCGGCCCGCGCTGCCCAGAGTGCCCCTTGGGGACTGAAGGCTCGCCGCGTGCCAAACTCGAGCAGCGAGGCATCTGGTCCGGCCACATCTCGCAGCCGAGCTGCTCGAGTAGCTACCAGGGTCTGATAGTTGATCGTATTGAGCAGATAGGTTTCAACAATTTGAGCCTGCCAGAGGGGAGCCTCGACCCGCAGCAGCGGCTCATTAGCAAAAACCGCCGTGCCTTCTGGCACTGCCCAAACGTCGCCCTCAAACCGGCATTCCTCCAGCCGAGTCCAGAACGCATTCGGCGCATCGTTAAACAGGCCGGTCTTTTGCAGGGCTAGAATCTGAGCCGGGCTGAACTGGAGGTTCTCTAGATATTCCAGCGCCTGGGCCAGCCCCATCGCGATCAGGTAGCCAAAATCCTCGGGCAGCCGTCGGGCAAAGAGCTCAAAGCTCGCCCGCCGCTGATCGATGCCCTCGCCCACGTAGCAGGCTGCCATGGTCAGCTGGTAGAGGTCGGTGAGCAGCCCGTATTCCTCTGCCGCAATCAGTAACGCCTGGTCTTCCATACCTGAATCTTCCATAGGAGGGCTTAAGGGAATGTTGGGGGACAATTAGGATCATGAGCCTGAAGATTTATGGTTATCTTAACCAATAAATAGCGAATATACTCGGGGGTTATACCAAAATTTTGACAGATTTTTGGCTTTTTTAGCGTTTGTTCGGCGTGAACAGGTTTTTCAATTTTGGTAAAACTCAACTAAACTTAGGAAACACCCAGGTTATAAATTAAAAGTAAAGACGGTTATTTTTTGTCATGACTGAACGCCGACCGGTAGAGCCCGCCTGGGGTCCGCTCATCCGCCTGCTGCGGTGGGATAAACCCGCCGGGCGGCTGATCTTAATGCTGCCAGCACTCTGGGCGATTTTTCTAGCCGCCCAGGGGACGCCGCCGCTGCCGCTGACTGGAGTAATTATTTTAGGTACCCTGGCCACGAGTGCGGGCGGCTGCGTGGTCAATGACCTCTGGGATCGCAACATTGACCCGCTGGTGGAGCGGACCAAGAATCGGCCGCTGGCGGCGCGATCGCTCTCGATCAAAGTCGGCATTGTCACGGCCCTGGTGGCCTTTCTCTGCGCCTGGGGACTCTCGCTCTACCTGACGCCGCTAAGCTTCTGGCTCTGCGTCGCCGCTGTCCCAGTCATTGTCCTCTATCCGCTGGCCAAGCGGGTGTTCCCATTGCCCCAGCTGGTGCTGTCGATCGCCTGGGGCTTTGCGGTACTGATCAGCTGGAGCGCTGTCACAGGCAGTCTGGAGCGGCCAGCCTGGCTGCTGTGGGGAGCGACGGTGCTGTGGACGATGGGCTTTGATACGGTCTATGCCATCCCCGACCGGGACTTTGACCGGCAGGTAGGTGTCAACTCCAGCGCCCTCTTTTTCGGTCGGCGGACGCCGCTGGCGATTGGGGCATTTTTTGCCGGCACGGTGATTTTGCTGGCGGCGCTGGGGCTGAATCTGGGGCTGAGCCTGCCCTTCTGGCTGGCCCTGGCAGCGGCGGCTTTGCTCTGGGCGCAGCAGTACCGCCAGCTTAGCCGCCGCCAGCCGCCGCCGCAGACCTACGGGCGAATTTTTGGCCAGAATGTCACCGTTGGCTTTGTTTTGCTCGGCGGGATGATCCTGGGTCAGCTGATTTAGCTGCTATGATTTGGATTGCTTTTAGGAGCGATCGCGGGTGCTGGCGGCTCTGTTTGGGGACAAGGCGAAGGGTAGGTCGGCTGGGTTTTGGCTGGGGCTGAGCTTTGCGATCACGGCGTTTTACGGCCTCCAGTCCTTCCTCTACACCCAGGGCTACGAATACATCATCCAGGACGATGCCCGCCAGCATGTGATCTGGATGCAGCGGTTTATCGACCCGGCGCTTTTCCCCGACGACCTGATTGCCGACTACTTTCAGTCGCTGGCACCGACGGGCTACACCGGGCTATATCGGCTGGCGGCGGCGGCGGGGATTTCGCCCCTGCAGCTGGCTCAGCTGCTGCCGCTGGGGCTGGGGCTGATTGCGACCGCCTACTGCTTTGGCGTAACAGTGCAGCTTCTATCCCTCCCAGCTGCCGGATTTATGTCGGCGCTGCTGCTGAATCAGACCCTCTGGCTGGAGGACGATTTGGTTTCGGCCACGCCCAGGGCCTTTGCCCATCCCATCCTGTTTGCCTTTCTGTACTATCTGCTGCGCGGGACGGTTTGGCCAGTATTGCTGGTGCTGGCGCTAGCGGCCCTGTTCTACCCGGCGGTAGCGCTGCTAGGGCTAGCTGTATTAACCGTGCGGCTGGTCGAATGGCGGCCCCGGCTGCGGCTGACGGCAGAGCGGCGAGCCTATGTGTTGTTAGGAGCAGGGCTGCTGGTAGTGGTGGCGGTACTGCTGCCCTACCTGACTGCATCGTCGGACTTTGGGCCGCTGATTACGGTCGAGCAGGCCCGGCAGCTACCGGCCTTTAAGCCCATGGACGGCTTCTATGGCCGCGTCCAGTTTTTTGATCCCAATCCGCTGATGTTCTGGCTGTTTAGCCATCGCAGTGGTGTCTTCTTCCCCGGCCTGATGACGCCGCTGGGCCTGCTGGGGTTTGCGCTGCCCTGGTGCCTAAAGTCGCCTCGGCTGCCGCTGAGCCAGCGGGTATCGCCTCAGGTGAGACTGCTGTTGGAGGTTGCGATCGCGGCTTTGGGTCTGTACGTCCTGGCCCATATGGTGCTGTTTCAACTGCATTTGCCTGGACGCTATTCAACGCTGGTCATCCGAGCCGTTTTGCCGGTGTCAGCTGGGATTGCGCTGACCCTGTGGCTGGAAAGTCGTTGGCGGCGGTCTGGGGCAGTCTCAGAACGAGTTTCAAAACGGCGATCCTGGCCGTTGATAGTGTTCGTTTTCTTCCTACTGCTGCCGTTTTATCCGTCGCTGGTGATTGACCAGCAGGGCTATGTCATCGGCCAGTCGCCTGAGCTGTATACCTTCTTGCAGGTACAGCCGAAGGATGCTCGGGTAGCTTCGATTGCGCGAGAAGCCGACAATCTGCCCGCCTTTGCCCAGCGGTCTGTTCTGGTAGCGTACGAATATGCGCTGCCCTATCACACCGGCTACTACAGCCGATTTGGCCAGCGGGTGAGTGATTTAGTCCAGGCGCAGTACAGCCCTGACCCAGCTCAGGTCATCCAATTTATCGAAGCCTACCAGGTGGATTTCTGGCTGTTGGACCTGCCCGCGTTTCATCCCGAATACGTGGCTGGGAATAAGCTAATCCATCAGTTTCAGCTCCGGGAGCAGACGCTGCCTCGGGTGACCCAGGCGCCGCTGCCGGCGATGCTGGCGGTGCAGTCGGATTGCACAGTTGTCCAAGACGAAGCTGTGGCGCTACTCGATGCGGCCTGTCTGGTCGAGGCGCTCGACCAGTAATGCTATGGTTCCTATTCGCCAGCCTGACGGCCTGTTTTGAAGCCCTTAAGGATGCCACCGGCAAGCAGAGTTTGCGGACCCTAGACGAATATTCGGTGCTGCTGGGGTTTATGACGGTGGGGGTGGCGGTGCTGCTGCCGGTGGTGCTGATAGTAGGCATTCCGCCAATTGGGCCGAACTATGGCTACGCGCTGTTGGTTGGCGGCAGCCTAAATATTCTGTCCTTTACCCTCTATGTACGGGCGATTAAGCTGGCGGATCTGTCGCTGACGGTGCCGCTGGTGACGCTGACGCCGCTGTTTTTGCTAGTGACGTCGCCGCTAATTGTGCGGGAATGGCCGACTGGGTTCGACGCGGCAGGGGTAGTCCTGCTGGTGATGGGCTCCTACGTGCTGAATCGGCGGGTGGGAGACCGGGACTTTTGGGCACCGCTGCGGGCGATGGTGCAGAACTCGGGCAGTCGGCTGATGCTCTGCGTGGCCTTTCTCTGGAGCATCACCTCTAATTTTGACAAGATTGGCGTGCAAAATTCTTCGCCGCTGTTCTGGGCAATCTCCCTATTTGCGGTGATTGCGGCGGGAATGCTGCCGTTTGTGCTGCGGCGGGGAGGGCTGGCGCAGCTGTGGTCTCAGGCTAAGTTTCTGGGGCTGACGGGCTGCTTCAATGCGGCGGGGATTGGCTTTCAGATGCTGGCGCTGCCGCTGGCCCCGGTGACGCAGGTGATCGCAGTGAAGCGGATGAGCACTTTGCTTTCGGTGCTGCTAGGCCATTTTGTGTTCGGCGAGACCGGGCTGCGGGAGCGGTTTTTGGGGGCGGGGATTATGGTGCTGGGGGTGGTGTTGATGCTGTCTCTTATACACAA
>NZ_JADEXG010000105.1 GCF_015207255.1 Vasconcelosia minhoensis LEGE 07310
GGATAGCGCTGAGACGGTTGAAGACAGACTTCGGAAAGAATGTTGTAGCCGCCGAAGGCCAGGCTAGCGCCCAGGGCGGCGAAGATGCCCAGAGCAGAGTTCGAGAGCGTCATGTCCTGGGGGTCCAAGCTGGTCAGCAGTACCCCGAATAGAATCACCAACAGCAGCCAGCGCTGATGCAGCGGCGGGCGCTGGCCAAAAACTTTCCAGGCCATCAGCATGGTAATGGCGGGATAGATGAAGACAATCGCGATCGCAATCCCCGCTGCCGCCTGACTCAGGGCTAAGTAGGTCAGCGCCAGAGCCAGAAACAGACAGACTCCGCTAGCGATGGCCTGCCAGAATAGTCGTCTTAGATGGGGGAGCTGCCGCAGGTCCGAAAAGGTGGCGGGATAGAGGCGAGGCGCGATCGCGGCTAGCACCATAGCCATCCCCGCCATCCGCAGCAGCAACAAGACCAGAATACTGCCCATCGCCGCGTCCAAAAAGCCGCCCACCGGAACCTGACCAAACAGCTGGCTGGGACTGAAGATCAGCCGGGCCACCACATTTTGTATCGCCAGCGCCGTCGCACCCAGCAAAACAAAAATAATGCCAATCGCGGTTGGCGAAAGTCGGCCTATGGTAGAAGGCATGGATCACGATAAGGGCGCGGTCGGTTATCCATTTCGGAATCGGGAGGCTCCAGCGGCGGCTAGTGAGACTAAGGCAATCGCAAAGGCGGACTGCACTGTCAGCATTTCCCCGAGGACTAGAAGGCCCGCGATCGCGGCAGACATCGGCTCAAGGCTTTTGAGAACGCCAAAGACGTTAACGGGCATCGACTTCAGCGCGATCAGCTCTAGTGAATAGGGAATCATCGAAGACAGCATTGCTACTATAAACCCTACGCCCAAGATGTTGGGCTCTAGGAACGCACTTCCGGCTGAAGCAATTCCTATCGGTGCCAGCAGTACCGCCGCGATAACGATAGCCCAGCATAATCCATCAGCACCAGGCACAGCTTGGCCGACTTGAGCAGCGAGTAGGATATACATTGCCCAGCAGAAAGCGGCAACCAGCGCAAATAAAACGCCCCAAATGTCCAATGCTTCGCCCCTAATCGGCGCTAGCAGCAGCACACCCACGAATGCCAGAAAGACCCATAGAAAATCTAACCGTTCTCGTGACTTTAGTGCAGCCAAACCTAGCGGGCCTAAAAATTCCAACGTCGCAGCAATGCCAATAGGGATGCGTTCGATCGCTGCATAGAACGAAAGGTTCATCAGCGTTAGCGCAATCCCAAAAGATAATAGGGCTTTAAAGTGAAACTGCGTATGAGGTGTCCATTTAGGACGACATAGAGCAAATAAGATGATGGCAGCGAATCCAACTCGCATGAAAACCATCCCTGCTGGGCCTACTTCTGAAAAGAGTGATTTTGCAAACGCCGCGCCCAGCTGCATCGAACCGATTGAGAAAACGACAAGGATGGCAGGGGGGAAAGGAAACCGAGCAGTAATATGGCTTACGTTCATGGAGGATTACATAACCTATAAAATTAGATACGTCCCTAAACAGGGATCTGTTTTCTAATCAGACTGCCTCTGTCTGTAATCTTGCGGATAGAGGCCGGTTGTTCTTTTAAAGAAACGGCTAAAGTATGCTGGATCTTGAAATCCTAACCTAATGGCAATTTCCTTGACACTGAGCTGGCTGAAAGCTAGCTCTCTTCTAGCTTCTAAAGCAAGGCGGCTGTGAATCAGCTCTGTCATAGTTTTTCCAATCTTGAGCTTCAATATTTCATTCAATCGCTTTGGAGATAAGTGAAGGGATTCAGCATAAAAAATTACATTTTTGCGGGCTCTAAAATTTTCTTCTAGAAGGCTTTTTACATTCGCAACTCGTTCTGAATCGCTATCATGAGCTGACGGCTCCGGCAATTTCTTCAATGCTCTCGAAAGATTAATGACCAGCGCTTTTAAGTAAGTTCTGACAAGCCTGAGATTGTGATCTTCTGCTATATATTCATCTCGAATTAAGTCAAGCAAAGTCCCGATGACTATCTCATCTCTATGAGATAATTCAATAGTATGGAACTGGTTGAACTTGGCAAGAATAAGGCGATCTTGAGGTTCCTGGTGAAAAAATTCTTCATTAAACTCAACGACGTAGCCCGCTATCTCATCTGAAATGAACTTATTGATTTGCCCTGGCTTAATAAAAAATATAGTTCTACTACTTAGTGAGTACTCTTGAAAGTCAATTAGATGCCTGCCACTTCCTGCCCGTGCCCATAAAATTTCATAAAAGTCGTGGCGATGAGGAAATTTTTTACCAGAATGTTCTTCTAGCGAGAAAATGCGAAACTGACGACCCGAAGATAGCTGATAATAAGGAATATCTTTCATGGTCTCTCCAACGTGAGTTTTCACAAGGCTCTATTCAGCGAACTCTAAAACAAGTATATTTGAGGCAACGTGCCAGGACAATGGAATAGCTGGACGTTCACTTGCACTATTTGCACCTCATCAGCGATCGCAAAGAATGCAAACGCCCATTCACTCTGCTATAGGCGTCGATGCGGCGGTGCAGTATTGGTTAATCTCGTTGACCAGCATGGCTTCTTCGGTAGAAAGGGCCTGGATGTTGCTGTAGGTATTGCTCACCTGGGTTTGAACGTCTTCTAGATTATCCCGCACAGCGTCGGGAGTTTCCGCCTGGGCGACGAGGGCCATGGCCTGACCGGCAGCGTCAAACTCCTGCCGGGTATCCTGCATAATTTCGACATACTGGTCGCGGTAGGCAGCAACCTGCTCGTCGGCAAAATCGAGCGCATCGAGCGATTCATTCAAGTCTGTGATATTCGCGGCGACTTTATCGACGGTGGCCATGTACTGATTTGCAGCGGATTTCACATCGTCTAAACTCTCAGTCTGAGTCACGGTCGTCATCAGGCTATCCATTTCGGCATCGTATTCGCCCTTGAAGTTGTGGGCGCTCTCGATGACGCCGGCCATCTCCTGGCACTGAGCCAGCTTGGAAGGGCTACAGCTCACTAGAACTAGGCCCAAACCGGTGAGCAGCAGGCGCGCTGGCAGAGCCCCTCGCGGAGAGCAACGCGCTCCCGCTGACTCAGCTTGCATCTTCCCCATCAGTCCCTTTCCCCCATCGTCAACTTAGATAAACTGTTCAGAGATTCCTCCCACCGGCTCACACCGCGCCCTAAACTATGCCTACCCTTCCCGATCATGCCACGACTCAGCACCACCGGCAGCAGTTTCCAGCACTGGGAAACAAAGCCTACTTTAACTACGGCGGTCAGGGGCCGATGGCGGAGTCAGCCCTGGTAGCGATGCGGCAGACCCATGACAAAATTCAGCGCGCGGGACCGTTTTCCAACCAGATCAACGGCTGGCTCCAGGCCGAGGGACGACTGACCCGACAGGCGATCGCGGCTGAGGTCGGTGCTCCCGAGGCAGCGATTACCTTAACCGAAGATGTCACCGTCGGCTGCAATATTCCGCTCTGGGGGATCGACTGGCAGGCCGGAGACCATATTCTGCTGACCGACTGCGAGCATCCCGGCGTAATCGCGGCGGTGCAGGAACTGAGTCGGCGCTATCAGCTGGAGGTGAGCATCTGTCGGCTGCTGCCCGAGCTGAATCGGGGCAATCCGGTCGAGCTGATCGCGGCGGCCCTGAGGCCCCAGACACGGCTGGTCGTCGTCAGCCACATTCTCTGGAACACGGGGCAGGTGTTACCGCTAGCGGAAATCGTTCAGCTCTGCCACAGCCACCGCCCGCGACCGGTCTGGTTGCTGGTCGATGCGGCTCAGTCGGTGGGCGTGCTGCCGCTGGACCTGACTGCCCTCCAGGCAGACTTTTACGCCTTTACCGGCCATAAGTGGTGGGGCGGCCCGGCGGGCCTGGGCGGCCTCTATATCCGGCCCGAAATTCTGGACGAGGTCCATCCCACCTTCATTGGCTGGCGCGGTATTCAGGTGGATGAGGCGGCTCAGCCCACCGGCTGGCAGCCGGACGGGCGGCGGTTTGAGATTGCCACTTCGGACTATGCCCTCTACGGCGGGTTGAGAACCGCGATCGCGCTGCAAAATCAGTGGGGCAGCGCCGACCAGCGCTATCGGCGGATCTGCCAGCTCAGCGCCGACCTCTGGCAGCGGCTGCAAAAGATTCCTCAAATTGCCTGTCTTTGCGATTCACCGCCCGCCGCCGGACTGGTCTCCTTTCAGATTATGGCGGACGGCCAACCCTGCCCAGAGCGGCACAACCAGCTGGTTAAAACCCTCGAAGACCAGGGCATTTTCGTGCGAACCCTGCTCTTCCCCCACTGCGTCCGCGCCTGCGTCCACTACCTCACCCTGGAAGCGGAGGTCGATCGGCTAGTGAGCGCGATTGAGCAGTTTGTGGCTCAGGCCGCGCCGCATAGTCCCGGCAGTCTTCACAAGGCCCCAGCGGATTAACAGCGCAGCGCAGGTAGGGCGATCGCGCATTATGCTCACAGCTGATGTCGCCTACCACCAGCCCCAGGCCGTCTACATAGCGATGATCGGGCGCTGGCCGATTCAGGCAGCGCTGCTGGACCGCCGTTTCGACCACTAGGTTAAGCCGAACCTGAATCTGCTGGCGATTGCGCAGGCTCACCCAGGCCGACAGCAGCGGCGGCAGCAGGCCAATCAGGAAAATCACAACGACAATCGCGATCAGCATACGGGGCGAAAGCCTACGCTTGAGGTTTGGGGGTAGCGGTTGGGGCGACGTGCAGCTCCTTCAGCTGACGCGGATCGACCGACGAAGGGGCCTGGGTGAGGAGACAGCGGGCCTGCTGGGTTTTGGGAAACGCGATCGCGTCTCGAATCGACTGCTCCCCGGCCATCAGCATCACCAGCCGGTCGAGCCCGTAGGCAATGCCGCCGTGGGGCGGGGTGCCGTACTCAAAGGCTTCGAGCAAAAAGCCAAACTTATCCTGCGCTTCGGCTTCAGACAGGCCAATGATCTCGAATACCTGAGCCTGCACCTCCGGCTGGTAGATCCGCAGGCTACCGCCGCCCAGCTCATAGCCATTAAAGACCAGGTCATAGGCGATTGCGCGGGCCTGGGTGAGGTCGTCCGCATCGTCGGGATGGGGCGCAGTGAAGGGATGGTGCAAGGCTTCCCAGCGATTTTCATCGGCGTTCCACTCAAACATGGGAAAGTCCGTCACCCAGAGCAGGTTTTGCCGGTCGGGGTCGATCAGGTCCAGCTCGCGGGCCAGGGCCTGTCGCAGCCGATCCAGGGTGGCATTTACGGTGTCGGTCGGCCCCGCGCCAAACAGCAGCAGGCTACCCGGCTGCGCGCCGGTGCGCTCTAGCAGGGCCTGCTTTTGCTCTGGCGTCAGGTTGTCCTTAATCGCGCCAATCGTATCGATTTCGCCACCTTCCCGAACGCGAATGTAGGCCAGCCCCTTCGCCCCGGCTTCCGCCGCCACCTTAAACAGGTCGCCGCCGGGCTTGATCCGCACGTTCGAGACGGCCTCATTGCCGCCGGGGATTGGCAGCACCTTGATCTGGCCCCCGGACGCGATCGCGCCCGAAAAGACTTTAAACCCAGAATCCTGAAGAATATCGGAGACCTCGACCAGCTCCAGCCCGTAGCGCGTATCGGGCTTGTCGGTGCCGTAGCGAGCCATCGCCTCGGCGTAGGTGAGGCGGGGAAAGGGCTGGGGCAGTTCGATCCCCTGCACCGTGCGAAAAATATGGCAGACCAGCCGCTCATTCAGGGCCAAAATTTCCGCCTGGTCCATGAAGCTCATTTCCATATCCAGCTGGGTAAACTCCGGCTGGCGGTCGGCCCGCAGGTCCTCATCGCGAAAGCAGCGGGCAATCTGGTAGTAGCGGTCCAGCCCCGACACCATCAGCAGCTGCTTAAACAGCTGCGGCGACTGGGGCAGGGCAAACCATTCGCCCTCATTCACCCGCGACGGCAGGATAAAATCCCGCGCCCCCTCCGGCGTTGAACGGGTGAGGATTGGTGTCTCGACTTCGATAAATCCAGCTTCGTCTTCCAAAAACCGTCGAATTGCTTTGATAATCTCGTGCCGCAGCCGCAGATTGCGACTCATCCGCTCCCGCCGCAGGTCCAGGTAGCGATACTTCAGCCGCAGCTCCTCCCGCACCGGCTCTTCCTCGGCGGTCGAAACCTGAAATGGCATCTGCTTCCGCACCGCGCTCAGCAGCTCAATCTCATCGGCGTAGACCTCCACTTCCCCCGTCGGCAGCTTGGGATTCAGCGACTCCGCCGGGCGACGGGTGACCCGCCCCGTCACCTTGACCACATACTCATTGCGAATCTCGTCAGCCACCGGATAGGAGTCGGGCGTCCGCACGGGATCGCTGACAATCTGAATCACGCCTTCGCGATCGCGCAAATCCAAAAAGATCACGCCGCCATGGTCGCGCCGCCGGTCTACCCAGCCGTAGAGGGTCACCGTTTTGCCAATGTGCTCAGCTCGCAGCCGGCCGCAGTAGAAACTTCGCATCTTTACTCTTTACTCACTACCCTCTACACACTACCCTCCACTCACCACCAACCGCTCCCGCTCCTTCAGCAAGCTCGAAATCATCGACACCGGCTGCTCCGCATGGGGCCAGGCAAAGGCATGGCGGAAGGCTGCTGCCTGACAGGCGCGCAGGCCGTCGAAGCCGATCACGTCCTGGGTGAGCAAATTTTCGTACTCGAAGGGCAGCCGCACGTTGTGCAAACCCGCGTTGTCGGTGCAGATGGCCACGTCCACGCCGGCGTCAAAGCAGCGGTTGAAGACCTGCTTGAGCTGGCTAATTTCGTCCAAAGTCCCGGTTTGAAAGTAGGTGGTCGGGCAGATTTCTAAGCACTGACCGCGAGCCGCCACCTGCTTCAGCAGTTCGGGATGTTTGAGCGGAATTTGAATGCCGTGGCCGATGCGCATTAGGTAAGGTAGCAGCTCGGGATAGCAGCCGTTTTCGGTTTCGTAGAGGTGGCCGGTGGTTTTGATATTCTGCGATCGCGCTTGGGCATAGAGCTGCACAAATTCATCCAGCCGTTCCTGATAGGCGGCGTCACCCCCGGCCACGTCGATGCCGCAGACCTGGTCTGGATACTGGGCCGCCAGCTCCACCGTGGCCCGGTTCACCTCGTAGGGCAGCCGCGAATGCATACAGAGGATCTGCCGGGTGACCACGGGATATTCGCTCTGCTGGCTGGCCCGACCCACGACTTCGATAATCTCGGCCATGGCGTCGATTCGCTCGGTCTGGGTCAGCCGCTCCGGCGTTCGGTAGTAGGGGGTGTAGCGCAGCTCCAGGTAGGCCAGGTTCTCAAAGATATAGGCTCCCCGAATCAGGCGATAGATAAAGTAGGGTAGGGCCTCTTTAGTCTGCACGCTCTCAACCAGGGTGTGCAGCTCCAGGTATTCTTCTAGCGTGCTCTTGGGTTGGGTGTAAAACTGCTCAAATTCGGCATAGTCAGAAAAGCGGTCGGCCAGGTCAGGTCGGTTTCTCTGAAAGTAGCGCCACAGCACCCGGGGTACGACAGAGCCCCCCAGATGGCGGTGCAGTTCCGCATATAAACTCATAAGGCCCTCTTGGTATGGATTTCGGTGTGGGTTGTCGTGAAGACCTAGCGGCTTGCGCTGGGTCTAAAAATAGTTGCGATAATTTCGTCGAAATTAAAGAACGATAAAAAAGTTATTACTCTGTTTTAACATTCTTGATCGATACCTGCTGGGAGCATTGAATTCTGGTCAGGCTCTAGCCAGGCTTTAGGTTGGGATTGGGGGCTGATAGAGGAAAGCGATTGCCGCATTTTTGCTCAATTCAAAAGTTATTCAGCAAATTACAGCCACCAGAAGATTGACACTTAAAACCCCTGCTGCCCATAATGATAGTTTGTTTGCACTTTAGTAACGCATTCCTTTGGCTAACGTTATTGTAATTGGCGCTCAGTGGGGCGACGAAGGTAAAGGTAAGATCACCGACCTGCTGAGTAAATCAGCCGATCTGGTCGTCCGCTATCAGGGCGGAGTCAACGCAGGCCATACGGTGGTGGTAGACGATCAGACCTTTAAGCTGCACCTGATTCCCTCGGGCATTCTCTATCCCAAGACGGAATGCGTGATCGGTGGCGGCACCGTGATTGATCCCAAGGAGCTGATTGGAGAATTAGACCAGCTCAAAGCGCTCAATATTTCTGCTGACAAGCTCTACATTTCAGAGACTGCCCACGTCACGATGCCCTATCATCGGCTGATTGACCAGGCCGCTGAAGAACGGCGCGGCAGTAAGAAAATTGGCACCACCCGTCGGGGGATTGGCCCCACCTACGCCGATAAGTCAGAGCGTACGGGCATTCGCATGGTCGATCTGATGGACCTCGACGCGCTGAGGGAGCAGCTGGAATGGACGGTGAACCACAAGAACGTCGTGCTGGAGAAGCTCTACGACCTGGCCCCGCTGAAGGCCAGCGATGTGGTTGATGAGTATACCGCCTATGCGGAGCGGCTGCGACCCCACATTATCGACAGCTCCCTCCATATTTATAAAGCCATCCAGCAGCGCAAAAATGTCCTGTTTGAGGGCGCTCAGGGGACGCTGCTCGACCTGGACCACGGCACCTACCCCTACGTCACCTCTTCCAATCCGGTGGCGGGCGGGGCCTGCATTGGCTCAGGCATCGGCCCGACGGTGATCGACCGGGTGATCGGCGTGGCCAAAGCCTATACCACACGGGTTGGCGAAGGGCCGTTCCCGACCGAGCTGTTCGGCGATATGGGTGAAAGGCTCTGCGAAATCGGGGCCGAATTCGGTACCACTACGGGGCGGCGGCGGCGCTGCGGCTGGTTTGACGCGGTAGTGGGTCGCTACGCCGTGCGGATTAATGGGTTAGACTGTTTAGCGATTACCAAGCTCGATGTGCTCGACAGCCTGGACGAGATTAAGGTCTGCGTGGCCTACGATCTCGACGGCGAGCGCTGCCGTGAACTGCCGGGCAGCGCTCGCCGGTTTGGCCAATGTCGGCCCATCTACGAAACCCTGCCAGGCTGGAACCAGTCTACCGCCGACTGCCGTAGCCTGGCGGATCTGCCCCAGCAGGCCCTCGACTATCTCGAATTTTTGGCCCAGCTGATGGAAGTGCCGATCGCGATCGTGTCGCTGGGAGCCAGCCGCGCCCAGACGATTATCGTCGAAGATCCCATCCACGGGCCAAAGCGGGCGCTGCTCCATGAAGATAGCAGCGCCTTTAAGGTGGCCTAGCACCTAACAAAAACGATGTTTTGAATGAGCTGATTGATTCCCATGGAACTGAAAATTGACTGTAGTAAACGAGCGGATGGCGCCAAGCCCAAACAGCTGCGCCGGGACGGGCTGCTGCCAGCGGTGCTCTATGGCCACAACGGCGCTGAGTCGGTTTCGCTGACCGTTCAAACCCGCGAAGCTGAGGCCCTGCTGCGAGCCGCCAGCGTCAACAAGTCGGTGGTTAAGGTCAACGTGCCAGACCTGCCCTGGAGCGGCAACGTGATCCTGCGCGAGGTGCAGACGCATCCCTGGAAAAATAAGCTGCACCACCTCAGCTTTTTCTCCATCGCCGACCAGACCGAGATTGAGGTGACGATGCCCTTCAGCTTTGTCGGCGAAGCGGTTGGTGTCACCGACGAAAACGGCATCCTGGATACGGTCGTCACCGAAATGGCTGCCAAGTGCCCACCGGACAACATTCCGCCATCCATCGAAGTGGATGTGTCAGGGATGGCTATCGGCGATGCGATTAACCTGCAAGATCTGAAGCTGCCCGCCGGGGTCGTCCTGCTGGGTGAGCCAGAGCAGGTGATCGTCTCAGTGCTGCCGCCGCCGGTAATCAAGACGGAAGAGCCGACCAGCGAGCTCGACAGCCTGCTGCCGCCTGAGGAATCTGAAGAAGCAGGTGCCGAGCCTGCCGCAGAGGCAGGGAGCGAGCCCGCAGAAGACGCAGGCTAGAAACTCACCGTTTCAACAACCGATCAAAACACAAAAGCCAGGGATCACCTCTGGCTTTTGTGCTAGATATACTGTCAAGCTGGGAACCAAGCATCGCCCCTCTTTCTCCCCTATCCAGAAACCATCCAGAAACCCAACCTGAAGGCCCTAAACCAATAACCTCGCTGCGCGGGCAGGGAAATCCTGCCCCTACCCCATCACCCCATCACTCTCCAACTC
>NZ_JADEXG010000026.1 GCF_015207255.1 Vasconcelosia minhoensis LEGE 07310
CCTCCATCCCCTCCATGCCTTCGTGGTTCATACTATCCACCCCGCTAATTCTTCCCACCCCGCTCACCCCACCGATTAAACTAAGGAAACGATTAGCCAATAGGAAACTCAGATGCCGTCTGTCAGCCTGATTCGCGCCGCTACCTACAAAACGGAAGCCCTGCATCAAAGCTTAGAAGGCCTCCTCACCCCCTTAGGCGGCATCAGACAGTTTGTGCACCCGGGCGATCGCGTCTTACTCAAACCCAACCTGCTGACGGGCTCTAAGCCGACCCAAGAATGCACGACCCGCCCCGAGCTAGTCCACTGCGTTGCACAGATGGTGATGGCAGCGGGTGGAAAGCCTTTTTTAGCCGACAGTCCCGCCTTTGGCAGCGCTCGCGGGGTGGCCAAGGCCAATGGCTATCTGCCCTGGACTGAACAGCTGGGGCTGCCCATTGTCGAACTGCACGGGCAGCGCTATCCGAGCGAAGGAGAAGAATTCGACCATCTACTGCTCTCTAAGGAAACGATGGCGGCAGATGTCGTGATCAACCTGCCGAAGGTCAAATCCCATGTGCAGCTGACGCTGACCCTAGGGGTGAAAAACCTGTTTGGCTGCGTTCCTGGCAAAATGAAGGCCTGGTGGCATATGGAAGCGGGAAAAGACCGCCAGCGCTTTGGCACAATGCTGGTTGAAACGGCTCGCGCGATCGCGCCTGAGCTGACTATTATCGACGGCATTATCGGGCACGAAGGCAATGGCCCCAGCGGTGGCGAACCCCGTCAGCTGGGATTGCTGGGAGCATCTGCCGATGTTTTTGCACTGGATCGCGGCCTAGTAGAAGTTTTAGGCGTGCCGCCAGCGGACATCCCGACCATTACCCAGTCACAGCGACTAGGGCTTTGTCCCGAGCTAGATCAAATTGACTATCCACTGCTGTCCCCGGCTGACCTCCGAATAGCGGACTGGAAGCTGCCTACAGAGCTGATGCCGATTGACTTTGGACTGCCTCGGGTGGCTCGCTCAACCTTTAAGCATCTCTATATCCGACTGATTAAGGAACCTATCGCTGCCTACGTCAGCCCATCGACCTAGCGATCACCTACAGCAAACCCGCCGCTGCGGAAAATCACCAGCAACGGCGGGCTCAGCTGAATCGGCGCTAGACTATGCCTCCTTACCGACCTCTTTAGCCATTTGCTTAAACGAAGAAAGGCTAGGCCCTGGGCGACGGCGCTGATTGCTAGAGGGCGTGACCAGGTAGTCGGTAGCGAAGGTTTGCTCAGCCACATGGCTATTGTCTTGATAGGTCGATTTAGGTGCCCGAGCAATCGCCTGAGCAATGATTTCCTCAGTCGAGAGAGGCCGCTGAGGCTTAGCTTCAGCCTCAGTCTGAGAGGCCTGACCCTTCTGCCCCCCCTTCTGGTCCTTTGAAGGCTGCGCCTGCTTACCGTTCTTAGACGACTGATGCTTTGCGGACCGGTTTGCCGGGTCGCCGCCTGCCGTTGCTCGGGCAGGTTCTTGACCATCAGACGCGATCGCGTCTACGACCGCACCCGCTGAAGCGGCAGTCGCCTTCGCCACAGATTTAGCCGTCTCTGGCAGGCTGTCGGTTTTGGATTCTTCAAGTTCCAGGTAATATTCAGACTTACCGATGCCGAAAAGCTTACCGGCAACCCCAAATAAACTGCCGAAGAAGGCAGAAATGCCACCAAAAATCTTTTTAATCAGGCCCATTGCAGTTGATCGCTCCCAAGCTGATGAATAAGGTTAAAAAATTGAGTTCTTTGATCTAAATTATCAAATTTGGCCCGGCCCCAATGCAAGACAGCGTTACGTCTGTTCACATACGTTCACGGCGTTCGTGGTAGTCAAGCGAAAGAGGGCTTAGAAACGCCAAGCCCTCTTTCGCGACTCAGCCAGTCTGCTACTCAGCGACCTGGGGCAGCAGTTCGCGGCGCTCCTTGATCTGGACTTGGATCTTGCCGTCTTCATCGACATCGACAACGGCCGTATCGCCTTCCTTCACCCGACCCGAAAGGATTTCCTCAGCCAGACTATCCTCCAGCAAACGCATAATGGCTCGACGCAGCGGCCTAGCCCCGTAGCTGGGGTTATAGCCCTCTTCGACTAAGCGATCCTTGAATTTCTCCGTCACCTCTAAGGTGATGCCCTGCTCGGTCAGGCGAACGAACACCTCTTTCAGCAGGATGGTAGAAATTTCTTTCACCTCTTCCTTCGTCAGCTGACGGAAGACGATAATCTCATCTAGCCGGTTGAGGAACTCTGGGCGGAAGTACTGCTTCAACTCTTCGTTCACCAGCGAGCGGATTCGGTTGTACTGCGACTCGGCCTGATCCACTTCGAGCTCAAAGCCCAGACCGCTGGCCCCCTTCTCAATCACCTTTGAGCCGATGTTAGAGGTCAGGATCAGCAGCGTATTTTTGAAATCGACCGTGCGGCCCTTGGCATCGGTCAGACGACCGTCTTCCAAGATTTGCAGCAGCATGTTGAAAACGTCGGGGTGCGCCTTTTCAATCTCGTCGAACAGGATGACGGTATAGGGACGACGGCGAACGGCTTCGGTCAGCTGACCGCCTTCGTTATAGCCGACATAGCCTGGAGGCGAGCCGATCAGCTTGGAGACCGTGTGGCGCTCCATAAATTCAGACATGTCCAGCCGCACCATCGCTTCTTCAGACCCGAAAAAGTAGGCCGCGAGAGACTTGGCCAGCTCGGTCTTACCCACACCGGTTGGGCCAGAAAAGACAAAGCTGGCGATCGGTCGATTGGGATTCTTCAGCCCCACCCTAGCCCGCCGGATAGCGCGGGAAATGGCTTTGACAGCTTCGTCTTGACCAATTAGCCGCTGATGCAGGGTGTCTTCCATATGCAGCAGCTTCTCAGACTCAGACTCAGTCAGCTTGCTGACGGGGACACCGGTCCAGGAGGCGACAATATAGGCAATGTCCTCCTCGGTTACCATTGGCGAGACGTCACCGTCTTCTCCTTCAGATTTGCGATTCTGGGCGATCGCGCGGATCTCTGATTTGATTTCCATCTCGCGATCGCGCAGCTCGCCAGCCTTGTCGAAGTCCTGAGAGCGCACCGCATTGTCCTTATCCTTCAGCACCTGACGCAGCTCTTTATCGAGCTCCTTGGCCGCCGGCGGCAGCTGGGAGTTGATCAGGCGCACCCGCGACCCGGCTTCATCAATTAGATCGATAGCCTTGTCAGGCAGGTAGCGGTCAGAGATGTAGCGGTCAGAGAGCTTGGCGGCAGCGTCGAGGGACTCATCGGTAATTTTGAGCTTGTGGTGCTGCTCGTAGCGATCGCGCAAACCGTGGAGAATTTCGATCGTCTCTTCGACCGAAGGCTCGCCCACCATCACCGGCTGGAAGCGTCGCTCTAAGGCGGCATCGCGCTCGATGTGCTTGCGGTATTCGTCGAGCGTCGTCGCCCCGATACACTGAAGCTCACCGCGGGCTAGCGCTGGTTTAAGAATATTCGCCGCGTCAATAGCGCCCTCGGCAGCCCCGGCCCCAATCAGGGTGTGGACCTCATCAATCACCAGAATCACATTCGCCGCCGAGCGAATCTCATCCATGATTTTCTTCAGCCGTTCTTCAAATTCGCCCCGATACTTCGTCCCGGCAACGAGCAGGCCAATATCTAAAGTAACCACGCGCTTTTCTTCGAGAATGTCGGGCACGTCGTTGTTGCCAATGCGCTGGGCCAGGCCCTCCGCGATCGCGGTTTTACCGACGCCTGGCTCACCAATCAGCACGGGATTGTTTTTGGTGCGCCGACCCAGAATCTGAATCACCCGCTCAATTTCCTTCTGTCTGCCAACCACCGGATCGAGCTTGCCCTCAGCAGCCATCTGGGTCAGGTTGGAGCCAAACTCATCGAGCGTCGGCGTCTTCGTCCGACCCTGGCTGCCACCAGTTGAGACCTCAGCGGTTTCACCCAGCATCCGAATCACCTGCGTCCGCACCTTGGAGAGATCGACGCCCAGGTTTTCGAGCACCCGGGCAGCGACGCCTTCGCCCTCGCGAATTAGGCCGAGCAGCAAATGCTCCGTTCCAATATAGTTGTGGCCGAGCTGACGGGCCTCTTCCAACGATAGCTCTAGGACGCGCTTGGCACGGGGAGTAAAGGGAATCTCAACCGCGACGAAGCCGGAACCTCGACCAATAATTTTTTCGACTTCAATGCGAGCGTCTTTAAGGTTGACTCCCATTGATTTGAGCACTTTGGCAGCAACGCCGGTGCCCTCTCCAATCAGGCCGAGAAGAATCTGCTCGGTGCCTACAAAGTTGTGCCCAAGTCTACGGGCTTCCTCCTGGGCGAGCATAATTACTTTAATGGCTTTTTCTGTAAAGCGTTCAAACATGGCGGTTATCCATCACCTGCTGTGGGCTGGTACGCTGATTCTAACACAGGCAAATTTGGTAGGCCGGGGGCGGTATTCACGACTTTTGTGACAATTCCGATAAAGTTTTTGCTCAGCTGTCCCCCGGTTTAAGTCACGGGTCAAAATTCTGTTGCGGGTTATGCTATTTCGCATTTTTTTTGCCGGGCCGTATTTGAGATTAGGTCTCTAGCCACTGCCACCGATGCTGGCCCAAAGCTCGCAGGGCCTCTGTCTGCAACTGCTGCCGCTGCTGGATAAAGGCGTCACTCTGGAGGCCGCTGCGCCAAAGAATGAGCGCGTCTTCTCCGTCGGCATAGTAGCGCCGTCGCCGACCGGCCGTTTGAAAGCCAAATTTCTCGTAGAGCTGCCGGGCTGCACAGTTCGAAACCCGGACTTCTAAGGTGGCCCGCTGTAGCTGCCGGCGCTGGCCGTCGCGCAGGAGCAGGCTGAGCAGCAGCTGACCCAGTCGCTGGCGGCGATAGGCTGGGTCGATCAGCAAAATCGTCAGATGGGCCTCTTCTAGGATGGCCCAAAGGCAGCCGGTGCCGACCAGGGTTAGCGCGTCGCCTGCCGCCGCGCCTTTCCGCCGCTGGAGCAGCGGTGCCGCAGTTTCAGCGGCGGCGAGTACGAGCAGCGTACTGTTGGGGCTCTCGATCTCCCGCTGATAGCCCGCTGCGGTCCATAGGCCGCCCAGGCAGCGCTGGTCCAGCGCTAGCACGGCGGGCAGGTCGGCAGATATCAGGGGTAAACAGGCTAAAAAAGTCAAGCAGTTTCGAGAAAAAGCTAAACAACACAGCGGCCAATTGTACACTGGACTTTTGGAGCTCTGGCTCCGCCCGTCTTATCGCATCGTGCCCATGGTATCTATTCTCCCAACCGACCATCCAGCTGACCAGATACTGTCCAGCCGCCACTATCTGCCTGCCGGCGATCGCGCCCCCAATCAAACCTTGCTGCCGCTGACGGCGGCGGTTAACGCTCAGGATCACTTGGTGATTGGCGGCTGCGACGTGCCTGAGCTGGTGCAGCAGTTTGGATCACCGCTCTATATATTAGATGAATCGACGCTGCGGACGGCCTGCCGTCAGTATCGGCAAGCGTTCAAGCGATACTATCCGGGTGAGGCGCTAACGGTCTACGCCTCAAAGGCCTGGAGCTGCCTGGCCGTCTGCGCGATCGCGACCCAGGAGGGATTGGGCATCGACGTCGTCTCCGGTGGCGAATTGCATACGGCGCTACAGGCGGGGGCGGCTGCCGAGCAGATTTACTTCCACGGCAATAACAAGTCTTTGGATGAGCTGCAGATGGGGCTGGAAGCGGGCTGTCGGATCGTCGTCGATAACTGGTACGAACTGCGATCGCTGACCCAGCTGACGGCGCAAATGAACCAGACGGCGACGATTCTGCTGCGCCTCACCCCCGGCATCGAGTGCCACACCCATGAATATATCCGCACCGGCCATATTGATAGCAAGTTTGGGTTTGACCCCGAGCAGCTTGAGCCGGTATTTGCCTACGTCAGTCAGCAGTCGGGGCTGCGCTGTATCGGCCTGCATGCCCACATTGGCTCTCAGATCTTTGAACTCCAGCCCCATCAGGACCTGGGCGCAGTGATGATCCAATGGTTTCAGCAGGCGATCCGCCACGGCCTGCCCATAACCGAGCTCGATATTGGCGGCGGCCTGGGCATTTGCTATACCGAAGCAGACGACCCGCCCAGCATCGAAGCCTGGGTGCAGACGGTTGCTCGGGGTATCGCTGACGCCTGCGCTGCTGCGGATCTGGCGCTGCCGCGGCTGCTGTGCGAGCCGGGGCGATCGCTAATCGGCTCGGCCTGTGTGACGGCCTACACTGTCGGCAGCCAGAAAACCGTTCCCGGTATTCGCGACTACCTGGCCGTAGATGGGGGCATGTCGGACAATCCTCGCCCGATTACCTATCAGTCTTCTTACCGAGTGCTGGCCGCCGATCGGATGTCGGCAGCCCTAAGCCAGACCGTCACCTTAGCCGGCAAGCACTGCGAATCAGGAGATGTGATTATTCCATCGGCAGCGCTACCGGAACTGGAAGCGGGGGCTGTGGTGGTAGTCGCGGCAACAGGTGCTTACAATTACAGCATGGCTTCGAACTATAACCGAGTGCCACGCCCGGCTGCCGTTTTGGTCAATCGGGGTGAGGCCCAGCTGATTTTGCGTCGAGAAACGCTCGCAGACTTAGTTCGGCAAGACTGTCTACCTGCTGCGCTCAATCCATCGAAGTTGAGGTAAGGTCACGGCATACTCGACGGGCTGATGGGGTTGAGAGGCCCTGTCAAAGATGGGTTGCAATCAGGATGAAACCGGGATAGGAGCCGACTTTTGCTTCGCCTCATCGATATTGGTCTAGTCCTCGTATCGATCTACGCGGTGCTCGTCGTGATCGGCGAGCGCCGTACGCTGTGGATGGTGCGGGGACTGATTGTGCTGATGCTGGTGGCGGCCCTCAGCCGAGCCGCTCAGCTGGAGCTGCTGGCCTTTGTGCTAGACAAGCTCGTGATCGGGTCGGCCGTGGCGATGGCGCTGATTTTGCAGGCCGAGTTTCGGCGGCTGCTAGAGCAGCTCGGCCGGGGAGAGGTGATTCAGCTTTTTCTGCCGCGCGATCGCACTCCCCCCAAGCCCAACAGTGTGATCGACGAGCTGGTCGATGCTGTCAAAGAACTGTCTCAAAACCGGACCGGGGCGCTGATGATTTTGGAAACCAGCAAGCCGCTAGATGAGAGCAACTTTTCGGTACCGGGCGTCCGGCTGAATGCCGAGCTTTCCAAAGAGCTGCTGCAAACGATTTTTCAAACGACGACGCTATTGCACGATGGGGCCGTTCTTATTCGGGCCTCGCGGATCGTTTCGGCCGGTGTGATTCTGCCGATTTCAGAAAAAGATGCCTCGCGTCAGCTTGGTACCCGGCATCGAGCCGCGATGGGCATTACCGAACGGGTGGAAAACTGCATTTGCGTAGTGGTTTCCGAAGAGACCGGATCAATTTCTGTAGCAGACGGGGGAATGCTGAATCGACCCCTGACGAGCAGCAAACTGAGAGACCTATTGCGTGATAAGTTTGCTCCATCTGCCGATGGTGACCCCGTCGCGCCCCAGCTTCGCAGCCTGGGACGACGGCTGAGCCTACAGGGAATCAGCTTTTTCAGCGCCCTGAAACGTGTCCTGCGTCTGCCATCGACTACTCGAAAAAAAAATGACAGCTAAGCCAACGGCTCTGACCGCTCTTCCTCACGATCTCAAGCCAGACCTGCTGCCGCGGCACATTGCGGTGATTATGGACGGCAATGGCCGCTGGGCTAAGCAGCGCGGGCTGCCCCGAATTATGGGCCACCGCCGAGGTGTCGATACCCTCAAGAAACTACTGCGCTGCTGCCGCGACTGGGGAATCGGTGCCCTCACTGCCTACGCCTTTTCGACGGAAAACTGGGGTCGCCCGATTGGCGAGGTTGATTTTTTAATGACCCTGTTCGAGCGGGTGCTGCGCAAAGAGCTGAAAGAAATGATGGAAGAAGACGTCCGCATTCAGTTCGTCGGCGACCTGTCGGCCCTACCCGACACGCTCCAGCGGGAAATCGATCGCGCCGTTGCCGATACCCAGGTAAATCAGGGCATTCGCTTCTCTGTTGCGACCAACTACGGCGGTCGGCAGGAGATCTTGCAGGCCTGCCGGGCGATCGCGGATCAGGTGCAGCAGGGTCATCTAGCCCCCCACGAGATTGACGAGTCGCTATTCAGCCGCTATCTATACACCTCTAATATCAGCGATCCCGACCTGCTGATCCGCACCAGCGGCGAAATGCGAATCAGCAATTTTCTGCTCTGGCAGCTGGCCTATTCTGAGTTCTACATCACCGACACCCTCTGGCCCGACTTCGACCAGGCCGAGTTCCACCAGGCCCTGATCGCCTACCAGCAGCGCCACCGCCGCTTTGGCAAAATAGAAAATTCCTAACCCCATCACTCAATCACCCCATTACTCCCCTACTCCCCCCACTCTTCCATCCCCCCACTCTTCCCTCCTCCCTCTCTCACTCTTCACTCTCCACTTCCTCAATCTGAACCAAAATCTGCTCCCGAAAGTCGGGGTCCCGATTAGCCAGGCCCAAGAGCTGCAAGTATTCCGATAGCGTCAGCTGGTTTTCGCCGATCAGGTGAAACGCCTCAGTCTGGATGGCGGCCTGAATTTGCTGCGATTCGGTCTCGGTTTCGGCCTGCTGAAGCTCGCTTTCTCGCCGGTCGATCAGGTCGATCACCTGGAGATAGGCCTGGGCGAACTGGCTGATTTTTTCAGAGGCGACATCGGCCAGGAGCGGGGATGGGAGCGTGATCGCCAGTGCTGGCAACGGCAACCCAATCGTCCCCAGTCCTAAAATGACAGCCAGCCCCCAGCTCAGCCCCCAGCTCAGCCCCCGACTGAATCCTGGCCCAGTCTGCCCCCCGGCTGTTATGGACTTCAGGCAGCTTAGGATAGGGATCAGCCACCCCAGCGGGTTATATTTTCTCACTCGGTTTAAAAACCCCACTATATTGAATACAGGCGTAAGCATAAATGCACATCAGCGCGTAAAACCATGTCAGGCAGCGAATCTTCTCAGACAAATCTTTCGGCGAAGGAGCAGAGTCTTTCCGACCGAGAATTACAAATTGTGGAACTGGTTGCTTCGGGACTGACGAATCAAGAAATCTCGAAAAAGCTGGACATCAGCAAGCGAACGGTGGATAACCACATCAGCAATATCTTAACCAAGACCTCTACCGGTAACCGGGTCGCCCTGGTGCGCTGGGCCCTCCAGTGGGGCAAGGTCTGTCTGGATCAGGTAAACTGCTGCGTTCTCCCTACCGTAGAGATCGGTGAGGAGGCAAATCATGAGCACCCGAGCTGAGTTCGTAACCCAGCGGCTATCTTGTCAGCGGCTGCCGCTCGCCGTCTACCGCGAGGTCGCGGCCCACCTGCGCCAGTTTGACGGCGTTCAGGTGGCGCTGCTGCCGCAAACTGCTCAGGCCTTTGACTATTTGCAAAGCCAGGTGGGAGGATTAGAAATTCGCTACCCGGCTCCGGCCCGCGATCTCGTTAACGCCGTGCTGGACTACTACCGCGATCGCTTCGGCCCCTGGCAAGACCTACCGTAACGGTGCCTGGTGACCGAAATTTCCTACCATATCGATTTCAGAGCTAGATATTAGAGACATTGACCATGAGCACCATTCAGGCGATTAAGGGCACCCGCGACATCTTGCCGGGCGAAGTAATCCGCTGGCAGCAGGTCGAAGCAATCGCCAAAGCCATTTTGGAGCGGGCCGCCTATCGCGAAATTCGGCCGCCGGTAATGGAGTTTACCGAGCTGTTTGCCCGCGGCATTGGCGAAGCCACAGACGTGGTGAGCAAGGAAATGTATACCTTTCCCGACCAGTCTAAGAAGCAGCGATCGCTGACCCTACGGCCCGAAATTACCGCTGGGCTAGTACGGGCTTTTATTCAAAATAAGCTGTTTGCAGAAGGGTCGGTACAGCGCCTGTGGCACATTGGCCCGGCCTTCCGCTACGAGCAGCCACAGCAGGGGCGGCAGCGGCAGTTTCATCAGCTCGATGTGGAAGTGATCGGCAGCCGCAATCCCCGGGCCGATGTGGAGGTGATCGCGATCGCGACTGACATTCTCCAGGCGCTGGGGCTGAAGTCACTACGCCTGGATCTAAACTCGGTGGGTCAGGGCGAAGACCGCCAGCGCTACCGTGAGGCGTTAGTCAGCTACCTCACGCCGTATCAGGACGAGCTCGACCCGGACTCCCGCGATCGGCTAACGCGCAACCCGCTGCGGATTCTTGATAGCAAAGCCCCCCGAACGCAGGAAATTGTTCAATCTGCCCCTAGCCTGCTCGACTATTTAGGGTCAGATGCGCAGCGGCACTTTGACCAGGTGCAGCAGCAGCTCACCGCCCTGGGTATTTCCTTTCAGGTGAATCCGCGTCTGGTACGGGGGCTAGACTATTACACCCATACTGCCTTTGAGATACAGTCCGACGACCTGGGGGCGCAGGCGACGGTCTGCGGCGGTGGTCGCTACGACGGGCTGGTGGCTCAGCTGGGCGGCCCCGATACGCCTGCAATCGGCTTTGCGATTGGGCTAGAGCGCCTGATTATCCTATTGGAACAGCTCCAGCGTCAGCCGCCACCGGCCCTAGATTTTTACCTGGTCGCCCGGGGGGGGAAAGCCGAGGCTCAATCTACCGTCCTGGCGCAGACGCTGCGGCAGAGCGGCTGCTCGGTGGAATTGGACCTCAGCGGCAGCGCCTTTGGCAAACAGTTCAAGCGGGCCGACCGCAGCGGTGCGGTGGCCTGTCTGATCCTGGGCGAGGCCGAAGCCGAGAGCGGTCTGGTGCAGCTCAAGTGGCTGGCTTCCGGTGAGCAAACCGAACTGTCCCAGGCCGAGCTATATGCTCAAGTTCCAGACCTGCTAGCCACTATTCACCCGCTTCGAGCCGATGCGATCAGCTGAGATTGTGACGACTTACTTAGAAATGCATTCCCGCAGTCAGCTGGTGGCGGCAAAACCGAGCCCGCTGACCGTGCTAGAAGCGCAGATCGCCTGCCCCGAGTTCAGCCGCTTTCTCTACAGCGCCGTTGGCGGTCAGTGGTACTGGCTGGGCCGGCTTGACTGGACCTACCAGCGCTGGCTCGACTATTTGAGCCAGGAAAGTATGCGAACCTGGGTGGGTTACGTTGGCGGCAACCCAGCGGGCTTTTTTGAGCTCTCGCGAGCTGAGGCTGGCGATGTCGAAATCGTTTCCTTGGGTCTGCTGCCGCAGTTTATTGGACAGGGGCATGGCGGGCATTTGCTCACCTGCGCCCTGCAAAAGGCTTGGGACTGGGGCGCAGCCCGGGTCTGGCTGCATACCTGTAACCTGGATGGAGCCCATGCCCTGGGCAACTATCAGGCCAGGGGGTTGAAAATTTACAAACAAACTCGAACCCAGCACTCGCTGCCCGAGCAGCCCCCCGGCCCCTGGCCCGGTTGGCAGTAAAGTCCCAAATTAGTTAGAAAGGAGTCGCCGCTGCTGGCTGTTCCAGTCTTTTACTGCCCTATGCCATCCGACCGCGCTGACCTACTCCGGTTTATTGAAGCTGCTCGCCAGCAAGGCGCTTCTGACGAATTTCTCAGCCAGCTTTTGCGCAGCTACGGCTGGCCCCAGCGGGAGATCGAACGGGCTTTTTTTGAGCTGTATGAACGGCTGACTGAGCAGCCGATTCCGGCTCCGAGCGGCGGCGCTGGCGAATCGGCTAGAGATGCTTTTGTCTACCTGCTGGCGTTTTCTACCCTAGGAATTTGGACTCAGGCGCTGGGGCAGCTGGGCTTTATCTATGTCAATCAGTTCATTCCCGACCCGGTTTCGCCCAGCTACGGTGATCCGGCCTTCGACGTGGCTTTTTCCTTGGCGCGGCTGATCGTGGCCTACCCGGTCTATCTGCTGTTAATGCGTCAGCTCATTAAGGAACTGCGGCTCTACCGCGAAAAGCACTATTCTGGCGTGCGCAAGTGGCTGACCTATCTGACCCTGCTGATTACCGTCCTGATCGGTGTGGGAACGCTGATTACCTTTCTCACCTCCTTTTTGCGCGGAGAACTAACGCTGCGATTTTTGCTCAAGGTCATCATTGTGCTGGCTTTAGACGGCGGAGTACTAGCTTACTATGGGGCCTGGCTACGGCGGCGGCCGGTCCAGAGGCAGAATCCCACATGACTCAACTTGACCGTAATTTCGCGATCGCGGCCACCCTCGCCGTCGTCCTTGGTATCATCTCCGGCTTTTGGATTTTAGGTACGCCCCAGCGGCAGCGGCTAATTGCCGCCGACCGAGAGCGCATCCGCGACCTGATCAACATTTCGAATCAGCTCTATCAGCAGGCCAGCAGTGCGCAATCGCGCAATCAGCCCTTTGAGCTACCAGCCAGCCTAGACCAGGTTAGCCGCATTGACCAGGCGGTCCAGACCGATCCAATCACTAATCAGGCCTATACCTATCGCCGCCTAAGCGACACCACGTACGAACTTTGCGCAACCTTTGCCACCGACACCAGCAGCTATTCACTCCAGCCGACTCCCAACGGCGCTAATCAACGCTGGCAGCATCCGGTAGGAGAGCACTGCTTTGAGTTTGATGTGCTAGAGCCGGCCCAATACGCCTACTAGCGACATTTCTGTGTGAATCATCGCAGGGTTTGCTACGATTGCCCCTATACAATCGGGCCAAACATCGCCAAACATCGCCAAACATCGATGGAGGCCTCTCAGCCACCGCAGCTTTTAACCCGTATGAACCATTGGGAGTTTCTGATTCAGAAGGAAGGCGATCAGGCTTGGCTGCCCCTATCGCAGCAGGTCGAGATTTTGGCCGGACGCTACCGGGTGGTTGCCCATACCAACCGCAGCGATACGGCTGTTGAGGTCCGCGTCAGCCAGATGGTGCTAGATGAAATGCCGCCCCGGCGACGGGTGCGCAAGCGCCTGGGCCAGACCGACGCCGACGGATTAATTCTGATCATCCCGTTTATGTGGCTACAGCCGGGACGCTGGGAGCTGAGCTGTAGCAATACTAACGTCGCCGACGAGCTGCTGGGTCAGGGCTGGCAGCATTCCATTCAGCTACAGGTGCTGCCCCTGACTGAAGCTAGCCAGGACTGGACGCCGGCGTCAGACTGGTCGGAGGAAAACGCTGTCGATGAAACGGCAGTGCTGCCTAATCCAGAAACCGAGACAGAAGCCAGTCCAGAAGCCGACCCAGACCATAACGGTAGCCCGGCTCATCCAGAAGATGACCTATCACCGGGGGGCTACCCGGATGCTGAAGCGCTAACTGAGCAAATCGTTAACTCGCTTTTTGATTCGATTGAGCCTCTTGAAGCCGATAGTTCGCCCCTAGCTCAGGCGCGATCGCAGCCGACCGCGATTACCCCTAACTCTGGCTATCTTGTCAGCCTCCGGCAGCAGGCCTACGTGGCCCAGCGACAGAAACCGCTGATGATTGCTGGCCAGGTCTATCTCGATACCAACGTCCAGGCCCCAGCGCTACTCGACGGTCAGCTGTGGATTCGGCTGCGCGATCCGCAGACAGGCCGACCGATTTTGGAAACCCACCGCCGGCTACAGGCGGCAACGCTGCCGGTAGACTTTAAAGTGCAGGTGCAGCTACCGGAAATAGCTGAAACTCGGGTTATCCTGGGCGAAGTGCTGCTGCGGCTAGGAGCCGCCGAGCCGCAGCAGCCCGCCCTAGCCGCAGCGGCCTTTACCATTACAGTGGGGCTCGATAGCCTGTTGGAGATCTTGGCTAACCACACCGAGTTGGACTTTGACGAAGAGGTCTCAGTCTTTCCCGGCACGACGGTGCCTTTCAGCCAGCCCAAGCCAAGCCCAGCCACCCTGGTTTCCCCCAACCTGCCCCTGTCGCCGCCGCCGTCCAAAAGCTTGGTACCGGCGGTCGGCCAGATTTTGCCGCCCCAGCTCGATTTTCCCGAACCTGATGCAACCGGCGATCACGCCCCTAAACTACCGGGATTTACCCCGGTAACGGATCGCCGGCAAAGCGCTAAGGCACCGACGGCAAACAGCTCAGCCGCTTCTCCTGAGTCTCGCCCCCAGCCTCATCCTGAGCCTCATCCTGGGCCTGACGATCTCACAGCCGACCTTTGGTCCAACTCGACGGGAGAACCGGCTACCGAGACCGCCGCAAAAGACCGCAGGAAACCCGCCGGGACGCCTCAGCCTAGCCCAACGCCCGCTCGACCTGAACCCCATCTGCCTAAATTTTCTCCAGCGGTGCGTCAGCAGCCGGCTATTTTTGACAGCGACAGTATTGCAGATAGCGACCTTGATGCCGACTGGGTCGCCTCCACCCTGGCTGAGATTGACGAGCCGGGGCAGCGCCCAACCCAGCTTGGCCTGACGACCGGCTCTAACCCCGGCTCTAACGCTTTATGGACCGAAGCAGAAGCTGACCCAGAAGCTGACTCGAAATCCGCATCGGCAACCTCCCCAAACGGTTTGAGCAGTCGGTTTATGAATCGACTCTCGGATCTCACCTATGCCAGCCGGCAGGCCACCGCTGAGCTGCGCAGCCTGATGCAGGCCGCTGGTGTCCAAAGTCCAGAGCTGGTCGATCCAGAGCCCTCGCTGCCCCCAGAGCCGGTCGCCGCTCTGCCCAACGAGGTGGTGATATATGAGGAGGAGCCGCCATCGCCGGTTACGCTCCCGCCCGAGCTCTCCGGCATATCGCCGGAGCCTTCGCCGCCAGCTGACCTGACCGTACCCGACGCTGGCACTGCGGTCGTCGAAATTATGTCGCCAGTGATTGCCATTCCCAATCGGGAGCTCATCGCCGGGGAAACAATTGCGCTGACGGTCCGGCTGCGGCCACAGCAGTGGCCACTCTATATCAAGCTGTGGGCCAGCGATCGCCAAACCCGCACCCTGGTCGGCGAGCCTCATTTGCTGATGGACCTTACACCCAATGACCTGGGCGAGCTAGAAGCCCAGATGTCGATGCTGATTCCACCGGACTGCCTAGAGATTCAGTTTGCCGCGATCGCGATTGCCGTAGAGACCCATCAGGAAAGTGATAAGGCCGTCGTCAATCGGCATATTGTGCCGCCTGGGCTGCCGACCCAAACCTTAGACGACCTGATTTAAAGCAGTCAATTCGCAAAGAACCGCAAAGAAACCGGCTCCTGAGTCCCAATTCGGAGTAGGCTTAGGGGAAGTGCAGCAGCGCACTGGTGTAATACTGACGTTAGTAATTAGGAAACCTCCCATGGCAGCTTCTTTTTTACCCTCTATTTTGGTCCCCTTGGTTGGCCTGGTTTTTCCGGCGGTCGCGATGGCATTTTTATTCCTGTATGTTGAGCGCGGCCAAGAGGCTTAGACCCTTTGGCTTAGATCATTTAAAAACATTCCATAAAGCGCGGCCCCCACTTAGGTATGGGCCGCGCTTTGTATTTGGTATTTGGTATTTGAGAAACGGAATACTAAAGTTGGTTGACCCACCTACATGGCGGAACCAACCCCGGCATAGGATCCGTAGAAAAACAGACCAACGACGACAAGGATGCCAGTCCCGGCAACCGTAGCGACGATCCAAAGGGGAATCTTACCATTTTGAAACATGGGCAATCGCTCCTACCAGCAGCAGTGGGGGTTTAGTTAAAGAAGTAGCTCGAGAATAGCAGACCGAGGACGAAAATCAGCAGCAGACCGAGAAAAAGCGAGGTCCGATTCAGTTCGACCGGCTGTTTGTTGGGATTTGGAGTTCTTTCGGGCATATCGGGCTCCTAGCGTTGAATAAACTGCATGGCCGCGATCGCGCCTAGAAAAAAGACGGAGGGTACCGCCAGGGCGTGAACGGACAGCCAGCGTACGGTAAAGATGGGATAGGTAACAGGTTCGTTGGGATTGCGACTGGTCATGGGTCGGCTCTCAATAAATCGACGGTTTTCAAAAGCAAAACGGGCTACTTAGCCTGGTCGTTGTAGTCTTTAATTTGATTGTTAGCTTCAAAGCGATCGCTAACAATCGGCAGCTCCATCTGGTTGGTCGGATAGTATTCATTCGGGCGCGGTGTGCCAAAGGCATCGTAGGCCAGGCCCGTCTGGACAAACAGCCAGCCCGCAATAAATAAAGCTGGGATGGTGATGCTGTGGATGATCCAGTAGCGAACGCTGGTGACAATATCGCCAAAGGGTCTTTCGCCAGTACTCCCTGCCATGTTTAAAATCTCCTGTAAACTTACGGTAAATGTTGTCTTTTCTCTATCATACGGAACCGAGCTACTCCCAAACAAGCGCGTCCAAAAACTTTAAGATGCTAGAGCCGGGGAGAATCAGCTGCTCTCAGCCGCCTCCGGGCGGCCGGCGTACCGCAGCAGATAGCCGCGCTCACCCAGAATAAAGCCGCGCTCGGGAGCCAAGAACTTAATTCGGTAGAAGTTTGTCGGCACATCTTCCACATCGCGATCTTTGACCCAGGTCTCACCGCCGTCTGGGCTCATCAGCAGATTGCCGCTGCCGCCGGATACCCAAACTTCGTCAGCCGTGCGGTAGGCCATATCGAGCAGGCCCCAGCTGGTCGCCGGTTCCGGCGCAATCGGGTCGCTCCAGGTTTCATAATCCGCGTCGGGCTGGCCAAACTGCAGCTGTCCGCCCCGAGCGATCAGCCAAAGCAGGCCGTCCTTAGTAAATCCAGCATTTTGCAGCCGTTTGGAATTTTCGCGGTTGTGGGGCTGCCAGACCTGCTGTCCGGGGTCCCAGGTGGAGTAAAAGTTGCCCCGTGAAGACACCGCGATATAGCGGCCATCTTCATTTCGGTTCATATTGCGCACTACGCCGACTGCGCCCTGCACCAGCGCTCGCCAGTTACGCCCGCCGTTCTCGGTGAGATAAATTGCGCCAATGTCGGTTGCTAGCTCAGCCTTAGCTGAACCCAGGGCGGTGACTAAAAACGGATCGCCCGGCAGCTTCGGATCGAGCTCAATCGAAGACCAGCTCTGGCCCCCGTCCGTCGTATGCAAGAGCAGCGTCGGCTGACCGGCAATCCAGCCTTCATCGCCGTCAAAGCTTATGGAGGTAAAGGTGTAGCGTGGGTTGTCGAGCTCCAGCCTGCGAGGAGTCCAGCTCTGGCCCCCGTCCGTCGTTTCAAGCAGGGTGGAGCGGCTGCCCACCAGCCAACCATGATTCCGGTCGGCGGTGAAGGCAATGTCAGAGAGGGTCGCCTCCCCCGGTACGGCCACTGTCTGCCAGGGATTGGTGTCCATTGCAGGCAGGTAAACTTGAGAGCAGCCCAGGGTAAAAAGCGCGATCGCCAATACGAGTCCTATTCTTGCCCGCCGAGCCCTCTGAAAGGTCCTTAGGGAAGCCTTTAAAAATGATTTTAAAACCGTCAGCATAGCAACTCAGACACAACAAAAAATAATCCTAAACACTTGGCTGATTGAGCGATCGCCGTTCGTCAAGGGACTGGACTACCGCAGCCCGTAAAGACTTAGAAAAAACAGCACGCCCAGCGCCAGCGCGCCAAAGATCAGCAGATTTTTCTGCCCCGGCGTCAGCCGATTGACGCCAAAGCCATAGTCTAAGTTTGCTTTGAATCCAGACGCCTGACCGACCGGCCCCACATTGCTAAACTGCCGCTTGCCAGCCCCACAGACCGGACAGCGCCAGTCTGCTGGCAGCGCCTCGAAGGGCGTGCCTGCCGCAATATTAGCCCGGTTATCACCTTTGCTCGGCTCATAGGTATAGCCACAGGCGCGGCATTCATACTGATCCATCTCGGCGGGTGTCAGCCCTTTCTCAGCCGCAGCTTCATGAGCTTCGGGAGCAGACTCAGAAGTCGCCGGACGCTCCGAATTCGCAGCCCCATTTGGATCTGAATCGGTACTCATCTAGGGTAGGCGGGCAATTAGCCCAGCAGTAGAAATCGATTGGGAATCTCTATCAATCGCCGACGTTTGAGAACGCCAGTAATTTGTAAAATGAGAGCATCTGTCAACAATTATTGCATAGAGTGACCTATCTAACCGTTTGTCCATTCAATCGGGTTTTCCATTTTCGGCAGTCGCTGAACCAATCACTGCTTTGGAACCGTCCTCCAAGACAATAATGGGGACAGTACTGTCCCAGTACTGAGGTAAGATTTGCGCGGCGAGCTCGCCAGATTAGCCAAACTCGTTAAGATAGGTAAGGCCGACTCCGTTCAGCCAAATTCAGATTGAGCTGAATGAAGTCAGCCCCGATGTCAGTTTTTACGAAGGTTATTTAGGTAAACCCAACCGTGCCGGAATCTAACTTTGTCCTCAGCGGATACGAATATTTTCTAGGCTTTCTACTGATCAGTAGTCTTGTGCCTGTGATCGCGCTCGTTGCTTCCAAGCTGCTCAGACCGGCCAGCGGCGGCCCGGCTGGGCGAACCACCTACGAGTCGGGCATGGAACCCATCGGTGGAGCCTGGATCCAGTTCAACATTCGCTACTACATGTTTGCGCTGGTGTTCGTCATCTTTGATGTTGAAACCGTCTTCCTCTATCCCTGGGCCGTTGCCTTCAGTCAGCTGGGGCTATTGGCTTTTGTGGAAGCCCTGATCTTTATTGGAATACTGGTTGTCGGTCTAGTCTACGCCTGGCGCAAAGGAGCCCTAGAATGGTCATAAATTCCAAAACTCAACCCCCTAGCAGCCTTCTCAATCCCGATGAGCGGATGATGAACCCGGCTGCCCCTCCTCAGGTCACCCAGGACCTTTCTGAAAACGTCATTTTGACGACGGTAGATGATTTGTATAACTGGACTCGGCTCTCGAGCCTGTTTCCGCTGCTGTATGGCACCGCCTGCTGCTTCATTGAATTTGCGGCGCTGATCGGTTCGCGATTTGACTTCGATCGGTTTGGCCTGCTGCCCCGCTCTAGCCCCCGACAGGCCGACCTGATTATTACTGCGGGGACTATCACCATGAAGATGGCCCCGGCTCTGCTGCGCCTATACGAGCAGATGCCCGAACCCAAATATGTCATGGCGATGGGAGCCTGCACGATTACCGGCGGTATGTTTAGCGTCGATTCGCCGACAGCGGTGCGTGGGGTTGATAAGCTGATTCCCGTTGATGTCTATATTCCCGGCTGCCCACCGCGACCGGAGGCAATCTTTGACGCCATTATCAAGCTGCGCAAGAAGATCGCCAACGAGTCGATGCAGGAGCGCGGCTATCTGCAAGAAACGCACCGCTTCCATACCGTTAGCCATGAGATGGAAGCCGTTGCGCCCATTCTCACCGGCCACTATCTGCGCTCTGCGACCCGCGAAGCGCCGCCAAAAGAGCTGATGGCCGATCTGGGTATGCCGGTGCCAGAGGCCCTGGAAGCCGCCCCCGAAAAAGCTGAAGAGGAGACGAACTAATGGCAGAGGAAGAAACCAAGGCCCCGGCCGAAGCAGAAGCTTCCGCCGAAGAAGCAGGGGAGCTTGTCCAAGCGGGTGAGATCTCGACCTGGCTGACCGAGCAGGGGTTTGACCATGAGGTCATGGAGCGCGACCATTCCGGGATCGAGGTGCTTAAGGTTGAGCCCGACTTTCTTCTGCCGTTCTGTACCGCGCTGCAGGCCTATGGGTTCAACTACCTTGCCTGCCAGGGCGCTTACGATGCGGGTCCCGGCAAAAGTTTGGTGAGCTTCTATCATCTCACGAAGCTGAGCGATAATGCCGACCGCCCGGCCGAAGTGCGGATTAAGGTTTTTCTACCCCGAGACAATCCTAAAGTCCCCTCCGTCTACTGGATTTGGCAGGCTGCCGACTGGCAGGAGCGCGAAAGCTATGATATGTACGGCATCGTCTACGAAGGGCATCCCAACCTGAAGCGGCTGCTGATGCCTGAAGACTGGGTGGGCTGGCCGCTGCGGAAGGACTATATCTCGCCTGATTTCTTTGAACTCCAGGATGCCTATTAGGGACGTGCATGTTAATAACGTACCAGCCATCAGCACCGGAGCTCTACATCCCCAGCCCTTCTCCCGAGGGGAGAAGGGAGCCGGATTCAAAGTCCCTCTCCCCGGGAGAGGGATTTAGGGTGAGGGCGAACCGCTACGCTATTTAATTGCCATTCCCTTAGCGCTGCCGCTGGCAACCAAGTTGCTTAATCGATAATGAGGAGGCAGAGTTTTAAATCTGTCTCCTCATTATTATTTTTAGAACCCTTAGCGAATGTACTTTCCGTAATTCCCCAGCACTTTCTATAATGGGGAACTGATTCCCATAGGCCTGACCCGTGACCAAGACCCCAATTTCTCCGACTGCTCAACCACTTTCCCTTAACGCTCGGCCCGATCGGCTGGGCCGCTTTGGTCGCTTTGGCGGCAAGTATGTCCCCGAGACGCTGATGCCCGCCCTGAGCGAGCTCGAAGCAGCCTATCAGCGCTACCGGCAGGAGGATGGGTTTAAGGCAGAGCTGGACGGCCTACTCAGGGACTATGTGGGTCGGGCGAATCCACTTTATTTTGCTGAGCGGCTGACCCAGCACTACGCTCGGCCCGACGGCAGCGGGCCGCAGATTTATCTCAAGCGTGAGGACCTCAACCACACGGGTGCTCACAAGATTAATAATGCCCTGGGACAGGTCCTGCTGGCCAAGCGCATGGGTAAGCAGCGGGTGATTGCCGAGACCGGAGCCGGGCAGCATGGGGTCGCGACGGCGACCGTCTGCGCCCGGTTTGGCCTCGACTGCGTGATCTATATGGGCGTTCAGGACATGCAGCGGCAGGCGCTGAATGTCTTTCGGATGCGGCTGATGGGGGCAGCGGTACGTCCGGTCGAAGCCGGGACGGGCACGCTGAAGGACGCAACCTCAGAAGCAATTCGCGACTGGGTAACGAACGTAGAAACGACCCATTACATTTTGGGTTCGGTGGCGGGTCCCCATCCCTACCCAATGATCGTGCGGGACTTTCACGCCATTATTGGGCAGGAAACCCGAGCCCAATGCTTGGAGAAGTGGAACGGCCAGCCGGATATTTTGATGGCTTGCGTGGGCGGGGGCTCCAATGCCATGGGCCTGTTTCACGAATTTGTCAACGATGCCGATGTGCGCATGATTGGGATTGAGGCGGCTGGAGAAGGTGTGACAACAGATAAACATGCGGCAACGCTGACTCAGGGCCGGATTGGCGTGCTGCATGGGGCGATGAGCTATTTGCTACAGGACGGCGATGGGCAGGTGGTTGAGGCCCACTCCGTCAGCGCTGGACTAGACTATCCTGGCGTCGGGCCAGAACACAGCTATCTGATGGAGCTGGGCCGCGCTGAATATTACAGCGTTACCGATGCCGAAGCGCTGGAGGCGTTTCAGCTGATCTCTCGCCTAGAGGGAATTATCCCTGCCCTAGAAACGGCCCACGCCTTTGCCTATTTAGAAACGCTGTGTCCAAAGCTTTCAGGTCAGCCGCGCATTGTGATTAACTGCTCGGGTCGCGGGGATAAGGACGTGCAGACGGTGGCAAAGGTGCTTAAGCTGGACTAAGCCCTGGTGCGATTTTTGGTTGAACGGAGAAACAATGGATAACTTTCAGGTGTGCGATCGCGACCTTCCCCCTGACCTGCTAGAGCGCTACCTGGCCGCAGAGGCGATCGCAGCTGATACCGAGACTATGGGGCTAAATCCGCATCGCGATCGCCTCTGCCTGGTCCAGCTCAGCGACCCGGAGGGCTACGTCTCGGTGCTCCGGATTGCCCGGGGGCAGACCGAAGCCCCTCGCCTCAAGCAGCTTTTAGAAGCGCCTCGAATTACTAAGATTTTTCACTTTGCCCGCTTCGATCTGGCCATGCTTCAGCACCATCTGGGCATTGTCGTCGCGCCGGTCTTCTGTACCAAGATTGCCAGTAAGCTGGCCCGCACTTACAGCCCACGCCACGGGCTAAAGGAGCTGGTCAAAGAAATTGCCGACGTGGAGTTAGACAAATCGGCCCAGAGTTCCGACTGGGGCAACGCCACCCAGCTCAGTGAAGAACAGCTCAGCTATGCGGCAAACGATGTCCGCTATCTGCACAAGCTGCGGCAGCAGCTGATCACCATGCTCAAGCGCGAGGATCGCTGGGCATTGGCCCAACAGTGTCTACAATGTCTGCCCACGCTGGTTGAGCTGGACCTGATGCAGTACGACAACATATTTGAACATTAGTCTGTACAGCCGATTAGCCGAGCTGTTGCAGTTTCGATGTTGACGGCCAAATGCTTGAGGCTAGGAGAACTTTCTCTCAGTCCTACATTCTGAAATCTTTTGTTGCAGTCTCGTATCTGTTCTGAAAGGAATCTAGGACTATGAGGCCTCTGTTGAAGATTATCGTTAACTGCGATTTTGCTGACTGGCCTAACGGTATAGATAATCGCAATGAGGTCAGGCGGGGGGCGACAAGTAGCGAGAACAGCAGGATTATGGGCCAATCGGCAGCCGGATTGTAAAGCTACTGCCTTTGCCGAGCTGGCTCTGTACTTGGATGTTGCCGCCGTAGGAATGCGCGATCGCGATTGCAATCGATAATCCCAATCCCGATCCGCCGCTCTGACGAGATCGATCCTGACCCACCCGATAGAACCGACCAAAAATACGGTCCTGGTCTGCTGGAGCAATCCCAGTGCCAGTATCTTCTACGGTAATCAGGGCTTGTCGTTCGGATTGCTGAAGCTGAATCATGACTTTCCCCTCAGGCGGAGTATGCTGCAGGGCATTGCTCACGACGTTTAGCACCAGCCGGTAGAGATGGGCTTCATTTCCCATAGCCGGAATTGGGATATCGGGCTGCTCAAGCATCAGATGAATGTGCTTCTTCAGCGCCAGAGCGGCCAGCTCTTCTTGAATGTCGCTGAGAATATCGCGCAGGTCACAGCAGGCAATCTGAGACGGGCTCTGGGTATCCAGCCGGGACAGCAGTAAGAGGTCGCTCACTAACGTGGTCAGGCGTTGATTTTGACGGGCGATGACCTGGAGCGTCTCGCGCGCTTCGGAATCGGAAATTTGGGGAAGTCGGATTACCGACTCTACTGTTGCTCGCACTGCTGTAAGAGGCGTCCGCAGCTCGTGGGCAGCATCGGCGGTAAACTGCTGGATTTTACTATACGACGTCTGTACCGGCCTCAGCGCTACCCCTGCCAGCCACCAGCTGGCGATCGCAATCAATGCCATCGTGATGGGCAAGCTCAGCCAGATAATCCAGCGAACCGCTCTTAAGTAGGCGGCAAAGTCGTTATAGGAACGCCCGACGAGCAAGGTTCCTAGCCGAGCTTGGTCATCTAAAGCATACAGCGGCAGAGCAACCTGGCGATATAGGTTACCCTGGCTGTCCCGCAGGGTTTGCCAGGATGATGCGCTATAGGCTACCGGCAACTCCTTTGCAGAGATACCCGCTATGGCAATCAAATCCTCATTGGCAGAGAGCACCCGAACATAATAGCTGCTCCGATACAGGTCTCGGTCGTGATGGCTGGGCAAGGGCTCAACAGGTAAGCAGCGCCCGGCTGCGCATAGCGTGAGTAGCCGGCGGGGCGTAATCGCATCGATTGAACGGTTTGCGGTCAGGGTCGTCTCTAGCGCATCATGGATCGGTTCAGCCACAGCTCTGAGTTCTCGATCGGCGGTTACCTGATGGGCATGGGCGATCGCCTGGTAAACGCCAATCCCGCTCAGCCCCAGTACCGCCGCCATGACGCTGGTATACCAGGCGGTGAGCTGCCAGCGGCTGCGGCGAAAGAGCTTATTCGGCTTTGAAGCGGTATCCCATCCCATAGACGGTTTCAATCAGGTGATCACAGCCATACTGTCCCAGCTTACGGCGTAACAATCGCATCTGGGCTGCCACGACGTTGCTATTGGGTTCCGCTCCAATTTCCCAAAGCTGGTTTAACACCTGATCGCGGGTGAGAATTTGGTTGGGGTGCTCCATCAAATATTGCAGCAGCTGAAACTCTTTTTGGGTGAGTTCAATGGACTGTTCTGAAGTTTTGCCAGGTCGGAGGAACGCGACTCTGCGATCGCAGTCCAGCAGCAGCGGCCCAATCTGAATTTGGGCCGGCTTGAGGTCGGGCGATCGCCGTCGCAGTGCCCGCAGTCGCGCCAGCAGCTCAGCCATGCTGAAGGGCTTGACCAAGTAGTCATCGGCCCCCGCATCGAGCCCGGTAATGCGATCTTCAATTCGGTCTTTGGCCGTCAGGATGAGGACCGGCAGAACGTAGCTACGTGACCTCAGCCATTGACACAGCGCGACTCCCGACAGGCCGGGCAGCATCCAGTCGAATATCCCGACCGTGTATAGCGTAACGTCGCTTTCTAGGTAGGCCAGGGCCTCATCTCCTGACTGTACCCAGTCCACCACGTAGGCCTCTTGGGTCAGGGTACGCTTGATGGCTTTACCCAGATCAGGTTCGTCTTCAACCAGTAAAATGCGCATAGGCCGCTGCCTGAATGGGCTATTCTGGCAGCTGGTCAGGATCAATGCCCTGCGACCTGAGATACTCTGCTAGACGGTCAGCCCGCTGCTGTGCCTGATCAGCCCGCTGCTGTGCTTGGTCAGCCCGCTCGTCACCCGTGAGTAGAATGCTACCATCGCCGTTTCGCCAGCGCAGCCAGCTATCCTGCCGCCCTTCAAATTCCCCCTGCCAAATGGTCAAGCCCAGACTGACCTGCTCCAGCCAGGATTCTTCCATCTCAGCGTAGTGCATCCCTCGTAGTTCATAGAGCCGCAGCGCAGCCCCTCCCAGCTGTAAGCTAGGGTCGTATACCGCATAGTAGCTCACCCGCATATGCTCGTAGATTTCGAACTTATCGGTGAGCTCCTTGCCGATCTTGTTAGAAACGACCTCGATCGCGATCTCCGGCGGCTTGCCAAAGTTCCAGACCAGGTAGCAGCGATTTGGCTTTTCCCACCACTCATCAGGGACCTGTACGTCGAAGCTGACAAATACGTCTGGAACGATGGCGGGCTGGCTAACGGTGTGATAAACGCCGACGTTGGCTTCGGCTAGAAAAACTTGATTGGATAAGGAACTGTAGAGAGAACTGACCAAGAGCCTTTGCTGCTTAGCAGATGGAAAATTATCCACCGGGGCGTCATCCTCCGTGATCAGCTGGCTCGCATCTGGAAAAGTGACCTCATCGGTAGGAATAGCTAGCTGATCAACCATGAGTGACTCCATCTATGCCTTGCTCCATTGTAATGGTAAAGTCTATATAGGGTCCGCGATTGGGTGCTGAAACGATTGCTAGGGCAATCACGGCGATGTAAACCAAGACACCCCAAATGCCAGTATTGGTAATCTCCTGCTTCAAGCCCTGGGGCGTTAGCAGATTAATTTCGGCCTGGGTAGACACCCAGCCATAAACCGCTAGCGAAAGCGCTAGCACGCCTAGAACAATCAAATTTTGCTGCCGAAATAGTAGCCGCAGCCGTCGCCGCCATCTAGGGGCCATGATCTAAGCCTGCTGAATCTCCAGAATTCCCATCATGCCGCGATCTTCATGGTCTAAAACATGGCAGTGGTAAACAGTTTTACCAATGTAGTCCTGAAACGGGATGCGGATGCGAACGTTCTCTCCGGGACTCACCGACACGACATCTTTCCAGGCCAGGTAGGGCGAAGCCTGACCATTTTGGCTCACCACCTGAAACTTGTTGACATGAACATGAAAAGGATGGGTCATCGTGCCGGTATTGATAATTTCCCAATCTTCGACTGTATCGAGGGCCACCTGAATATCGATGCGGCTGGGGTCAAATGCCTGTCCGTTGATTAGAAACGCCATGCCCATGCCCATCCCGTGATTTAGGGTGAACTGGCGCACGGTCTGCGGCTCTGGCAGCGGCTCAACGGAAATCAGCTGGGTAGGTAGTGGAATCTGATCGACTGAGCCGCTGTAGGTCAGCGTGGCAATCGGTTCTGCATTCTCCTGACTTGAAGCACCGCCCATCGTGTTGCCGCCCATCATGCCACCGCCCCTTCCCTGAGCCGGGTTAAAGGGCTGATTGAATAAGCGGTACTGCCCGGGTTCGCGGTTTCCCTGTACGAGTACTTCGACTCGTTCGCCAGGCACTAAAACCAGATCCCTAAGCTCAACTGGGGCTGAGATAGCGCCGCCGTCCGTTGCAATTAGATAAAACGGGTGGCCTTCTAAAAACAGCCGAAAAAATCGCGAAGAGGAGGCATTTAGCAGCCGCAGCCGCAACAGGCCGCCCTGAGGAATTTGCAAACCTGGATTAAACTGCCCGTTGACCGTGAGCAGGTCGCCCATGCGTCCAGTCATTTGAGCCATATGCCCCGGTGAGGGAATGTTGCCGCTGCGATCGAGAGCAAAATCTTTGAGAACGAGAAATTTTTCCTGAGCCGCTTTGACTTCGGGAATTTCGTCGAGTTCGCCCCGGACAATGAATAGTCCGGCCAGGCCGCCAAAGAGCTGCTCGGCCACCAGTCCATGATAGTGCGGATGGTACCAGAACGTTCCAGCGGGGTGGTTTTGAGGCAGCTGGAACTCGTAAGTATGGCTTTCGCCGGGGGGGATTTCTAGGAAAACGTTGTCGCCGGTACCAGTAGGGGGAATATGCAGCCCGTGATAGTGGAGATTGGTAGGCTGGCTGAGCTGATTGGTAAAGCGAACCTGAATCGTATCGCCGTGTTTAGCCTCTAGCCTGGGACCAGGCATCCGACCATTGTAGGTAAGCAGGTTGGCACTGCGATCGCCCAGCTGTACTTGCTGCGCCCTGGCTTCTAAATCGACTTTTAGCAACCCCCCTTCGCTGCTGACGATTTGGGCCTGAGCCAGGGTGGAGCCAGGCGAGCTCGCCTGGGGCGATTCTCTAGAACACTGAGACAGCAGAATAGCCGCAGTCGCCCCCGAGCTTAAGGTCAAAAATTTACGCCGTTTGATAGCACTCATAGGTATGGTCGTGTGAACGGTAAAAGTCTCCGATGCTAGCTTCTGTAAGTAACAAGTCCTTACAAAGGATAAAGAATGGTTTATCTTCCCAGGATTTATAAAAGCTGTGACATAAAATTCATCCAAAGAAAAGATAAGTATCCATTGCTTTAAAGAACTGATATTGCAGAACCACTCCTGGGAATTCAACGCTATGAAAAACAAGATTTTGAGCTTTAGCATAGGCGGTGTTGGTATGTTGCTCAGTACCGGATTTACCATATCCGTTCAAGCGGCTGAGCTGAAGCGAGTTTCTTCGGTAGGAGATTTCTACGAGGCTTACGGTCCTTCAGACAGTTTCTCACCGGAATCTAAGGCAATTATCGACGGCCTGTTTGGCTATGCTGACCCTTTTATGGGAGCGTCTGGCTTGCAAAATGCGGCTGCCGCTGGTTATGTGCCGATGACTAAGGACCTGCGATTTCATGGGACTCATTGGTTCAACCCAGCGCTATTTCTCAGCAATTCGTCTCCAAACCCCTTAGCGCCTACTGGTTTGAACTTTGACCAACAGGGCAAATTGGTCGCTGTATTTTGGCCTGAACAAAAGTATGCCATTACAGCGGAGGTCTTGAATAGCTTGGCCACTGCCGACCCGGCTAGCTTGCCTGCTTTGTACGAAGGCGTAAAAACAGCGACGCTCAAGTCTAAGCCTGACATTTTAGATCCTTTTGGCGATGTAGACTGGCATTCCCATGAAAACGTTTTGATTGAAAATGTGGGCAATCGCGACCCGGCTACTGGTGCTTATACCGGCGACGTTCTGTTTAGACAGTCGTTGACAAATGAAAACTTTGTTGGCGAAGTTCTAGCAGCTTTAGCCGATCCTGAAGTTACGATCGCGCCTTTTGAATTTTCCTCTGATCCCAGCGTTTATCCTCCTTTTAATACGCTAGCGGACGCAGGTTTTTACATGGCTCATATGTGGTTAGGACTGGAAAATCCCGATGGCCTATTCGCGGGCACTCATCCAGCCGTATCGATTGATGCGCCTGGAGAGCATACAACGTTCGAAGATGGTAGCGGCGGTCATCACGGCCATTCGCCCGATCCGGGTCATGAAAAACCGGGTCATGTTTCAGTTCCAGAACCGTCTTTTGTTTTGGCACTCTTGGTAGTAGGTGCCTTCGGATTCCGGAGTCGGCGCAGACAGCTCCAGCATCAGCCTTAGGTCGCTGACTCGCCGATCAACGCAAGCGATGCATTTGACATCTCTGGAGAAGTGTAGCTGCGGCACTCTCCAGAGCCCATCATGCTGCCCTGCATCATGCCGCCGCGCATCATTCCTGCCATTGCTAGAAAGCCCACAAGTAGGGTCGCGACAATACCGACGACAAAGCCTACTGAACCCGTCACTAGAGCTTTGCTGTCCATAGTTAATCTTCCTTTACAATATGGTTTTGGCGGGGGATTACTCAGTGACATTCTCCCCATCGCTCTTAATATAAACTCTCCAGTTGGCTGTAGAGTCAAGCGGATTCTTAGAAAGATGCCTTGATTCATCGATCAACCCGGTCAGCCTAGACCTAAATGATGAAATCAGAATGAAATCGCCTTGGCTCACAAGATGTAAATTAGGGTTCTCTCTTCAGAAGGGTGCGGAAGTGAATAGTTTCTAGTTAAGTCTGAATTATTAGCCAAAATTGGAGAGCGACTATGTTTTTGCATCACAAGGAGTACCAGTCTAGCTTTGAGAAAGCTGTGGCCTATGCGGTGGGTGAGCACTGTGCTGAAGCATTTATAGGTAATGCCGATATGGTGAAGTGTGCCCGTATGTAATTAGACATGGGGGAAAGCTATCTTCCATACAAAACTTTTCTGTTTAGAAAAGTGCGTTTTGCCACGTCACATTTACATTGAATATTAATGGCTATTACAGATAATACAATCGACAACCGTACAGATGCTGGGCATCACAAAGGAATGCAGGGTAGCTACGTCAGATACTTTGCGATGATTGGGACCTCAATCGTTACGATGTTCTTCTTGATGTACCTACATTCCTATCAAATTCTTGATCATGCTTGGTTTAGTGAAACGCGGGCTTATATGGCCCTAATTATGGGTGCCGCAATGATGGTTATCATGTTAGGGTTTATGCTCAACATGTACAAGAGCAGAAAAGCTAACATCGCAATCTTTGTTGGGGCCATCCTGCTGTTTGGCGCAGCCTTAGGGCTGGTGCGCAGCCAAATTACGGTGAGCGATGTAGACTACATGGAAGGCATGATTCCTCACCACTCAATCGCAATCCTAACGAGCGAGCGAGCTCAGATCAAAGACATTCGTGTCCGTGAAGTTGGCTGATGAGATTATCGCATCACAGCGCCGAGAGATTAATGAAATGGAGTGGCTGATTGCCGATATCAGAGAAAATGGAGTGGCAAGCACACCAGCTGAGGTAGAGGCAAGACCGCTGCCAGACTTTTCCTCACGTCCTGAATAAGTTATCAACCTTAAAAACCTCATGAATCTAAGCTGGGCACATGTTCACTTACTGCTGAATCACTTTCCTATCGTCGGTGCAATCATTGCTCTGATGATTTTTATTGTTGGCCTGGCTAGGCGAAGCAACGCGCTAAAGCAGACAAGCTACTGGACTTTCTTTCTGATGGCTTTAACTGCGATCGCGGTCTTCTACTCGGGCACCCAGGCGGTTCAGGCGGTCGAAGGTCTACCCAACGTCACCGAAGCCGTTATCCATCGCCATCGAGAAGTTGGGGAATGGTCGCTGATTGGGATCGAGATTGCGGGAGCGCTCGGTCTGGCCGGAATTTTGCTATACCGGCGGGCTAAGCTAGCTCCGGCTTGGTTCAATATTACATTTTTGGGAATTGCGATCGCGGCCACTACCCTAGTGTTCTGGGCTGGGCTACATGGCGGCACCATTCGCCATACGGAAATACGAGGCGAGCTGAACGCTCTCATGTTGAGTACAGAATCTTTTGAACATGAGGACGGTGACGGCCATGACCATTCCGAAGCGGCTAGCGATGGTCAACCGGCTGAACCCTCCTCCAAATCATCACCCGATAGTGCTTCTGAAGAAACTAGCGATGGTCAATCTGCTGAACCGTCTTCTGAAACGACCGATGACGCTGCTGAAGAAACTAGCCCTTCTCAGCCTGCTGAGCAGACTTCTGAATCATCGCCGGGTCATGCCGAGGAACCTGGCCATTCCCACGAGTGATTAAGGAATCGACCGGGGCGGGGACCAACGTAGCGATTGAGTCCGCCGACCTGGTGCCGATTGAAGCCGACCCAATGGACGCTGTAAAAGTCCTGAATCTGGCGAAAAAGACTTACAGCAAAACCATTCAAAACCTGCTTTGGGCGACGGGCTACAACGTTGTCGCCATTCCTCTAGCAGCAGGGGTGCTATCGGCTTGGGGGATCGTGCTATCGCCTGCTATAGGAGCCTTGCTGATGAGTCTTTAAACCGTGATTGTGGCCATCAATGCCGTGCTGCTGCGACGGGCAAAGTTAGCTTAGATGGATGGCATAATTTAGTCAGAGGGACTGCTCCTCCAATCTTAGATGTGCTTAGATGTGCGGACTGCTCAGGAAAACGAAGCAGGCCATATCGCTGGTGCAGTCAACATCCATTTTGGAGAACTTGAGGCGCGTATCGATGAAATTTCAGCTCTAAAAAAATCAGTTATTGTCGTCTATTGTGAGCGTGGAATCAGAGCGAATATTGCTGAGGCAACTCTACGCGAAGCTGGGTTTGAATCCATAGTTCATCTACAGGATGACATCTTTGCATGGCGAAAAAACGGGCTGCCGCTTGAGTAAGATAGCGCTTTGTGCTGTACTTATTAGACTTCAGTGAGAATATTCTTGTACCCAGAGTATCCGAGCTTTCGAACATCAGGTTCTTTATTGTTAGGAGATTCCGCGTTGGAAAACATCAAGCAGATTAACTTGGAATACAGCAGTTGTATCTTTTGCCCATTTCCTCTCAGGTAGGCGGCTTACATTGGTAAATAAGATAACTTCTCGAATAACAAATACCTAAAGGAACAGTCTAAGGCAGATCTAGACGAGGCAACTCAGCCCGCTTTGAGCGCCGCCGCATCCGTTTGAAAAATTCTGTAGCATCATCGACAAAAGAATAGACCACCGGCACGACCACCAGGGTTAGCAGCGTAGAGACCACTAGCCCCCCCAAAATGACAGTCGCAATCGGCGAATAGGCGTCCATGCCCGTCTCAGGAAAAAAGGCCAGGCGCACAATCACAATCAGGGTCGTCAGGGTGGTCATGACAATTGCTTTGAGCCGGACTGGGCCTGCCTGACGAATCGCGATCGCGCGTGGCACTCCTTCCTGCCGCTTCGCTAAAATCAGCTCCAGTAGCAAAATCGCGGCTGACAGCGAAATGCCTGAGAGGATCACAATACCCAAAATCGATACGGTCGAGAGCGTTTGATTAGCCAGCAGCAGTGCCCCAAAGACGCCCACCAGCTGTAAGGGTACGGATAGCATCATCACCAGCGGCTGCACAAATGAGCCAAACTGGATGACCAAAATCAGGTAAAGCAGCACCAGTGAAACCAGCAGTCCCTTCAGCAGTCGCCCAAACTCAATCATCATGTCCGTCATATCGCCCATTGAGTCGATGCCATAGCCGGGCGGAAAGTCAAGTTCTGCCCCTGCCTGCATCGCGATCGCCATCGACAAATCCATCGAGGCCGGGCCATTTTTGCGGTAGTAGCCATTTACATAGACCACCCGTTTCCCATTCACGTGCTCAATCAGCGTTGGCCCCTGCTGGCGCTCCAGCGTTGCCACCGTACTCAGCGGCACTTGTTGACCCGTGCGACTGGTAATATAGGTCTCAGAGAGATCTTGCACCGTACCGCGATCGGCCTCGTCGTAGCGCACTAAAATTGAATTTTGCCGCAGGTTGGGGCGGTTGTAGTACCGACGAGTGAACCCGCCGTTGAGCGCATAGCGAGCCTGTTCTGACACCTCTCGAATGTTTAAACCCAGCTCCTGGGCTCGGCGGCGGTCGATCTGCAGCTGATACTCCGGCTGAGAATAGGCTGAGCTCGTAAAGGGCATCACGATATCAGGATTGGCAGCGGCAATTTGTTGCACCCCTTGTGCCAAACGGTAGAGCACATCCAAGTCATCGCCATAGACGGCCAGCTGAATTGGGGCCGCAGAGGTTGCCATCACATCTACCCCCATCTCTTTAATCGCCAGGCGACGAATACCAGGAATCGTGCGCTTCGCTTCGGCGTCAATGCCGTCCATAATTTCCCAGATATCTCGCTGCCGCTCAGTCAGTGGGGTAATCGTTACCGTCATCGCCGCTGTATTGACGCCGCCCATGCTGTAGCCACTGAAGTAGGTACTATTGCGAGTCAGTTCAAAGCCCACCTGGGAGGAGACTTTTTCGACCTCAGGCTGTTCTAACATTATTTGCTCGAACCGAGCAGCAGCGGCATCGGTCGCCGTAAACGAAGTGCCCGCCTCCATTTCTAAGGCAGCCATAAACTGGCCCGAGTCACCCAGCGGCATCATCTCTTGGGGGATGAAGCTATACAGCGCGATCGCCAGCACCACCGAGGCCGCCGCTACGGCCAGCGTAATCTCTCGATTTCTTAGACAGCGATCCAGCAGCCAGGCGTATCCCCGCTCTAGCCGTCGGAAGCCGTAGCGCACCGGAGTTGTCAGCACCTGTAGCCAGGTACGACGTTGAGGCCTGGCGGCAAGGGGTTTCAGAGTAAAAGCCGCAACCAGCGGAATTAGCGTAATCGACACCAGCAGCGAGGCGATAAAGGCAAACACCATCGGCCAGACAATGCCCACAAACATCAGCCCAGTCAGCCCCCCGGCCAGGATAGTGGGCAGCAGTGCCGCAATCATCACGCAGCTGGCCGCTGCACTCGCCAAAAAGACTTCTCCAGTCCCCTTGATTGCTGCCTGCATCGGCATTAGCCCCTGCCTCAGCTTTTGGTCAATCGAGTCGAGTACAATAATCGAGTCGTCAACTAGCTTGCCAATGGCCATCATCATGCCAATCAGCGTCGAGGAGTTGAGCGACATGCCGATGGGGATAAACGGCAGCGTCGAGAGCGCCAGGCTGGTGGGGATGGAAATCATGATGATGGCCGTAGCGCGAAAATCTTCTAAGAAGAGCAAAATCACGAATCCAGCCAGGACGACACTGACCAGCAGCTCTTGAAAAGTGCTGCTGAGAATCAGGTTGACCAGGTAAGAATTGTCATAGGCTTCTTGAAATTCTAAGCCGGGATATTCTGCTTGCAGGCTTTCCAGCGCTGCCCTGACCCGCTCGATTACCTGAGGCGAACTAGAGTCAGGCTTTTGAATGACGTTCACCGCCAGGGCTGACTCACCGTTATAGCGGTAGCCGCTACGGCGCTCTTCGTAGGTGTCTTTCACCGTAGCCACATCGCGGACATACACCACCCGTCCCTCCTGTTCCAGGATTGGATAGTCCATCACGGTAGCGGCCTCTAGCGCTCGCTCATCGGTACGCACCAAAATCTCGCTGTCGCCCTGGGTCAGTACGCCTGCGCCCTGGCTGACGTTGTTGGCATCAATCGCATCGCGCACCTGCAAAATTGACAAGCCATAGGCGGCGAGCTGCTGGCGATCGACGACTATCTGCAGCTGGCGGCGATAGCCGCCAAAGATAGAAACGGCCTGCACATTCTCGACTTGGGTCAGTCGATCAACCAGGACATTGTCGGCAAACTCCCTCAGCTGTAGCGGATCCCACCCGTCGCCCCTGAGTGCCAGAGTTAACACCGGTCGATTGAGCGGGTCAATCGGCAGCACCCAGTAGGTTCGAGAATTGATGCCATCCAGCTGCAGGTCACCCTCAGCAGCCGTCATGACGCTCTGGACAGACTGCACGGCTTTGTCAATGTCGCCGCCCCAGGCAAACTGAATCGTCACCAGAGAGCTATCCTGCTGGGAGCTAGAGCGAATAAACCGCACGCCGTCCAGCACGCTGAGCCGCTGTTCGATGGGCTTACTAATATAAGCTTCTACCTCGGCGGGGGATGAGCCCGGCGCCATCGTCACTATAGAGACCAGCGGGCTTTCGACGTAGGGCATCATCCGCACGGGCAGAAGAAACAGCGTCAGCAGCGATAGCATGACCACTGCGATATAGACTGCTACGACCACAACCGGGTTCTTGATCGACCAGCGGGTAAAAAACTCTTTCATACCAAACCTATGGGACAGTGCTCGGGATTAGCGAAGCCAACCCCAAGCCTTGATAGCAGCGTGAGCAGGTAACCTACTGGGCCTCCAGCATAAAGTGGGCTGTCCCTGCTTTTTCGCCTTCGTCCACAGCGGCGTTGATGGCCCAGGGGCCTTCCATACTCAAATAGGTTTGCACCTCGTATAGGCCCGGTTCGGCTCCAGGGGAGACTGTTGTCTCCGTCATCATCGGCTCCATTCCTTCCATTGCCATAGAAACATCAACCTTGAGGCTATCTGTGGTCACAGGCTCGCCAGTCGCCGCGTCTTTGACTTCTAGAATCATTTCTGTATCGCCCATTGGCACAGAATCGTGAGGGCTAACCAGACTAATTTCAACATTGCCTTCGCTGGTCGATTCCATCCCTTCCATTTCGGGCATGGTGGCATCGGCAGACTCGGCGGCGTCAGGTGTCGCGTCTGCCGCTGTCGTCTCTGGCTCTGAGGTATTGGTACAGCCGGTGGCAATAATGCCAACTGTGATCAGGCTTAGCAACAGTTTTTTCATAGATCGATCCAGGATAAAGAGTAGGACTTGTGTGAGCAGCGAAAACTTATTTGACAAGTAGGCTGAGGCGCGCTTTACCAGCCTGTTCGGCAGCGGTGACGGTGGCTTCTAGCGTCCAGTCCCCTTTCATCCCAAGAAAAGTGCTGACCTTAAACTCTCCGGAGCTGTCAGCAGGTTCAAGCGCCACCTTGGCGGTCATCGGAGCCATGTTTTTCATCGGCATGGTGAGATCCACCGTCAGGTCGTCAGTGGTGATAGCCAATGGTTCCCCAGTCTCAGAATCCTTCAGGGCAATGGTAAATTCAGCTTTACTGCCTGATTTCAGGTTGGCAGGGTTGACCAGCGCGACCTCAAGGGTGCTGGACTCAGCACTTGCAGAAATTTCTGCTGGATTGCCTAGCGCATCGACAATAGTAACTTGACCGTTTTCCATCAGACGGCTGTGGCCGGAGGTAATCACCCGATCGTTCGGCTCTAGACCATCGGTAATTTCAACGCGATCGCGACTGGTCAGCCCAGGGGTCACCTGTCGTCGCTGAGCGGTTTCCCCATTCACGACCCAAACCGCCGGTTCGCCATTGAATTCAACCAGCGCCTTTTGGGATACCGATAGAGCATTATCACGGCGCTGGATAATCATTTCCATATCCACAAACTGCCCCGAAAGCAGCTGCTGATCGGGGTTATCGACAACGGCTTCAACCGTCACTGTGCGCGTTGTCGTCTCGGTTTGGGGAAAAATGCTAGTAATTTCACCGCGAATGACTCCGGTATCCGCACCGGGTACCTTGGCCAAAATCGGCGTCCCGACCCGAATCCGGTTGGCATCTTGCTGGGCCACATTGGCACGCAGGCGCACTTTCTGATAGTCACCAATTTTGAAAATCCCCATGCCGGGCTGTACGACCACTCCCGGATCGGCCATCCGGGCTTGAACGATGCCGCTGATTGGGGAAGTAATTTGGGTATAGCTCTCGAAAGCAGAAGCGGTGCCCACCTGGGCCTGAGCGCGATTGGCTTGAGCCTGGTCACTGGCAACTCTGGCCTGTAGACGAGCGAGCTTAGCATTCGCCCCTTGCAACATTGATTCCTTAGCAACGACCTGGGAGATCAGCAGATCATACTGGTCTTGCGAGGTAGCCCCTTCAGCGGTGAGGCGGGCAAAGCGATCGCGCTGAAGGCGCAGATAGTCTAGATCGGCCTGAATCTGATCAATTTGCTGCCGTTGCTCTTCGACTTCTAGCTGGCCAGCTTCTACCGTCGATGACAGCGCCGCCGCCGCTGCCTCAGCTTCATTGGTTTGGCTAACCCGTTCAATCGCTTCCAATGTAGCTAGCGTCTGCCCAGCGGCGACCCGATCACCCGGATAAATTTCGTAGTGGGAAAGCTGCCCAGTCACCCGGGGATACACCGTCACCTCGGTGTAGGGATAAATTGCCCCCGTGTAGCTGACGCTCGCCTCTAGCTGAGTGGGCTGCACGACTTCTACCGTAACCGGCGTTGGGTTAAAGGCTCCATCCACCCCCATCATATCGCCGTGACCCATGCCCTCCATACCCGACATGCCTTCCATCCCAGACATGGCCATCGACCTAAAAATATTGGTGGTGACTAGAATGCCTGCGGCTAGGGCTGCGAACACGCCCACGCCGAGTAGTGCCTTGCCAGATGCTTTCCACCAGGGGAGCGGGGGCGCTGGAGGCTCGTACATTTCAACCTTTGATAGCGATTCTTCTAATCCCGCCTCCTTAGTTGACTCAGGCGTTTCAGCTGACTCGGATGGATGACTCATCGGCACGGTGACCCAACAGTAATAGCTCCGGCGTTAGCTAGGCCGGTACTGACTCATACAGCTCTGAACAATACGGACTAATTGTGAAATGAAGGTGAAATTTGCTAGCGATTGAGTCTTGCTAGCATCATAGAATGAGGGCTTTTGCAGCCTGAGCTATAAGTTTTTAGAATATAACCCAACTCCGCGCACGGTCTGAACCAGCCGGGCTTCTCCAGTCGCTTCCAATTGTAAATCTCTACTGCCGATAGCCCCGGCAGCTCTACATCTAGAATCAGCAATCGCGGCTGCGCCTACCGCGCCGTCATCAAAACCTGACTGTTCGCACTAGCATTTCAGGCGGCCTATGGGGAAAACCATAGGAATTCATTCTCCTATTTCATCCTTATTTCATTTTTATCTGCAAAGCTAGCTCCGAAGTGCTTCGTAATAATAAAGGATAGCAGAGGGAAGTCCTTGCTGCTCCTGATTGAGCAACAGGTCTACAGAATCCATCGACAGGCAAGGAGTTTGAGGGTATGGCTCAGCAAACACAACGGGGCCGGATAGCCCTCACAGGCGGGACTGTAGCGGTTGGGGCTCAGCTCTTAGCTGCGCAAAGCGGATCAGCCCATACTGGCCCGCACGGAGATGAGGCTGCTCAGTCAGACAGGCCTGTGACCGATGAGCACCACGATCTGGCTTCCGAATCACCCCCTGCGGAAGTCTCATCAAATTTTGACAAAGCTGACTCTAATAGGACTAGGACGCCAATGCGGTCAGCCAAGGTCAAAGACAGTGGGGGAGACGAAACCCCAGGCCAGAAGGTTACAGTGACTCAGGCATCTCCTGCAACCGCAGCAACCAAAGCTAGCCTGCCTGATGGATTTTCTATTGGTTTAGGAGAATCTCTGTTCGGGCTGGTTATCGCCGGGCCGTTTCTCTTAGCCTCTTTGAAAAAGCAGCTCCAATCGTGATTCTGGTTGAGTAATCCGGACTATGAAATTTAATCAAGCCCGCCTGAGGCAGCTGCATAAAGCGCTGGTTCCGATCATGGTGCTGCCGCTGCTGCTCACTTTAACGACTGGAACGCTATTCCAATTCGCTGTAGCTGGCGAGCGCGCCGATGATTTCCTCTGGCTGCTTGCCTTGCATCGAGGCAAGTTTGGTCAGGTCAACCTGGAGTATGTCTACCCCATCCTCAATGCATTGGGGCTTTTGACCCTGATTGTCACAGGCTTCTTGATTTGGCTACAGTCCCCGAGCCGCAGCCGCAAAAAGCCTCAGTAGTTCGCTACCGCCGCCTCAGCTGCTGACTAATATTCGTAAGGGTCATCGGGTTCGGGAATGGATGCAATATCGGTAGGCGCGATCGCAACTCTCAACCCTCCATCTATCTCCAGAATAGTCATCGTACCTTTGACTGCCAGCCAGATGTCTTCGCAGTCGGCAGAGCAGTCAGCAGAACTGTTCTAATTTCATTTTCAGCTGATGCGCAGCATAGACAAAGTTGAGAATAGCCTAAATACGGCTTCATAAGTCAGCCCCCCTACTTTTTGACGATTGCTCAGGCTCCCTTGACTCTCTAGTCGATAGGAGAGTATAAGCTATAGTTTTAGAACTGAAAGCAGTCTAATTTCTAACGGAGAGAGCTAGATGAATCGTCGGATGTTTACAGCTCAGTTTTTAACGGTCGGACTGGCTGCAGCTGGCGTCGGGCTGACGGGCTGTACTCTGGCCCAAGGGCCTGAGGCCGAGACTGGCGAAGATGGAGCTCAGGGGGTGATGACTCAAGAGCTGACGGTTTTTCGGAGTCCAACCTGTAGCTGTTGTGGAAAATGGATCGAGCATATGGAAGCAGCAGGCTTTCAGGTGCAGGACGAAATTGCAGAAGACATGACCGCTGTTAAACAGCAATATGGCGTTCCGGCCAACCTGGCCTCCTGTCATACGACCGTGGCGGATGGCTACGTCATCGAGGGGCATATACCAGCAGCATATGTACAGCGATTGCTCACCGAAAAACCCGACGTGGCTGGAATCGCGGTTCCGGGAATGCCCATCGGTTCTCCTGGGATGGAATCGGGGGACTACGTTGAACCCTACACCGTTTTTTCTTTTACCGAAGACGGCAATACAGAAACCTTTGTTGAACACTCATAACAGCTAATTAAGGGCGTTGCCATGAACAGAAGGATCGTGCTCTTTTCAATGTTTGGTGGAATAGTGATAGGAGCTCTAGGGATTGCCTCACTTCAAGCTGTTCATGTTATCCCAAAGTCAACCGATGCAGGGTACCAACTTAAGCCGGGAAAAGCTTTGAGTGAGGGGCGTTGAGCTGAGGTGCTTGAGAAGACCTTCTGGGCATTGGCAAGTCAGTAAAGTTACCGAGAACCCATTCAAACAGGTCGGGGAAGTCATGGCCAAACAGGCGCTGAGCTGCAGTAGAGCCGTCGGGACGTTTGAGGTCAAAGTTGTGAATGATCGTCAGGGACTTCAAGGCTGGCTCAGAGAAACCCCGACTGACATGATGACGCTGAGAGAGATAGCCATTTCTGCCCTCCACCGCAGAGGAGGTACGTTGATACTTGGCAGTGATCCAGCGGCCCCACTGCACCCAGCAGCATTGTTCAGCATTGTCTAAGGCGAGGGTGAGGGGATGCTCAAAGAGCTGGTCAAAGGCATCGCTAGTGGCTTGTTGATAGCGCTGCTTGAGGGTGGGTTGACGGGTTTTATCGGCCTGCTGCGACCAATAGAGCCAGGGCAGTAGGGCTGTGAGTACCCAGTTTTGACATTCGCTGTCAGAGGTTTCGGCGGCGAGGGCTTGGGTAGCCCATTGCCACCAGGCATGAATGCCTTCAGCCCAGGACGGCAGGTGGGACTCAAAGGTGGCAATCGCCTGGTGGCTCCTCTGGCCTTTGGTGATAGGGACTAGCTGGGCCAGGGCTTGTAGGGGCACAGCCAGGCGGGCAGTGAGGGCCTCGCCGAGCTGCCACTGAGGGGCCCCGAGGCTGAAGGGATGAACGGCCAAGCTAATCGTTTCCATGGCGCTGTGGTAGGTCTGCTGGTCTTGCTCGAGTTGGCGCTGCTGCTGGGCCAGCGCATCAGTGCAGGGGAAGTAGGGCTCAGCGAGTTGCTGCTGTTTGCTGAGCGCCCTGGCCCGCTGACCCAAAGCGCTGCCGAAGGGCTGCCCCAGCGCTCGCATGGCGTGGAATAAGTCGGCCCCACTGACGCAGCCCAAGCCCGATACGGCCAGCTTAATCAGCGCTGGCGCACCGTCGCTGACTAAAAAGTGGCACTGCCACTGAGACTGTGCCCACCAGGGCTCAATCTGCTCGAGCCAAGTGCGATAGGTGCGCTGCTCGCATTCGACTTCGGTCAAACTGAGGCGCTTTTGCTGGCTCATATTTACAGAGAAGACGGGGTTACGTGAGACACCTGTTCCCTAACTTACCCCTTCTCTAGGCCTGAATCGCTGTCTATTCGAAAATTTAGAAGTCATCTAATACTAAATAATCTTATGCAGGCAAATCTCACCTTCCCTGTAGGGTACGTTGCTCCAGGAAAACGCGCTCCCAAACTATTCCCGTACCAGGACAATTATCTCTTTGTCCAGCTGAGCGCCGATGGTGTCTTCAGCCATGTCTAAGTCGTAATCCATCTGTAGGCCCAGCCAGAACTGAGGTGCCATGTTGAAATAACGGGCCAGGCGTAGAGCTGTATCGGCGGTTACTCTACGTTTGCCATGGATGATTTCATTAATCCGGCGGGTTGGCACTCTATTGAGCATTGATGCGGATGCTATATTGACCTTCTCTGCTGTCCTTTAAACGCTCTAACCGATTTGCCGGTGGAATACGAAGATCTTGAAGGGTCGCTGCTCGATTGAGCATACGCAGTTTTCGTAGGGCAACCGGCTGAATTTCTGACGGCAATTTTCGTGAGCGCTTTCGCTCAAAAATTTTCTGAGTCTCTCCTGATATACTTGCATCGTTTATAGTGTTTGGCACACCACGAATGCCGATTACTGACAAGAAGGGAAACCTATCTGCTTGAGCCGTGACGAAGCTGCATGTCTAATCCGCTGCGATCGCTAAAATATTTGCCCTGGTCAATGCTATTTCAGGTGGCGGCCCTGACGGTTGCGATCGCGACCGCGATTGACATTCTGCTGGCGATCGCAATTGAGCAGTTTGGCCTCGGACGCCTGATTGTCAGCATCTTTCTGCTGCCCGACCTGCTGCCGCTGGTCGCCGCCTATGGGGTTGGGGCGCTGGGGACGGTTTTGCTAGAGCGGCTGTTTCGGCAGACCTTTATTACCAGCAATATTCTCTGGGCGCTGGTGGGCTGCCTGATGGTCATCCTGTGGGTAAAGTCGCTGCTGCCGATTCCGGCGCTCTGGGTCAGCCTGGACTACTTCAGTCTGATGGGCATGATCCTGGGCGTCTTTTGGCAAGGGCGGCGCTACTGGCGACGATAGTTTAATGCATTGACCCCACAGAAACGAGTTAAAAGGGCGTATAGCGAACCGAGAAATAGAAGCCATTGTCCTGTAAGCGGTCGCCCGAATTGTCGTCATCGATCAGCGGCAGGCCCCAGTCCAGGCGAGCACTAAAGTTGTCTCCCTGCTGCCAGAGCAGCCCCAGCCCAACGCCAACCAGCGTATCTGCGCGATCGCGATAGTTCCAGGCCGTGCCCAGGTCCACAAACGGCGTCACCTGTAATCGTCCGTCAATCGTCTCTATGCGCAGAATCGGCAAGCGCACTTCTGCCGACAGCAGCAGCCCGTTGTCACGCAGCAGCGCATCCTGCCGATAGCCGCGCAGGGTAGACTGCCCGCCCAGGCTAAACTGCTCGATGGCGAGCAGGTCAGTGCTAGCCAGCTGGGCACTGCCGCGTAAAAAGACCAGCAGATCGGGGGCCAGCCGTCGCACCCACTGGGCCTGACCGCGCCAGGCGAGAAACTGGCTATCGGGAGCCGCCGCCGACCGAGACGCGTCGAACAGGCCGATCCCCAGGCTAAACTGCGATCGCACTGCCATCACCTGGTTGGGCTGACGTCGAGACCAGGTTTGTGCAAACCGCAGTGCCGTCACCCGGGTAGTCCCGTTCGCGTTCGCTCCGGGTGAGAGCAACGGCAAAATCTCGCTCTCCTCAAGGCCGAGACCGAGCAGACTGCTCCCATCTCCGAGGCTGAGCTGGCTCTGTTGATGGGTCAAAGCTAGCTCCAGTCTCAGCTCTTGTGTCAGCCTGCTCAGCAGCGGCTGGCTGACTTCCAGCTCGGTATAAAAGCCATCGGCATTAATTTCAAAATTTTCAAATTCATCAGCGATCACGTGACTTTCAGATATGCCTGCGGCCAGCTGTAGCCGAGTGTTGTATGGGCTAAGTGGGACAGCGTAGCGAAAGTCGAGACTGCCGCTGCCGTCGGTGCGGGCATAGGTCAGAGAAATGCGATCGCCCAGTCCAGTTAGGTTAATATCACTCGCCGCCAGCTGCCGCCGAAAGCTGCCGACATTGGGCGAGCGCTGATTGTCCAAATTGACAGTGACCTCCACCGGATCGGCTTCGGTGACTGTAACCTGGAGCAAACTGCTCCCCGGCTCTGTTCCAGCCTGGAGATTGGCCGCAATCGTCTCAATCACCGGATCGCGCTGAAGCTTTTGCAATGCCGCCAGCAGCGCTTTGACATTTAAGGGAGGTGAGGCCACCAATCGCAAGCGGCTGAGAATGTAGGCGGGCTCGAGATGGGTTGTCCCCGTAATCACAATGTCCTCAAGCGTGCCCTCCGTCACCTGAATGGTGACCGTACCAGCCTCGACCGTCTGCGGTGGAATGAATGCGTTAGAGGTGAGGTAGCCTTGGTCAATATAGCGCTGGGTAATCGCCGCAGCGATGTTAGAAAGCTGGCTGAAGGTGATTTCGCGATCGCGATATTCGGCAAAGACAGCAGCAAAATCGGCATCGGTAAAAACGGTGCTGCCGATTAGCTGAAAGGACTCAACGTAAAACGTCGGTTCGGGAATGACCGTGCCTCCTCGCCGGGCTGGCACTACCCTATCCAAAGGTGAGGGGGCCGGGACCAGCAGCTCTGGTGCGGGTAGCGCTGGGGACTCTGCTGGGGACTCTGGCAGCGACAGTTCCTCCGGTGGAATCAGTTCGGGCGGCGGGTCACCGCTATTTGTTGGAATGTAGATATCGGGGTTGACAGGCGGTGGCGCTGCTTGCGCCCAGGCAGCAGAAAACCCACAGCCAACCACAGCAAGCTGGATAAAATAAACCCAAACAGTCCGTAATGAACCCAAAATGAAGCTTCAATAAAGCTGCATAGAGAACGCGCTACCCTCTATCGTTCCCAATTCATCAATTTATTTACATATTTATGACATCCGTTCGGAAGTTTTTAGTCGGTCTCTAGGTCCCCGGATGCCCCTATCGACGGCTGCCCGATGGAGATGTAGCGGCTGTCTCCAAAGCCGGTCGCTTCAGCAAAATCGCCTTCAGTCCTGCCGTCCTAGCCCCCTCATAGTCCTCCCGGCGGCTGTCGCCCACGTGCCAGGCCAGCTCAGGCCCACAGTCATGCTTCTGGATCGCCTTTTGAAAAATGAGCGGGTCGGGCTTGACCGCGCCAGCCTCGGCCGACAGCGTCACCGACTTAAAGTAGGACACCATTCCTAGCGCCTCCAAAACCGAGTAGAGCCGCGAGTCAAAGTTAGAAATAATTCCGAGCTCAATTCCCATCCCCTGCCAGCGCTGAAGAGACGGCAGCGTGTCTGGGTAAACTTGCCAGGGAGCCGCCGTTGTGAAATAGGTATAGACATCGTCAAAAAAGGTATCAAAGTCAGCGAACTGCTCGAGTCCCCTGGCTCGCTCAAACGTTTGCCGGACAATCGTTCTCCACCAGCGATACTCCAACCCCGGCACGTTAGTCGCTGGTACATCTGGAAAAGCCATCTTCTCAGCCGCCGCAAAGCTCTTGTGAAAGGCCCAGTCTAGCGTTGCCGGATCGACCTCAACCCCAGCCGTCCGAGCCAGATCGCTGTAGACCAACCCAACCGTTCCCTTCACCCCAAACAGCGTCCCCACTGCATCCAAAAAAATGACCTTAGGATATTCCATTCCCCCTCAACCCGTCCCCCTCTGCCCTCAAGAAGCCGACAGCAAATCCCTCAGCGGCTGCCCCACCCAGTTCAGCCCCACCCGAATCTGATGCTCCAGCGTCGGCATCCGATACAGATAGGTCAGTCGCCTTACCACGTGAGCCAGTCCGCCGTCCAGCTTGACTCCCAGTCCAGCCAGGGTCGCGTCGTCACTGCCGAGGGTCATCATCTCACCCAGGTGCTGATAGCGGAAGGGCAGCAGCGGTCGCTGGGTCAGGGTTGCCCAGACATTCCAGGCGACATAGTCAGCCTGCTGTAGTGCGGCTTGGGCCGTGGGCGGGACAAGCTTACCGTCAGCATCACGACCGTCAGCCAGGTCCCCTAGCGCAAACACATTGGCCTCACCGGCAACCTGTAGAGTCGGCTCGACCACCAGCTGCTGCCGGTCGTTGCGCGGCAGCGGCAGCGCATCAAGCACCGGGTTAACGCGGCTACCCACCGTCCATAGAACAATATCCACCAGCAGCGTATCGATTTTGTCCTGGAACTGGAGCGACATGCTATCGGCCGTTACCTCAGTCACCGTTGTTTCGTAGTCGATCCAGATACCCTTTTCAGATAGGGCCTTTTGCGCCGCTTTTTGATTAAACGCGGGCGAGTTTTGCAGAATTTCACCGGCTCGCTCTATGATCCGAATCCGGCCCCGTGACCCCAGCCGCTCAGCCAGTTTGCAGGCTAGCTCAACCCCACTGTAGCCCCCGCCCACGACCGCCACTCGAATTTTCTCGGCATCGGAGCTTTCGAGCATCCGCAGGCGCTCCTGCAGCCGGTAGGCATCTTCCAAAACCCGAAAGGGAATGGCATGTTCGGCAGCGCCAGCGGCCATATCCATCGGCGTTTCGCTCCCCAGCGCCAGCACCAGTCGGTCATAGGCCAGGCGTTCACCATCGTCTAAGCTGACCTGATTGGCCGTTAGGTCAATGCGCTCAACCCCGCTCTGGTGAAAGCGGACACCTGTATTGGTCAAAATCTCTTCGTAGGGGGGCGCAATTTCCCAGGTTTGCAGCTCGCCGGTGACGAGTTCGTAGAGCAGCGGTGAAAAGAGAAAGCGATCTCGCTGGTCCACCAGCACAATCTCGGGCTGATGGGTGTCCCAGTCTAATTTGCTCAGGCTCAGGGCCGTATAGAGGCCGCCGAAGCCGCCGCCCAAAATGCAGATGCGGGTCATGGGGAAGGGAGTTGAGGACGTTATTCAGGATAGCAAAGTCGCCCCGAATTAACCGCCGTCTAAGCTGGTGGACCAAAACGGGGGGGCAGATCATGGGCCTGGGTCATTCCCACTCGTTAAATTTGCGTTCTGGTTCCCGGTCTCTAGGTCGGCGCGGACGGCCGCGGCTGTCCTGCCAGGCGCTGCCGACGCCTTTGAGAATGCCGCGTCCGACCAGGCCAATGCCGCGTCCGACGACCTCGGTTAGCACATAGACCAGACCGCTGCCGACAAAGGCGATCGCGGCTCGCACCCTGGGCGCCAGCGCATCGCGGGCTTCGAACGCCAGCGTTGTCGCCCACTGTAGGCCAGAAAGCTGGTTGAGCTCATCTCGCCGGGGGGCGTAGACTGAGGTTTCAGTAATTCCCGCGGCGGTCAGGATAAAGAGTCGGTAGCGGCTTTCAAAAATGGCCTTAGGCTGGGCCACCCACTGGTCCCAGCGATAGCGCCAGGCCAGTTCGTTGCGAAATCGCTCAATCTCTCGTGAAGACATCAGGCGACGGCTGTAGAGGCTCTTTTTAATGGGTTCGACGTCGGAGAGGCGATTGAGCAGCGGCTGCATGACCGCATTGCCCACCTGGATGATTAGATTTTCTAGCAGTATTTCGCTATGGCGGATGGCCTCCGGCGTCGTCGCTAGGTAGGGCGCTCCGTCGATCAGCAGCGGTTCCTGAAACAGCCAGTGCCCCAGCAGGCTGGGGACCAGGGGAATCGGCTCGAGGATTTCGGCTTTGACGATGGGTTTTTCCTGCTGAATCAGCGACACCACGGCTTCCTCGACACCGCTGATTTGCACGGTATAGTATTTGCCAAAAAACTCGATGACAACGGTATCCCACAGGTCTTCTAGCACCGGCCGCGACCGCTCGGGCAGCTGCCCCGGCTGCACTTGGGAATGGCGTAAGTCCTCGAGCCGATCCTCCAGCTGACGCAGCACAATGTAGAGCAGCTCTCGCTTTTTTTCGACTCGCAGAATATCGATCTCCAGGGGCACATCGCTGACGTTTTCTAAGCGGCGCTGAAGCTTCCGAAAGACGCCTTCAAAAACGGTGGCCTGTACGTCAGCCGGGTCAGCCTGGAACCGGCCTGGAGCCGCCGCGACTAAGGCTGATGGGAGTGGCAACAGGGCTGTGCCAGTCTGGCGGGATTGGCTTTCAGACTCAGAGCGGGGCAGCCAGGCAGCGCTATCCGGGGTATCGGTTCGGCGGGTGAGATCGTCGAACCGCGGCGTGGCCCAGAGCTGACCCACGAGCCAGCGCGCCGCCCGCAGCTCCCGGCGCTTACCGTCTACGATGGCGCGATTAATCCAGTAGCGCGGCTGGGCAATCGTCTCTAGGTCGGCTAGCGTTTGGTCGATTTGCTGCATGGCCGAAAGCCGCAGACTGATCCGCATTGCGGTCAGCGGGCCTGGAATGGCGGGCGGCTCGGCTGAAAAGTCGCACCTCGACTGCCGCTCGGGCAGCGGTAGTCGTCCCGGCTCCCCCGCTGCTACCCGCCGAATCAGCTGCGCTAGCTGCCGCACTGGCATCCCCCGAGCCCCGTAGCCATCGGCCCCAACCTGGGCAGCGGCAGCCTGCAATACGGGTTCTAGCTGAGCGCTCAGCACCAGCACCGGCAGCTGGACAAACTCCGTCTTGATCTGCTGACAGAGTCGCAGCCCCGGCATCGCCTCGGGGTCGCCCGCCCCCAGCCCCAGATCTAAAATAACTAGGTCAATCGGCTGGGCCGCAACCGCTCGCAATTCAGGCTGGTCAAGGCTGCGCTCGAAGGACTGACGGCGCGATCGCAGAATATCTAGCGTCTCTGCCCCAGTGCTGGCTTCAGCCACCACCTGAAACTCGTTGAGCTGCTCTAGCCAGACGCGCAGACCCAACCGAAAAACCGGATCTTCGTCTACCAGCACGAGTTGCAGGGGGCGATCGCTCATGCGGGGCTAGGGGTTACCACTCTCCGTAGTAGTCATCTTCGTAACCCTCATCGTACTGCTCGTAAGGCGCTTCGTCGTAATAGTCATCGTAGACGGGCGCTTGCAGCGACCGAATATACGCTCGGTCGGCATCCCAGATCGCGATTGAGTTCTGGGCTTCGCGGTAGAGGGCGCGTCCGGCCCCAATTTGAGCGGCCAGGTTGATCGCTGCCGTCAGGCTGCCCTCGGCGGCCAAGGCCTCGGCTTCCCGCAGGATCGGCCGATCTTCAGCCACCTGCACCTGGTAAGTCCAGTCGCGAACCGACGCCTGGGCCTGGTCGTACAGGGCGCGGCCCTTTTCAATCTTCTTCGCTGCGGCGATTGCCTGCCGCAGTTTGCCACCGCTGGCCAGCTTCACCGCCTGGTCTAAAATTGGCTGGTCTTCGATCACTTCGATCCGGTTGGCCCAGGCTGCAATTTTAGTCTGGGCGTCGATCCGCATGGCCCGTCCTAAGGCAATCTGGCTGGCTTTCTGAATCGCTGCTTGCAAGTCAGGAATTCGGTCTTTGGCCGCGAGCCTTGTCGCTGCGGTGAGGATTGGCCGGTCTTCTAGTCGCTCAATTTCTTTACGCCAGTGGGAAACCAGCGTTTGAGCCCGGACCCGCTGGAGGCGGTTTGGCGGTATGGTCTGGGCTTTGGCGATAGCCAGGCGGTAGGTCGGCTCCTGGCCAAACTGAGCCAGCGCATTGGCAAACTGGAGCCGGGAGGTATCTTCTAGCTTTTGCTGCCATTCTATGAGGCTGGCCTGGGCGTCTGCATAGAACGGGCTGGATGGCGAAACCTGCTGCACCGCCTGAATCGCCTCGATTAGGTTGAGCATCTGACCGTAGGTCGGAATCCACTGGTCGTAGGGATCGACGGCTAGTCGCTGGGCATGGCCATAGCGCAGCAGATCCTGGGCCTCGGGGGTAAGGGCGAGATCGGCGGGTACCGCCTGCACCGCCGCTAGGGCCGCCTCGATATCTTCTGCCTCCCATTTTTCAAAGCTGTACTGGAGGACGGTTTCAGCCCAGCTATCGATATTTTCTTTGGCTTCTGACCAGGCCCGACTCTGCAAATCGACCGTTTGAGCCAGCGAGATCGCCTGTCCTAGCTGGGCAATATCGCCGGTCTCAGCCAGTTTCTGGGCCTGGTCCAGCTGGGCGCGGGCCGTTCGCTCCCGCTGGAGCTCGGCTTGGAGCTCGTCGTGTCGGGTCTGCACCCAGTAGTCACTCTCCAAAATTTTGAGACCCTGAAGCGCCTTTTTGGCGCCGTCCCAGTCACGGCTTTGGATGGCTCGCTCCACTTTCTCAGCGATGTCGTTACCGGCCTTCCACTCATCCTGCCAGGCCGCGATCGCGCTTTCCACTTCGGGATAAACTGCCGCGCGTTCGGGAATCTGCTGCGCTAGCTCCAGCGCTCGGCTGAGATTACCCTGCTGTACCTGCTGCTCCAAAACCTGGAGCAGGGCCTGGGACCAGCGGTTAATCAGCGCCTGCGATTCTTCATAGAGTGGATGGGTTTCGGTCCAGGGTGTCACCAGATTGATCGCCGCTACCAGCTCTTCGGTTGAACCCGATTCAATCTCAGCTTTGGCGCAGTAGAGTCGCTCGTTATCGGTGCTGAAGCCCGACATCTGCTGGCAGTCCGGCAGGGGCGGAATGCGAGTGAGCCAGACCACCGCCCATAGCGCAATTGTGCTAGAGCCAACCAGAATGCTTAGCCACAGCAGCGGCCAGCCCCACACCGCCAGCCGCGACCGGCGGCCCGGCTGATGAATGGTCGAGTCGATGGGTTGAGTCTGCGGTGGGGTAGATGTCATGGGAGAAACAGTCGCCGTATTTCGGCGGCGATGCTCGGCAAACTGCTGAGCATCACCGTAGAACCCTAAAATTTGCTGATATTGTAGTGGTAATTGGCCTACTTTCTCGCCTATTCCTAAAAAATAGGCAATCGCCTATAGCGACCAGCCTGCTAGAGGCTTCCTGAGCCGGCCCAATATTGCCATGGTTGCCCGCGATTGCATCTCAGCTGAAGCTGACCCACTGGCAGACCCGCCCGACTAGCTAATCGAAATTCGCTACCAAGACTTGTCCATCATCTATGCTAGTAGTGAAACAATATCTATCCTCGGCAATTTTTCAGCTCTCACCGTAGAGTCTGTGATCGCCATGACTCAGCAGCGATAAATGGCCTCCACTCACGATTCGCTCGATATCCGTAACGTAGCGACTTACCCAGTTGCAGATGCGGCTCGCTACTTAGCTATTCCAGCGGGTACATTGCGGTCGTGGCTACACGGGCGCTCATATCCGACGACAAATGGCACCCGGTATTCCGAGCCGTTAATTCTTCTGCCTGATATCAATAATCCTCAGCTCTCATTTACGAACTTGGTAGAGGCTCATGTTTTAAGAGTCATTCGTCAAAATCACCAGATTCGATTGGATAAGGTTCGGACTGCCTTGGATTATGTGGAGCAAAAGTTTAGACTGCCTCATCCCTTAGCTCGAATCCAATTCCAGACAGACGGGATGGATTTGTTTCTAGAGTCGGTAGGCCAGCTGCTCAATGCCTCTAGACATGGTCAGCTGGCTATGCAAAAAACCTTGCGGCATCTGCTCGAGCGCATAGAGTGGGATCAAGAGGGACTAGCGCAGCGCCTATTTCCATTGGTTCAGCTACAGCGGGCCGACGCCCCTCGGATACTAGTCATTGACCCTCGCATTTCTTTTGGTCGGCCTGTGATTGTCAACACTGGAATTCCCGTCGAGGCAATTATCGATCGGTTCAGGGCGGGTGAAGATTTAAAGGAATTGGCTGAGGATTACGGGTTCAGTCATCGGCAAATTGAGGAAGTCTTGCGATACGAAATAGCCTTGTCTAAGACCGCGTGAATCAAGAGAATCAGCCCACTTTTTTCATCGATCGGGCCTTAGGCCGGAAAGCCATCGCAGGAGGGCTCCGTAAAGCTGGTGCTACCGTCGAGATCCATGATGATCATTTTCCTCCAGAAGCTCTGGATGTTGAGTGGCTACCGATTGTTGGGCAGCGGGGATGGTTAATTTTGACTAAGGATGGTGGGATTGGTCGTAGATTACTAGAGCAAATTTCGGTAGCGACTTCAGAAGCAAGGGTTTTCGTTCTTTCCTCAGGTAATCTGACCGGTTCGGAGATGGCTGAAATCTTTGTATCTGCGCTGTCCAGGATGCAGCGATTTGCCTTGGGCAATCCTCAGCCCTTCATTGCCAAGGTCTACAAGTCAGGAACTGTTCGGATGTGGCAGTCGCGCAATCAGCTGCTGAAGTTGCTTAAACCACGTTAGTGACCAGGCTGATTCTGGAGTTAAGAAATAACGGGTCCTACTGGATTCGAACCAGTGGCCGACCGCTTAGAAGGCGGTTGCTCTATCCACTGAGCTAAGGACCCCCGACCAGACCCCGCTGAAGGCATTAGGCGGAGCAATACAGATTGTATCTATGATTTTTCACCTGAGGCAACTGGGTACCCTGAAAGTAATCGCTTTGCTCTGGTAGCTTTGCCAGCCCGACAGGAGTTTACTGCAGCGCCATGTTTATTCTAAAACGTTCCGACGTTGACATCACCACCATCCAGCATCCGACCAAAGCGCGTAAGCTGCCTGTCCTAGGCTACTATGGGCAAACCTTTCGGCTGCTCAGCGCCTTTGGGGCCGACCAGGAAAATGAAGCCCATGCCCTGTGGCGAGAGCTGACCGACCAGCAGGGCAAAGTTTGGCATTGCGGGAATGGTCGCCAACGCCGAGGTGACGGCCCAGAGTGACTTACAGATAGAGATTGTGGCGGCGGCCGATCTGGCTGAGCCGATGACCAATGAAGCTAGCAGCAGCGCTCCGGCAGTGATTGAGGCGATCGATCAGATGATGGCCCCGCTAGAGAATGTGATTGGCCTGCTGTACGTGATTGGCGACTGCATTCTGGTGGTGATGGCAGCCGCGATGCCTATGTCGAAGGCGCGCTTTGGGAAGTATCTGGATTTTCTCAGCGATCTTCTTTGCTTTGGGGGCGGTGGTTGAATACGGTATTTCCAGTCGTTCTCGCCGCGGCGGTCGCAGAAAAGCATAAGTCGGGCTTTAAGCTGTCATACTGGGAGTGATATTTAGGATGACCCAGCAGCATGGCTCCGCGAAAACTGTCTGACACAGACAAACGCGATATTATCGAGTTGTATAAACAGCCGAACGAAACCACATCGACCATTGCTGAGCAGTACGATGTCAGCAATAGTACGATCAGCCGGATTCTCAAAAGTACGCTGCCTGAAGCAGAGTACGGTGCCCTGATTGCCCAGAAGCGGCTAGCCGGGGCGGATAGAAGCGACGCTCAGACGGCCCAGACTCAGACCAAGTCCCGGCGATCGCGCCAGTCGGCCAAGTCCGAGGCCGCTGCGCCAGCCCCTCAGATCCAGCCGACCGCCAGCCCCGAGCCAGCGCCTGAGCCCGAGCCTACCGCCGCCAAAAAACCCGCCGCCGCGCCCAAGCTTAAGTCCGCCGCCGATCGCGCCGCAGCGGCAGATCCAGCCCAGGGGACGCAGCGCGCTGCCCGGAGCCGCTCAGATAGTGCTAACGATTCTACTCAGCTTTCCCTAACCGAAACAGCCCCCGAGACAGTCGAGTCCGAGCCTGCCAGCGTCGCTGAGAAATCGCCCCAGGCCCCGATCCTCAAAAAAGATCGAAAACCGGCGCGCGAGACCGAAGCGCTGGACATCGACTATAGCGATTTAGATGATGACGACCTCGACGACGACGACCTCGACGACGACCTCGACGACGACCTTGACGACGACGACTTTGATAGCAGTGAGGAGGACGACCGAGCTTTCTCACGGCGACAGGGCTCGGGCCTAGTCCAGATCATGCCCTTAGACCAGGCCGCGATGCCCAAGCCCTGCTATCTCGTGATCGACCGTTTGTCGGAGCTAATTACCCGACCGCTGAGCGACTTTTCTGAGCTGGGCCAAATTCCCAGCGATGAGGAAACCTCCCAGACGCTGCCGGTCTTTGAGAACCACCGCGTTGCCCGCCGCTTCTCCCATCGCAATCAGCGGGTCATCAAAGTGCCCGACGGCCGTCTGCTGACCAAGACTAGCCCCTACCTCCAGGCCAAAGGCATCACTCGCCTGCTGATTGATGGCCAAGTCTACGCCCTAATGTAAGTTTGGGCCTGAGGGTTGATCTGGGATTGTTTCCCGGGTGGGTAGGGGCATTGCTAAACCCCTACGAATATTTCTGGCTGGTCGATTCCAGGTTAAACAGCACCTGGAGGGTTTGCATCGCCTGGTCTCGGGCTTCGAGATCGCGCTGGGATCGCAGCTGCACCATCGGGTCGTGGAGAATTTTGTTGACGATACCGCGGGTGAGGGCTTCGACGACGCCCCGATGCTTCTCAGAAAATTCGCTTCCCAGGCGAGACATGGCTTTTTCTAGCTCCTGCTCGCGAATTGTTTCCACCTTGCTGCGCAGGCTGCTGATCGTTGGCACCGTATCGAGCGATCGCCACCAGTCCATAAACGCATCGACTTCTTCTTCCAGCAGCGTTTCGGCCTCCATCGCCATCTGGCGGCGGCTTTCCTGGTTTTGGGCAACCACGGCCTTGAGGTCATCGACGTTATATGCCTGTACATGGTCTAGCTCGTTGGCATTGCTGTGGACGTTGCGCGGCACGGCAATGTCGAAAAGCATTAGCGTTTTATCCCGACAGGCTGGGGCCAGGTTCTCGCGGTGCAGGATCGGATCGGTCGCAGCGGTACAGGTAAAGATAACGTCAGCCGCCGCTAGCGTCTCTAGCAGGGTTTCCAGAGTCGCGGTTTGAATACTGACGTCGCCAAACTGAGCGGCTAGCTCATCGGCCCGGCGCAGGGTTCGGTTGAGAATTGTGATCTGGTTGGCCCGCTTGGAGATCAGGTGCTGCACCAGCAGGCGGGCCATCTTGCCCGCTCCCAGAATGGCAATGTGGCAGTTGGTCAGGTCGGGGACCTTGGTCTGAGCCAGCTCGGCGGCGGCTGAGCTAATCGAAACGGCTCCGGTGCCAATGCTGGTTTCCGTCCGGACCCGCTTACCGGCTGTGATCGCGTCCTTCAGCAGCCGATTGAGTACTCGCCCAACGCCCTTATGCTGCTGGCCTAAACTGTGGGCATGTTTGACTTGAGAAAGAATTTGGCCCTCACCGAGGACTAGGCTATCTAACCCGGCCGACACGCGCATCAGGTGCATAATCGCATCTTGCTGAAGCAGCATAAACAGGTGCGGCCGCAGCTCAGACAGCGGTAGCTGCGCATAGTCTGAGAGGAATTGGAGGGCTTCGCGAAGGCCGGCCTCAGTTTCTGTGATCACCAGGTGCATCTCGAGTCGATTGCAGGTGCTGAGGATCGACACTTCCTGGATGTGGGGGCAGCTGGTGACCTGCGAGATCGCGTCGGCGGTCTGTGGGGTCGAAATGCTGAGCTTCTCGCGGACTTCGACCGGCGCGGTGCGGTGGCTGAGTCCGATGACGGCAATGTTCATTCTTCCTCCCAAAAGATGTTTGATAACTGTTTATTAATAGAGAAGCACTCCCCTGCTGGCTCTGGTCGAGCCGCAGGCAGGAGTGCCCAAAATCTAAACGAAGCTGACGATGAACCTACTGCGATCTTACTTGAGCTGGATGTATTTTGGCCGATCTTTCATGTGGACAGTGTCGATAAAGCGAGCCGTCCGTGACTGGCTGGAGATCACCAAACTTTGAGTGCGGTAGCCACCGCCGAAAAAGCGCACCCCTTCCATCAGCGTGCCGGGGGTAATGCCACAGGCCGCAAATAGCACCGTCTCACCGCTGGCCAGCTCTTCGGCGTTGTAGACCTTGTCGGGGTCGGTGATGCCCATAGACTTGAGCCGCTCCAGGTTAGACTCCTTGCTTTCGCCGATCAGACCGGTCTTGACCACCGCCGGGTCGTAAACTAGCTGTCCTTGAAAGTGGCCGCCCAGGCAGCGCATCGCCGCCGCTGAAATCACGCCTTCTGGTGCCGCCCCAATCCCCATCAGGGCATGCACGTTGGTTCCCGAAAAAGCGCAAGATAGGGCTGCCGACACGTCGCCGTCGCTGATTAGCCGCACCCGCGCTCCGGCATCGCGAATCTCCTGAATCAGCTCGTTGTGCCGCTCTCGCTTCATCACGATGACGACTAGCTCTTCGATCGAGCGTTCTAGGCATTCGGCCAGGATTTTCAGGTTTTCGGTCGCAGATTTACGAATGTCAACCTTGCCCCTGGCCGCTGCTGGGGCCGCCAGTTTGCGCATGTAAAAATCCGGTGCGGCAAACAGGCCGCCCTTTTCTGAAATGGCCAGTACCGCCATTGCCCCGGGCTGACCGTAGGCACAGAGGTTCGTCCCTTCGCAGGGGTCAACGGCAATGTCAATCTCGATCAGCTCATTCGGATTGCAGACCGCATCGGCGTCTTCACGGGTACAGATACCGACTTCTTCACCGATATAGAGCATTGGCGCATCGTCGCGCTCGCCTTCACCAATCACGATTTTGCCGCGCATGTGGATTTCGTTCATCCGCTCGCGCATCGCTTCCACCGCGACTTCGTCGGCAATGTCCTTTTCGCCTTTACCCATCCAGCGGGCAGATGCGATCGCGGCCTGCTCGACAACCTCAATAATTTCCAACCCGAGGGTGGTTTCCAACATTCCCTAATCCTCCAAACTGCTGATCTTGCGAGCTTTTACATACTCCGCCATCCGTTTTAAAGGATATCAGACGGCGGAACCAGGCGGACAGCATTAAGTTTTGTGAGATTGCTGAAATTAGGGCGTTTTCTCCCGAGCAAGCCTGACATAGATGTCATAGTTAACGCTGCGGTCGTCCTGGATAGCGGTGGTGACGCCTAGCGCTTCGATTGCCGAGGTAAAGGCGGTGTTGTCCTCATCCAGCGCCTGATCCAGCGGTGGAATGGGAAAGGCTGCCCCGAGCTGGTTGAGTGCCTGCAAATTGAGAAAGAAGTGGCCATTGTTCGGTTCTGGGGCGCGGCTGGTGAGGGTCTGAAACAGGCTGGTGGCAGCTAGCGGCCGTTCGGGTTGGGGCGACAGTACCCGATTGGCCCCGGCCCCGATCGCAAAAAAGGTGACATTGCCTTCCAGCCAGCCGTGGCTAAATTGAATGCCTTGAAAGGGTGAAATCCACTGGGTCACCGGGCTGCCGTTGCGGTCTGAACGGGTCACCTCAAAACGATAGCGACTGCGCATGACCTGATCGAGCTGAGACCAGGTGGCTTCAGCCGCGGCGCGATCGCTCGCCTGCACCATCAGCACCAGCGGCGCCATCTGCACTGGCAGGGCTGACTCTTCTCCGGCGGCGACGGGTACCGGCGACAGCAAACCCAGGGCAAATTCGCCATCGGCCCAAGGCATGATCGCGTCTTCCAGGTCGAGCCCGGTCTGATTTTGCAGCCCGGCCCTGAGACTGCTGGGGTCGGGCAGAAAGGGCAGGGGTGTCTCCGTACGGCTAAAGCGCTGCCAGAACTGCTGGAGATTGCCCCCAGACATCATCATCAGGGTGCTTTCGGGCAGATAGCGCGGCAGCTCGCCGGCCGAATTATCGAGGTCGGCATAGGTGATCTCGCGATCGGCCTGTAGCCAGCTCGTGCCCCGAAAGTGAATGCCGTCGGTGACGAGCGTCGCGGTTGCCCCAAAGCCCTGACTGCCCTGGAGCGGGACCACGCTGGCTGCCGGGTTGGCGCCAGCTTCGGCTCTCGCCTCAGCTGAACCCAGAACCTGCGTCGCAGCGGGAATGTTGACATAGATTTGGGCAAAGGATTGGGGTTCGACGATTCGCTGCATCGCCCTGCGATAGCCGGGAGTCTCCAGAATCGATGGATCGCCTTTATAGGTATCGATCGTTTGCTCAATGGCCTCAGCCGTACTGCCAACCAGCACCCAGTCCGAACCCAGTACAGCGGTCTCTAGGTCGCTAGCCGCACCACTAGAAGATTTTAGGGTCCGCACGGTAACATCCTTGTATTCTCGTTCTGCCCAGGCCTGTTCTGGGGGAGTCGGAGCAGCGGCTGTGAGCAGCGCTTGGGCCTGCTGCGGGTCGTCAATCGGCAGCACCATGACCACATTCTCGACAATCTGCGCCGTTGGCGTGGTCGGCGGTCGGCTGGGGTCGGGGTCGCCCTCGGGTAGAAAGGCTAGGGTGACGCGGTCTCCAACCCAGGGCCGAATATCCCGCTCGAAGCTGAGCCTATTCAGGGTGAGGACGCGATCGCGCCATTGCTCTAGCTGGTCGGTAAATTCTTGCTGCGTCGCCGGTGTGCCAAAGCGCTGTAGCTTGCTCCAGTCGCTTGCTTGGGTAGATAGGGTCAATGTCATCAGGGCCGGTTGCGGCACCAGCTGCATGCCGGTGGGCAGCGCCGTCTTTTGGGGCAGACGAGAGAGCAGCCAGTAGGCCAAGGCACCGCCGCCGATCAGGCCGACGGCGGCCCCGACCGTCAGCAGCAGCGGTGGTTTTTTAGGGAAAAACTGGACAGATTTCAGTCGCACGGGTGACAGCTCGCCCTGATATAGTCCTGCCCTGACAATTTAGCAGAGGTTTTGCGGCCTGCGCCGTCGCCTAGAGCATTAGTTTTTGTGACTAACTCAACCAAGAAGCCTAGGCAAACCGCTATGCTAGCCGTGAGCTTCTAAATCAGACCACTATGACCACCCAAACCCTTGGACCTGCCGACAAACAGCTGTGGCTGGCCGCGGCGAAGCCACCGATGTACGGCGTTGCCATTATGCCAATCTGCGTGGGCAGCGCGATCGCCTATGCCGAAACGGGGCTGTTCAATCTGAGTGTGTTTGCGACTTTTTTGCTAGCGGCGGTGCTGCTGCTAGTCTGGGAGAATCTCAGCAACGATGTCTTTGATGCTGAGACGGGAATTGACGTCAACAAGCATCACTCGCTGGTCAATCTGACCCGCAATCGAGGCCTGATTTTTGGGTTGGGCAATCTCTGTTTGGCGTTAGGCATTGCCGGCATTGTCTCGATTTCGCTCTGGCAGCGCGATCTGACCGTGCTGGGATTAGTCCTCCTGTGCTGTGTCCTGGGCTACCTATACCAGGGGCCGCCCTTTCGGCTGGGATACCACGGTCTGGGAGAAATTCTCTGTTTCTTGAGCTTTGGCCCGCTGGCGGTGGAGGCGGCCTACTACAGCCAGACCCAAAGCCAGTCGGCAGCAGCCTGGGTGGCCGCTGCGGTGATCGGCCTGACAACGACGCTGGTGTTGTTCTGCTCCCACTTTCACCAGGTTGAGGACGACCGGGCCGCGGGCAAGCGTTCGCCGATTGTGCGGCTGGGGACCCGGCGCGGGGCGGCACTGCTGCCCTGGGTCTGTGCTGTGGCTCTGGGGCTGGTGCTGGTCGCGATCGCGATAGGCTGGTTCTCTGCTTGGACGGCGCTTAGCCTGATTGGCCTGCTGCCTGCGATTGCGCTCTGTCGGCATGTTGGCCGGTATCACGACCAGCCTGCCCGAGTCAGCAACGCTAAGTTTTTGGCCATCCGGTTTCACTTTTGCAGTGGTCTATTGCTATGCCTCGGGGTTTTGCTGCCCGCGAGTCTTTGAGCCCAGCCCGCCGATTCAGGTTGCGCAATGGCCTACCGCTTTGAGTTTCGCCCCTATTGTCGGCCTTTTCGGCAGCCGCTGAAAACCCATCACGGGCTTTGGCAGCAGCGTGAGGGCATCATTCTCAAGCTCACCGATGACCGAGGCCGGGTGGGCTTTGGCGAGGTAGCCCCGCTGCCCTGGTTCGGGTCAGAAACTCAGGCCCAGGCCCTGGCTTTTTGCCAGGACATGCCGCCCCAGCTGGCCACAGATAAGGCCTTCTCAATTTTGCCGACGCTGCCAGCCTGCCAGTTTGGGCTTGAAGTTGCCGTCAGCAACCTGACCCGCCGCTGTCGTCGGCCCGAACTCGCACCGGCTCATTGCAGCGCCCTGCTGCCAACGGGTGAGGCGGCCCTGTCGGCTTGGGCGCCGCTGTGGTCGGCGGGCTATCGCACCTTTAAGTGGAAAATTGGCGTGGCCCCAGTGGCGATCGAGCTGGCCTGGCTCAGCCAGCTGATGCGGCAGCTGCCGCTGGGGGCAAGGCTGCGACTCGATGCCAACGGCGGACTCGATGAGCTGACCGCCCATCACTGGCTGAGCTACTGCGATCGCGGCGGCGGGCGAATTGAATTTATTGAACAGCCGCTGCCCCCCGGCGATTTTGCTGCTTTAGTGAAGCTGAGCCAGCGCTACCAGACGCCGATTGCGCTAGATGAGTCGGTGACGACCCTAGACCAGCTGAAGATGCACTGCTTTCGCGGTTGGCAAGGTATTTATGTGATTAAGGCCGCTATTTTAGGTCCTCCCAGCCGGCTGATTCAGTTTTGCACGGACTATCCCATCGATATTGTGGTGTCATCGGTGTTTGAAACCGACATTGGCCGTCAGACCCTGATTGACCTGGCTGCCGAGCTGGCCACGCTGCTGCCCCACTATCCCCGCCGCTCGCTGGGGCTGGGCACGCAGCGCTGGCTGCCCTGCGACGGGCTCGACGACCCGGACTGGGAAGCGCTATGGCAGCGGCTCTGATGCCAGCTGATAGTTCGCCGGTTGAGCTATGGCAGCGGCGGCGGTGGACGCCCTGGCTGCTGGATAGCCAGCCAGCGGTCCTAGCGACGGCGGTGGCGGCTCGGCGGCGACAGCTCCAGGCCCTTCAGCAAATCCATCCCCGGCCCCGAATAGTACTGGCGGAATCAGACCCGGTACAGTTCCTGGCAGGCTTTTTGGCGGCCTGCTTAGCGGGCTGCGATGTCGCTTTGGGCAATCCGGACTGGGGGCAACGGGAATGGCGGCAGGTCCAGTCTAAAATCAGCCCCCACCTCTGCTGGGGCGGTCCAGAGTTGCCAGAGTTGCCAGATTTAACGGTGTTGCCGGCGGTGGACGCCTTCGCCCCGCAGCCACCAGCCGATCGAACAGCCGTCATTCTGATTCCGACGGGTGGCACGGCTGGCTCGGTCCGCTTTGTCGTGCATCGCTGGCAGACCCTGCTGGCGGCAGTGCGGGGCTTCTGTGACGGGTTTGGCCAACCGGTCAATGCTTACTGCGTTTTGCCGCTCCATCATGTCAGCGGCCTGATGCAGGCGCTACGCACCTGGATCTCGGGCGGACAGCTGGTAACCCAGCCGTTCCGGTCGCTGGTCACCGGGCAAATTTTAGTTCCGTCACCCCAGGACTGGACGATCTCACTGGTGCCGACGCAGCTCCAGCGGCTGCTGTCCCAGGAGCGGTTGGCTCGATGGCTAGCTCAGTTTCGAACCGTGCTGCTGGGCGGGGGACCTGCCTGGCCTGACCTGCTCGCGGCCGCGCGCGGTCGCAAAATTCCCCTAGCTCTGACTTACGGTATGACCGAAACGGCCGCACTGGTCGCCGCGCTGATGCCCGATGAGTTTCTCCGAGGCCAAACTGGTGGCAGCAGCCTGCCCCATGCTCAGCTTCGCATTGTTGGCCCAGCCGGCGATTTGCCGCCCGGTGAAATCGGCCCGATTGCCATTCAGACCAGCTCTCTGGCTGAGGGCTACTATGGTGAACCGTCGCCTGCCTTTACGGAGGCAGGCTGCTTCTATCCAGACGATCTGGGCTATCTAGACGCGGCGGGCGGTTTGCATATTGTGGGCCGGGACAGCGACAAGATCATTACTGGCGGCGAAAATGTCTTTCCAGCAGAAGTTGAGGCGGCCCTGCGAGCGACCCGACAAGTTGCCGATGTCTGCGTGATTGGGCTGCCTGACCCGCAGTGGGGACAGGTGGTGACCGCTGTCTATGTGCCGGACAGCGATTGTTCTGAAGATTTGCCGACAGCCCTGAAGGCAGCCCTGGTTGGACAGCTCAGCCGCTATAAGCACCCTAAACGGTGGGTTGCGGTAGCGGCGCTGCCGCGCAGTCCCCAGGGCAAGCTCAGCCGTCCGGCCGTTCTCAAGCTGGCTCAGCATTCAGCCGCAGCCAGTCCAGCAGCGCCGTCGTAAGCGGGCAGCGCTGCCGCGATCGCGCCTGAATGCAAACATGCCGGGTCAGCGCCCGGGCGAGCGATTGGGCATCGCGCTGGAGGCGATAGTCAATTTCAAAGCTGTCGGGGCCGAGCTGCCGGGGCGAGAGGCAGACGGTGACGCGATCGCCGCAGTACAGGGGCCGGTAAAAGTCAGCAGCGGTGTGGACGATCGGGACCGCGATCGCGTTATCAGGGTTGCTGGCGTCGCTAAAAAACTGCCGCAGGTCGAACCCTGCCGCAGCCAGCGAAGCTTCGTAGGCTTCATGGCAGAGGGCCAGCAGATTGGCGAAATACATCACACCCGCAGCGTCGGTTTCCTCGAACCGAATGCTGCGGGTGTGGCAGAAAGGCACCGCGAGAAGGCTAGCTTGCGTTGGGCTGAGCCGGCCGGAAGGGAATTTGTAAGTCCAGCGGTGAGCGGCTATCAAACTGAGGTCCGCCGAGAGCGTTCGGGCCAGCAACAGCCGAATTGAGTGCCTGTAGCGGATTGTTCAGCCCCTGGGTGAGATTGGCCAAGGTCTGATAGATCAGATCGTCAGGATTGACCGCCACCCAGCCCTGGTCGGTGAGCTGCCTGAGTTCAAAGTGTAGGTGGGGACCGGTCGAATTGCCAGTGCTGCCTACCAAGCCTACGACTTCGCCCTTTTGGACTCGGTCACCCGGCTGCACCAGCAGCTGAGAAAGGTGAGCATAGCGACTTTCTAAGGTCTCGTCCTGGTCATGACGCAGCACCACCATCAGCCCGTAGCCGCCAGCATAGTCAGCAGAGGACACCTGTCCAGCCTGCGCGGCTAGCACAGGTGTCCCGAGTGGTGCACCAATATCGGTTCCAGAGTGAAACCGCTGAGTGCCGGAGATAGGATGAATCCGCCAGCCAAATAGGGACGTAATCGGCGCTGGAATCGACAGGGGGAAAATAAAGTTTTGCTGAGCCTGGAGACTAACCACGGGGAAAACCGACCGATTGTAATACTCCCGACCGGCAGCTGTCGTCGCCCCCGAAAAGCGGAGCCCTGCTGCGTCTAGGCTCACCGGTCCGACGTTAACAGAGGCATTGACATGGGGGGCACTGGGGGCAGGGCTAGAGGCTCTACCTGTTGTCACCGCTACGGGTGCCGGACCGCTGGTCACCGGTGCTGCTGGACTGCTGCAGGCTCCATTGGGCAACGATTGCCCCTGCCCGACCGTAAATTTGCAGCCGGTCGAGCGCTCCGAGAAGACGATATCCGGAGACTGGGTTTGGCCCACGCTGTAGTCAGTCGGATCGATAAATACGCTGCCATAGTCCGCTGGAACGTTTTCGGTGGTCCGAATTGACGGTGGCACAATGGGGTCGGGCTGGACTTCGGGGGCCGCCTGCGGGGCCTCAGAAGCTGTTGGAGCGGCAGGCGGAGCAGGTTCTGGGAAAAAGTCAGGCTTAGCGGCCTCGGGTGAAGCCGGTGCTGCCGGCGGCGTAATGTCAGTCAGGGCTAAGGCCGGACTCGTAGGCGCGGCTTCGGTCGGCTCGGGAACTGGCGTGGGGAGCGTTGCTAGACCATGAGTCGCAGCCATCGCGGGCGAGGCGATCAGAAAGTTAGAAAACGCAGAAGCGGTTTTGAACGCCTGATCGGCACCTGAGGACGCTTTCTCTTCAATCATCGGCAGCGCCACCGAGGACGCTGGATTGCTCTCCGAGACGGCGGCGGTAGGGACCGTGACAGCAGCCGTATCAGCGGCGTTGAGCTGCTGATTGAGCGGTGAAGGCGTCGGAGCAGTCGATATTTCTCTTTCTGTCGATATCTCTATTTCTGCTGATAAAGGCGATTCAACAGCCCATTCGGCGCTGGTCGCGCTGAGCGCAGCTGCCAGCGGGGTCGGCTGCTGTACCTGGGTCTCGGCAAAGCTGACCTGACTCCCCACTAACCCCAGGCCACCCAATAGGCCCAGACCGATAAATCGTAAAATTTTAGCGGAGCCCTGCGTAGGAACTCTATCGGTAGAACACCGTCTCTGATTCATCATCACTTAACTGCCTGCAATCCCAGATTATTGTAGCCTAGGCGGATCTCCCCTGGGCGAAAATGGGCCGTATATGCCGTATGAACGGACCCGGCTTCAAACCGCACCTGTAAATCTCCTGATTGGGAGACGCCTATAATTTGCCCAACTCGGTGACCCGACGAAACAGTGTCACCTAAATTCATCAGCCGCGACTCGTAGGCCCGGATCAGCGCTACCTGCCCATACCGCTGCTGGAAGCAGCATCCCTGCCAGATCCCCCGCAAAACAACCGCTGTTAGGGCTTCGATGCAATCCAGCGACGGTAGAAGACGCTGGTTCAAAATTTTACTAAACCCAATTCCGGTCTCGGGGACGGGATTGTGCCAATTAATTCCGACCCCAACCACAGCCTGCCGAATCTGGCCCTGCTCTACTCGGGCTTCGGTCAGAATGCCGCCGAGCTTCTGGCCCTGGTATACCAGATCGTTAGGCCATTTGATCTGTACCGGCAGGCCCAACCTATTCAGGGCCGTTACAATGCCCCAGGCGGTACAGCAGGTGAGCTGAGCGGCTGCGCTGACTGGCCAGTCAGGCATTAGCGCTAGCGAAAGGTATAGCCCCCCAGCTGACGACTGCCACTGC
>NZ_JADEXG010000106.1 GCF_015207255.1 Vasconcelosia minhoensis LEGE 07310
CCCCGCCCCACCCGGATGATTGGGCCTTGGTCGTGCTCAGCAAGCCGCTCGGCGAGAAGTATGGCACGATTGGCTTTGCTGAAATCGACTCGGCTGAGCTAGCGAGCGAGAGCTTTCAAGAAAAGCTGCTAATGGTGGGATATTCCGGCGATTACCCGGTCGAAAACCCAGGCCAGACCGCCGGTGCCCATGCCGGATGCACCGTTCTGGGTGAAGATAATTTAGAGGTGGTCTATCACGAATGCGATACGTTTCCGGGTTCTTCGGGTGGGCCTGTGTTAGCTGAAATTGATGAGCAGTTTTACATTGTTGCCCTCAACTCGGCTGAAGCCAGAGACTCATTCGGCGAAGGCGTTGTCAATTATGCGGTAAAAGTGCCTCGGATGCTCAGGCAAATTAGAGCGCAGCTTACTAATTGAGCCTTTTTCTACGCTCCCAGAACTGGGGGGCGTCTAGCTTAATTTTCATCAGATTTAGAAGATCTCGCCTTCTATTAAATTTTCTGAGCATTTACTTGTTTTCTATCACTTATTGTAGTAAAGATTTTTCAACGCTATGAAAGCTATTGATATATCTGGATTATTTAAGACAGCTTTGCTAGGGTTGTCTGCCTTGGCGACTGTTTCGGGTATGGCTGAAAAAGCCAGGGCGGTAACCGTTGGTGAGGCGCGATCGCAGCCATCCGTTACCCAGACGCTGCTTAGCCAGAACCAGCAGCCTGAGCTGATTTTGCAGCGAGAAGACGCTCTAGAACCCGGTGATTCGGTAGTCGATGGCACCGTCTACGATGAATTTACTTTTGAAGGTCGAGCGGGTCAGGCGATTGCCGTTACGGTACGGTCGGACGAATGGGTTGGTGAGATTATTGTGATAGATCCCCAGGGAAATCCTGTGCTTCGCCCCACTGTAGAATGCCCAGAAAACCTTTATTGCGCAGATGAAGATCCCCTATCAAGCGACAGCCTCTCTGCAGTGACGCTAACTCTGCCTCAGAACGGCACCTATCGCTTGAGAGTTCAAGATGGGGAAGGGCCTTATCGCTTAGCAGTCTGGGACGGTGCCGATGCCTATCAAATGCTGGAGCAGGCTAATGAGCTTCTGCCGCAGGCTATAGGCGTTAATATTGATGTTGGGACTGGTCAGACTAGCTTTGAAGAGCCCGATGCTGCCGTACTGACTCAGCTTCAGTCGCTGGTTTCGGAAGCGTATCAGATATTTCAGGCTGCTGGTGATGAAGCCGGGCAAGAACTTATTCTTACCCGCTATCCGCAGTTCGCGACAGCTTCTGAAGGTGACGATTCGACGTTCGAACTGGTCGGACAAATTTTAGGTTCGATGCATGGGACTGAGCCTGGAGGGCCAGATATTGAAGGTCTGGGTCTTAATTATGGAGAGCTTGTCGAAGCTGGAGAAGAGGAACTCACGCTAGCGCGAGAGAACGGTGGCGCAGGGTTGGAATCAAGAGCGCTCGTCGGGTTGATACAGAACTATATCGGTCGAGGACAGTATCAACAGGCACTGGATGCCTTGGAACAGTATCGAGAAGTTGAGCTGGCAAAGGCTTCAGACCCAGATGATATAGCTGCTATCGAGGACTACACACTACCTGAGCTAGCTTGGATACACCATCTTTTGGGCCAGTATGAAAAGTCGAATGCGATTTACAAACGCTATTTCGAGCTATCCATCGCTCAACAAAACGACCAGCCAGTAGATCGCCTTTCTGAAATACCCAACAATAGTGGTGGAACAGAAGACCTACCGTTTTTCTTAGAAAGCGCTTCCCAAATCTTTGTGATTTCATATCTGCCCTATGTCGCCTACAACTACTACGCAATGGGAGAATATCAGGGCGCTTTAGACTTAACCGAGCGCATCCAGCAGCAGTCTGAGCGATACCGGGATGAGGTTTGGCTACCATTGCTTGAAGATCGCGAATACGCTGATGAACTGCCTCCTCAGTACCAAGCCGTACAAGATAACGCATTAGCCTCATTTGAAGGTGGCGGTTCGATGAACCTTGCCGTCAGAGCCCATGCTTTAAATGCGTTGGGTAGACACAGCGAAGCAATAGACACAGCGCTACAGGTTTTAGAAAAGGAAGGCACATGGTCTGCCTCTTCAGCCGGGCCGAACGCTTTGATTCCTTTGGGGCAAGCCTACTATGCTCTGGGCGATCTGGCAAAAGCGGGTGAGACCTATCAGCAGCTTTTAATCGTCGCCAGTAAGCTGGGCGATCGCTGGTCAGAAGCCTATGCCTATAGCCGTCTGGCGGAACTGCTGGTTGACAAAAAGCAGCCCGAGTTGGCTATTGCATTTTATAAAAAGTCCGTCAATACCCGCGAAGCGATCCGCAGCGATAATCAGGCTTTGCCTCGTGAGCTCAAGCTCTCATTTGTGGAGACGATTGCAGAAGACTATCGAGCCCTGGCCGATTTACTCCTGCAGCAAGACCGAATTTTTGAAGCTCAAGAGGTTTTAGATTTGCTGCGAGTACAGGAGCTGGAAGACTTTTTGCACACTGTTCGGGGGAATGAGCAGCTAGACGGTACGTTAGACTATTGGCCTTCAGAGCAAAGCATCCTCGAAATTTATGCGCAAGAGCTACAGCAGGGAGCGGAGACGCCATTAGATGCCTTCATCAGCCGCGCCGATGTTCAGACAGAAGTACAGCAGCTGAAGCGGACTGCGAGTAGCCAAAATTTGAACCCCGACAGCCTAGAGAATCTTCAGGATAACCTCCGCGCTCTAGACCGAGCCGCGCTTCTGTATCCACTTGTGCTTGAGGATCGTTTGGAAATTATCTTGGTTTCAGAAAACGATATCATCCGTGAGACCGTCCCTGTCAATCGCCAAACGCTCAATGCGGAAATCCTACAGTTTCGTCGCGATATCACTAACATAAATAGCAACCCAGCCGGGAGTGGCCAACAGCTGTATACACGCTTAATCCAGCCGCTGGAGGATAAGCTAGCAGCCGCGGATATTCAAACTCTGCTGTATGCTGCCGACAGCCAGCTGCGCTATATTCCCTTATCTGCCCTCCACGATGGTGAGCAGTGGTTGGTCCAACGGTATAACATCAACCAGATCACCGCTGCCTCCCTGACTGACTTTTCTGCTCCAGATTCCCAAAACCTATCAGTAATCGCGGGAGCTTTCTCTGAAGGGCAGTATAGCTTTGAAGTAGGAGACAGTCAGTTTAGCTTTTCGGGGCTGCCTTTTGCTGGGAAAGAAGTCGATCTGATTGGTCAGGAGATTGCGAATTCGGAAACCTTCTTTAATCAGCAGTTCAACCCTTCAAACGTACTACCCAATTTAGCAAGCTATGGCATCGTGCATTTTGCGACCCACGCCGCTTTCTTGCCAGGATCTCCCGATAACTCGTTTATTCTATTTGGCAACGGCGATCGCATTAACCTGCGCGATATCTCCAGTTGGGAGCTGCCCAACGTGGATTTGGTCGTGCTAAGCGCCTGCGAAACTGCCGTCAGCGGCGGGCTGGGCAACGGCGACGAGATTTTAGGCTTCGGATATCAGATTCAGAGAACCGGAGCTAGAGCCGCGATCGCGTCTCTCTGGCAGGTAGACGACGGCGGCACCCAGACGCTGATGAATTCTTTCTATCTGGCGTTACAGAATGGGTACTCAAAGACTGAGGCCCTGCAGCGATCGCAGCTTGCTCTAATCAATGACGACCTCTCTTTCGTCGGCGAACCCCGAGCTGGTATTCAGATCCTCGATGCCGATACGGGTGAGCCGATTGCGCTAGAAGGCTCCTCAGAACACCCCTACTACTGGGCTCCGTTTATTTTGATAGGCAATGGGCTCTAGCTTAATCGACCCTTTAGGGGGAACATATTCGTCATGAAACAAGCTGTAATGCTATTTAGTTTAGTCGCTGTTAACTTTTTGCTGAGTTCTGCCAGCATAGAGCCCAGTTTTTCTAAAGCAACTGGAAAAATGCGTCGAATAGAAGCAGCTCAGTCAAAGCAAACTGATGAGTCAGCTACGGTGCTGCTTGAGGTCGAAGGTGTACTAGAAGAGGGAGATGCAGCTCTATCAGATGGTAGTTTGTACGACGTTTATGAAGTCGAGGGACAAGCTGGACAGTCAATCACAATTCATCTAGAGAGTGAAGCTTTTGATACCTACGTGCTTTTCATGAATACAAATGGCGAGCTGATTGATGAAAGCGACGATGTATCAAACCAGAACACTAATTCACAGTTGTCGGTTATCTTTGCCAATGATGGTGTCTATAAAATTTTAGCTAATTCATACGATAATACTGGGCGTGGTCGTTATCAGCTTCGAGTGACAGAGGCCAGTCAATCGGAAATAAATCTTGCAGAAGCTCATCGCTTCCTGAACCAAGGTTTACAACAAGACTATTCAAGTCAGTATCAAGAAGCGTTACAGTCTTTTCAACAAGCTTTGGCTCTTTATCAAAATATTGATGATCAGCGAGGTGAGGCTGTCTCTCTAAGCAATATAGGCGGCATTTATTTGTCTCTAGGGCAATATGAACGTTCTATTGAATTTTTACAGCAGGCGTCGGCGATTGACCATGCAATCGGGTATCTTCCGGGAGAGGCAGTTACCTTAGGGCGACTAGGGCTAGCATATGAATCTTTAGGTCGTTATGAACGGGCTATTGAATTTTACCAGCAAGCTTTGAAAATTACACGAGAAATTAATGACCGTAGTTCGCAAGCAAGCATACTAAGCAACATGAGTCTTGTTTATCACTCATTAAGCCAGTTTGACCGTGCTATTGAGCTTCAACAACAAGCTTTGTCTATAGCTCACGAGATCGGTGATCATTTGAGTGAACTCAACGCATTGGGTAACTTAGGCCTCTCTTATGCATCCTTAGGACAATACGGACGTGCGATTGATTTTCATTTAAAGGCTTTGACTATTGCTATTGAAATCAATAACTTTTCTGCTGAAACTACTGCTTTGGGTAACTTAGGCCTTAACTACCATTCTCTGGGTCGGTATGAGTCTGCTATTGATTATCTTCAGCAGTTTCTAAACAATGCGCAGAGAATTGGTGATCGCCAAAGAGAAGCTAATGCCTTTAGCAGTCTTGGTATTGTTTACCGCTCTTTAGGACAATATGATCAAGCTATTGATCTTTTTCAAAAATACTTATCTATTACCCGTGAGATCGGAGATCGTCAAGGGGTAGCTACGGCCCTGAGCAATATTGGCTTTTCCCATTATTACTTAAACCAATACGCATTGTCAATTGATGCCCACAACCAATCCATAGAAATAGCGCGTACGATCGGAGATCGTCAGGGGGAAGCCTCTTCACTTGGAGGCATAGCTATTGCTTACTCAGCTTTAGGTCAGCATCAAAAATCTATAGAGCTTCATCAACAGGCTTTAACAACAGCACGCGAGATTGGAGATCGTCAAGGAGTATTAAACAATTTAGCAAATATAGGTAATACTTACTTGGCTTTAGAAGAGTTCGAAAGAGCTATTGAATTTTATCAGCAGTCTTTGGTAATGACCCGCGAGATTGGAGATCGCTCAGGAGAGGCTATTGCTCTTACAAATCTAGGAATTGCATATGTGAGCCTATCTGATTTCGGAGAAGCAGAGCCACTTCTCCGACAGGCAATAGAAATTCATGAAGATCTTCGTGCCAATCTTTCTGACAATCAGCTTATTTCTCTTTTGGATGTTCAATTTGGTACGTTTGCCGTGCTTGAACTTGCTATTAGTCTACAAGGTAGACCTAATGAGGCTCTTGAAGTTGCCGAACAGAGTCGTGCTCGTGCTTTTGCCCTTCAGCTAGCAAAGCGACTTCCAAACTTGTCAGAATCGCGAAGTTCTGAAAATAACTTGAACAGTGCAGCTCCTACAATTGCCGGAATTCAAAAAATTGCTTATGAAGCAAACACTACTCTCGTTACATATTCTACAATTGGCAACCAAATTCTTCATATTTGGGTTATCCGACCTTCCGGTAACATTGGTTTTCGTTCAATTGACTTTAGTAGTTCAGACTATAATCCAATTACTACTCTTTCTGGCATCGATGGTCCTCTCTATCGTGGCGCTGAAGAACCTTCTGAACTATCCAATCTGGTAGCTGAGACTCGCAGTGCCTCCCTCAACGTAATTAGCACCGAAACCGAGCAGCTCAAGGAGCTCCACCAGATCCTCATCGACCCCATCGCCGACCTGCTGCCTACCGACCCCGCTGATAAGGTGGCCTTCATTCCCCAGGGCAGCCTGTTCCTAGTCCCGTTTGCGGCTCTGCAAGACGAAGAGGGGACTTACCTGGTTGAGAAACATACGATTCTTACAGCACCTTCCATTCAGGTCTTTGGCCTGGCCCATGATGCAGCTCAAGCACAATCTGCTCTGTCAACAGATGATGCCCTAATTGTTGGCAATCCAGTGATGCCAGAGATTACGGTGCCGACGGATTCGGGCGAGCTGAGTCAGATTCAGCTCGCTTCGCTACCAGGGGCTGGTGAGGAAGCAAAAGCCATTGCCCAGTTTTTGAATACCCAGCCCCTCACCGGCAATGAAGCTACCGAAGCCCGTGTCAAACAGCTATTGCCCTCAGCCGGAATCATTCACCTGGCCACCCATGGCCTCCTAGACTACGGCGACCCGAAAACCTCAGGCGTCCGCGACCTGCCAGGGGCCGTTGCCCTAGCCCCCGGCAGTGGTGAAGACGGGCTGCTCACCTCCGCTGAAATTTACGATATGAACTTGCAGGCCAACTTGGCTATCCTCAGTGCCTGCGATACGGGTAGAGGGCGGATCACTGGAGATGGGGTAGTGGGGCTATCGCGATCGCTGATTACGGCTGGTGTCCCCAGCGTGATTGTCTCGCTCTGGTCTGTCCCCGATGCGCCGACGGCTGAGCTGATGACTGAGTTTTATCGTCAGCTCAGGGAAGGGCAAGACAAAGCTCAGGCCCTGCGGCAGGCCATGCTAGCCACGATGGCAGAGCATCCAAACCCCAGAGATTGGGCGGCGTTTACCCTAATTGGGAATGGATTGTAGCGAGCCAGTGAATAAGTTTGTTTTGCTGAGGAATAGTTTCTTGTGTCTGAAACAAGGCTGCTTGTGAGGACCTTCCAAGGTTATTGACGAGGGAAATCGTCGAATTGTTCTGAGATTCAGTCATCATCGTGCATCGCTCCATTTCAATCTTCTCTTAATCCATGTGAGGCATCAACTCATGAAACTCAAATTCAAGACATTAGTGGCCTGCTCGCTTGGCCTAGGGTTACTTATCCCTGCTGGACAGGCAATAGCGCAGCGTGTCAGCATGCGCTATGACGACATTCCAGACGTTTGCAGAGCCGATCTTAATTCGGGCCGAGACTATTGCAACCTTTTTCGGCTAGATGTCGATGGCAATACTAGCCGATGGAATTTTGACAACTTCGACAATGCCGTAGACGTCCTGTTCATTACCGACCGCTCTGCCTACAGAATTGAAGATGGTATTCACTACTATTCTATTCGAGCCAAGTTTGTAGATGGTAGACAGGTCTCTGGCGTTAGCGGTACCTGTGCAACCGATACCCCTGATTTCTATAGCGCGGCCTGCCGACAGAGTAATGGAGAAACCTATCTTTATGATTATTAGAATAGTTCGATAGCGTTTGGTCAAAAAACGCTAAGGGGATCGGAGATGGCTCCGGTCCCCTTCTTGTTGAAAGCCGCGATCGCGCTTGTTTCCGTTCAGGAGGGGGCGCGATCGCGATCAGGCCCGGCATGGTAAGTATCTGAGCATTGAAATTTACATAAGTGGAATTGTCATTCCGAGCAGAGCGTAGACGCTTGCGGCTTCCCGAAGGGTGGAATCTCTCAATTGCAGATGCTTCCAGGCGAGATGCCTCGATAAACTCGGCATGACATCAGCCTCTTCTTTGCAAAAAATTGTAACTAATTTTGTCTGACCACTTATCAGGGCAGGAGACTATTTCCCTAAGCATCGACCGCAGCGGTGAATAAGTTCCTCTCATTTAGGAATAGCTATTTGTGTCTGCATCAGACCCTTTATGCTTCGTGAGGCAACACACAATGAAAACTAGATTTAAGGCAATCGCTGCCCTGGCCCTTGGTTTTGGACTTTTGATTCCTACTGGCAAAGCGCTAGCAGAGCGCCTGACCATGCGATATGATTCGGTTCCCGACGTTTGCGACTTTGAATATGGCTCGAGTGAAGGCAACTGCCGCCTCTTTCGGCTCTATGCGGACGGCAATTATTCGTATTGGAATTTTGATAATTTCAGGAATGGTACAGACGTCATGTTTACAACTAGCAGTACCCCATACGATATAGAAGACGGAATTCACTACTACCGGATTATTTATAAATGGGTAGATGGCAGACGTTACAATGCGTCAGGGACCTGCGCGACAGATACTCCCTCTTTCCGCTACGCGCTCTGTCGGCAGGGAGACTACACGTATCGCTATCGATACTAAGGGACTTGCGCGCAAAAAACTGCCGTTGCGGTAAGACTACTAGGCTTAAATTCTGACTCGGTCGCGAACACCGCCCTGCACTAAAGTGACAGGGCTAACCTGGCAAAACCCACTGAAGGGGTTGAAAATATAGGCGTCTGCCCTGGCCAATGAACCTTCTATCCCCAGTCCCTTCAGTGGACTTGTCTCAGTCAGCGCTGAGTTTTAACTCGGCGCGGGGCTGCGGGGCTCAGCCAGCCCTGGCCTGGACCGAGCTCAATACCGGGCTATTGCTCCGACAACTGCATACTTTTGGTGCGAGAATGAAAACTCTCTTTGCTTTGACTTGTTCCTGTCTGCTTCCGTTTTCGCTTTCCTCTCCTGCTCTAGCTCAGCTGGGTGGATTTGAATGCTACAGAACAGAGTCTGGCGTCTATGGAATTAACAACTGCTCTAACTTCAGCTATGAGGAGCGTCTGTCTGAATACGTCCTTTGGCGGTTTAGCGGTTTCCGCCAGTCAAGGGACAATATAGCATTTGCGACCTATCCTCAACCCTACGACACTCAAGCTGACGGGACTCGCTATTACCAAGTCTATGCCGTTTTTGCCGAAGGGAACCGCTACGACACGCAAGGTGTCTGCAGGGCTAACCAAAGCTTTTCCGACGTGACCTGTAGGGTTAATCAAATTACCTACCGCTCTCGCTATATCATCAATTAAGGCCCAGCCCTTGTAGGATTCTAGGGCTACGCGCCCTGAAGCGCTGTTTCTCGGCATCCGCAATAGTCCAGTTTTGATTTTACTACAGTAGTTCTCCAGGTCGCGATCGCGCCCATCCTTGTTTCCGTTCAGGGGTAACTGCGATCGCGACTTTTCCAATGTCATGCCATCAGACAGCTGGAAAATATCTCATGTAGAACAGCATCTGTGAATAAGTTCTCCTCGCCCAGGAATAGTGACTATTGTCTACAACAAACCCTATTTGTGAGGTCTTATGAAATTCTCAAAACCCGTTAGCCTATCCCTAGCGACCTTACTGGTTAGCCTAGCGGCTCCCTTTGGGCTGCGCCAGCTCTCCAATGGTGAGGTCTCCTTCAGTAGCCTAAAAGCCATTGCTGCGGCTCCTTTACTCCAGATTCAAGATGAGCTGAATGAGGAAGACGAACTGGTCGAATTTGACGAAGGTAACCGTTTGGTTGATTTACATCGATTTGATGGAACAGAGGGAGAGGCGGTTTCCATCAGTTTAGAAAGCCAGGATTTTGACACCTATTTGTTGCTGTCAGGCCCAGATGGCGAGGTTATCGATTCAAACGACGATATTAGCGCTGATAATTTAAACTCAAAGCTAGAACTTACCCTGCCCCAAAGCGGTTCCTACAGAGTCTTTGTGACTTCTGTTGAGTACGAAGGCCAAGGCAGCTACGAACTGACTGTGCTGCCAGAAGGTTAGCTAGAGTAGGGACTGGCAATTAAATAGCGTACCGGTTCGCCCACTCTTCGAGAAGCCGCTTTGGCGTCTACACCCTAAATCCCTCTCCCGGGGGGCTACTGTGTATACACAACTGTGAGATAATGACCGAAAGTGCTGAT
>NZ_JADEXG010000154.1 GCF_015207255.1 Vasconcelosia minhoensis LEGE 07310
AAAGCGAAGCTGACGTGGTTTAAAAAGGGAACATGTTCAACATGTTCCCTTTTTGTTTTGAGTCTGCTGCAAACCACCCTGAACGAGACGCTGGAGGCACTGCCTGCCAACGGGATAGCCGAGTTGAGCGCGTTGCTGGATCCGGCCTGGATAGAGCAAGCGCTGGCTGCCACAGGCAAAGCCTCCGTGCGCAGACGCAAGTTGCCTGCCGAACACGCTGTGTGGCTGGTCATTGGCCTGGCACTGTTTCGCCACATGCCGCTGTGGCAGGTGGTGCAGGAGATGGCGCTGACGCTCGATGGCAAAGAACTGCCCGCACCCAGCGCCAGTGTGCAGGCTCGCCAGCGGCTAGGTGCCCAGCCCATGGAACACTTGTTTGCCTTGCTCACCAATGCCTGGGGCCGTGCCCATGCGGTGCACACAGGAGATTTGCGCGTCTTGGCGGTCGATGGCGTGGTGTGGTCAACCCCAGACAGTGCAGACAACCGCCAAGCGCTGGGAAGCGGCCAGACGCAATACGGTCCCCAGCCTTGGCCCATGGTGCGCGCTGTCTGCCTGCTGGACACTGACAGCCATGAACTGCTTGATGCCCGATTGGGGGATTACAGCTGCGGCGAGCTGACACTGGCGGCTGGACTGCGTGGCCTGGATCACTCCATCACCTTGTTCGACCGTGCCTATTTCAGTGCGGCGTTCCTGCTGCAATGGAGTCAAGCGGGCCAGCAGCGCCATTGGCTCATGCGTGCCAAGGACAATCTGCGTCACGAGGTGGTGCAGACTTTGGGCCAAGGCGACTGGCTGATCCGCATGCCCGTATCGCCTCGCGCCAGACAACTGCACCCAGAAATGCCCTGTCATTGGCAGGCCCGGCTCATTGAGGTGAGCGTTGGAGGCAAGATCAGGCGGTTTATCACCTCAATGCTCGATCCTGAGCAGTTTGCCGCGAAGCCGCTGGCGCAGTTGTACCGTCAGCGCTGGGAGATCGAGCTGGGGTTTCGAGAGATCAAACAATCGCTGCAACAAGGGCAAGCTGTGTTGCGCAGCAAACACCCTGAGTTAGTCAAGCAGGAGGTCTGGGGCGTTCTGCTTGCCTACACGCTGCTCAGGCGTTGGATGCGTTTGATGGCAGAGCATGAAGGGGTTGCGCCGACCCGCATCAGCTTTCATACAGCTCGCCATGCCATCGTGGGAGCCATCAACACGGTGCATCTGGCGCGTGCGGGCACCTTGCCTGAACTCTTGCAGCGGCTGTTGATGCAAGCGCGCCACTTCGTACTTCCACCGCGCCGCGCCGATCGCTCATTCCCACGCGAGGTCAAGCGCTCTCGCAGCAAGTTCCCAACAAAAAAATGCCAGTCAGTGGCTTAACTGACTGGCATTG
>NZ_JADEXG010000027.1 GCF_015207255.1 Vasconcelosia minhoensis LEGE 07310
GGGTAGGGGCATGGTTACCATGCCTGTGAAGGGCGAATGAGTAATTTAGTTCAAATGTACTAAATTCCTGGTGATTGCTCAAGGGTTGTGAAGGAATTTGTAGTGAGCGGTTTTTGGGTTAGGCGCGATCGCGCTACAGGCCGTAACAACCTATGGAAGACTGCGGATCTTGCCTAAGCCTTTGACTTTTCGCTCGGTTCTGAGGACGATGGGCAGATAGATGTAGCGACGGAGCACGATCCGTTCTGGCAGCTTGAATCGGGGACATCAATCGCCATCGTGAGCGATCGAGAGAACTAGAGCCTGACCGTTTCAGTATTTCAGAGAGCGTTGAGTGATGCCCGCCCAATCCAAACCGTCTGATCCGCGAGCGCAGCGTATTGCGCTTTATTTTCTGCTGGGGCTGAGCTTGAGCGCTTTGCTAGCGGTCGCCAAAGCGGCGCTGGCCTGGGCGGCTGCAACCTATCTTTACTCGCTACCCTATGCCGGGGGCTTTTTGAAAAGTGTTGAGCTGGTGGAAATTTCCAATCTGCTGATTTTTCTGCTGCTGGGGTTGGGCATTGGGGCCGCTACCCGCTATTTACCCCAGTCCTGGCCGATGCAGGCAAAAGTTGCTCTGCTGGTAGTCGTGACGCCGCTGGTCTTCTCGGCTAGCTACGTGATGCAGCAGGCGCTCTGGGTGCGGCAGGTGGCCGAGCGGGCAGAGATTTCCCCAACCGAATCGCGCCAGCTGACGAATGGTTTTCTCCGGCGCGAGGTGGGCAGCGGTGGCTTTTGGGGCTTTTTTAGTCTGAGCACGCAAATGACAGACCTGCCGACCCAGCCGGAAATTCTACAGACGCAGCTGACCGATAACCCCAATGTGGTGGTTGAGAATGAGCTCGCAAAATACGAAGAGTTTCAATCGTCGCTGATTTCAGTCGCTTTTCGGGCGGTGGGCTGGGCCATTCGTCTGATGTACATCACCATCGCCGCTCTGGCCGCTGCGATTTACTACGCTAAGGGCCAGCTCTGGGCGGATCAGCGGCGTCAGGCCAAGGCCGAACCGTGACGACCGCTGCGCTGATTCTGGCCGGGGGTCGCAGCCTGCGGATGGGACAGGATAAGGCCCTACTGCCGGTGCGGGGTATGCCACTGCTGCCGCGAACCTGCCGAGTGGCGCAAACCTGTACGCCTCGGGTCACTGTAATTACGCCTTGGCCTGAGCGCTATCAGGCGGTCCTTCCCAACGGCGTACGGTTGCTGCGAGAGGAGCAGTCGGGGCCGCGATCGCGCGGTCCGCTCCACGGCTTTTACCAGGGACTTACCGCTCTTCAGGCCGATCCGCAAGCTGACTCGGTGGACTGGGTTCTCCTGCTGGCTTGTGATCTGCCTAATTTAGAATCGTCTGTGCTAATGCGCTGGCAGCAGCAGCTGGACCAGGTACCGGCGGCCGCGATCGCGTCTCTTTTCCCCACCGCCAAAGGCTGGGATCCCCTGTGCGGCTTCTATCGCCGCCGCTGCTTGGGCAGCCTGGCCGACTACCTGGCCACCGGACAGCGCGCTTGCCAAACCTGGCTGGCCCAGGAGACCGTTGCCGCCTATCCGGCAGTGCCGCCAACTATGCTGTTTAACTGCAACACGCCCGCTGACTGGCAGCTGGCCCAGGGCGATCGGAATATTAAGGTCTGTAATATTTTTCTCAGATAGTCCCAGGCGAGCGCCACAGCTCCCGTATGATAAGGATTAACGTTTGTAAACATCCATAAGATTCTGGAGATTCAAAAGTGGCGCTTCCTCTATTGGATTACACCCCAAAAAGCCAGAACCAGCGAGTCGAAGGCTACGTGGTTCCGGGCGATGACCAGCCCAGGATTTACAATGCCGAGGCTCTGCTTTCCAAGGCTGAGATGCTCGACCTGATCGAGGCTGCCTATCGTCAGATTTTCTTTTATGCCTTTAAGGCTGACCGCGAGTCGGCGCTGGAGTCACAGCTCTGCAATAACCAGATTACGGTACGTGACTTTATCCGCGGGCTGCTGCTATCTGAGACCTTCCGCAGCAGCTTCTATGACAAAAACAGCAACTACCGCTTTGTCGAACAGTGCATTCAGCGGGTTCTAGGCCGCGACCCCTACAATGAGCAGGAAAAGATTGCCTGGTCAATTGTGATTGGTACCAAGGGGATTGAGGGGTTTGTCGATGCTCTGCTTGATTCCGAAGAGTACTTAGAGAACTTCGGCTACGACACGGTGCCCTATCAGCGTCGCCGCGTGCTACCGGGTCGCCAGGAAGGCGAGCGCCCAGTCAATATCAAGTCGCCGCGCTACGACGAATACTATCGCTCGATTTTGGGCTTCCCCCAAATTATCTGGCAGAGCGAAGTGCGCAAGTTCAAGCCGCAGGAGCAGCAGCCCACCGAGGGGAACCCGGAGCGCTATCTTGAAATGGCTCGCAGCATCGGCAGCCGCGCTACTCAGGCTCCACGGGTTTCGACTGCCAATATCAACATCGGCGCTACGGTACCCTACCGGAAAGTTAATACCTAACGCACAGCTCTCGCCAATCTGTGAGCATCTGTAGCAAAGCGCCGGAGTGGTTCTAGATCTCGTTCTAGATCTCTCTGGCGCTTTGCCGATCTGGCCTGCTAGAGAGCGCCACGCCTAGGTTCGCAGCCGCAGCCGATTTAGCAGGGTTTCCATATCAGCTGGCAGCGGCGCTACGGCGACAATAGGGGCCTGAGTTAGGGGATGGGATAGGGTGAGACGACAAGCATGGAGCGCCTGCCCGGCTAGGTTGACGCCAGCAGAGCGCCCCGAACCATAGTCCAGATCGCCGACGATAGGATGGCCCAGCCAGGCACTGTGGACCCGAATTTGGTGGGTGCGGCCGGTCTCTAGCCGAAAGTGCAGCAGGCTATAGTTCCCCAGCCGCTCCTGAAGCTGCCAGTGGGTGACGGCCTGCCGTCCGCCCTGGTCAATGGGGACGACGGCCATTTTCTTGCGGTCTTTAGGATGGCGACCGATCGGCTGATTGACGGTACCAGAATCGGCTTTTGGCGCTCCGAAAACGATTCCTAGATACTCCCGCCGAGCCGTTTTGGTCTGAATTTGGCCTTGCAGACTGTGTAAAGCAGGTTCGGTTTTGGCGACGACAATCGCGCCTGTGGTGTCTTTATCCAGGCGATGGACGATGCCGGGCCGGAGGACGCCGCCGACGCCTTTGAGCTGCTCGCCGCAGTGCGCCAGGACGGCATTCACCAATGTGCCGCTGGGATGGCCCGGCGCGGGATGCACAACCATTCCAGCGGGCTTGTTAATGATCAGCAGCTGATCGTCTTCGTACAGAATATCGAGCGGAATCGGCTCCGGCATCAGCGCCAGCGGAACTGCCTCGGGAATGGTCAGGCAGACGCGATCGCCCTGGCTCACGGTCGCTTTTTTCGCCGTACAGATCTCTCCATTTACTCGCACTGAAAGCTGCTCGATCAGCTTTTGCACCCGGCTGCGAGACAGGCTTTCGACCTGGGTTGAGAGCCAGCGGTCTAGCCGTTCTGGGGTACCGGTGACGACCAGTTCCAGCACTTTTTCAGAAATATCAGAGTCCTCAGCGCTGACTCTATTTTGCCGGATGAGCAGATGGATGGGGCGGATTAGAGGTGGAATAAGTGTTTGCCCAGTGCGCAACTTGCAGGGGCGAGCTCGGGGCCAGCAGCGGATAGAGGTTTACAACCTGGCCGACTACCGCGATCGCAGGAGCGCTAAACCCGGCAGCGGCAACCTGCTGCACAATCGTCTCCAGGCAGCCGACCAGCGTTTCCTGCTCGGGCCGGGTACCCCAGCGAATCAGCGCTACCGGCGTTTGGGCCGACAGACCGGCAGCGGTGAGCGACTCGACGATATTGGGCAGGTTGTGGACGCCCATATAAATGACGATGGTCTCGGAACCCTGCGCGATCGCGGTCCAGTTCACCGCAGGCCGATATTTCCCAGCCCCCTCATGGCCCGTCACAAAGGTCACCGATGAGCTAAATTCTCGGTGGGTAACCGGGATTCCGGCATAGGCTGGCGCTGCAATCCCAGCAGTGATGCCAGGGATTACCTCAACGTCAACGCCCGCTTTGATCAAATCGGCCATCTCTTCCCCCCCCCGCCCAAAGACAAAGGGATCTCCCCCCTTCAGCCGCACTACAGCCGCGTGATCCCGCGCCTGCTCGAATAAGAGCTGGGTGATCTCTGCCTGGAGTAAGGAATGCTGGCCGCGCCGCTTGCCTGCGTTGATCACCTGGGCCTGTGGATTCACCATCGCTAAAATCGGCGGGCTGACCAGGGCATCGTGAATGACCACATCCGCACCCTCTAAAATTGCCTTCGCCTTCAGCGTCAGCAGCCCCGGGTCACCTGGTCCCGCTCCCACCAGATAAACCTTTCCATAGCGAGCATCAGTATCCGTTTGGGCAGAAGGAAGCATGGGAGAATGAGTCTGAATCAAGAATCGGTGAGCATGACCAAGCACTCACCTAATTAAAGCCATTGAACCAAATTTATAGCCGCCCTTTTGCGGTCAGTGCTACGAATTTTGAGGCGATAGAGCTTCAAGCGGCCCTTGAATCTTGCTCGGAACGCACTAATTCAACCACGATATCGGCTAGCTCGGCCGAAGCGCCCAGCACAGGCAGCAGTCGAAAACTGATCCGCGGGAAGCGCTCAGCCAGCTCTTCTGTCAGGTGGGCAATGGCGTCTGTAATGCCGCCCGCAAAGAGGAAATAGGGCAGTACGGTCAGACGCTGACAGCCCTGCTGCATCAGCGAGATCGCCTGACTTTCTAGATCGGGCGGGGTAGACCAGTAGGCAACCGCAGTGCCCAGCCGCTGAGCTAGCGCATCAATCGGTCGATTGCCCCGGGGGCGACGGCTGCCGTGGGCGACCAGCAGGGAACCCTCTGCCGGAATCGAAGCCAGCTTTGCCGCCATCAGTGCGGAAATTCTTTCGTGGCTGCCTAAATACGGACAAAGCGTCAGCTCCAACGTATCCCCCAGCAGCTGGCGAGCAGTTCCCACCTCAGCCGGAATGTCTTCCGCCACGTGGACGCCATTCATCAAAAAAACGGGAAGCAGCTTTAGCTGAGTGACGCCAGCCGCCTGCAAACGACGACCAAATTCATAGATCTGCTGACTCAGAGGAAGCGGCGCTAGCTCCAGACAGGCCGTACCGACAATGACTTCAGAAGGGCAGCGAACGGTCGATGCTGGCGGCATGGATGGGGCCGAGGTCAGCAGTGGCGAGGACGGCGCTTTCGATGGCGGATTGGCTTGAGCGCTGCTGGGCTGACCGGCTAGCCCTCCCATCAACCGACGGCGAACGAGGCGGGCTAGGCGAGCCATCGCCTCCTGCGGACGCGGGTCACGGCTGCCGTGGGAAATCAGTAGGTAAGCAGTAGAAGACACCACAGGTTTCAAAATATAGGGTATTAAAAGGGCTATAAAACAGGCCAGATCGCACCAAGGGGAAAAACCTAGCCACCAGAGGGCAGAGAAATTATCTGGGATTTCCGATGCAGATGTATGTAACTAAATATGCAATATACGGCTGTTCCCTTTTTTGCCAACGGCTATTTTGCCCAATCCTAATGGCACAAGCTCTAGTGGATCAAGTTTTCTGTCAATTTGGCCTGACCTAAGTGCGCTCGGCGCGGAAGGTGAAAAAGCGATCGCCGATCCCCAAGGTCTCAAATTCGTAGGCTGGAGCCTGGGTGAAGCCCGGAATTGTGAGCCGAGTCCGGTAAAGGCTGAAAATAATAAAATTCGTCTGCGCGGTCTGCTGGCTCACCAGCTCTCGCAGCGGACTCTGGCCGCTTTGAAGCAGGCTAGCGCACTGAGATTGGAACAGCTCCGCGACGGCAGACGGTAGGTCGGCGCAGACCGTCGTTTCCAAGTAGTCGCTGAGTTTCGCCGCCGCGTAGGTTTCATACTCATCGCGTTCGGGATTGGTCACCGCCAGCCCACCTAGGACAGCGACTAGAATCAGGCCGCCAATCCAGTTGGATACTTTGAATAAGCCCATTACCTAGCTCTCCCCAAAACTGGCCCATGCATCAATGCTTTGGCTTCTCAGACCATTATCTCTGAATTGGGCACCAAGCAGGTTCGTGCTGAAAGATAGCTCTGAATTTCGCTAGAATGCTATACTCACTAAAGCCTTAGGGCAGACATGGCGAGCGTGGCCAAGTGGTTAAGGCAGTGGATTGTGATTCCACCATTCGCGGGTTCGAGTCCCGTCGTTCGCCCTCATCTCAGACTTTTCTCAAAGTGGCTAGCCTAATGACTAGCCTAAATTTTTGAGTTTTGCGGGCTCTATATTTACTTGCACTATCCCCGTTTTGTTTTGTACAGATTTGCTCAGGGATAATCTAACCTCAGCTATCTAGTGAGGGCTTCCCGTGAAAAAGTGGCTATTTATCGTTCCAGGACTAATTCTTCTGTTCTGGGGACCTGCGTTTTTGATGACTAATCAAAACAGTGAAGTTGAGGGAGATTCTTTATCTAGTGCAGTTTCTACGCCTCATCTTCCAAAATTTGAAGTAATTACAATTGCAGGAAAAACCCCAAAGAGGTTGCCGCAGTTTTAGGTGAACCTACATCAGTAGAGCAAGTTAACCCCAGTAGTGCAGCCTGTCCTTGCGACAAACTAAGTAAAAGAAGGTTGGGCAGCGTCCAAAAATCGCAATTGCAACCGCCTCATTGGAACTGCGATCTCGCCTTAGAGCGCTGGGAATAACGAAGCGACCAGCGAGACCGGGCGCAGCACTGAGGCAGTGAGGGAAAAGCTGGAGGAACTGGAGCGCTAGCTAGCATGCGGGATTTTGAATACTCGCATCCTCAGCCGCGCCTGCCAAGCTGCTAGATAGCATGGCTTGTCGCATAACCTCTGGTCAATTATTCGCTCCAAGCTCTCGACCATTTCTTGCTGAAAGCTGGCTTAGCTTTGAACGTTACTCACCCGCGTCCCTCTCAGCGGCTTACTAGAATATTCGCAATAATCGAAATTACCGCAGTCGCAATCAGTCCAAATGCCAAGTTGACTACCTGCCCAGACGCTTTTTGATAGGTTTCTACCCGCACGTTGGTCAGCTTCTGCTCTGTCACTACGGCGTCAAGCGTTGTTTTGATTTGCTCAAGATCAGCATTAATCTGCGTCACTTCAGCCTCAATTCGGTCGATCTGGGTTTGCTCAGCCATGCCTGCATTTGTCTATTCTCCCTACATTGTAATGGCTAGCGCCTTCCCTAGAACGAGGTGCGCTCGGTGTTTTACGAACTGAATCAGGACGTTGGCGAACTGACCGGAAAGGTTGATCAACTCAATGAAAAGGTACTCCGTGAGCAGATTGGCCAGCAGTCCGCGGCACTAGAACGGTCAGTCAGGAACACCTCCCCGTTCTGTCTCTGGCACCTCAGCTGAGTTGGGCTAACGTAAGGATTGGTTCCCAACAGCTGAACTATTGGCTCGCAGAGAGCCGCTATGTTCCCGCTCACAAATATCGCGATCACCAAATCAATCACAGCCCTTCCCCTAGAACAATACTCCCAGGATGCCCAAACTCCTGACCTAGAAACCGCAGATTGAGCATGAGCAGGGCGTGATATCCTCCCCCTAGAATATCTCCCGTCTTGGCGTTGCTGATTTCAGGTATGAGCCATTTTCTCAAAGCCTAAATATGCCGTGAGATACTCATCGAATTCATACTGCTATTCAGCAACGCCCACCGCCATTCAGCAATGGGCGCGGGCTGTTTTAGCGGAAAATAATCCTGAAGCCAATGCAGATATGTTCAGCCTGCTGGGTTTGCTTGCCACAGCTGAAAAGCAGTATCTATGGAAGTGGCTAGCAGTCCATGACCCCTTGCTGAAGCTCAGGCTGACCCGATCGCGGCAATCCCTATCTATGGCAGGCTAACCGATGGCCGATAACCAAATCTGACAAACCCTACAGAACGCGATCGCGGCTGAGCAAAAGCTGAATGAAGCCATCCTTCAGCAGCTGACAGAGCTGGCCGCCGATAAGTCAGAGAGCCAATGGATCAGCTTGGAAGAAGGCGCTAAAGCCCTTGGGCCAGCCTTCAGCAGCCGGAAACTGCTGGAAGATATCAAAGCGGGCTTCCTTGAATATGGCAGTCAGTACATAGACACTAGCAACGGCAGCCGCCCCACCTATGCCGTAAAGGTCTCTGCTCTGAGAAAGGTCTACGAACGGCCCCCAGAGCAGAGACGGCAGCAGCGGCCTGAGCAGCTGCGTTCTACATCTCCTCAATCAGCTCTCGCAGCATAGACACTGTGATACTCAATTCCTGTCGCAGCAAAGTTTCTAGATATTCTTCGGTCGATTTAGGCGGTGCTTTTAAGCGTTTTCGGCACAGTTCAGCAGCGACAGCTACCCGAGAAGGTCTCAAATCCAATAAATAGGCAATGAAATCGTCAGGATGCTGAGCTTCAACATCATATTGAGCCAAGACTGGTGGCGGAAAGTCCTTTAGATTGAACGTGACAATGACATCAGCACCCGCTTTTATAGCTGCTGCTAGCACATGGCAATCGTCAGGGTCGGGGAGTTCTAACTGTGGGATGAAGCACTCATAACCTTCTACTAAGCAATCTCGAACGTGGCTGTTCATTAAAACTTTGGTTCGAGTCAGCTGCTCTAGGGTCAAGTCTGGCCGCTTCTCCAGCACGCTACGAATCCATTCATCATGGATTTGATTGGTCCAACGGGCGCGAAAAAGGTCAGTCAGCGCCACCTGCATCAGCAAGTCTCGTAAAGGCGCTGGGTATAAAACACAAGCATCATAGAGAGCTGTGAACTGAGAAGCCATCGGCTATTCGTAACCCATCCCCAGCTCTTGCGCCTGCTCTGCAAGTTTATCCAGGGTATCCATGCGCTGTTCATCCATCCGCTGTTTGTAATCCATGAGGTCTTCAAACCGAATGCGGCGATGGCGGCCCACGAGTCGATAGGGGATGTCACCAGACTCAACCAGCTTTACCAAGAAGGGGCGCGAAACATTGATCAGGTCGGCTGCTTCTTGAGTCGTCAGCTCAGCATGGATCGGAATCAGGGTAACCGCATTGCCACGGGCCATCTGGGACAGAATATCTATCAACAGCTGAAAAGCCGCTTCAGGAATAACCGCTTCTTGCTCTGAGCCATCATCCTCAACGATCTTGATCCGACGAGCCGCTTGCTGAGCTGACAAATGAGCTGCCAAAATGCGGCTGCTTTGCTCTGAAATTTTAGTATCAGCTTCACTGGGAATTAGAGGTTTCCCTGTAGTCGATGGCAATGTCATGACCGTCTCTCCTTTAGAAAAATTGCTACAAACTCACTACTACTGAGCCGTACTAACTTTCCTATCCATCTCTCTAATCTACAAAATAAACGAAATATTCGCAATAGACGAAACGGATACTTCATTTTCTGCCCAACCTGCCCAACCTTACAAAAGGGGTTGGGCAACTTTACCCCCCTATCTAAGTTTTTCTAAGAAAGCGCTCCTAAGCTGGTCGGCCCCCAGATAGTGCAAGTAGATGTCTGAATGAACCTTTAAGCTATGCCCTTGTGACCGCGCGGCGATCGCAGGGTCAATTCCCTTCAGCGCCATCCGACCTGCATGAGCATGGCGCAAGTCATAGATTTTGAACGGCAGTCCTAACCGTCTAAAGTACTGACTGCTTTTATTGCCATAGGCGCTATGAGAAGCAGCTTTCATTGGGGGCAGGTCGTTCTCAGCTCTCTTAAACCAGTGCTCCCACCATCCCAGCGGGCAGGGCAGCGCGACTGCTCGATAGCCCGTCTTGCCATCCTGCACAACTGCAATGGGGTCATCTTTCAGCTTTTCCAGGTCAATCCGAAAAGCCTCATGATTCCTTAGCCCGTAGCAGGCGACCAGCTGATAGAACGCTCGCTACCGCTGGTCGGGGATGCGATCGCACCATTCCAAAATCAGAGCATCACTGGGAACCTGATCCCGGCTGACTGCGGTAGGTCGATACTTACCCCTGAGCGGCTTCAGGTTCGCGCTGACCTCAGCGAAACCGGCCAAGGCACTGTAGGCAGTACAGGCCCGTTTTAGGGATGGCATAGTCTTTTTCCCAAGTTGTCTCGCTTTTGGGATTGCGTTCCCGGCGGATGAAATAGTCGCGTTCAAACTCTTTCAGCCACTGCCCTACCATCTGCCCTCGCTGCTTAACCGTGAGCCAGTCTGACCAGTCGAACTGACCTAGCATCAGCAAATGGTTAAGGCGCTGGGCTTCTGCCTCTGCCCGCTTGATGCCCGCTGGGTTGAAGTAAATCCCTAGCGATATCCGCTTCTGATAGGACTGTGACTTCCCCGAGCCAGGCTTAGGCGGGAACGTTCCCCGCAGATACAGCCGCTCGCTCTCCCCTGGGGTGACAATCCGAACCGGGATGTTTCCACCCTTCAGCTGCTCGTTCGCCGCTCCCAGCAAGTCACTTGCCGACTTCTCACCATAAATCCCTAGCCTAGCTACTAGCCTAAATATAGGCTAGTTTAATACCGGTTTATGCCTATTAGTACCTCTGAACCAAGCGCGTAAACCTACCTTATATCAAGTGCTGTAGCTGAAAGCCTTAGAGCTCAAGGACTCAAAATTCGGTTTATGATTCCACCATTCGCGGGTTCGAACCCCTTCGTTCGCCCTCTTTTCAGCCATCCTTGGAAAATTGCTGATTCAGAATGGCTACACGACTAAGACTGCTGAGAGTGCCAGTGCTCTCGTTGGCTTTTTGGCCGACCGCCTTTCTTACCGTTCTCACGAGCAGCCATTCGCTTCGCTTCAGAGGCCGACAGTCCCCCCTTAGCCCCTAGATTGGCCATCCATTGCTTTGTGCCAAATAGACCTTGCAGCAGATGAGGGATGCTCAAGTCGGCATCTAGATTGGGCCAGCTGAGCCCTAATCCTGTTGGGGATAGTTCGACATTAGAGAGTTCGGCTTCAGACGCATTTTTCAAGCCCTGAGCATCCTGAGCTGGGAACCTGAACTCGCTACCATCACTGAATAGAATCACTACTTTTTGACTATTGGAATCGTAATAAGCGTTTACAGCTTGGGGGCTAGAATCGATTGCTGCTTGCCCAGCTTTTCTCGCTGCGTCAATTTGCGCCTGTCGCGTTTGAGCTTTATCCTTTACAGCCATGATATTTCTCCCACCCTTGCTTTAAGGTCGCTAGGTTTTCCTCTGCAATATCGAGAATCTGGTTGACAGTCTTATTCGGCATCTGCCCCCTAATCTCGATGGGGACAGGCTCTGAGCCTGACACGTTAAGAACTAATTCTCCGGCGTTCTTCTTAACATGGACATGGGCAGGCTCGTGATCGTTCGGCCAGACAATGAACCGAAAACCTCGCTCTTCAAGAATCTTAGGCATTGACCTTACTGTTAATAAGATAACCCAACCGCTTGGGTTTGTAAACCATTGCTTGTCTCTACTAGGCGTAAAGCGAGTGCTAATCGATATTCTGGTCAGCGCCAAGCTGGGTATAAATACCCAAAGGTCAATGTCTAGGTCAACCCCGAGCACCTACTCAAAGGGGTGCTGTTCATACGCTTCGGCAAAAATCTCGGAACAGCCGCTGTTGTTCAAGGGTAACTATTGTCATACACCGACATTGATCGGGGTATGTCATGTATTGATCACGTATTGACGCGCTGTATAGGTTGCTTACGGAGCCATTGAAGAGGCTGACTGCGCCCACCAGGCTAGGGCATAGGGCTGGGTTGGCTGACCGGTTACACCCTCCTGATGGACGACTCGCAGCTTATAGCGGCCAGTTTCGGGGATCGGGTAGAAGATATGCTCGACGCTGTCGGCATCGCTGACTGAAGACCAGACGCTGTCTGAGAGATCGTCAGCGTCAGCGGGCATCAAATACAGATTGAGGTTGTTGAGGCCGCGATCGCGAAAGCTTTCACCCCGGTCATAGCGATCGTCGTCGCTATCGGCTAGCTCAACTAGCCGCTCCCAGGAGAGCGTCGCCGAGAAATAGCTGCCCGCCTGCAGAGGTTGCTCAAAAACATAGTCCTCATAGGCGCTAGGCTGATCAGTCTCTAGCTTCTGGTAGGCCCAGCCCACGGCGGGAACGGCCTCGGCCGGAGACCACTGCCCCCCAGCCAGCTGCTCGTAGGCCCTAAACGCATTCAAATGTCCGGTTCCTAACTCAGCATGGAGGGGAATCTTGACGTCGCTGTAGGCGTCAGAGTCGAGCCAGCTGCGGTTGCTTTCGTCCAGCAGTGTCCGGCTCATTCCCAGCAGCCGACCATCGCCGGTATCCTGGAGCTTGTCAGCTGAGTTGAGCAGCACAGACTTCATCACCATCGGCTCACGCGACCTCAGGCTCCAGTGGGGGGCACCGGCCCGAAACTGGCGATCGCCAAATTCTTGCAGCAGGGCGACGGTTGCCACCACGTGCGGGGCCGCGAAGCTCGTACCGCTGCTGGTGACTCGAACGCCGCTGGGATCGAACATCTCAATCTGATTGCCGGGAGCGACGATATTGATCGAGCGGCGCGTCCCCTCATTTCGTTCTGGGCCGGGCGATCGCGGCGAGAAAAAATTCGGCTCGCTGCTGAGGTTGGCAAAGTCTACTTTGACAAATTCTCCGTTGACGCGTCGGGAATAGGCGACGTTGATCCCGTTGAAGTTGTCAGTCGGGATGGGAATGCCGCCGCCGCCCTGGTTCCCGGCAATCACATAGAGCAGCTTGTGCGCTCGCTCCGACCAGTCAATGCACTGGGTAAGCAGGGCGTTGCCGTCGAGCAGCGGCGCGGGTCGGGGATCGCGGCTCAGCGGTTCGCCAAAGCTAAAATTCACCGCTCGCACATCGCCGCTGTTCTGCAGCGCCACATATTGAGACGCCAGACATTCTTCTGGCTGACCACTCATCTCAGTCAGGGGGCCCACCGCCGCCGAATAGAGTACCGCCTCCGGGGCGACGCCCGTAAGCAGCTTATCCTGGCTGATCATGACGCTCGCCACATTGTTAGCATGGTCATCGACAAATTCGTTCGCGATCGCGGGTTCATTCAGCTGGAACAGCCGATGGGGCTCCACCGGTCCGCTTGGGGGCACTATTTTATCGAGCCCAAACTGCCCCGGTCGGCCAATTTCAACCTGGCCAATGGCAATCTTACGGCCGGTCAGATTGTAAGGGGCCTGCTGCAGACGCAGCGCGTCGATTCCGGCTGGCCCCACAGAGCTGGTTAGCGCCAGCGCTGGCAGCCCAGCCAGCCCGAGGCCGCTAAAGCCGCTAATTCTAGCCAGCGAAAATCGAGTCTGACCAGCAAACCATTTAGCCATAGAAACCGTACCTATGATGAATGACCGATAGTGAGTCGGGCCTGGAAAGTTGAGCCGCCATTGCGTCGCTGAGCTACTGGGGCCGAGCATGGGGCAGCGGGAGCAATGGCTTTAAGAAAAACTGTAGCGCAATCCTGCGCGATCGCAACACCCTCAGCGTCGCCCCCAATCCAGCGATGGATGTGGCTAAGGCGACGATTAATAACGATGATCCCCAATGGCTATGAGGAGTCCGAAGATTTTGTTACGATATGTGCAGTAGTCTGCGTTAGAGAGGCCCATTTTCATGGCAACAGCCAACTCCCCAAAATCCCCCAAATCCACTGTCATTTCTCCATCAATTTTATCTGCCGACTTCAGTCGTCTGGGCGACGAAGTGCGCGCCGCTGACCAGGCCGGTGCAGACTGGATTCATGTCGATGTGATGGATGGGCGGTTCGTCCCCAACATCACAATTGGGCCTCTCATTGTCAAAGCAATTCGCCCGGTCACCCAAAAGCCGATCGATGTTCACCTGATGATTGTCGAGCCCGAGAAATACGTCGCAGACTTTGCCGAGGCCGGAGCCGACATTATCTCAGTCCATGCTGAGCACAACGCCTCGCCCCACCTCCACCGGACCCTATCGCTAATTCACGACTGCGGTAAGCAGGCGGGTGTGGTACTCAACCCCGGTTCCCCCCTAGAGCTGATCAAGCATGTACTCGATATCTGCGACCTGGTGCTGATCATGAGCGTCAACCCGGGCTTCGGCGGACAGAGCTTTATCCCCACAATGGTGGACAAGATCCGTCAGCTGCGCCGGATCTGCGACGAGCGCGGTCTCGATCCCTGGATCGAGGTAGACGGCGGTCTCAAGGCCCATAATACTTACCAGGTGCTAGAAGCCGGAGCGAATGCCATCGTCGCCGGGTCTGCCGTATTCAAGGCACCTGATTACGCTGAAGCAATCAGCAGCATTCGTCACAGCAAGCGCTCCGAGCCTGAACTCGCGACTGTCTAGCAGGCAGAGACGGCCCTTTCCCAGTCCATTTAGGACTCCCTTAAGATCGAGAAAATGCCCTGAGGAATCTGTCAGCCTCAGGGCATTTTGCTGTTTGTTGATTCATACTGCTTCACCCCACCGCGGCTTCCGTCAAAACACGTAGAAAGCTCGGCCTGAAATGTGCTCAACAGCCCAGTATTTTCCGGCCCGGAACAGCAGTTGGATTGTCCCGAATTTTTATCTATTGAGCGAAATAACTGTATAACATTGAGTTTACGACATATCACGGATGCTCTTAACAATCAATCTAGTTACAGTGATGTATGTAGATAAGTTTAAAAAATAAGTCATTTTTAATACCTTGGCTTCCCTGACAGCAGCTTTAAACTCAAGCTATCCCATGATGATCACAACGTCCGTTGAAGAGATGGTGGCAAAGATTTTTGCGACCCGCCGCATCACCCGCCACGATCAGTCTATCCTGATGACTCTGCTGACCCAGGGCAGAATCAGCTCTCAGGAGGAGACGCTGATCAACCAAATTTACGAAGCCCTAAGTCAGGGACGGCTGCGAGTTGTTGAATAGCCGATATTCGCGTCTCACACGCTAGTGCGTCGTGAGGTTGAAACGCCTTAGGTTAAGACGTCCAAGAACGCAAAGTTATTGGCTGCCAACACGTAAACCAGGGTAGGCAGCTGGTCGTCCTTGACCTGCTGGCGAATAAATGACTGGGTAAAGCTTTCGCCGGGCTGGTTCAGCCCCAAGAAGACCAGGTCGGCAGCCTGCGATTCTCGCTGCAAGGTTGTTTCAAAGGACTCTGTATGCTCGACGATAGCGGCCGGAGTCGCCTTAACTCTTAGCTGAGTGAGCAGATTGGCCAGATTGTCCAGCGCTGGCACAGCGGCGGCCTGATTCGGAACGCTTAGCTTCAGGCAAATTTCAGCTCGGTTCCAGGCCATAGACGTTTGCAGCAGGTAGGCCAAAATCATCATCAGCGCGCCGTCGGTGGGCAGATGGCGTATCCATAGATCGATTCGCCGCCGCTGCCCGAAGCCCCGCTCTGGGTTTTCGCGAAAAATTAGCACGTTGCGATGCGCTCGGTGAAACGCTTCGACCATTTGGCAATAGCGCTGCTGCGTCTCGGCCTGCTGGCTGTGGCCGAGCATGACGGTATTGGGCACCAGCGGCCCTAGCCCATAGTGGGTGACAAACTGCTCAGCCCCTTCAAAGGTATCTGCGGCCATTACCAGCCTGACCAGACCCTGCACGCCTCGCTCAGCCATATAGCTGCGGATCACGCCTTCCGACTTGAGCTGCTGTTCAATGCTTCTGGCCCCGGCGGGGAGGATACTCGCGACTGTCACCAGGCCGCGGTTATGGGTCAGCGCAGCGGCAAATTCAATCATCGGCCAGCGGCGGGTGGGAATGCCTGACATCACTAGCATGTGGGGCCGCCAATTGCGCGTATCGGCCTGGGGAGCCTGCCCCAGACCCAGAATGCCCTGCCTCACTAACGCTAGCCAAACCCCCCGCCGCACGTCGCCCCAGGTGCTTTGCAGCGCCTGCTCCTTAAGCCAGACAAAAACCCCAATCACGATCAGCGCGGCCAGCAAAGTCGCCAGCTGGTTGATCAAAAACATGACGACGATGCAGCCAATCGCCCCCAAAAATGAAAGTACCCAAGGCACGCGAAAGGTGGGCCGGAATGAGGGGCTGTTGAGAAAATTTTCCAGTCCTGCCGCTATGTTGAGCACCAGATAGGTGGTCAGGAAAAACATAGTCAAAATCGGGGCCAGCAGGTTGAGATTGCCAAAGAAGACGGCAACCAGCACAATCATCAGTGTCACCAGCGTGCCCAACCGCGGTTCATCGGCCGGACCGCTGCCGGTACCGAGGCCTCGCAATGCCCCGGGCAGAACGCGATCGCGGGCCAGCGCTTGCAGCACTCGCGGCGCTCCCAGAATGCTGCCCAGGGCGCTAGAGAGGGTGGCCCCCCAGACCCCGAGCAAAATTGCCCCGCCCCAAAGCGCCATTCGCTGCATTACCAGCGGATCGGTCAGTAGCGTCTCCGAATCGGCCCAGCGCACGAGGAGAAGCGGAATGGCCATATAGATAACATAGCCGGTCGCGATCGCGGCCAGCGTACCTACCGGGATCGCCCGACTCGGCTGCTTCAGGTCGCCGGACAGGGCTACCCCGGACATAATCCCGGTGACCGCCGGAAAGAAAACGGCAAATACCGTCCAAAATGACGCTTCTGCGGGCAGTTCAGTCGGCAGGTCAGCGGCACTCAGCGGCGCGACCGGATGGCCCAGCGCCAGCGAAAGCAGCGAAAGCGCGATCGCTGCCATGATGAAATACTGAATGCGAATGGCGAAATCGGCTGACTTGAGAGCCACTCCGGCGACGATGATCGCCGTAATCAGCCCAACTAGGGTTTGATTGAGCGCCGGGAAAGTGATCGCCAGGCTTTCAGCAAAGCCAATCACATAGAGGGCAATCGATAGGGTCTGGGCTATGTAGAGCGGAATGCCAACCGCCCCACCGACCTCCAGGCCCAGCGAGCGGCTAATCATATAGTAAGCCCCACCCGCTTTGACCTCGCGGTCGGTGGCAATTTCTGCGATTGAAAGGCCGGTCAAAAAGGTGATGGACGTAGATAGGGTGACGATAATTAGCGTATTCACCAGGCCCACGTTGCCCACAACCCAGCCAAAGCGCAGGTACATGATCACGCCTAGAATGGTCAGTACCGAAGGCGTATAGACGCCGCCAAAGGTACTCAGGCCAGGGCTATCTGAGCTAGAAGCAGCCGCCGGCGGCGGAGACGAGCCAAGTTTTGTCATAGGTTATAGATGGGCTAACGCACAAAGGTGTTAACGCACAAAGGAAATCTCTAGGCAGATGCCGCGCGATCGCTGTGCCCTTAGACTAGTAGAGCAGCTTGTTTATTTTTAGGACACCCTTGAGCCCGACCGATCCTACCATTGCTGAGCTGAAGCCTGACAGCGTCTGTCTTGCCCCGAGCTACCGTCTGCCGATTGGGCTGCTGCTGCTGGCGGTGCTGAGCGCCCTGGTCCAGCTTTGGGGCCATGTCTGGACGAGCGGCATTTTGGCCCTGCTGGGACTGTTTTTGCTCTACCAAACCGCGACGATTCGGCTCTGGCTGACGCCGACGGCTCTGGCCCTTTACCGGGGCGACCGGCAGCTGCGCGAGTTTCCCTATCAGGACTGGCAGTATTGGACGATTTTTTGGCCCGCTGTACCGATTCTATTTTATTTCAAAGAAGTAAACAGTATTCATTTTCTGCCGGTCCTCTTTGACCCCGAGGCGCTACGCACCCATTTGCTGGCGCGCTGTGCCCAAGCCGCCCCGCCCCAGGCCAAGGCCCAGCGATAAGCTTGTGGCCCACAGCTCATGGGGGGTTGTTCCGCCGGTCATCGCCTCTTATGCTTGCCATAGTCGCTTGCCCTGCTGATTTCATGACTCCAGACGAATTTTCCGACGCTGCCACCAATGACAATCGACCTGAGACGGCCGAACCCACCAGAGTATCTCAGGCCGATGCCGATCAGATCAGTACCCTGCGGGCTCAGAAAGCCGAGTTAGAGGAACGCGTCGAAACGCTGCAAACAACGAATAGCCGGTTGACCCAGGGCTCACCTCCGCAGCCTCCGCAGCCCGGTTTAGAGCGGCTGATCCAGACCAGTCTGCGCGACTTGGAAAGCCAGCGCCGCGAGCTACAGCGCCAGGTCGAGCAGCTAGAACGCCGGAAGGAGCGGATCGAGGCTGAAATGCGGACCAGCTTTGCCGGGGCCTCCCAGGATATTGCCATTCGCGTTCAGGGCTTTAAGGAATATCTGATTGGCAGTCTACAGGATCTGGCCAGGGCGGCAGAGCAGCTAGAGCTGGCGCCGCCTGCAGCGGCCGACAGTCCAGCTGAAGTCGCCGAGCCGCCGGCCGCTGAGACGGATCCACCCACGGTTGGCTTCGCAGCCCAGCGGTTTGAGCAACAGCGCGATCGCGTTCGCAGCCTGCTCGACCAGTACCGCACCCGACCTGACTACTACGGTCCATCCTGGCAGCTGCGCCGCACCTTCGAGCCGATCCACGCCGACCGCGTGGCGAACTGGTTCTTTACCCAGGGCGGGCGGGGCGCGGTTAAGAGCCTCGGCAGTCGGCTGCAAAATGTGCTGGTGGCTTCGGCCGCTGTATCTGCGCTCCATACGCTCTATGGCGATCGGCTCTGTGCCCTAGTGCTGGCCAGTACGCCAGAGCGGCTAGGCGAGTGGCGGCGCTGGCTACAGGACTGCCTGGGCATTTCCCGGGCTGATTTTGGCACCAATCGCGGGGTGATGCTGTTTGAGGCTCCTGAACCGATGGTGCAGCGGGCCGAGCGGCTGCTCGACAGTGGTCGGCTGCCGATTCTGCTGATTGATGAATCGGAAGAAAAAATTAGCCTCTCGCTGCTACAGTTTCCCCTGTGGCTAGCCTTTGCTCCCGACCCGGCCAATCCAATCGCCGACTACGAATATTGAGACTCGACAAAAGGTTGATAAATGTTGACAAGCAGAAAAGCGGCGGTGATAAACCGATATTCTGCTGGAATATAGCAGGTTAAGATCGGACTGAAGCTGGAAATTTCATGACTTGGTTAATTGGACTCGGGCTGCTCGGAGCCGCCTATCTATTGGGGTCGATTCCCACCGGTTTCTTGATTGCCAAAGCAGTCAAGGGGATTGACATTCGCGAACATGGATCCGGCAGTACCGGCGCTACAAATGTGCTTCGTGTCGTCGGTCGCGAAGCGGGTCTAGCGGTTCTCTGCGTCGATCTGCTGAAGGGGGCAACGGCGGTGCTACTAGTACGCTGGCTAGCACAGACTGACGCGATCGCGGGCCCGACCGACCGCCTGCCCTGGCTGACGATGCTGGTCGGGCTGCTGGTGCTGGTCGGGCATAGCCGCTCGATCTGGCTCGGGTTTACCGGCGGGAAATCGGCAGCCACAGGGCTGGGAGTCATCCTGGCGCTAGCCTGGCCGGTGGGGCTAGGCGCGGCAGTTGTGTTTGCGACGGTGCTGGTCGTTTCTCGCATGGTATCGCTGAGCTCTATCCTGGCGGCAGTATCCATTTCGCTGCTAATGCTGCTGACCCACCAACCGCTGGCCTACCTGCTGCTCGCGATCGCGGGTAGCCTCTACGTCATCCTCCGCCACCGTAGCAATATAGAGCGGCTGCTGGCCGGGACGGAGCCGAAGCTCGGACAAACCAAGCCCTCCTAATTCCTTCCTAATTCTTGCCGCCGGCCTGAGCGCCCAGCTCACGAGACCGTTTACTCGCGGCTAGCACCGCTTCGATCAGAGCCGACCGCAGCCCCAGCTCTTCAAGACAGGCAACGCCCATAATCGTCGTCCCTCCCGGACTGGTAACGCGGTCTTTGAGTACGGCTGGATGCATCCCCGTCTGCTGCAGCAGCTGCGCCGTTCCCAATACCGTCTGCACCGCCAGCTGATTGGCTACAGCTCGCGGCAGACCTGCCGCTACGCCACCGTCGGCTAGCGCCTCAATCACCACAGCCACGTAGCCCGGTCCCGAGCCCGACAACCCCGTGACCGCATCCATCAAGGCCTCAGGTACCCGAACAACTTGGCCAACAGCCTTAAAAATATGCTCGGCTAGCTCACTATGCTCAGCTAGCGTCCGACTACCGGGAGAAATCGCCGTCATGCCAACTCCAACCGTCGCCGGCGTATTGGGCATGACGCGGACAATTGGCCAGCCGGGAATCGCCGCCTCTAACCTGGCCAGTGTCACCCCAGCTAAAATCGACAGTATTAATGGAGAAACCTCGCAACGCACCCCTTGAAAATCGTTGGCTACCCGGTCGAAAACCTGGGGTTTTACCGCTAGCAGAATCGTTTGGCTAGACTCAATTACTTCGCGATTGCTGTCAGTGACGCGAATATCGTACTGTTCGGTGAGCGTATGCCTGCGCTCAGGTGAGGGATCGCTCGTTAATACCTGTCTAGGTTCATAATGCCCTAATGCAAGAAGGCGAGATAATAGGGCTTCCCCCATTACCCCGCCGCCAATGATGCCAAGTCGCGCCGGCAAAAGAATCAGTCCCCTTTACAGAATGCTTTCAGCACATTTAGCATACCTCGAATGGTGAAACATCGAGATATTGGATTTGTCTGTAATGGGACACTTCAGAAGTGCTAGGCCTGAATTTTGCCAACCATTCGGATGAAAGGTCTGATCGCAAAAGCGATGTTGACTAGGCCAGCTAAGCCATTCGAGCAATTTGCTCGGTTGCCCAGGCCGGTGTCGGTGCCGCCTGACGCGGCATAGCCGGCATCGGATCGGGCATAGTCGGTACGGCATGGTCTAGATCAGACGGCATGCTGACCTGGACGCAGTTTGGGGTAAACAGGAAAATACTCTCACCAATTCGCTCCTGATGACCGTCCATGGCGTAGGTTCCACCGGCCACAAAGTCTACCGCGCGCTGGGCTTGGTCGGGATCCATAATCGTCAGGTTGAGAACTACAGATTTCCGCTCACGCAGCGACTGTAGCGCCTGAGGCATTTCCTCAAAGGAGCGGGGCTCCATCACAATCACTTCAGATGTTCCGTTCATAGCACCAGGCATACCGATTACATTGTTCATTGAAACCACACCAGATTCAGAGGACAGATCCCGTTCGCGAATACGACGACGAATGCGAGGCTCTTCTTGAGACTCGGCACGATTCGGGACTGGTACCGGCGGCAGCGGCTCTGACTGCGTATCCTCTTCATAGAGGTTTTGGTAGTCTTCGCCATCTACCTCGTCGTATTCATATTCATAGTCAGCCGGATCGTTAAGACCGACAAAATCACGTAGCTTAGTGAAAAGATTACTCATAACCTATAACTCCATCACGACTTTTGCGAACTTGACATCGTTATCACCGTCAGCATACACACATCGAGGACGCTGAAAAGTAAAAATAAGGACTTCCGGGGGACTTTTCTAAAAATCTCTGCTTCCTCATGGGGGCAATGCTGAAGCTGAAAAATTTGCAGGGGGTCTGGGACTACCAAATATTATCCAATTACTCGCTTTTAAAGCGCTCCAAAACTTAGGGGAAGTCCGTCACCGCAGCAAAAGTGCTCAGTCAAGAATATCCCGGTAGGCTAGGCGGAGATCAGCATTTTATGGATGCCCCGCAGGCGCTAGCAGTAATTGAGTCAACAGTATACACGAATTTCAAAGCAAGTAGACTAGGCTCTCATCTCAGACTTAAAAGAATTACCACATACTTTCCCCAAAATGTCAATTGCTAGCAGGATTATTTTTTAGTTTTGCGCTCCAGTTCGACGTTGACGCTGGCCAAAAAGTAGCGTTCCCAGCCGGATCATGGTTGAGCCAGCAGCAATTGCTAGGGGGTAGTCGGCTGACATTCCGAGCGAAAGCTGGCTGATTTTGAGATGGGGAAATGCCATTTGGTTGATCATTTTCGCGATCTCCTGGGTCTGAATAAAAACGGCTTGCGTCTCGTCCGGCTCTAGCCCCTGGGGGGGGATCGCCATTAATCCCGTGATGTTGAGGTGCTGCATCTGGGCATAGTCCGACAGGTCCCTCTGAAGTTCAGCCAGAGTCAGTCCCCCCTTGTTTGGGTCGGGCCGCAGCTTCAGCTGAAGACAGCAGCTGGGTCGCAGGTCTAGCTCGGCGGCCTGCAGGTTCAGCCGTTCTGCTAGCTTCAGGCTGTCAATCGAGTGAATCCACTGGAAATGCTCGAGCGCCTTGCGAGACTTGTTCGACTGTAGCCGGCCAATCAGATGCCAGGTCATGCCGCTCAGGTCAGAAAGCTCAGCCTGCTTAGCGATCGCTTCCTGCACTCGATTTTCGCCGAAGTCGCGCAGGCCAGCCTCATAGGCAGCGCGGACGACCTCTGCTGAAAAGGTTTTGGTCACGGCAATCAGCCGCACCCGAGCGGGGATAGTGGCACGCACCGCTGCCAGGCGCTCCGCGATCGCAGCCGCAGCGGGGGTCATTGAAAGGTTTGCTGATAGGTCTTCTGGAGGCGATCGTATTCGCCATGCTGCCCAGCCCGCCGCAGGATTCGAATTCGATTTTCCAGTATCAGCCGGGCCTCGTTCCGCCCGACCGGGTCAAAGGACAGTCCGGCTGCCGAATTCTTGACCAGGAAAAACAAGCGTTGGGCATACAGGGTGGCGAAGAGTTCCTGGTTCTCTTCGACGAGGCAAACCCTGAAGAGCAGGCCAAAGTTGGGATGGTTGAGATAGGTTTCTGTGCTCATTCAGGCTTATCGCGATCGCAGTCGGCAAGTGAACTCGCCTTCAAATGCGCTTGTTCCTATTTGGGAAGAGTTTACAGCGTTTTCCTTCTGCAATCCCAAAAACCTGCTCAGTCGCCCAAAAGTTTATGCTCGCTCAGCCCCTAGGAAAGTCCCAGAGCAAGCAGCTGAGCTTTTGCCTTCTGCAGCGACTCCAGCCATTCCTGCTCGGGTAGGCTGTCAGCCACAATTCCGGCCCCAACCTGGCCCCAAACCCGATGGCCGCCCTGCTGATGCCCCGACTGGCTAACCCGGGCCATTAGCAGAGTGCGAATCAGGATATTAAGATCGAGGTGTCCACGGGCATCCAGGTAGCCAGCCGAACCATAAAACAGACTGCGTCGAACCGGCTCTAGCGCTTCGATCAGCTCCATACAGCGGACTTTGGGACAGCCGGTAATAGTGCCGCCGGGGAACATCGCCGCAATCAGATCGGCGGCGGTTTGGTCGGGTCGCAGCTGGCCGATGATATTGCTGACTAAGTGGATCACATGGCTATAGCGCTCGATGGTCATCAGCTCATCGACCTGAACCGATCCCCAGCGACAGACCCGGCCCAGGTCATTGCGCTCCAGGTCTACCAGCATAATATGTTCGGCTATTTCTTTGGGATGCCGCCCCAGGGTCTGAGCTAGGACCTGGTCGGCAGTGGCCGTCTCGCCTCGAGGACGAGTACCCGCAATGGGCCGAGTCTGGGCAGTGCGATCGCGCAGCGCCACCAGCCGCTCTGGGGAGCAGCTGCTCACAGCGCCCCAGGGCGTATGCCAATAGCTGGCAAAGGGAGAGGGGTTAATGCGCTGCAAAGCCCGATAGACCTGCCAGCTGCTGGCCGATGTGTGCGTACTAAAGCGCAGCGAAAGGTTGACCTGAAAAACGTCACCGGCTCGAATCGAGTCCTGAGCCTGGCCGACAGCCGCGATAAACGCCGTCCGGTCTGTAGCCAGCGTCAGTGCGTCGGTGACCTGTTCAGACGATTCCCCCAGCGGTAGCGGCCGGGCCAGTTTTGCCTTCAGCTCAGCCAGCTCCGCTAGGCTAGGAGCCGCTAGCCATAGGACCTGAGCCTGATGGTCCAATACGGCAAACTGGGCGGGTTCGTACCAAAAAGCAACCGGAAAAGGGAGGGGATCCGGGCGAAGCCGGGGCAGTCGCTCGATCTCCCAAGCGAGGTCGTAGCCCAGCCAACCCAGCCAGCCACCGATAAAGGGCAGCTCTGGACAAGGGCAAGACTGAGGGGGTGGAACGGCGGCCGCCGCCAAGCGGCGAAGCAGCGGCAAGATTTCTCCCACCGCTGGCGTCCAGAGCTGGGGATCATCATGTCGCAGATGCGGCGGCCCAGCACAGATGGAGTATCGCGCTGGCGCACCGGCTTCAACCGTCGGGTAAGGGCTCTCCAGCAAAGTCGCAATACCGGCGATCCCCGGCCGACTCGTGCCGGACTGGAACAGCGCTGCGAACACTTCCGACCCGGTGCGCTGGGCCAGCGGCAGGCGCTGCCAGCAGCGATCAGCTGGGCTCACACAGCGCCTCCCCAGGCCAGACGGCCCCACCAAAACAGGGCTAGCCCGAGTAAAACGGCCCAGTCCCACCAGTGCAGCCTCAGCTGATGCCACTGGACCCGATGCCGATTGGGGCTGGTAAACTCGCGCACGCGCATCGCGCTGGCAATTTGATCCGCCCGCAGCAGCAGGTTTTCTAGTAGCCGCTCCGATAGCATCAGCCAGATTCCCGCGGCGCGGCGCAGGCCCAACTTTTGCCAGTTGATCGCCCGGGTGCGGACAGAGCGGACTAAATTTTGGACTTCTTCTAAAACCAAGGGAATAAAGCGCAGGGCCAAAGTCAGCGTCAGCGCAATCTCAGTCACCGGAATGTTGAGCCATCGCAGCGGCTGCATCAGGTCCTCTAACCCCGCCGTAATTTCCTCGGGTGCAGAAGTTAGCAAAAATAGGTTAGTGCCGTAGATTAGCGTGAACAGCAGCGTTCCGGTTTTGATCGCGAGCTGCATTGACTGCTGGGTCACCTTTAGCCAGCCCAGCTCAAGCAGCACATAGCGATAGCCGGTCGGCTGAGGAAGCGACCGATCTTCAGGCGGACGGTCCAAACCGGTGAGATCTTCGGGCGGATTGTCCAAGCCGCTGAGCTGTTCCAGCCCGGGCAATCGGGGCTGCTGGGTGACGGCAATCCCATCTGGCATGACCATAATCAGTCCGGCAATCAGCAGACACAGCACTAGCAGCCAGCCCATCTGCTGCCGCCAGACGCGCAGCGGAATGCGGGCGGTGAGGGTGAGCAGGATCAGCAGGACGACAATCGCCAGTCGCCAGGTCGGATTGGCCAGAATCGGGGCCAGCAGAATACTCAGCAGCCAGGCCAGCTTCACCCGAATATCCACCCGGTGCAGCCAGGTCACCGGCTGTTCGAGGTAGAGGCCCAGCGGCAGCGATCGCAGCAGATCCATTGACTGCCTCCGCTAGACCTTGGTGGCCCGGTTGACGCTGTCGCGCTCCAGGTCGCGGGTCTTTTTACCGCGCCACAGCAGGCGAATGGGAGAACCGTCAAAGCCTAGATTCTGGCGAAACTGGCGCTCGATATAGCGGCGATAGTTTTCACCAATTAAGGACGGGCTGTTGACAAATAGGGCAAAGGAAGGCGGCTGAGCGGTAACCTGAGTGCCGTAGTAAATTCGGCCCTGGCGGCCCTGGCGGGTGGTCGGTGGCGTATGCCAGCTGACGGCTTCTTCCAGCACCTCATTCACTACAGAGGTGGTGACTCGTCGCCGGTGCTGAGCTACGGCAGCATCGACAGCATCAAAAATTTTGGGGACGCGCTGACCGGTCATAGCGCTGACGTAAAGCCGCTTGGCCCAATCTACAAAATGTAGCCTTGCCGCAATCTGCTTGTCGAAGTCATAGATGGTATAGGTGTCTTTTTCGACAGCGTCCCACTTATTCACCACAATCACGCAGGCGCGGCCATCATCAGCGATGCGCCCGGCCAGCTTCTGGTCTTGCTCGGTAACGCCGTCCACCGCGTCGATTACCAGCAGCACCACGTCGGCACGGCGAATTGCCTTGAACGCTCGGTTGATCCCGAAAAATTCAGGGCCATAGTCCACATTCTTTTTCCGCCGGATGCCAGCAGTATCGATTAGCCGATAGACCTGATCCCCTCGCTGTACCACCGTATCGATCGCGTCCCGAGTCGTACCTGAAATTGGGCTGACAATAGCTCGATTGTTGCCCACAAAGGCGTTCAGCAGGCTGGATTTGCCAACGTTGGGTCGCCCTGCGATCGCGACTCGGATTTCATCCGTGGCCGCCAGCTGGTCAACCGGCGGCAGATGGGCCACCAGCGCGTCCAGCAGCTCACCAGTACCGTTCCCGTGGATGCCCGAAACTGGGTGGGGCTCGCCCAGCCCCAGCTCCCAAAATTGAGCAGACTGAACCAATCCCTGATCGGGCGACTCGCATTTATTCACTGCCAGCAGCACCGGTACGGGCTGCTGACGCAGCCAGGTGGCGATTTCGCGATCGCCCTCGGTCGGACCGGTCTGCCCGTCTACCACAAAAATCGCCGCCGCCGCCTCGACCAGCGCCGCCAGGGCCTGCTCGCGAATGTAGGGCAAAAATTCCGTATCGTCGTCAAATACCAGACCGCCGGTATCGACGACCATGAACTCGCGGTCTTGCCAAAAAGCAGGCTGGTAGGTGCGATCGCGGGTGACCCCAGGCTGATCGAAGACAATCGCCTCGCGACCGCCAGCCAGCCGGTTCACTACGGTTGACTTGCCCACGTTGGGGCGACCAATAATCGCGACGATTGGCAGCGACATCATCAAAGTTCTGAGCCTGGAGAGTAAACCACTATTCTATCAAGGCTTTTTGGAACCCTGCCGACTAATTTCGGCGCAACCCCTGGCCCGACTACAGGATTAGGCAAACGCTCCCATGCCTGCCCTGGCCTCCTGCCGCAGCCCGACAGAAATCCGAAACAGCTCCTGGCCCGTATGCAGATAGCTCTCTTCGTAGCAATAGGTAAAGCGCTCCATTTCTTCGATACCGTCTTCCAGCTGGTTTAGGCAGTAGTAAAGGTTAGCGGCCACACCAGCCACCGTGGGCGGATTTGCCATCGATTTAAACTGACGCTGGGCCGTCTCTAGCTGCTCGCGGCAGTCTTCTAAATACGCTTGAAAGTCTGCCATCAGCTCATCATCAAAGGGGTCGGCTGAGAGCGATCGCACCTCTGCCGAAAGCGGATCGACAATCTTGCTAATCAGCCGATCGATTGGGGCATAGACCGTTTGCAGCCAGCGATCAAGCTGACTATCCGCCGCCCGAGCGGCCTGGCGCTGCTGCTGATACTGGCTTTGCATATCAGCGGTGCGCTGCCGCCAGGAGCGATCGGCCCGGCCCGGCTGGAAAGCCCGGTAGCGGTCATACTGCTGCCGATTGCTGGGGTTGCCGAGCACCTCGTAGGCTGCGTTTAAGCCTGTAATCTGCTCGTGGCTGGCGGCTGGGTGACGGCTATCGGGATGGAGCTGTTTGGCGAGCTGGCGGTAGGCCTGCTTGATCTGAGCCTGGGTCGCTGACTCAGGCAGGCCTAGGGTGGTGTAGTGATTGATTTCTGCCATAGGAGCATTTTAGGGGAGCCAACCGCGATCGGCTACCCGCAAAACCTGAGCAGCTGGCCTAGTCTGGGCCTAGCTCACAGACAGCGGTGCAACCAGCTCTGGGTCCTGGAATAGGGGCGTGCTCAGGTAGCGTTCGCCAAAGCTCGGCTGAACCATCACAATTAGCTTACCGTCATTTTCTGGCCGACGGGCGAGTTTCACCGCGGCAAACAGAGCGGCCCCGCTAGAGATACCCGAAAGGATACCCTCCTCCCTGGCCAGACGGCGGCCAAACGAGATCGCTTCCTCATCTTCTACCGCAATCACCTCATCGATCAAATCTCGCCTGAGCACACCCGGCACAAACCCAGCGCCAATCCCCTGTATTTTATGGGAGCCGGGTTTACCACCAGACAGAATAGGGCTGTTGGCCGGTTCAACAGCAATGACTCGGAAATCCGGCTTGCGCGGCTTGAGCGCCTCTGCGACACCCGTGATTGTGCCACCCGTTCCTACCCCAGCCACGACAAAATCGACCTGACCGTCGGTATCCTGCCAGATTTCTTCGGCTGTCGTCTGCCGATGCACCGCTGGATTGGCCGGATTGTCAAACTGCTGGAGCATATAGGCATCTGGCAGGCTGTTGAGTAGCTGCTGAGCCCGCTGGATGCAGCCGCCCATACCTGATGTCCCCGGCGTCAGCTCTAGCTCAGCCCCATAGGCTCGGAGCATGGCTCGGCGCTCAGAACTCATGGTTTCAGGCATGGTCAGTACGAGATGGTAGCCCTTTGCCGCCGCCGCCATCGCCAGGGCGATCCCCGTGTTGCCAGAGGTGGGCTCGACTAAAGTCGTTTGACCTGGCGTAATTTCGCCGGCCGCCTCAGCCGCTTCAATCATGCTGATGCCAATCCGGTCTTTGACCGAAGCGGATGGATTGAGGCCCTCTAGCTTGACTAAAATTTGAGCGACGCAGCCTTCAGACGCGGGGATGCGGTTCAGCCGCACCAGCGGCGTATGGCCAATCAGCTCTGTAACATTATTCGCAATTCGCATCGGCCGCCTCAAATGTAGTACATCAGGTTCATCTGACGTTTGGCATTGCGTTTCTCAACCAGGTCTTGTAGCGTATACCTGGCCAGCACGGCCTCAGCCGCCTGTCTCGCCTCCTGCCAAATTTCGCACACTACCGCGCTTTCTGCCCCTTCAGAAGGTTTTCGCTCGGTCGATTCAAACCCTTCGATACAGCCCATGATTTCCAACAGCGTAATTTTCCAGGGCTCGCGGGTTAACAAATATCCCCCCTTCGCCCCCCGCTGACTCTTCACCAGCCCAGCTCGTCGTAGCGTCGCCAGGAGCTGCTCTAGATAGCGATCGGGAATATTTTGCTGCGTCGCAATCTGCCGAATTTGCAGCGGTTCGCCACAGCTGTAATACAAACTCAGTTCGATTAGCGCCAGCAGCGCATATTCACTTTTACAGGAAAGTTCCACAAACTTGGTCAATCAGAAACCCCTCTATTATACTCCGGTTCTCCGGTGGGGTTTGGGATATTTAAGTTTGGATACAGTGGCTAGGTTAAAGTGTAGGAAATGCTTCGCTTAAGAAAGCCGCCGCTTGTAAATGACGGCTTTCTGCAGTGCGAGCTGAAAGTGACCTGTTTAGAAGTTGAAAGTACTACGTAGCACTCCATACAGAGCATCGCCGAAGCCATCCCCAGGCTGGTTAGGATCGCTGTAGATAACAGCGGGCGTGAGCGTGAAGAACTCATTCAGGCCAATCTCGTAGTAAACCTCAGCCACATACGGATTACGATCAATCGTATCCAATGCTCCATCGGGGAAAATGGGCGAACGGCCATAGTAACCGCCGAGGGTGTTGCCAGCTCCAAGGAAATCAGAGATAGAAATACCGCCCATCCATGAGTCGGTTTCTCCATCGTCAAGGTCGATGTAGGAGTAGTAACCGCCAACCTCGAAGTTGCCAAAGTTGAGGCTGACCAAACCGGCAGCAGTGTAGTCAATCCCTTCTTGGTCTCCGTCAATGTAGGTGGCCGCCACGTTGAACGGACCAACATCTAAGAGGTTGAGCTGCGCAATGTAGCTGTAGTTCTCGAAGATGCCTTCATTCGGGTTGTCAGAGTCATCCGTCGCGTAGCCTAAGTCAAGGATGAGGTTGTCGGTAAAGGCAAAGTTTACACCGGCAGCAAATGAAGAACCGCCAGAGAAGATGTCGTAGAACTGAGGACCGCCAAAATCAGCCACTGATGGACCGTCAAACGGCACAATGGTGCTGGTGACGAAGTCGTCAGTCGTGATACTGTTCGCCGCAATGATAGCGCTGATGCGGCTGCCGATTGGGAAGCTGTAATAGACGTCGTTGAGTGCGACGTTATCTTCCCCACTGGCAGCATCTTCAGAAAAGATCGAGCTGCTACTGCCACCACCGTTCGCCAAGCCACCAGGAACCGCTGTCAGGCCCGTCTGCCCGCTATTGGCCTGCAGGCGAATCCGCAGCCGGTCTTCGCCGGTAAAGCTAGTGTCAAAGTTCAGCCGAGCTCGATAGTCAAAGGTGACTTCCTCGTCTTGGGGATCTTCCCCTGGCAGCCCCTGAACAATTGGCTCATCAATCGGGACGATTAGGTGAGCATCCAACTGACCGCGCAGCTTGGTGGTGGTTGAAAACTGGTTAGCTTCCAGCTCCGCGACGTCAGCCTCAATCGTGTCCACCCGACCGCGCAGAGTCGCCAGCTCAGCTGCAAACTCTTCCTGCAACCGACGAATGGTGTCGAGGTCGCCATCGGGGCCAATCAGCTGCACCACCACGTCCAGGCACGCATTCAAACCAGCGGCAAACTCATAGCGGGTCAGCGCCCGGTTGCCGCGGTAGGTGCGGTCGGGGTAGCCTTCAATACAGCCGTACTCTTCGACCAATCGCTGTAGGGCGGTGTAGGCCCAGTCGGAAGGCTGGACGTCAGACAGCTCAGAAACGCTGGTTACCTGAGCCAGCTGAACCGGCTCGTTGCTCAGCGCTTCAACGCTGACCGGAGCAGTCGAAGCGGGCGCTTCAGCTGGGGCGTTGGCGCTAGCCAGCTCGGTCGGGGCAGCAATAGGCTCTGCTGCTGGCTTGTCAGCCGACTTCTCAGCATCGTCGAGGCTGACAGAATCAGCATTTAATAGGGAATCAAGGCTTGCTGGCTCAGCCGCTAGAGCGCTTCCTGAGAAGGCTAGGGCTGCACCGAGGGCTGCCGGGTAAACGAGCAGCGTTCTCCAAAACATTTTCGTCATTGTATTTTCCTCACACCTTAATAAATTAAGACCAAACCTTTGGTTGGTCTGACAGATAGACCCCGAATTCCAACTTATCTCCGGAGTTATAAATGACACTAGTAGATTCCACTCAGATGAAATAGAACATAGATTACATTTATAAAAAGAGTGCGTTTAAGCTTTGGTTAAACGCACTCTTCCTGCTGACTCTCTAAGCAGATTGAATCAATGGTTGACAGAGTCAGGGAAATGCAAATCTGTAATCAATAACCCCCCGCAGTCATATGACTGCGGGGGGTTATTGATTGCGTTTTGAGTAGTTCAGTCGCTAATCAGCTTAGAAGCGGAAAGTACTACGTAGCACTCCATACAGAGCATCGCCGAAGCCATCCCCAGGCTGGTTAGGATCGCTGTAGATAACAGCGGGCGTGAGCGTGAAGAACTCATTCAGGCCAATCTCGTAGTAAACCTCAGCCACATACGGATTACGATCAATCGTATCCAATGCTCCATCGGGGAAAATGGGCGAACGGCCATAGTAACCGCCGAGGGTGTTGCCAGCTCCAAGGAAATCAGAGATAGAAATACCGCCCATCCATGAGTCGGTTTCTCCATCGTCAAGGTCGATGTAGGAGTAGTAACCCCCAACCTCGAAGTTGCCAAAGTTGAGGCTGACCAAACCGGCAGCAGTGTAGTCAATCCCTTCTTGGTCTCCGTCAATGTAGGTGGCCGCCACGTTGAACGGACCAACATCTAAGAGGTTGAGCTGCGCAATGTAGCTGTAGTTCTCGAAGATGCCTTCATTCGGGTTGTCAGAGTCATCCGTCGCGTAGCCTAAGTCAAGGATGAGGTTGTCGGTAAAGGCAAAGTTTACACCGGCAGCAAATGAAGAACCGCCAGAGAAGATGTCGTAGAACTGAGGACCGCCAAAATCAGCCACTGATGGACCGTCAAACGGCACAATGGTGCTGGTGACGAAGTCGTCAGTCGTGATACTGTTCGCCGCAATGATAGCGCTGATGCGGCTGCCGATTGGGAAGCTGTAATAGACGTCGTTGAGTGCAACGTTATCTTCCCCGGAGCATCTTCAGAAAAGATCGAGCTGTTACTACCACCACCGTTCGCCAAGCCACCAGGAACCGCTGTCAGGCCCGTCTGCCCGCTATTGGCCTGCAGGCGAATCCGCAGCCGGTCTTCGCCGGTAAAGCTAGTGTCAAAGTTCAACCGAGCTCGATAGTCAAAGGTGACTTCCTCGTCTTGGGGATCTTCCCCTGGCAGCCCCTGAACAATTGGCTCATCAATCGGGACAATTAGGTGAGCATCCAACTGACCGCGCAGCTTGGTGGTGGTTGAGAACTGGTTAGCTTCCAGCTCCGCGACGTCAGCCTCAATCGTGTCCACCCGACCGCGCAGAGTCGCCAGCTCAGCTGCAAACTCTTCCTGCAACCGACGAATGGTGTCGAGGTCGCCATCGGGGCCAATCAGCTGCACCACCACGTCCAGGCACGCATTCAAACCAGCGGCAAACTCATAGCGGGTCAGCGCCCGGTTGCCGCGGTAGGTGCGGTCGGGGTAGCCTTCAATACAGCCGTACTCTTCGACCAGTCGCTGTAGGGCGGTGTAGGCCCAGTCGGAAGGCTGGACGTCAGACAGCTCAGAAACGCTGGTTACCTGAGCCAGCTGAACCGGCTCGTTGCTCAGCGCTTCAACGCTGACCGGAGCAGTCGAAGCGGGCGCTTCAGCTGGGGCGTTGGCGCTAGCCAGCTCGGTCGGGGCAGCAATAGGCTCTGCTGCTGGCTTGTCAGCCGACTTCTCAGCATCGTCGAGGCTGACAGAATCAGCATTTAATAGGGAATCAAGGCTTGCTGGCTCAGCCGCTAGAGCGCTTCCTGAGAAGGCTAGGGCTGCACCGAGGGCTGCCGGGTAAACGAGCAGCGTTCTCCAAAACATTTTCGTCATTGTATTTTCCTCACACCTTAGTAATCTAGGACCAAATTAGGGAAACAGTTCCATTGAAAATTCGATCTAGAGCCGCTGAATCTGAGTTCGATCTGGTATTACGCAAAGCCTTTAAAAACCGAACCAATTTCAGAGCTATAGCAGATGCTAGCAGATTCATTTCAGTTCGGCTAGGGGATAGACCACTTTTGCAGTTGTCTTTGTCAGGCGACCTGGCGGGCAGAGAATATCATCCCAAATACATTATGACAGCATGTGACGCTGCAAAGTTCCCTAAAAGTTTCGTGCCATCGCTGAGCTGCCGTAGCGTAGCTCAGCAAGCCTTAGCTTTCGCTGGCTACGCTTGAGGAATACCCCTTTAAAAAGCTATCCGCTCCCATCCAGGAAAAACACTTGGGTAAAGCGCTTTGGGGATGGGAGCGGTCTAGCGGGTCTTCAGGTTGAAACCAGACTGCCGGAAGGAACTCTAGCAAACACCGGTTTCAAATGATATTGAAGCCAGTTCCCTAGAGAACAGCCCCGGCTCGCAGCCGGACTACATCAACCTGGAGACCCATGCATTTACAACTATCTGACATGGGCATCACCTCCTTGATCCTAAACGGTCTTCCTGTAAAGGGATGAACAGCTTTCTGCTCACGAGTCCCACCTTAGCACAAAGTTCAAAACCTGTGGAGGGGTTGGCAAGCTCAGTCCGTCCATTTATAAGGAAAAGCTTTAGAAGGGTACCTTCTTTTTCTTAGCCTTATCCCGTTCATAATCCAGCTCTTTGAGCTTTTTCATAATCCGGGTAAAGTACTCTTTGAGATAGGCCTCTAGCGTTGTAATTTCCTTGGGGTCGATGCCGAACGCCGGGTAGACCTCGTCCATAGGAGCAGTCAAAGGCTCGCCACTGGCGCTGACTTCGCTAAACGCTAGCCGGTCGGAGAGGTCCCAACCCCATTGAAAAAACCGAGCCAGCTTGCGCACGCCCCGGAGCAGTCCTAGAGGCATTTGAGACACTTTTGCATCTTGTCCAGATAGGCGCTCACAAAGCCGAACGATTTCATAAGCGCCCCAAGCTCGGCTACCGGCAAGCGGATAGGTCGCATTGGCGGTTTTGGGCTGCCTTAAAGCCTGAACCGCGAACCGGGCAATATCTTGGGTATTCATGTAGGCTACCGGAGCGGCATCGCCCATGACCCAAACGGCTTGCTTCTCCAAAACAGGGATAGCATACTGGCTGATTAGCCCCTGCAGGAAGCCGCAGGGGCGCAAGATAGTGTAGTCTAGCCCCGACTCTGCTAGGAACTTCTCGGTGCAGTGCTTAACGTCCATCAGGGGGACATGGGGATATTTTTCAGCGTCGAGGATGGAAAAGAAGACAAAGCGCTCGACTCCAGCCTTCTTCGCTGCCTGAATGAGTGAGACTTTGCCCTGCCAATCGACCGCATAGACGCCACCTGCCTCGGCAGGTCGGGACGTGGCCGCGTCGATCACTGCGGTTGCGCCTTCTAGCGCGGGTGGCAGGGTCTCGGGTTTGCAAAGGTCACCTCGAACGAGCTGGGCTCCCCACTCCCTCAAGAAACTCGCGCGTTGAAAACTCCGGACGAGGCAGCGCACTTCGTAGCCTTCATCTAAGGCCCGGCGGACAACTTGCCTTCCCAAGGTGCCAGTTGCACCCACGACTAATAAAACCATGAGGGAGTGTAAACAAAACTTAATAATGCCCTCAGCTTAGCAGAAGGCGTTACGTAGCAGAAAATTTGTGCTGGGCTGATTTACGGCTCTAAGTCTCTAAGTCAGAATAGGGCCAGATTGAGCCGGCGGGCTGCTATTCTTCACCGCCCTGTAACCGCAGCATCAGAAACCCTACGCTAAGGCCAATCAGCACCGTCGTAAAAACGACAACTGCGGTTGAAAAAATTTCTCCACCCATTCTGAAGCTATCCTCCTGGTCTTTGTAGTAATAGTTGGTATTTTAAGGAAAAGCTTTTAGCTTGGAACTAAAGGCCAACCGTAACTGTTTGGTAGCTTCTATTCTAAATCAGTTTGGCGATCGCATCAGGCTGACGCAATGACTCCTATTTCTCAAGCTAATTCGGGTGTAGCGCCGCTGCCGGTCGCTGACCTGACCGCCAAGCCACGGTTGGTAGTGACTCTAGGCGATGCCGCTGGGATTGGGCCAGAGGTAGTGCTGCGGGCCGTGAATCAGCGGCTGCGACAGCAGGCAGAGATTACCCTAATCGGCGATCGCACCCTTTGTCATCAAACCTACGAACAGCTCCGCACCATTGCCTCCGCTGAGTCAACCGCTGAGCTCACCGATCCAGATACGCTGCCGTTTATCGACTTGGCGATTGGCGCTGAGTGGAATCGGGCGATCCAAACCGGGGTCGGCAGTGCGGCCAGCGGGGAGCTGAGCTTTCGGACATTGCAAACCGCGATCTCGAAAACCCTGGCTGGCGAATTTGACGGCATTGTTACTGCACCGATTGCGAAATCAGCCTGGCTAGCGGCTGGCCATCGCTATCCCGGCCAGACTGAGCTGCTGGCAGAAATGGCTGAAGTGGCCCGGTTTGGCATGCTGTTTGTGGCCCGCTCACCCCACAACGGCTGGGCCTTACGCACCCTGCTGGCGACCACCCACATTCCCCTGCGGACTGTTGCAGACACCCTTTCGTCTAGTCTGATGACGGTAAAATTAGAGCTTTTAATCGATTGCCTAAAAAAGGATTTTGGCCTGCGTCAGCCGCGAATTGCGATCGCGGGACTAAACCCCCACAGCGGCGAACAGGGCCAGCTGGGAGACGAGGAAAAATCCTGGCTGCTGCCCTGGCTCATCCAGCAGCGGCAGCGGTTTCCCCAAGCTCAGCTGGACGGGCCGGTGCCCCCCGATACGCTCTGGGTTCGTCCTGGCCAGGCCTGGCATGGGGCTCACTCCGCCGCTCACGATGCCTATCTGGCGCTGTATCACGATCAGGGTCTGATTCCAGTTAAGCTGCTGGCGTTTGACCGAGCGGTCAATACGACCATCGGTCTGCCGTTCATTCGCACATCGCCTGACCATGGAACGGCCTTTGACATTGCCGGGCAGGGCCTAGCGGATGGGACCAGCATGATAGCGGCGATTGAGCTGGCGATCGAGCTGTGTCGGCAGCGGCTGGCTAACCGCCATTAAATTCAGCCGACACATTCAACTGAAAATCAGTCCGACTGTAGCGCATCGCTTTGTCCGTTTTTTTACAAAGGTTTAAGAATTACTAAAACGCTCTGATAGAGCGACATTAGGTCAAAATACCTAGAATAGTTCTGGCACTCAGAGGTAGCCTCTATCACTCAATAGAGGCCGAATCAACCCTATCTCAGTAGATTCAAGGCTTGATCATTTATAAAAAATTGCTTAGGCTATTTAGTAAGATTGAATACATTTTTTCGTGAACTCCAAAAGTTCAGGGGTTCAAGCCGCAACATTTACTCCTTTGAAAACTCCGCTTCCAAGTTTCCTCTCACACACCTAAAGGATGTAGCTATGCTCCAGTCGCTGCAGTATTCCATCAATTTGCTTCAAGACGAGGCCCGCCAGCTCGTGTATCAAGGCGTCGTTGGCCGTCAGCAGCCAATTTACACCCTGTGCAAGTACATTCCTGCTCGGGAATGGGTCGGGGTTGAGCGCGAACTCGAAAAAAATGGTTTTCTGCTGAGAGATCGAATTGTCGATCTGATGGGACGCGAAGACTGGGAAAACGATTAGCCCCCGCGTCAAGCGTTCTGCAGCATAAAGTCCGCCATTCAAAATCACTCAAAATAAAGTGAGCTGCTCTGGAATCGTTTCCAACTGCCAGGACAGCGGTGGGACAGGAACCTGAGCCTGCAATAGTAGCTCTTGGAAGCGCTGCGCGATCGCGGGCGATTTGACTTCCTGCGGGCAGTGGACAAAAAAGTAGACCTGCGCTCCCTGATTCAGCCACTGCCGAATATGCTCGACCCATTTCGTTAAATAGGGGATATTGCGATTGAGCTGGGGATGGCCGATATAGCGCGCGATCGCAAATGGAGCCGTAACAGCGGGCTGGAGCGGCACTCTTGGCTTATGCCGTTGGGAATGCCGCTGCGGGTCTTCCTGGGGTGCTTCCCAAGCATAGACGGGCCGCGTATCCAGTAAGACTCGCCCTATGCCCAGCTGAGTGAGTAGAGCATTAAGCCGCTCTTCATGGGGTGGCCGAAACCAGTCGAGATGACGCACTTCTACTGCGATTGGTGCGGCCTGACGAGGCCAGGCTGACAAAAACCGATTCAGGTCATCCAGGCTGGCCGGGCTGTAAGCGGGCGGGAGCTGAACCATCACTGGACCAAGCCGCTGGCCTAGACCCTGGATTCGGTTGAGAAAATCTAGAGCAGCGGTCTGGTGCGGCGCGAGTAGCCCTGTGTGGGTGATTGTGCGCGGCAGCTTGGGGCAAAAGCGAAACTGCGATGGGGTTGCCGCCGCCCAGCGGGCAACCGTTGCCACATCGGGGATGGAATAAAAAGTCGTGTTGCCCTCTACCGCGCTCAGGCGCTCACCGTACAGACGAAGGAAATCCCCACTGCGGCTGCCACTGGGATAGAAACCTCCCACCCAATCTTTAAACGCCCAGACCGCACAGCCCATTCGAAACTTGAGTTGAGACTGGCGGTTGGCAGGCGGGCTGAGCATGAAGCAGTCTGCGACGGGCTGAAAGTGTAACAATGGTACCAGTCATCCCAACTGAGCCCATGCCCTCTCTCCGTCCCGACTGGCAGTCGCCGAGCCGGCTGATTACGTCTGAGTCTGCCTTTTTTAATCGCCGCCGGTTCATCAAAACGGCGATTGGCGCTGGCGTAGGCGCGTCGATGGTGACGGCGCTGGGCGGCTGCCGTCGTTCCCTCAGCAGCTCTGAACGGCGTCAGTTTGAAGCGACCCTGGGAGAACCCCTACGAGTTGAGGCTAATCCCAACTTTGCCCAGGTAGACCGGTCAATTACCGAGCAGAAATATGCGAGCCGATTCAATAATTTCTACGAATTTGGCCAGAGTAAGACCATCTGGTCTGAGGCCCAGGCCCTGCCGGTTGACCCCTGGCAGGTTGAAGTTACCGGGCTAGTGAACAATCCTCAGACCTACGACCTGGACGATCTGCGGCAGAAATTTCCGCTGGAGGAGCGGGTCTATCGCTTTCGCTGTGTCGAAGCCTGGGCCATGGTAGTGCCCTGGATTGGCTTCCCAATGCGTCTTCTGCTGGAGGCCGCCGCTCCTCAGCCAGCGGCCAAATTCGTCCGGTTTGAGTCCTTTTATGATCCGGAAATCACTCCCGGCCCGACTTTTTCGCTCTCAAACCTGCCCTGGCCTTACCACGAGGGGCTGCGGCTAGAAGAAATGGCCAACGAGCTGGCATTCTTTGCCGTTGGGATCTACGGACGTACTTTACCAAAACAGCACGGCGCTCCCATCCGCGCAGTTTTGCCCTGGAAGTATGGCTTCAAAGGTGCTAAGTCCATCGTTAAGATTGAATTTACCGCCGAACAGCCCGCCACCTACTGGAACACCCTATCGCCAAATGAGTATGGCTTTGAAGCCAACGTCAACCCTGAGATCCCTCACCCGCGCTGGTCTCAGGAAACTGAAAAGCTGATTGGCTCTGGCAGCCAGGGGGACTGGGAAAGAAAGCCGACGGTGATTTATAACGGCTATGGAGACTACGTTGCCCAGCTTTATAAGTGAGCATCGAGCTAGCTGCCTATGCATGAGCATATTGCCAATCCCGACTATCTCAAAACCGTCTTGGCCTTTCCCTATCGAGGCATGAAGATTACGATCACGACCGCTCAGCATGAGCAGCGCTGGATCTTTACAGCCTGGGTGGACTATGCCACGGGCAGTGCCGTTGCTGTACCCCGGGCGGCTTCACGGGATGAGGCGATTCGTCGGGCGAAGCAGTGGATTCACCGGCAGTTTGACTTTGGTGATTGAGGGAATAGGGGAGTAGGGGATAGAGTTTGCTTAGAGTGGTGCGGAGGCGCGATCGCAGGTTCCGCCTAGCGCCTCAACGATGGTGCAGGTATTGGCGATGAAGGTTTTTTGATAGGTATCCGCCTCACTGTCTGCGACCGGGCCTTCGACATAGAGGGGGTCGTCTGAGACTGCAACGCCGGCATTCTTGGCAACCGTTTGGATGAGCTCGGGATTAGTTGTAGATTCAACAAATACGGCGGGCACCTGTGAGCTTTTGACCGCATTGACCAGCTCGGTGATTTCAGCCGCAGAAGGGCGAGCCTCGGTACTCAGCCCTTCCAGGGCAGCCATTAGGCCTAGGCCGTAGGCATCGGCGTAGTAGGCCATCGCCTCGTGGGTCGTCACCAGCTTGCGAGCCGACTCGGGTACCGTCGCTACCTGGGCCTGAATCCAGGCGTCAATTTCAGTCAGCTGACCCGCAATTTCGTCTGCGGCCTGCTGATAGGTTTGGGCCTGATCGGGCTCGATTTGGGCCAGCTGCTCAGCAATCACATCGGCAATAGCAGCGCCGTTTTGAGCATCGTTCCAGATATGGGGATCGGGTACAGGTTCGCCTTCGGCATGGGCTTCACCTTCAGCATGTTCTTCGCCTTCGTGCCCACCATGTTCGTGGGACGCCCCCATTAGAGGCTCAGGTGCGGCTGATTCATATACAGCCACTTGAGATGCAGGGGTGCTGCTCGATTCAATCAGCTGAATGACGCGGCTCTCTAGCCCATAGCCGCCATAGAGAATCAGGTCGGCATCTTCGATTGCCTGTCGGTCAGACGGCGTTGGCTCATAGGTATGGGGATCTTGGCCTGAGCTCAGCAGGCAGAGCACATCAACCGTATTTTGAGCAATTTGCTGCGTTAGGTCGCAGAGCACGCTGTTCGTTGCGACCACCTGGGCCAAGTCGGCGGATTCAGCCGAGGGTTCGGGAGCAGAGCTGGGCGGCGGAGTCACCTGCTGACAGCCCAAACCTCCCAACAGGAGCGTCGCGCCGAGCGCGCGCCAGGGGGTTTTGAAGGCGAGATAGCGATAGACCATTTTGTTCTCTTTCCTCAGCGATAGCAGAAAATCTGCTAGGATGAATGGGAACTCTGACTGAGAACGATTATCATTTCCCGCCTATGTTAGAGGTACAAAATGTCTCTGTCAACTATCGAGGCGTGCGGGCGCTGGAGCCGCTCTCGATAGACTTTGCTGCCGGAGAGCTGGTCGGGCTGATTGGCCCTAACGGAGCGGGGAAGAGCACGCTGATTAAAGCTATTTTGGGGCTGGTGCCCGCCAGCGGACGGGTGCTGTGGAATGGGCTGCCGCTGCGTCGCCAGCGCCAGCGGGTCGCCTATGTGCCCCAGCGATCACAGATCGACTGGGACTATCCCACCACCGTCTGGAACGTCGTCCTAATGGGGACCACAGCGCTGCGGGGGTGGTGGCGACCGCCGGGTCGAGAGGCGCAGCGGCGAGCCTATGCGGCGCTGGAACGAGTCGATCTGGTGGGGCTGCGTGATCGCGCCATTGGGGCTCTTTCCGGCGGGCAGCAGCAGCGGGTCTTTCTGGGCCGAGCCCTGGCCCAGCAGGCCGATTTGTTTTTACTGGATGAACCCTTTACCGGCGTTGACCGCAAGACCGAGGCGATGATGCTGGCGGTGTTTTCAGCCCTGAAAGCGCAGGGTAAAACGCTGCTGGTCTGTAGCCACGAGTGGGGCGATCGGCTCCAGCAGTACGACCGACTGCTGCTGTTAAATCAGCAGCTGCTAGCCGACGACCGCCCAGAGGGGGTGATGACGCTGGAAAATATTCACCGCGCCTACGGTCAAAACCTACAGCTGGTCAAGCCCTCGGCGGATTTGCCCTTTGTCTGCTGAGCCATGCTACATGTTCTGACCGACCCGCTGGCCTATGAGTTCATTCGCTATGCGCTGCTGATGGGTCTGCTAATCGGCGGCGTTTGCCCGATTATTGGCAGCTATCTGGTCGTGCAGCGGCTGACGCTGCTGGGAGACGTGATTGCCCACGCGCTGCTACCAGGGCTAGTGCTAGCTCACTTCTGGGGAATTGCCTTTATCCTGGGCGCGTTCATTTCGGGAATGCTCGGAACTGGACTAATTACCTGGATTCGCGCCCAGTCGCGGATCAAGATTGACGCGGCAATGGCGCTGACCTTCGCCAGCTTTTTTGCCCTGGGAATCGTACTGCTGTCCACGCTCAATACCCAGCTTGACCTGGATGGGCTGCTGTTTGGCGATATTCTCAGCGTGACGGCAGAAGAAATTCGTCAGGCTGTCATTCTGGCTGTGGGTTTACTAGTCCTGGTGGGACTGTTCTATCGACCGCTCTTATTTCTCACCTTTGATCGGCTGGGAGCTGAAGCAATGGGGCTGCCGGTCAGCTGGCTCAACGCTGGGCTGATGGCGGCGGTGACGCTGACGCTGATTTTGGGAATGCAGATGGTCGGGGTGATTTTAGCGATCGCGCTGATGGTTGGCCCGGCGACGACGGCCTACCTGCTGGTGAAGGAGCTGCACCAGATGATGCTGATAGGCAGCGGGCTTGGCGCTGCGGCTAGCGTTATCGGTGTCTATCTCAGCTACTACCTAGATTTGCCAACTGGACCCGCGATCGCGCTGGTCGTATTTACGCTATTTCTGCTGGCACTGCTGTTCAGCCCTAGCCAGGGCATTTTCACTCAGCCCAAGCTAGCTCAGCCTGGTCCCAACCGCCGCTAGCCGAGCCAGCGGGCGATATCTTTGGCATGGTAGGTCAGAATCAGGTCGGCCCCGGCTCGCTTAAAGCTGGTCATCGTCTCCATCACCACGCGCTCCTCATCGATCCAGCCGTTCAGGGCGGCGGCCTTGACCATGGCATATTCGCCGGAGACGTTGTAGGCGGCGACGGGCAGATGGGTCGCCTGCTTCACCCGCCAGATGATGTCCATATAGGAGAGGGCGGGCTTCACCATCAGCATATCGGCCCCTTCGGCCATGTCGAGCTCGATTTCTTTGAGCGCTTCCTGGCCGTTGGCGGGGTCCATCTGGTAGGTTCTGCGATCGCCAAACTGCGGAGCTGATTCGGCTACATCGCGAAATGGACCGTAGTAAGAAGAGGCATACTTGGCCGCGTAGGACAGAATCGGCAAATCTTCAAAGCCGCCCTCATCCAAGCCGCTGCGAATGGCCTGGACAAAGCCGTCCATCATCCCCGACGGCGCAATCACATCGGCACCCGCCTGAGCCTGGGAAACCGCCGTCTTTTTCAGCAATTCCAAAGTGGGATCGTTGAGGACTCGGCCGGTTAAATCGCCGACGTCTAAATAGCCGCAATGGCCGTGGGACGTATATTCGCAGAGGCAGGTATCGACAATGACTAACAGGTCGCCAACGGCCTCTTTTACTGCCGTAGTCGCCTGCTGCACGATGCCATGGTCGTGCCAGGCCCCGGTCGCCTCGTCATCTTTCTCAGCCGGGATGCCGAATAGGATGATGGCCGGAATGCCCAGGTCGTAGACTTCCTTGGCCTCTTCGACAATTTTATCGACCGAGAGCTGATAGACCCCAGGCATCGAGGTCACTTCTTTAGCAAATCCGCTCCCAGGTGCGGCAAAAAGAGGATAAATTAGGTCGCTGGTGGTGACGCTGTTTTCGCGCACCATACGGCGGAGTTGGGAATGGTTGCGCAGCCGACGAGGGCGATGGGTAGGAAACATAGAACGCGGTAAGCCTGAGAAAAACCCAGAAAACTTTGAACAGTGGGGATTTGAAGAATCTAAAATCCAGTTTAGGCCAGTTTTCAGCCCCGATCGCGTCGCAGCCAGCTGGCGGTTAAAAAAGGTTACGTTTTGCCCAGGAACGCGCAGTGGATTTGAAGCCGGATCGGGCTGCCTGCTGCTAAATGAGCGAGAGACGATAAAATGACCATCTACCAAAGAAGATACGGAACCAAAAGGGTGTTTGCTCCATTCGGGCTGCTCTGGGCGCTCATAGGGCTAATTTTAACGATTGGTGGCACCTGGCTCGAAGCCTTTGTCACCAATGCGCCTTGGAACTGGTCCCAGGGCAATATTGAGTTTTATTCGCTCGGCGTCAACTTCCAGGTGGGAGCCGTTCTCTTCACGGGCTGTATGGGCGGGCGACATGCAGCCGCGCTCTCGCAAATTGCCTATCTGTCGTTGGGACTATTTCTCTTCGAATCCTTTGGCTTTCAGGTCTTCACCCAGGGGGGTGGGTTAGACTATTTGCGCGAGCCCAGCTTTGGCTATCTGCTGGGGTTTGTGCCAGCGGGGTGGGTCTGTGGCGCTCTGGCGTTTAGGGCCAAGCCTAGGCTGGAGCGGCTGGTATTCAGCTGTTTGAGTGGGCTGGCTGTGATCCACCTGGTTGGACTGGTGTATTTGGTACTGACGCATCTATTCCGCTGGGGTGACGACCGGTTTTCGCTATTGAATGCCATTGCCAGCTTTTCCGTTTCCCAGATACCAGGGCAGGTGATGATTATTTGCGCTGTTTCTGTGATTGCCTATGCGATGCGGCGCCTAATGTTTTACTGAGCCTGCTTTGGTTTAGCCCTTATGAGCCTGCGAAATCCACTATTTTGGCTGGTCGCTGTCGTCGGTCTGGGGCTCGATCAGCTGACCAAGCTGCTGGTCGTTCAAAATTTTGAGCTGACCAGCCCGCCCCAGAGCATCCCGCTGATCCCAGGCGTGCTCAACTTTACCTATGTCACCAATACCGGCGCGGCTTGGAGCCTGTTCAGCGAAAACGGCGAGTGGCTGCGCTGGCTGTCGCTGATCGTCAGCCTAGGGCTGGCCTTCTACGGCCTACTGACCAGAATCCCCACCCGCTGGGAGCAGGTCGGCTATGGTCTGATCCTCAGCGGTGCCTTTGGCAATGGCATCGACCGGCTGCGGTCAGGGGAAGTAGTTGATTTTATTCAGGTTTTTCCGATTACGCGCTTTCCCGTTTTCAATTTGGCCGATATCTGGATTAACATCGGCATTATCTGCCTGCTGCTGACCCTTGTGCTCGTGCCAGAAGATGAAAATGGCAGTAAGCGGCGGCGATAGCCCCGGCATTCGGTCGGCGGTTTCTGGTCGGCATCTGGCCTGCCTCTAGACAGGTTGTCTAGAATGAACAGGCCGAAATTGCATCCGCGCTAGCTTATTTCCAGGATTAGACGTTTCCTGACCGGCATGACTTCACCGCGCCCCCAACCTCCGCCTAAGCCACCCCAGCGCACGATGCTGGGTACGATTACTCAGGCATTTCAAACCGTTCAGGCCCGGGTGGACTTTGGCAAGATCCCGCTCAAGCCGGGAGCGCGGGTGCCCAAACTCGTGGTTGAGTCGGGTCGCGATCGCGAGGAATATCCCCTGGTCGGCGAGCACTATGTCCTGGGCCGCTCCTCAAAATCTAGCGACATTGTCGTGCGCAGCCCGATCGTCAGCCAGGTGCATCTGTCGCTGACCCGCGATCGCGCCCGCAGCGGCCAGCCCTTTATCCTCAAAGACCAGCATTCGACCAATGGCATCTACCGCGGCAAAAAGCGCCTATCGACGCTGCCCCTGAAGCATGGCGACGTGCTGACCCTGGGCCCGGCTGAGCTGGCCGATGCCGTCACCCTGCGCTATCTAGACCCGCCGCCCGGATACGTTCAAGCGTTACGCTATGGGCTCTACGGAGTGACCGGGCTGACGGCCCTGATCGCCCTGTGGATCGTCGGCGTGGAATGGCCCAAAATCGACATTCGGCCCCTGCCCAACTCGGTTCAAGGCCCCGTGCTGATTACGGCGGAGGAAGACGGCAGCCGCACCCAGCTCAACCAGCTGCCCAATATCGCCCATCTGGAAAAGCAGCGGCTGAACGAATATTCGGCCTATCTGCCCAAGGCGGTGATTGCCTCTGAGGACAAGCGCTACTACTGGCACCTAGGAGTTGACCCGATCGGCATCGCCCGGGCGTTGGTAACCAACGTCAGGGCCGGCGAAATCAGCGAAGGCGGCAGTACCTTGAGTCAGCAGCTGGCCCGCAATATCTATCGCGACTACGTGGGAACGGCCGACAGCGCCGGACGCAAGGTACGGGAAGCCGTCGTGGCGCTGAAGCTAGAGACCTTTTACAGCAAGCGACAGCTGCTCCTGCTCTACCTCAACCGAGTCTACCTGGGCAATAACCTCTACGGGTTTGAGGATGCGGCCCAGTTTTATTTTGGCAAATCGGCTGAGAAACTCGATATTTCAGAAGCGGCGACCCTGGTCGGGATTTTGCCTGCGCCCAATGCCTTTAACCCGGTCCAGGACTACCAGGCCGCGGTGGACTACCGCGATCGCGTGATCGAGCGAATGGTGGCGCAGGGCAAGATCGGCCAGGAAGCGGGCCGCCGGGCGCGGCGATCGCGAATTGAGATCAGCCCCAGGGCGCGGGAGCAGCTGCAGAGCATCCGGGCCCCCTACTTTTACAGCTATGTGTTTGACGAGCTGAATCAGGTGCTGGGAGAAAGTCTGGCGGGGGAAGGCAATTTCATCGTTGAGACCAGCCTTAACCTGGACTCGCAAATCCAGGCCGAAAGCAGCATTCGCGAAGCCGTTAGCGGCCTGGGCGGCGAGTATGGCTTTTCCCAGGGGGCGCTGGTCACCCTCGACAGCAGCAATGGCGAAATTAAGGCATTGGTGGGCGGGGCCGACTATCAGGAAAGCCAGTTTAATCGAGCTACCCAGGCCGTGCGTCAGCCGGGCTCAACCTTCAAGGTATTTGCCTACGCCAGCGCCCTAGAACAGGGGATCTCTGCCAATGAGGTGTTTTCCTGTAGCCGCTTGGGCTGGGGCGGGCAGACCTTTGACGGCTGTCGCTCGGCCGCGGGCGGGCTGGACATGTATGCTGGGCTGGCCCGCTCCGAAAACGTCGTCGCCCTGCGGATCGCCCAGGCGGCTGGGCTCGACTCGATTGTGCAGCTGGCCCACCGCCTGGGGATTGACTCGACCCTGGAGCCGGTGCCGGGGCTGGTGCTGGGTCAGAGCGAAGTGACGCCGCTAGAGCTGACCGGCGCCTTTGGCGCGATCGCCAACGACGGCGTTTGGAATCGGCCCCACGGCATCCAGCGGGTGCTTGACAGCAGCGACTGTACCAATCCTGACCAAATTGACACCTGCCGCGTGATCTACGACTTTTCCCAAACCGCCGATGCCAATTTTCAGGTGCTCGAGCCAACCGTAGCCGATACCCTGGTGGGGATGATGCAGGGCGTCATCCAGGGCGGTACGGGCCGCAATGCCGCCCTGGGCTATGGCGAAGCGGGTAAAACCGGCACGACCAACGATAATCGTGACCTTTGGTTTGTCGGTTTCGTGCCCCGAGCTGACCGAGTAACAGGCGTCTGGTTCGGCAATGACAGCAACGAGCCCACCTATGGCAGCAGCGCTCAGGCAGCCCTGGTCTGGGGCAACTATATGCAGAAGATTGTGCGTTAGCGCATTCTCAAAACGATGCGATAGCGCAATCTTCTGCGCGTGAGGCCCTTGAGCGATCCCAACCTGCGATACCATGGGTTTACTATTGAGTCTTGTCTGGAGACCTCTCATGCTGACGCTTAAAATCATCGTCTACATTACGGTTGCCTTTTTTATTGGCCTGTTCATCTTTGGCTTTCTCAGCGGCGACCCGGCGCGGAACCCCGGCCGTCAGGATTTTGAATAATCTAGGATTTTGCATAATCCATTGGGGACTGGGGACGCTGTGACCCGGCATAGGTCGTTTTACTGAGAATGGTTTCATGCTAGAGTTAGCCCGCTCCGTCGGGCTCTCTTTTTGTCTAAAGAGAGTCGTTTAGGGTATGTTTTATCCCGATTTTCCCCCTGAACGCCCTCCAGTAGAGCTGATCGAATATGCCGATGCTCGCTTCAGTCGCTCGTCTACAGCGTTGCCCAGTCCGATATCAGCCGCTGCTACTGCGGGCGAGGGGGTTAGCCGGTCTGCGAGTGATTTGGCTGAAGATCAGCTGGTTTCTCCACCTGGAGCTGGGTTAGGTCAGCTGACTCTCGACGATCTGCGGATTGAGCAACCTAACCGAGCGGCTAGGGACACGATCGCGCAGACCTCCACCGAGCTGCTCCGGCTGCCCGCTCAGCCGGGCTCAGAGCCCGCGTCAGAACCGGCGCCATTGCTTGAAAATCCGCTATCAGCGCCCTATCCGGTTCTGACCCCAGACCCGCCCGAGGCTACCCCCGATGCCGCTATTAACGCCGACCCACCAGCGGGTGTCGCTCCAGGCTCAGCGCTTCAGCTCACCTCTGACTATCAGGAATATGACCCGATTCGTCAGGTGGTGATCGCGCAGGGCAACGTCGTCCTCCAGCTAGAGCGGTCTCGGCTGCAAGCCGACGAACTGCGGCTCAATGTGGTCAACCGCTTTGCCCTGGCCGAGGGCAATGTGCTGCTCAGCCGGGGGGCGCAGGTGATCCGCGGCGAGCAGGCGGAGTACAGCTTTACCCAGGGTATGGGGATGATCCGCAGCGCCCGCGGCGAATTGTTCATCCCGGCGCTGGAGTCTGACTTTGCCAAGCCGCTAGAGCGCCGCACGGGCACCATCCGGCCCATTTATGATCCCATCAACCCGGATCGCTCCCTTGAGGTCAGGAACGAGGGCAGTCTGCGGCTCAGTACCGATAGCAACGCCGCCTTTGGGGCCGAGTCAACGGGCAGCGGCGTGCGTCAGCTCCGATTTGAAGCCGACCGGCTGTTTTTCGACGCCGATGGATGGCAGGCTGAAGGGGTTCGCATTACCAACGATCCGTTCTCGCCGCCAGAGCTCGAGTTTCGGGCGAGAACCGCGCAGCTGCGCAACATTTCACCAACCCAAGATGAGCTCACCCTCGGTCGCCCCCGGATTGTATTTGACCAGGGCCTGTCGCTACCGCTGCTGCGATCGCGCTTTTTGTTCAGCCGCGGCAGCACCGATCCGACTGAGGACGACAGCAGCCCACTGCCCGCAGAAATTGGCTTAGATGGGCGCGATCGCGGCGGCGTGTTTCTAGAAAGCGAGCTGATTGCGGTCACCCGACCTGGTTTTAATTTTTCGGTTGCACCTCAGTTCTTTGTCAATCAGGCCATTACCGGCAGCAATGGCGGCTTCTTTGACCTTGACAATTTCGGGATTGCGACGAAATTAGCCGCTCAGCTCAGCCCTAGGACAACGCTCCGAGGCCGGGCCAACCTCAGCAGCCTGGATCCTTCAAAATTTACTGATGAGCTGCGGGCCAATCTGCAAGCTCAGCGGTTTGTGGGTAGCCATCTGCTGTCGTTAGAAGCGGGCTATCGAGAGCGCCTCTATAACGGTTCGCTAGGGTTTCAAGACGTGCAGTCCAATTTAGGAGCAGTGATCCTGTCTCCTGCCATTCCATTGGGGAACCAGGGACCGACCCTGTCCTATCAGGCCAGCGCTCAGTACATCACCGCCAACACCGACCGAGCCGATTTGCTCGGTACAGCCCCCGAAGACAATCTGATCAGCCTTGGCCGGTTTCAGGGCAGCGCCTCTTTGACCAAAAGCTTTCAGCTCTGGCAGGGAGAACCGCTGCCGCCTACCCAGTTCGGCGGACTGCGCTATACGCCAGAGCCGGTCGTGCCCTTCCTACAACTTCAGACCGGTCTGCGCGCTACCCGCACCTATTACACTAACGGCGATGTCCAAGATACGGTCGCTGGCAGCATCGGCTTAGTGGGTCAGGTCGGTCACCTATCGCGCAACTTTGGCGACTATACCCGCTTTAACATCAGCTACTATCAGGCGCTGCTCGGCGGCGCCGAGTCGCCGTTTACCTTCGACCGGGACGTCGATCGCAGCGTCCTCACCCTGGGAATCACTCAGCAGATCTACGGACCCTTCCTACTCGGGGTTCAAACCGCGATCAATCTCGACACGGGGGAAGAGGTAGATACGTCATTTGCGCTGGAATATAGCCGCCGTACCTACGGCCTGCTGGTACGCTATAACCCCTCGCAAGAGGTCGGATTTGTTGGGTTTCGGCTGAGCAATCTGGGCTGGAGCGGTGAGACCGCGCCCTTTGACCAGCCGCCGAGGCGCGATGTCGAGGGCGGCATCATTCAGCGCGAGCCGCTCCAATAGCCGTATTACGGCTGGCAGCCAGGTATTTAATCAACTTGAGGAGTCAAGTGTTCACACTGATAGAGAAAACTCGGAGAAAACGCTATAGATTAATCATGGGTGTCGCATTTTACCCCGACGTCAACGTCGTCTGTGCTGCAATCGGATTGCTTCCATGACCGCATTTTCTCTGCCACAAGAGGCCCATCAGGCGCTGATTCTCGTTCAGGGTTATAGCTTTGACCTCAGCGGCAGGCCGGCCAACGACTGGCTCGATGACTGGCTGAGAACGGCTCGACCGGCCTGGGTGCGAGACGGGGTAATTGAAGCCCTCTATGAAGGTCGCTACAAAGCTGTTTCGGTACGGCAGATCTTGCAACTCTGGAATCGGCGTGGTGAGCCGGTACGGCATTTCAACCGCGAATTCGTTCGAATCGCCTGCCGCCAGTTCGATGAAATTCAGCTGGTAACGCTGCCAAGCGAGGCTCCGGCCCGGGGCAACCAGCCGATTGAGCCCCTGTCACCGCAGCCCAATCCCAAAGCAGAAGTGAGCGCTGGGTCAGCCAGCTACAGGCCTATCTACTCACTCCATCGCCCCATTCAGCCGTTTAAACCGGAACTGACGCCCGTTTCAGCATCGCTGTGGACGGCCCGGCGAACGAAGATGAGAGCGCTAGCCGCGCGTTAACCCCATTTCCTAGCCCTGACCGATTTAACCCGTAGCGGAACTGGCTGGCGGCTTTGCCCCTAGTCGAATCTCTGAGCAAAACGAGGTCAGTCTCAGTCCGTCGGGCCGCTCCAACACCTGGGTACGCATCCGCACGTTGTCATTGACAAACCAGAGCCGCTCCTCTGAGCGGGCCTGATCATCCTCAGCTAGGATGGTCAAAACGCCGTCTTCCAGGCGATACTGGCGCATGCTGGACGAGCTCGGGGTGCCATAGAGGATAGACCCACTGCCGTCCGCAGCCGGGCTTAAGGGCACCATCAAAGTAGTCCCAGTCAGCGTTTTAGGATCACCCTCGATGGTGCTGCTTTGGCTCAGCCGCAGGCCGCATAGGGCGGGGGCTGCGGCAGCGGCAGCCTGACAGAGCTGCTGGACATCGGCACTGTCGGCGGGAAGAAAGTCTATCTGCAAATCTGACTTGCCGGCCTGAGACTGCTTACTGGCAATATCGTGGGTCGTGCGTTGAGAGAACCACTTGCCGGCCAGCTTTTCAAAAAAGTTCACAATTTCCATGGGTCGGTCTGAATTCAGACAACAATGCTTCGCTGTCTCTCAGTTTACGCCCAAGCGGGCCTAGTCAGAACGGATTCAGCCAGCTCTGGGCCAGAGCTGGCCTAGAGCTGGCGCTGCTCAGAGCTCCGCTTCAGGTGATAAGCTAGCAGAAGGACAAAAGATTTTCCCTTTACTTTTTTGGAACTGGTATGACCGGACTCAGTCAAACCCCTTACCTGCTGCGGGCTGCTCGGGGAGAAACGTTGGAGCGTCCGCCGGTTTGGATGATGCGGCAGGCGGGCCGGTATATGAAAGTGTATCGGGACCTGCGTGAGCAATATCCGTCCTTTCGGGAGCGCTCTGAGAATCCCGATTTGGCCATTGAAATTTCCCTTCAGCCTTGGCGGGCCTTTCGACCCGACGGCGTGATTATGTTTTCTGACATCCTGACGCCGCTGCCGGGTATGGGCATCCCGTTCGACATTGTGGAAAGCAAGGGGCCGATTATCGATCCGCCAATCCGCACCCAGGCCCAGATCGATCAGGTGCATGACCTCGACCCGGAAGCGGCGCTATCGTTTATTCGCAAAATCTTGAGCACGCTGCGGCAGGAAGTAGGCAATGAAGCGGCGGTGCTGGGGTTTGTTGGCTCGCCCTGGACATTGGCTGCCTATGCCGTAGAAGGTAAGAGTTCCAAAAACTACGCGGTGATCAAGGGTATGGCGTTTTCCCAGCCGCAGATGCTGCACCAGCTCTTGAGCAAGCTGGCCGATGGAATTGCCACCTATGTACGCTACCAGATCGACTGCGGCGCTCAGATGGTGCAGCTGTTTGACTCCTGGGCGGGGCAGCTGAGCCCGGCGGACTACCGCACCTTTGCCCTGCCCTACCAGCAGCAGGTGGTGCGGCAGGTGAAGCAGACCCATCCCGATACGCCGCTGGTGCTCTACATTAGCGGCAGTGCGGGCGTGCTGGAGCTAATGGGCGAGTCCGGGGTAGACATCATTAGTGTGGACTGGACGGTTGACATGGCCGATGCCCGGCGGCGGCTAGGTCCGGCTCAGGTGGTGCAGGGCAATGTCGATCCGGGCGTACTGTTTGGGTCGCAGGTGTTCATTCGCGATCGCATCCTCGACACCGTGCGCAAGGCGGGCAACCGCGGCCATATTCTCAACTTGGGCCACGGTATCCTACCGGGAACGCCGGAAGAAAACGCGGCTTACTTCTTTGAGACGGCGAAACAGGTCGATCGGCTGCTGGCGGTTCACGCCTAGGCAACAATGCGAATTTTCATTACTGGGGCCAGCGGCTGTATCGGCCATTACGTCGTCGATACGCTGATTAAAAATAGCGATCATGAGCTGTTTTTAATGGTTCGTAATCCCGACCGGCTGCACCTGGATATCGGTGCCCGGCCCGGTATTCACTGTCTGCAAGGCGACATACGGGAGATCAATAAATTTGCTGACCGGCTTTCTACCGTAGACCAGCTGATTCACATCGCCACCTCCTGGGGGGATCCCAAAGAGAGCTATGAAATCAACGTCGAGAAAACGCTTCGGCTGATGTCGCTGCTCGACCCGCAGCGGCTGCGGCAGGTGATCTATTTTTCGACCTCAAGTATTTTAGGCCCCCAAAATCGGCCGCTTAAAGCCGCCGGTGAGATCGGTACCGACTACATTCGCTCTAAGTATATCTGCTATCAGCGGCTGGGTCAGCTCGCGATCTCGCCTCAAATTACGACCCTCTTCCCTACGCTGGTCTTTGGTGGCGATGGCCAAAAGCCCTACTCCCACATCTCTGGCGCTCTCCCCGAAGTCGCCCAGTGGATTGGCCTGGCGCGTTTTCTTCAGGCCGAAGGCAGCTTTCACTACATCCACGCCCAGGATATTGCCACTGTGGTGCGGTACCTGGTAGAGCATCCGCCGGCAGCGGACGGGCCGCGCGACATCGTCCTGGGCGGCGAGGCGATGACGGTCAACCAGGCGATTGAGGAAACTAGTCGTTACTTTGGCCAGCGGATTTACTTTCGGCTGCCGCTCTCAGCCCGCCTGACTCAGCTGCTAATCAAGGTTTTCAATGTGAGAGTGGCCGAGTGGGACCGCTTCTGCATCCAGCATCGCCACTTTACCTACCAAAACCCGGTGTCGCCAGCCAAGCTGGGCCTGACCAACTACTGCTCGACCCTGGCCGACTTGTTCCGCGCGGGCGACGTAGCGCCCAGATAATGCTCAGATAATATAGTACATTTGTCTGTAAGACAGTCCTCGTACCGCGAGCTTGCAGCGCCATGGCGATTATTTCCTCTCAGCAGCCTCCCGAAGACCGGGCTCGCCCGGCCAGGCCCAAAGCCGAGCTGCTGCAAAGCGCAGCCCAGCCCAGCGAGCTGTCACGCCAGGAAGAAGGGCTGCGGCCCCAGCAGCTGGGGGAGTACATCGGCCAGAAAGCGCTCAAAGAGGTGCTGGGAATCGCCATCCAGGCGGCCCAGTCGCGGCGGGAACCGCTTGACCATCTGCTGCTCTATGGCCCGCCCGGCCTCGGTAAGACGACGATGGCGCTGATCCTGGCCCAGGAGATGGGCGTTGCTTGCAAAATTACCACTGCCCCCGCAATCGAACGACCGCGGGACATTGCCGGACTGCTGGTCAACCTGAAAGCTGGCGACGTCCTGTTTATCGACGAAATTCATCGCCTATCGCGAGTGACCGAAGAAATTCTCTACCCCGCTATGGAAGACTCGCGGCTCGATATCACCATCGGCAAAGGCCAGAGCGCCCGCATTCGCAGCATTCCACTCCAGCCCTTTACCCTGGTGGGGGCGACGACGCGGGTCGGGGCGCTAGCCTCGCCGCTGCGCGATCGCTTCGGCCTAATCCAGCGGCTGCGGTTTTATGAAATTGACGAGCTCACCCAGATCATCGTGCGCACCGCCGCCGTTTTGAGTACCGAGATTACGCCGGCAGGAGCGGAGGAAATTGCGCGGCGCGCCCGGGGCACCCCGCGCATCGCCAATCGGCTGCTGAAGCGCGTTCGCGACTATGTTCAGGTGAAGGCGTCGGGGCCGGTCAGCGGCGAAGTGGCGGCAGAGGCACTAGAGCTGTTCAACGTCGATCCCTGCGGCCTGGACTGGACCGATCGGCGGCTGCTGACGATGATGATCGAAAACTTCGGCGGCGGCCCGGTGGGGCTTGACACGATGGCGGCGGCGACGGGGGAAGATGCCCAGACGATCGAAGAAGTCTATGAACCCTACCTGCTCCAGATTGGCTACCTGCAGCGTACGCCCCGGGGCCGGGTCGTGACTGCCGCCGCCTGTCGGCACCTGGGCTATGACGTACCCGATGCCTTTGTGAATGGCATAATGCGGCTAAATTTTAACAATGAAGAACAGCTGCGGCTGATGTAAGGCTTAAGCTGAAGGAACAGCAACAGAGGCGGTAGAACCATCCGATGAAAAAAGCGCTCGCGATCGCGGGGCTGAGTCTATTCCTGGGGCTGACGCTAGCGCTGGCTTGGCTCATACCGGCGCAGCCCGCCTGGGCAACCTCTACGGCAGAGCTGCGCCAAAGGGCCTTCGCCGCCACTCAAGCGGGCCAGTTCGCCGCAGCCGAAGGCTACTGGACTGAGCTGATTGAGCAACGCCCCGATGAGGCTGCGCTTTGGAGCAATCGGGGCAATGTGCGGGTGGGCCAAAACCATCTGCCCGCCGCGATCGCGGACTACAGCCGGGCCATCGACCTAGCTCCCCTAGCCCCCGATCCCTACCTCAACCGGGGGGCAGCCTGGGAAGCGATGGGCCAGTGGGACGCCGCAATTGAGGACTACAACCGGCTGCTGGCGCTCGATTCAGACGACCCGGCGGTCTACAACAACCGGGCCAATGCCGAGGCTGGAGCGGGCGAATGGGAGCTCGCGATCGCAGATTACCAGGCTGCCATTACCCTCAGGCCTAGCTTTTCGCTAGCCTACGCCAACTACGCACTGGCCCTATATCAGACGGGACAGACGCAGGATGCGGTACAGCTCCTGAAAAGTCTAGTGCGTAAATATCCAAACTTTGCCGATGTTCGGGCCGGCCTGACCGCCGCCCTATGGGAGCAAGGACAGCGCGGCGAAGCTGAAAGCCATTGGGTTGCAGCAGTCGGCCTGGACTCTCGCTATCGTGACCTGGACTGGGTGACCCGGGTACGGCGCTGGCCCCCGGCGATGGTCACTGCCCTAAGGCACTTTCTTCAGCTTTCAACCTAGCCTTGCCCAAAGATAGAAATCAGCTCCCGTGACCCAGTTCAACCGTAAGGCCCCTTGGCAGTACAAGCGTCTACGGAAATTCGCGTAGGTGCTCTGAGCGCTCTCGAAATTAAGCACATACGCGCTTAGAGTAGTATAGATAGACCGAATTCAATAGGTCTCTCAATCGGCATGTTTTGCTAAGAAACTCTGCTGCTGACGGCAGTTCTGAGATAATTGAGGGAAAACTGGGCTTTGTTGGGTTCCGCTTAGCAAAGCCAACCCATTAGAGCGATTGAACCGGCTTGACCCTGAAACAGACTGGGCTAATTGACTCACCGCTTAGCAGTGCGGTGTACCAATTGCTACTGGCTTCGGTCCCGGCTGGCACCAGCGTTACTCCATTGAGGCTGGCGAACTTGACAAACTTAGAGCTACAGCTTCAATCTCTCCAGCAGCAGCTGCAACGACAGCAGCAGCAGCGGCGAGTGGAGCAGCAAATTCGTCAGTCGCTCGATCTGCGCCAGGTCTGCGCCACCGCAGTAACGAGCGTTGGCGAGCTATATGGGGCTGAGCGGGTCTGCTTACTCCAGTATGATGAGCGCGATCGCGCCTGGCGACAGATTGTCCAATACTGCCAGACCGAGCCGATTGCTCGGCAGGATCTGCTCTCCATCACCCTCAAAGATTTTCCGGAGCTTCAGCCCCTGCTCGACGGGATGCCAATTCAGACTGATCCTGATCAGGCTTCCTGTCTGGATTGGCAACGACGCTGGCAGCAGCAGTATCCAGGCCAGTGGTTGCTGCTGCCGCTGCGGTTGTCAGCCCGCCCGCCTGAGCATATCCCTCTGCCCTGGGGAATGCTCGCCTTGGCCAACTGCGCTGACCCAGATGTATGGTCGGAGCAGGCGCTGACGAATGCTAGCAGTGTTGCCTACGAGCTCTCTATCGCCATTCAGCAGGCCCTGCTGTATCAGAAGCTTCAGCTGGCTAACCAGGAACTCCGGCTGCTGGCTCTATCGGACGGGCTCACCCAGCTAGCCAATCGGCGGCGCTTTGACGAGCATCTGCATAGCGAGTGGCAGCGCCTGACCCGCGAGAAAAAGCCGCTTTCGCTAATTCTCTGCGACCTCGACCACTTTAAGCTTTATAACGATCACTACGGCCACCCAGCGGGGGATCGCTGCCTGACCCAGGTCGCCCAAACGCTAATGCAGGTGCCTCAGCGGCCAGCGGACCTAGTCGCGCGCTACGGCGGCGAAGAATTTGCCATTGTATTACCCAATACTCACACCCAGGGCGCTTGGCAAGTCGCCCAAAAGATCCATGACAGCATCCGCGGGCTGTACATTCCCCATCCGCTCTCGCCGCTGACAGGCTCAGACTACGTTACCGTCACCATGGGGATTGCCACCGCGGTTCCAAGCCGATCTGAAACGCCGCAGTCGCTTTTGCAAGCGGCAGATCTTGCCCTCTATCATGCCAAGCAGCATGGGCGCGATCGCACCTATGTTCACGCCCATTTCAATCTGTAGCACAGCTCAGCAGCTCAACTGCCGGGTAGCTTTGAGCCAGCTGGGCAAGTCGTTCAGGGTCAGCCTGCCCGTAGGTGTGCAGGCGGCGAAATTCGGCTGGGGTCAGGGGCACTTCGGCCACTTCTTCCCCTAGGTCGCTGATCAAAAGAATTTGGGAGAATTTAACGCGATCGCGCTGATATCGCCCGTAGAGCGCTTCGTACCGCTCAGAAAGCGATCGCCACTGGTCCGGAGCGCAATCACTGCGGTCAATCAGCAGCGCTACCGTCGGCGCGGCAAAGACCTGACTGACGACTAAGCCAATCGCGATAAAGCCCAGCCAGCCGAGGCCAACAATCCGAAGCAAGACACGGTTGAGAGCCATAGGGCGGCAGCCGACTGACGACGGGGCGATTACTGATAGTGAATCAGCCGGGCAAAGCTATCGGGCTCCAGACTGGCTCCGCCGACCAGCACCCCATCAATCTCAGGCTGAGCCATGATGTCATCGATATTGGCCGGCTTGACCGAGCCGCCGTACTGAATCGGCACATCGGCCTGGCTGAGCTGGCTGCGAATCAGGCTAATCACCCGGTTGGCGTCTTCCGGCTCGCAGGTGTCGCCGGACCCAATCGCCCAGATCGGCTCGTAGGCGATCACTAGATTGCTCTGGTCAATACCGGTAAGGCCAGCTTTAATCTGGCCGGTAATCCAGGCGTCGGTCTCACCCGCATCGCGCTGCTGCTTGGTTTCACCGACGCAGAGAATCGGCGTCAGACCCGCTGCCTGAGCCGCCTTCAGCCGCCGATTGGCGGTCTCATCAGTTTCGCCAAAGTACTGCCGCCGCTCGCTGTGGCCAACGATGACGTAGCGCACTCCGAGCTCGGTCAGCATGCCGCTGGCAATCTCGCCGGTATAGGCGCCCGACTCGTCCCAGTGGACATTCTGAGCGCCAATTTTGACGCGGCTGCCGTGGAGCTTTTCCGACAGCAGGCTGAGCGCCGTAAACGGCACGCACAGCACCACCTCTCGCTGCTCGGGCACCGCTTCGAGCTGGGGCATTAGCCCCTGCAAAAACGCCAGGCTCTCGGCCTGGGTTTTGTGCATTTTCCAATTACCGGCAATGACAACTTTTCGCACAGACATCTAGCTTTATTCGGGCTTTATTCGGGTTTGCATCACTGCATCCTACCGATAAACCTCGAGCGATAGCAAATTGCTAGGGCAACTTGGGGGCAAACTTAGGACGAGGCCGCCGCTGCCTCCTTGGCGGCCGCCGCCTCATCTGGGTGGATGTTTAGCCGGGTCAGATTAACTCGCCCGCGGTTGTCAATTTCGCGCACTTTGACCAGGACCTCGTCGCCCACGTTCACCTCGTCTTCAACCTTGTTAACCCGGAAGTCAGCGAGCTGAGAGATGTGAATCATGCCCTCTTTACCTGGCATGTACTCGACAAAAGCGCCGATCGGAATGACTCGGGTCACCTTGCCCATGTAGACATTGCCCGCCTCAGGCTTGTGGGTAATCCCCTCAATCAGCACCTGGGCCTGCTTGGCCTTGCTGGAATCGATCGCCGAAATCGTCACCGTCCCATCGTCCTGGATATCGACTTTGGCACCGGTCTGCTCGGTAATGCTCTTGATCTGCTTACCGCCCGGCCCAATCACCATGCCGATCTGCTCCGGATCGATCTGGATGGTCAGCAGCCGCGGCGCATATTCTGACACCTCGGCCCGCGGCTTGTCGATCGCCGCCAGCATTTTCTCCAGAATATGCAGCCGGGCCGGTCGCGCCTGCTTGATCGCCTTGGCAATTACCTCCATCGGCAGGCCGGTAATCTTCATATCCATCTGCAGCGCTGTGATTCCCGTATCGGTGCCAGCGACCTTGAAGTCCATATCCCCCAGAAAATCTTCAATCCCCTGAATATCGGTCAGGATGCGGACTTCTTCGCCTTCTTTAATCAGTCCCATAGCCGCGCCGCTGACCGGCTTCGACAGCGGTACGCCCGCATCCATCAGCGATAGGGTGGAGCCGCAAACCGACCCCATCGAGGTGGAGCCGTTGGAGGACAGCACCTCTGAAACCACGCGAATCACGTAGGGAAACGCTTCCTGGGGCGGCAGCACCGGCATGATCGCCCGCTCAGCCAGCGCCCCATGACCGATCTCGCGGCGGCCCGGGGAGCGCATGGGCCGGGTTTCGCCAACTGAGTAGGGGGGAAAGTTGTAGTGGTGCAGATAGCGCTTTTCATCGTCCGGGTGCAGATCGTCCATCATCTGCGCATCGCCGGGCGTGCCTAGTGTTGTAATCGAAAGCACCTGAGTGAGCCCCCGCTGGAACAGTCCGGTGCCGTGGACCCGGCTGGGGAGGACGCCAACCCGACAGTCAATTGGACGCACCTGGTCGAGCTGGCGACCGTCTACGCGCACGTTTTCCTCAACAATCTGAGCCCGCATTAGCTTTTTCGTCAGGCTCTTGTAGGCTTTCCCCAGAGCTTTGCCATTTTCGCTGACCGCCGTACGAACGGCGTGATCTTCCGGCAGGGCCTCGATCTCGGTCTTAATTTCCGCCTTGATATCATCCAGCGCCTGGTCGCGGCCCTCTTTGGACAGCTCAAACTGCTTTAGGATGTCTTTGATCGGGGCAGTGGCGCGATCTCGCAAAAAGTCGGCCAGGGTGGCATCGGTCTCCGGCTCCGTTTCCTCAACTAGCTCGATACCCAGCTCCTGAATCAGCTCCTGCTGCGCCTTAATCAGGTCCTGAACAACCTCATAGCCAAAGTCAATCGCTTCGATCACGTCCTGCTCAGGCAGCTGGTTGGCCCCGGCTTCGATCATGATCACGCCGTCGGGCGAACCGGCCACAACCAGGTCCAGATCTCCGGTCTCAATTTCTTGGTAGGTGGGGTTGATAATAAAGTCATCACCCACCAGACCCACTCGCACCGCCGCCATCGGGCCTTTGAAGGGAATTTTGGCCAGCATCACGGCGATCGAGGCTCCCGTGGCCGCTAGTACGTCGGGCGGCACCGCATCGTCCATCGAAACGGTCGTGGCAACAATTTGAATGTCATCCCGAATCCACTGGGGGAACAGGGGGCGCATGGGCCGGTCAATCAGCCGGCTGGTCAGCGTCGCCCGCTCGGGCGGTCGGCCCTCCCGGCGCAGAAACCCGCCCGGAATTCTGCCCGCGGCGTAGAGTCGCTCTTCGTAGTCAATCAGTAGAGGAAGAAAGTCAATCCCCTCTCGTCCGGTCGAGCGGGTCGCCGTCACTAGAACTGCCGTATCGCCGGACTGGACTAACACAGAGCCGCCTGCTTGGGGCGCAAACAGGCCGACCTTCAGCCGAATATCGCGACCATCAATTGAAATGGACTTGTCAATTTCTTGAATTCCTTGCATCGATGCTGATTTCCTTGGTTTTCTCATTTTTCTTCTGTGGCAATCCTAGCACTGATGCTGAGCATTGATATTGGGCGCTCTATCGGGTCTAGCTTGCCAGAGCAGGCGTGATGACTACGAAAATTTTCGGCGATGAAGCGAGCGGCAAACCCTTGCTGGAGCTTTACACAGTGGTCAGAAGTTCATCAATCCCCATTCGACTGCTAGATTTTTCAGACTGGGATCTCTAAAATACGGCCAGCATCCACAGTTGAATGCGTAAAGGAGCAGACAGCGTGACCGTATTGATTACTGGAGCCGCTGGGTTTATTGGTTATTCTCTGGCGCAACGCCTGCTGGCTCGGGATACGCCAGTCTACGGCATTGACAATCTCAACAGCTACTACGACGTAACGCTAAAGAAAGATCGCCTGGCAGAGCTGTCGAGCTTTCCTCAGTTTACCTTTGAGCGCTTAGACCTCAGCGATCGCGACGGCATTGCCCGTCTATTTCAAACCCAGCCGTTTGACTGCGTGGTGCACCTGGCCGCTCAGGCAGGCGTCCGCTATTCGCTGGAAAATCCCCACGCCTACGCCGACAGCAACCTGCTGGGCTTCCTGAATATCATCGAGGGCTGTCGCCAGGCCGCGACTCGCCATCTAGTCTTTGCCTCCTCCAGCTCGGTCTACGGCAAAAATCGCAAAGTGCCTTTCGCCGTGACCGATCGGGTAGACTACCCACTCTCGCTCTACGCCGCGACCAAGAAGGCTAACGAGCTGATGGCCCATGCCTACAGCCACCTCTATCAGCTGCCGATGACAGGGCTCAGGTTTTTTACCGTCTACGGTCCCTGGGGTCGCCCGGACATGGCCTACTTTAAGTTTGTGGACGCGATCGCGAATGACCGACCGATTCAGGTCTTCAACCACGGCCAGATGCAGCGCGACTTCACCTATATAGATGAAGTGGTTGAGGGCATCATCCGAGTCATGGCCCATCCGCCCCAAATCCAGGCATCCGGCGCAGAGACCGCCGCGCCCTATCGGCTCTACAACATTGGCAACCACAGCCCCGTCACCCTGATGCGATTCATCGAGGTGATCGAACAGGCCATGGGCAAAAAGGCTGAGAAGACCATGCTGCCAATGCAGCCCGGCGATGTCCCAGCCACCTACGCCGAGGTGCAGGACCTGATGGATGACGTTGGCTTCAAGCCCGATACGCCCCTGGAAACAGGCATTGAGAAGTTTGTGGACTGGTATCGAGGCTATTACAGCGCGACCTAAAAATGGAGCTAAGCGGACTCGAACCGCTGACCCCCTCAATGCCATTGAGGTGCTCTACCAGCTGAGCTATAGCCCCGTGCATTTCATCATCGCGCGCCGGTTGGGCCATCGTCAAGGCGGGGGGCAACTTTGTCTGGCTGAATCTGCCCAGCGGCGGAAAATCGCGATAGAGTTCAGAAAGGCCAAATTTTTTCTGAATTGCTGCCCATGACGCCTTCTGCTAACCAACCGAATGCCCATTCCCAGGCCCATTCCCAGGCTGAGCTCGACGCGCTGCTGCACCAGCTGCGCCGCAAGCAGGGCAGCTGGGTGGAGTGGGGCCAGGCCTGCCGCACGCTGCAAAAGGCCGGGATGAGCCCGCAGCAGATCTTTGAAGGCACCGGCTTTGAGCCCATTCAGCAAAATCAAATCATCGTCGCCACCCAGGTTTACGAGTCGATGCTGGCAGCGGGCGTATCCGATTCGGCCCAGGCTCACTTTACCGAACGCGGCAGCGACAGCCTGTACGAACTCCGGATTCTCTCCCAAACGGACCGCGCTCGGGCGGCGGAGCTGATTGCCCAGCACGGCTTAGAAAGCGACCAGGTGAAAGAGATTGCCCGGGCGCTCCAGGAGTTTTCCTATAGCGCAGAGCCGCCCTCTGGCTTCACGAGCGATTCCGGCGACGCGGTAGCCTTTCACTACTGGCGGCTGGCCCGGCAGCAGTCGGACTTGCAGGCGCGATCGCGCCTGATCGCCCAGGGCCTTCGTTTTGCTAACAGTGATAGCGCCCGCCAAAAAATCGAACAGTTGCTGACCGACTTTACCGTCATCCAGAGCCAGACCGCGCCCAAGCTGCCCCTATTCCGGCTGGAAAGCGAAGCCGATTCGCCCTGCATTATCCCTGTGGTCGGCCAGCTGCCGATTGCGATCGCGGATTACAAGGCCGTGCCCATCACCGAGCCAGAACCTCCCTTTGGCCTAGTCAAGTTTTCCGGTATGGGAGCCTGGGTGCCGGTACCGGGCTGGCAGGTGATTCTCAAAGCTGAAGACCCGGTAGCCCTACTGGCTCCCTTCGAGCAGCTGCCCAACGTTCCGTCGAATGCTTCAGCCGAGCAGGTCTTGGTAATCATCGACCGGGCCAGCCGCGACTGGGACGTCTACAGCTATTTCATCGCTGACGCAGCGGGTCAGCTGAAAATTCAGTGGTTTGAGCAGCCGCCAGCCGCGGCTCTGCTGGGACGGGTCGTGCTGGTGATGCGACCGCAGAAAATTTTGGACGAGGGATACACCAAAGAGCTCTGGCAGGTCGATGAGTAGGAGCGTCCTATGGGCTTAGAACGCCGCCTTTCCCGGTCGATGTTCGCCGAAACCGAAATCGTCGAGCTGCGGCAGGTCTGCATGACTCCCGGTCGCCTCTTCGAGCCGGGTAAATACATTGCCGGAGAGCTGCCCGACACCGCCTTTGAGATGGGTTTAGTGGAAAAGCTGCCGCCGGTGCGCGGCCGCAGTGAGGAGATCGCGCCGCCGCCCGACCCACCCCCCGAC